>NZ_CP045696.1:0-600000 GCF_009676955.1 Sodaliphilus pleomorphus | reverse complement strand
GCCCAGTGGACCCACGATGGTGCGGTACACATAGCCGGCGCGCACACCGAAGTAGGGGGTGTGGTCAAGGGTGTTTTTCACTTTCTCGCCATGCTCGGCCACGGCAAAGTCGGCCAGCACAAAGTTGTTTTGCGTCAGTTGGTAGCGGGCGCCCATGTCGACGGCGGCAAAGCTGTTGCCGGTGTACTCCACGTGGCCGAGGCCGGCAAAGGGCAGCTGCTGGTCGAAGTAGTGGCCAAACCATGGGCCGCCCACATAGTTTTGCAGCACATAGGGGGCCGTGTCCTTGAAAATGAGTCGCCCGTAGACGCCGGGCTGTAGCACCATGTGGCTGCCCACCCGCCAGGTGCTGCGCCAGCGTGCCATGACGGTTGCCAGAGCGCTTGTGCCGTGGAAATGTACAAAATTGGTAGTGTATAGGCCCGCTTGCACCTCGGCGCTTGACCCGCGTGTGGTGAAGTAGGTGTCGTCTTCGTTATTATAGTACAGGCGGGCGTGATAGGAGAAGTAATGGTCGTTTTCGATGAGGATACTGTCGGCCCCGTTGCGTCCCAGCATGTCGCGGTAGCGATAGTAGCTCCAGCGCACATAGAGGTCCATCATGAAGTTGCTCACCACAAATCCCTTGAAGCCGAGCTCGGCCATGTGGCGGTAGTAGCGCATGTCGTAGTAGCGCTTGCCGTGGCGGTAGAGGTCGATGTCGTTGTAGGAGAAGTTGTAGCCCAGCGCGAGGTTGCATGTGCTCGATGTGCTCAGGGTAGAGGTGAGGCCGGCCTTGATGCGCTTGCCCAGGCGCAGCTTCGCCTCGAGGGTGTAGGGATGTTTTTTGAGTCCTGCAATGTTGGGGAAGAAGCTTTCAATTTGTATGGCGGCAAGCTCCTCGCTGTCGAACCGCGCTCCCAGATACACCTGGCTGGCTTTTTTCCCCTCGGTGTCGAAGTGCAGCCGGTAGCCATTGCTGTGGTCGCCCAGCAGCTGGTAGCTGGCGTCGTTGTAGTAGAGCCGCCCGCGCAGCTCGGTGATGACGTTCTCAATCTGGTCGATGCTGAGCTGCTTGCGCTCGAGGTGAAATTTCTTGCGCAGCAGGTGCTCTTCGGCAGGCAGCACGTGGGTAAAGGTGACGGCGGCAATGGGCACGGTCTCAAGCACGGGGTGGCTGTAGCCGGCTGAGCGGCGGCGGGCGGTGTTGGCGGTGGTGTCGTCGTCCAGTGCCAGGCCCAGGCGGGCCTTGAGGGCCATGAGCTCGTGCCAGTGGCTCATGGCGCAACGCTCGCCGCGGGCGATAAGGGTGTCGACAGCTGCTGGCTGGAAGCTCATCGAGTTGTAGGGGTCGGCGTCGATTTGCAGGGCAATGTCGGTGTCGGCCCAGTTCTGGCGAAACTTGTTCTCGGTGTGCACCTCGGCAATGCGCGTGATCACGGCACCAGGCTTGTTGAAGTCGGCGTTGGTCATGTCCTTTATCTTGTTCAGGTTCACGCCTATCACATAGTCGGCGCCCATGCTGCGTGCCACGTCTACGGGGTAGTTGTTGCGCAGGCCGCCGTCGACAAGCACCATCGAGTCGAGCCTCACAGGGGTGAACATGCCGGGTATCGACATCGAGGCGCGCATGGCTTGTGCCACATAGCCGCTGTGCATGTCGACTTCCTGAAACTTGACCATGTCGGTAGCCACGGCGCAGTAGGGTATGGGCATGGTATTGAAGTCGATCGAGTCGTGGAAGCCCACGGCCAGGTGGGTGAACAGGTTGGCCAGGTTCTGCCCCTTGACCAGGGCCTGCTGCGTGAAAGCGCCCATGCCCAGCTGTGAGAGAGGCAGCGTGTAGACGTACTTGTCGCCACGAGTCTTCGATTCCAGGTTCATCTGCTTGCGGTCGAGGTTGTCGCTGAGCAGGAAGGTCCAGTCCTGGTGGCGCACAAGCGTGTCGAGCTCGCTGGCGCTGTAGCCCATGGCGTAGAGACCGCCCACGAGCGACCCTATGCTCGTGCCGCATATCATGTCGATGGGGATGCCGGCACGCTCAATGACCTTGAGCACACCCACGTGGGCCATGCCCTTGGCTCCGCCGCCACCCAGCACCAGAGCCACACGGGGGCGGTGATGAGGTGTGGCAATGGCGGTTGTGCTGCCTACAACCGTCACGGGTTGGCTCAAAACCGAGTCGGCTGCGGCCCGTGTTTGGGCCGTAGCCGATGATATTGTGCTCAGCAAGAGCAGTGTGAGTATAAGCTTATACATAATAACTTGACGTAGTGTTTTGTTTGCAGAATGGTTTTGCATCACAAAATTAATTTTTTTTGAAATTTTGTGCAAGTCCTGTTTTTCCAAAACACCGCTCTGCTCAATCCCGGGCGAGTGGGCTTCCTTTGATTGATTTAAAGTGTGTGTGTCGGGCTGCCGCCGGGGCATGGCGCGCACATGGGAGCGGGCCGTGCCGCCGACTCAGCCTTGCGGCTGCGTGCCGTGAGCCAGTTGAGGAAGATAAACGGTACTGTGAATCCCAGCAGGGCAATGATGGGCGTGTACCAGTTGGATGCCAAAATAATGCTTATCGATGCCCAAATGAGTGTGCTTGTATTCATCATCGTGAAAATTTAATGTGTTGTTCTTTGTTTCATGTGCAAAGGAACAATCAACGGGTGCAAGAATTAAGCACTATTTGTTTAATAAACGTTAAGATGTGTGTGTGATGCGCTTTTGATGTCATAAGCACAGGAAGTAATATCTTGAAATGTTTTACGGGGCTGTAGTAAAAATCGGATGTTAAAAAACTGCAGACTTTGGCAAGGCTGACACCAACGGTGCGGCAGAACAGGCATGAAGACTGTAACCAACTGATTCAAGCGCCTTTCAGGCACTTCCTGTTTGTTGTCTTCTTCTCTCAAATGGCACATTAGCACCTCGGCGCAAGTGCCGCCTCAGTGGTTGGGACACGGGAATTCTACAAAAAGCCAACATCCCCATCTTCCTGCCAGCCAACCCATACGCTGGAATTTCAACAATTCAACTGACTTTCACTCTGCCCCAAAACTTGGGGCACACCATGGAATTGTGGAAAATACATGGTGTGCCCCATCACTATCTATGAGAAAGTTATTTCGCTGTTTTCTGTGGCTTGGTAGTTGGTCGTTTCCGGGAGTCTATTTAATGAGCACCTTTTTCCCGTTGTGGATATAGATGCCGTTGCCGGGGTTTTCTACGACCTGTCCTTTCAGATTATAATAATTTCCATCTTCCTTTTCTCCTTTATTGGTTGTGTTCACATCTTTTACCGATGTGGAATTGAAAAATCTGTTATTGAAGTAGTCGTAGTGGTTGGCTTTGTAGATGATTTCGTCGTTCTCAGTTACACAGTATAATGCGCAGTCTGCCCAGGTTATTTCACCCCACGGGCTGATTACACTAGGAAATTCGTAATGGAAATCCATGAAAGTGCTTTTTGGTCTGTATACCCGGTCAAATCCAATTCCATTGATGTAGTCTTGATAATCTTCATCCCAAATTGTATCTTTATCCCAAGTTTCCTTGCTTATTTTATTTCCGCATTTTGCAATTTTATAGACATCTTGTTCTTCGCTATTAATGAGCTTGCTGCCATTCTTGGTTGCTTTATAGAAAAAATACAAGGGACGAATTTTCCCATCCTTCGGCAAAGAGGTGAACATACAGTCTACGAGAGAATAATTTGGAATTCTTTCAATAAATGATTTCGGGTCATTGAAGTCATATATCTGGAATTCCCCTGTTCCTATATAATTTCTTGAGGGTATACCCCCATACCAGCCCGTGATAAAACGAACAATGTATGGGTAATTGTAAATGCAATATACTTTTTTGTTCTCCTCCCTGACATATCCTAGCACCAGGTTTTTCACAAGTATGCTGTTTGTGTAGCTCAGTGTGTCATTGTACGACTGAATGCATTTTTTATATTTTCTTCCGTCAATCACCGTGTCGCCTTTGAACTCAACGGTGCGCAAGACGCATTTGTAAGAGTGGTCATATGCCGAGCCAACCACGCCATAGACCCATTTCCTGCCCTCCCGCACCATCACGGGCTCGGCGTTGTTTTGTGCCGTCAGGTTTCCAAATCCAAGTATTGCTGTCAACATAAAAATTACTATCTGTTTCATTTTTCTTTTCTTTTAATATGTTGTTATAATCTATTTAAATTCACATTGTTAGTTTATTTCTTGATTACCTGAACAGAATCGGCAACATCTCCGTTCACTAATAGGTTGACCACATAGGCCCCCGCAGTCAGGCTTGAGGTGTCGAGAATGCATGATTTCTCTCCTGGCACCAGAGCGAGCTCGATTGCCGGCTGGCTTTGTGACACGCTTGTGAGCCTTATCGCGCTGCCTTGCTTAGCAGGCAATGCCAGAGTCACGTTTGCCTGGTTGCCTACTGGATTCGGGCTGACGGAGAGGATGCTGTTGGTGCCATTTAGTGTAGTGGTGACGAATTCCGTTGTGCCGTTTGGTTTATTTGTGGTTGCCAGCAGATATTCTCCGGTCTTGAAGTCGGTGCCCAGAACCACTTTCTTGCCCTCTGAGATCAACGATGCGCTGGGGTCATACCACTGGCATTCGCTTTCGGGGGCCACATTGGTGGCTTCAAGAGCGCAACCCTCATCAGCGTTGTTGGTAACCACAATGCCGGGACCCGATATGGTGCCTGTTCCAGTTGCTGACTTGAAGAGATATTTGAACGACTCAGCATCTACAATGTTGCCGCCTGCGTCCTTGAGAAGCAGATGAAACACGTGTTCTCCATCTTCACTAGCCGAGATCATTTTGAAGTCGAACACCAGTTTTGCATCGAACATCTTGCCCTGAGGCAGTAATATGTTCTGGATTTTGCTGTCGGTTCCTTTCAGAACAAATGCAGTTCCATCGGTTTTGTCAATATCAACGTCTTGCGACTGGCCGCCGCCGGCAATCCATGCGTTGTGCAAGTCATCGCCCACTTTGAGCGCGATATTGGAGTTGGTGAATGCGTTGTGGTCCTTGCTGGGTTTGTCAGCCATCACCTCGATGCTGTAGGACTGGGTCCCTGTTTTGGGGTTCATTATGCTGATGGGCAGGGTGGTTCTTTGGTAAGGCTCAAGTTGCGTTCCGTTCTTTCTCACCATTGTCTTTCCAAGGGTCGGGTCAATCACAGTCATTCTGTTCACAGCCACATTCTTGCTCTCGGGCCCTAGAACGGGGTCAGTACCCTCGGGAAAGTCAAATGTGTCGGTCTCGTTTGGGGGGGCAATAATGGCCATCAGGTCGAAGGGCAGCACATCGCCCACGATGTCGGAGGAGTTGAGCAACGATTTGGGCATATGGCAAACGAATTCATTGATCAGAGAGCCCTGAGGTGAGATGGATGTGGTGAGCGGTTGGGTACCGAGCCAGCTATCGAGACTAAAGTACAGGGAATCGTTGCCCAGACCAAGAGTCTTTGGTTTCCAGAATAAATCAACCTGTTTGTTGTCGTGTTGGTATTCAGCAGGCCCCGCATTGTTCACTCTCACATAAACATAGATTTCATCCTGTTTGTTCAAGGGTTGGCTTGACTGGTTTTCAAAACCGTCGGCATTGTTTCGCACCCATATGTCAGGGCTGTTCCAGGTGACAAGTCCGGTGGAAGTATTATCCCCCTTGTCTTGCTCGTTGTCGCGGATGTAGAGACTATAAAAGCGGCTTGGCAGATCACTGTTGTTGAATGCGAGCTCATCGGCAAGTTTCTTGGGGGTGGATACGCAGGTAGGGTTATTGTAAGAAGGATAAGAAGCATTATAAGCTGAATAGTTAAAAGCCTCTTTCATGGTGACTTTTCCGTCGAGATTTGTATCGGCCTCATTCCCCAGGGAGGCTCCGGAACTACGGTCAACGCCTGCCATGGCATCTATCCAATATCTTAGGAATTCTGCATTTGATGTCCTTGAATCGCTGCGAATGCTGTTGTTGTCGGTTGTTATAACCATGTTTTCCCCCTGAATAACTTCTTGTAAGCCTTCTGATTGACTGCAACATATCAGCAAGCTGAAAATGTTGTTGGGCATTTCTCTAAACCATTCCTTAACATAGATGGCAGGGATTCGATCGTCAAAAGTGAATTCAGCGTTTAAGTAGTTTTCCCCTACAAGACTACCTCCAATATAGAATACAAACACGTGTTTTTTTTCAACACTTTCTTTTGACATTGACTTGAAAAAGTTGTATAGGTTGTCGAGTGTTGCTTCCTGCACATTCTCATTAGAACCATCAAAATCCAAGTCATGATTTAAATTGTTACCACCGTCACTGGCAAAAATGTTGATATTGTCTTTGGAAATTAGATACTTTTGGGTGAACAACTGGTAGATTTGCGAGCACATATCCCAGTCATATTGCCAGTAGTTTATTCCATCATTTCCCATGAGAATAATCACTTTTGTGTCGGTTGCAGCTGGATTGGATTCAAGCGGCTTGAAACCACTGGCCTGTGCCAGCCTCATCGCACGGTGCGGAAGATTCAGGGCAATGTTCTTCTCGGCGCACTGCAGTTTAAGCGAGTGCGGGATGAGGCTGCCTTTTACTCTGAAATGAGGAATTTCCTTTGAGCTGTCAACCTCTTTAGGGATGTAGAAGTAGCTGCAGTCATGTCCCCAACGCAAGAGGGGCTGCTCGTCGACGGCAATGAGCCATTTCTCATCACTGCCCGATAACCAGTCGATTGATGCAGCTTCATCGGTGTTCACCGGAGAGTAATACTTGTTTACGTACTTTTCAACAGACCCCACATAGTAATTCACCGAATCGGCGCGTTCACCATAGAGGCTCTTGACCAACTGTAGAGCTGTTGATTGGTCCACCACAGTTGCTTGCAACAAAAATGCAACTGATGCCAACAAGAAAATTGAAAAAAACTTTTTCATAATTGGTTTGTTTAGAGTTTGTTGCATTGTCCTGAATGTCGGAGCTTTTCAGGAAGAAAGCAGGGCATGAAGGCATGCGGGTTTGATGATGAACTAATCTGACGCAAATATAATCATGACTTTTTAAATATTCAAAATTTTATTAACTTTTTTTATCCGAGGTAATTTGATAAATATAAATATTTTAGGCGCATATCTAATTGCAGAATCGCGCATGCCTGGCTTCATGCGTTGTGGGGCGAGTGACGTTGTACATGCAAGTTGGAGACAAGCTCCTGCCATGGGTGCTTACCTCCCAGATAGTTTGAACCTCGACCTTAATATGTTTCCGAAATATTATTTTGCTAAAATGAGAAATTCTGATTTTAAGATTTAATATTAGTCTGTGCACAGAATTATATTCTGTATTTTTCTTATTATGTAAAATAATTTTGCTTGTAATCTTAAATAGCAATAACTTTGCACGCAAAATATGGAATACAACGATAAAAACATATGTGAAGCACTCAAGAGCCGTATCCTCATTTTAGACGGAGCCATGGGCACGATGATTCAGTCGAAAGGCCTTACCGAAAGCGATTTCGCCGCAGGGCCCTTCGCAGGCTGGCCAGTTGCCTTGAAGGGCAACAACGATGTGCTCAACATCACCCGCCCCGATGTGATAGGGGCAATACACCGCAGCTATATAGAGGCGGGGAGCGACGTGATCACCACCAACACATTTAACTGCACACGCATTTCGCAACAAGAGTACGGCTGCCAGGAGCAGGTGGGCGCGATGGCCCTTGCCGGGGCGCGTATTGCTCGCGAGGCGGCCGACGGTGCCGGGCACCATCGAGTCGAGCCTCACGGGGGTGAACATGCCGGGAATCGACATAGATGCCCGCATGGCTTGGGCCACATAGCCGCTGTGCAAGTCCACTTCCTGGAACTTGACCATGTCGGTAGCCACAGCGCAGTAGGGTATGGGCATGGTGTTGAAGTCGATGGAATCGTGGAAGCCCACGGCCAAGTGCGCGAACAGGTTGGCCAGGTTCTGCCCCTTGACCAGGGCCTGCTGCGTGAAAGCGCCCTTGCCCAGCTGTGAGAGAGGCAGCGTGTAGACGTACTGGTCGCCCCGTGTTCTCGATTCCAGGTTCATCTGCTTGCGGTCGAGGTTGTCGCTCAGCAGGAAGTTCCAGTCCTGGTGGCGCACGAGCGAGTCGAGCTCGGTGGCGCTGTAGCCCATGGCGTAGAGCCCGCCCACGAGCGAGCCAATGCTGGTGCCGCATATCATGTCGATGGGTATGCCAGCGCGCTCAATGACCTTGAGCACACCCACGTGGGCCATGCCCTTGGCACCGCCGCCGCCCAGCACGAGGGCCACTTTGGGCCTGTGGCCTGGAGGGACCGCTGTGGCCGTGGCGGGCAAAACAGTGTCGGCTGCAATGCCCGTGGTGCGGGCCGCAGCCGACAATGTGGTTGACAGTGATAACAGTAAAAATAGAGTGAGCACCAGTTTTTGCATGATTTGAGCGCTTTTGGAATGATGAGATGTGCAAATTTATGTTTTTTTCTCGTCATGGCCAAATTGGGCAGGGTGCCACAGTGTGCTCACTCGCTGTGTGTGTTGTGCATGGATCGATGCGTGTGCAGAGGCGGGGGGCTCACTTGGGCCTTGCCTCAAGCGAGAGGGCGATGCGCTTGCTCCCGCTCCAGCGCTCTTGCCAGCGGTGCAGCGAGCTGAGGCAGTTGAATGTGATGAATGGAATGGTGAAGCCCAGTAGCGCGATGGCTGGAGTGTACCAGCTGGAAATGAGCACGATGCTCAGCGTGGCCCATAGGAGTGTACTTGTGTTCATAGTCGTATGATGTGTTAAAGTGTTGTTGTTTCTGTTTTACAGTTGCAAAGTAAATGGGCACAAGTGCCAAAAATAGGCATTGCAGTGTTAACTAAAATTAAATTCTTCTCGTCAACTGTTTTTTGGGGGGCGTGTGTGTCCAAAATTAACAGCCATGGCTTGGTAGCGAGGTGGGGGAGCACTATCTTTGCACACTCGTGCCGCGTTTAACGCATGTGTTGCAACGTAGCGCGGTGCGCAATATCGATAATATTAAAATATTAGAATATGAGAAATTATTTTCCTGAAAATTTGAGACTGCTGGCGGCTCTGGCTGCATGTATGCTGCTGGGCGCGGCGTCGTGGGCCCAGCCCGAGGTGACCGCGCAAGCTCCTCGTGGGTGCCTGCTGCAAGTTGACCCGTGCTATCAGGCAATAGCCAGCCGGGGGCAGCGCCGCGTGCCTTCGCACTTTGACGACGGCGACAAGGGCAGTGTCGTGCGCAACACAGGCCGCGTCTACACCTTCAGACTCGCCACGCTTGTGGCACCCGAGTATATCGATGTGTGGTTTCCCGAGTATGGCGGCAACGCCCGTGCCCACAAAGATGAGGTGCGAGCCAAGATACACGACTGGTGGGATCGTCTCGAGCAAGCGCTCAACGAGCTCTATCGCGAGCCTGTGGGCATAGCCTTCAAGGTGGTGCGCGACGACCGTCTCATCCTCTTCGACTATGCCGAGATCGGCAACCAGGCCTCGCGTGCCATCGACTTGATACTGAGCCGCAAGTATATCGACAGCCTGCTCAATGTGCCCGACGGCTACGACCTGGGCATTGTGATAGGCAACCCGGGCGGCGGCCGTGCCGGCACTGCCTGGCTGGGCAGTGCCGTGGGCTACAACAAGGGAGCTGCCGTGGCAGTCAACTCGTTCACGACCATTGCCCACGAGATAGGGCATTGCTTCGGAGCCTCACACACGCACCAGAAGGATGATTCCAACTGTACCGAACCGGGCCAGGGCACGAGTGTGATGAGCTACGGCTCGCCGCGCGACTTCTTTGCCCTGTCGAGCATTGCACAGATGCGGTCGGTGCTGGCCAACATCAACTACTACACCGACGAGGCGCGTACGCAACTGGTGGAGGTGCAGCACGACTCTACTGTAAACCGCCCCTGTGCCAGCGACGAGCAGGGCGAGACTCCCGTAATCGACCGTGAGCAGCTCAGGGCCGAGTATGCTGTGACCGCCGGAAGCAACTTCCAGATTGCGGTGCCTGTGACCAGAGCAGCAGGCGACGCGAGCGGCTACTACTACAGTGTGCACCCCTACGATGTGTCGCTCGACAATGTGGACAATGCTAACCCGCTCAAGCCGGCCTTCAAGGAGACGCGCGACAGCTGCGTGGCCTTTGAGCCCCGATATATCGACCCGGTGAATGTGAAAGCCGACAAAAACTTGCTCGAGCCCTATTCCGACAGCTCGATGCCTGGCGTCTACACCTTCATGGCGGCTGTGCGCAACCACTCGCGCTACGACAGCAAGACGGTGAAGGTGAGAATCGTGAAGGGCGAGCCGTTCAGAATCACCCAGGTCGACTGTGTGGCCCAGAGCTATGTGCGATCGATGGGCCGCGACTGCACCTTGCACTGGGAGCCCTGCACAGCCCTGTACGGGCGCGACAGCAAGGTGCGCATCCTCATGTCGGACGATTTCGGACGCACCTACAAGTATATCTTGGCCGACGGCGTGCCCAACGACGGTCAGCACACCGTGACCTTGCCCTATGTCACAATAGGCACCGGCAAGTTTCACGGCTGGTCGATTCAGGAGTATGGCGGCCGTTTCAAGATCGAGGTGATGGGCGAGGCGGCCTATGCTGTATATCCCGAGGCGGCCTACAGCTACAACGAGAGCAACCCGTCGCACTCGATACCGGCGGGCTTCACGCTCAATCCCACCGATCAGAGATATGCCTTTGCCACAGTCTCGGGGGCGCCGTTGCCTGCCGCAATCGACACGATTGCCAGTGTTGCCTCGCTGCCGGCACCGGTCGAGCTGGTGGCCTATCGCACACGCAACCCCAGTGAGACCCATGCGGCCACCGTGGCCCCCGATGTGACCGAGGGCAGCATCGTGCGCCGCAGCTACACGGCCCGTTGCGGCGACGTCGACTACAGCTACACGCAGGTTTTCAAGTTGCCCGATGTGGTGCCCCAGCACGAGTTGCTGCGCCGCAAGGCTGCACAGCTCAAGCCCATGGCCAGTGAGCTGCGCCGCAACTTGGGCCGGCTGGGCTATCCCGGCACTCAGCTCGAGGCCTCGCAACGCCTGCTGGCACTATACGATAAGGTGTACGGCGACAACGAGGTGAAGGCCTCGGCCACCATGGCACAGCTCGAGGAGCTCGCCAGCGTGCTCACCACCCTCACGCACATTGGCGACAACGATGTGGTGATGCCCGAAAACGGGCGCTACTACCAGTTGCGCTTCTACCTCGACCCCTATGGGCGCGAGAAGTACTGGTATCTTGCCGAGGACGACGACAACGGGCAGTACTTCACCACCGACTCTGCCCAGGCTGCCCGCTGGTTGTGCACCCGTGGCGCCAGTGGCGCCTTGCATTTCATCGGCGACAAGGGCAAGGAGGCCTTCGACGACTACACCCCGGCCGGCCACAACGAGCGCAACCTGGTGTTTGACTCGTTCACCAATCCTGGCCACGATCTCACCCTGCAGCGGGGCTACAGCTGGGGAGCATTCACCTTGCTCAATCCTGCGGGCTTCGGGTGCCAGATGAGCGTGGGCGGTCGGTTCTCTACCGTGCGTGGTGCTGGCAATGGCCCCATGACTGTCGACCAGCGTTGCAACTGCACGGCCGGCCTCGTGGTATCGACCGATGTCCAGCTCATCGACTTGGGCTCGACTGCCGTCACGAGTGTCGAGGCGGCTCCTCGTGGCAACGGCTCTCGCGATGTGTACAGCCTCGACGGCCGGCTGATGGGCCAGTCGCTCGACGGCCTTGCCCCTGGGGTGTATATCTACAAGGGCAAACTCTACATCAAGCGTTAGCCTCGCGAGCGGCCTCGTGCCGACGTGTGCCTTGGTTCTGATTTTTCTGAGAGAAAAAACTCTCAGATACGATAAAATTGTTGTATCTTTGCTTATGGCTTCTAAGTTTAGGCTTTATTGTTTCGCGATTTTAAAGTAACTCTTTTTTCAATGAGACTAATAAACTTTGAAGCTTTTTTTATTGCAAATCCACAATGTATACGCATGAGCGAACTTCCACTTGTGCAACATAAGTAATGAATGAGTATGCCCGAGAACAATAGCTTGGCAAATAAGCGCATAGCAAAGAATACGGTTCTTCTCTACATGAGAATGCTGTTGTTGCTTGCTATCAGTTTATATACCTCAAGGATAGTTCTAAACACCCTGGGCGTCACCGATTATGGCATCTACAATGTCGTGGGCGGTGTGATTACCATTCTGGGCTTTGTCACGGGCTCTCTGGGCGGAGCTACATCGCGATACATTACAACCGCCTTGGGCAAGGGCGATAAGCACGCGCTCCTGAAACTGTTCAGCAGCATCCTGTTCATTCATTATTTCGCTGGAGCCATTATTTTTGTGTTGAGCGAAACCGTCGGGTTGTGGTTTGTTCTCACGCAATTGAATATTCCCAATGGCAGGATGCCGGCTGCAATGTGGGTCTACCAGCTCTCGATACTGGCTGCCATTGTCAACATGATAAGCATTCCATACAATGCTGTGATCATAGCGCATGAAAAGATGTCGGCTTTTGCCTACATCAGCCTTCTCGATGCCACGTTGAAGCTGTTGATTGCTTTCTTGCTACAGATCAGTCCCACCGACAAGCTTATTTTGTATTCGGTCCTGATACTGCTGGTGCAGCTTTTAGACAGGCTCCTCTATTATTTTTATTGCCAAAAGCACTTTGAGGAAACAAGGACTAAGGCAAAGTACAACAAAGAATTGTTTAGAGAAATATCGGCCTATGCAGGTTGGACAATCACCGGGGAATTGTCGGTTGTGGGCTACACCCAGGGATTGAATGTGCTGCTCAACATCTTCTTCAACCCCGCCGTGAATGCAGCAAGAGGCATTGCGGTGCAAATTCAGGGTATATGCAGCCAGTTCAGTACCAACTTTGAAATGGCGCTCAACCCACAGATAACTAAAAACTATGCTCAAGGCAACTTTGAGCGCATGCATCATCTCATCATTCATGGCTCAAAGTTTTCCTATTACATATTCTTTTTTATCCTTTTGCCATTGACACTCGAGGCGCCGTTTGTATTAAAAATATGGTTAGGAGAGGTGCCGCCCTATTCTGTCATTTTCCTACGGCTCACGCTTGTCATCGGCATCCTTTTTACGCTCAAGAATTTCATCATTGTAGCAGTACATGCAACCGGAACGATAAAACGGTTTCAAATCATTGAAACTTCTATGCTCCTCTCGATTGTCCCAATTGCCTACATTGGACTTAAATATTTTCATTTTGCTCCCGAGAGCGTATTTATTGTTCATATAGCTGTAGAGATTGTCACGCAACTGGTCAGACTGATGATCGTTTTGCCCATGATTGGCATGTCGATGCTGGTCTACATGAAAAAAGTGGTGTTGCCGCTTGTCGTGGTAACGATAATTGCGCCAGTGCTGCCCACTGTGCTCTACATGTATTTAGGCAATGCCGTGGTCAATTTTTTCGTCGTGTGCCTTGCAGCTGTAGTATCCTCGTGCTTGACAATATATTACATAGGTTGCACAGGGCAGGAACGCAGTTTCATCAATGCTCAACTGGCGAGTGTAGCAAGTAAATTCAATATCTCGTTTAAGAAATAAGATTCATCACATGAATGTCCTTTTTCTCACTTCCTTCAAGGTGAGCCCTACCCAAGGTGGGACTGAGCGTGCAACTATCTCGGTAGCTACAGGCCTTCGTGAGTTATATGGCTGGCACTGCTTCTCAGCCTATATCGTTGGTGCCGCTACCGCAAGGGCCGAGTGCTTCGACGCCGAATACTGCGTGGGGGGCAAGGGGCGGTTGAATGCGCTGCGCGACATCATTGTCGACAACGACGTCGACTTTGTTGTGGTTCAGGGAATTTTTGAATTGGTGAAGCCGCTACGGGCGATAACCCGCGATTTAAAGTGCATGACGGTCGTCGCCCACCATTTCCAGCCTGGCTGGGAAACACATTTCATGACTTTTGACGACTATGTGGGCCAGTGGAAAAAGTCTCCCGACCCTTTGCGGTGGTGCAAAAGGGGCGTCGACTTGCTTCTTTACCCCATACTCAGAGCCCGGTATCTGCACAAGTTGCCTGCTGAGTATCATGAAGCCTATGCCTGTGCCGACGCAGTTGTGCTATTGAGTAAAAACCACGTGCGGCCTTTCATGCAGTTTGGGCACATCGATGACGAGCGCAAGTTCCATGTCATCCCCAACAGCTTGTCTTTTCCCACGTTCTTGCCTAAGGAGAAAATCAACAACAAGAAGAATGTTGCCTTGATCGTTTCTCGCTTAGACGACCCTCCCAAAAGAATATCTTTGGCCATCAAGATATGGAATGCCGTGAAGCAGCACAAGGAAGCCGATGACTGGAAGCTAAACATAGTGGGGCACGGCCCTTACATGCATGCTTATCAACAGTTGATAAAGAAGTTGGGCACGCCCGACGTTTATCTCCTCGGCAGGCAGGCGCCCAATAGGTTCTACGAGGAGTCGTCTATCTTCATGATGACCTCCAAGAGCGAGGGTTGGGGCCTCACTGTGACCGAGGCTCAGCAAATGGGTGTTGTGCCCATAGCTTTTAATAGCTACGCATCGCTGTGCGACATCATCACCGACGGCGACAATGGCTTGGTGATACCAGAATGTGATGCGGCACAGTATGTCGAAAAGCTGCTTTGGCTCATGAGCCATGTGCCCGAAAGAAGAAGGCTGGCGGCACAGGCGATCGACAGTGCTCATCGATATGAAAACAGCAAGATTGTAGAGCTATGGCATGCGCTATTCAAACAGCTAAAAGATGAAAAATAAGATATTTTGAGTTTTTTATATAACGCATGTTAAATGTAGCTCCAGGTTGTGAGAATTATGGAAATTAATACCTATATTTGTCTCAATCATTATCTATTAACAACCAAAAAATATCAACTGAGAAATTATGAGTATTACAAGAGCAACCTATGTTGGCAATGGTAGAGTGGAGGCTGTGCACAATGCCTCGCAAGTGATGGTTACAACCGATGCCGGCAAGGCAGTGGGCGGCCTGGGTGTGCACCAGACCCCCGTTGAGCTGCTGGGCAACGCGCTGGCAGCCTGCGCCCTCACCATCATGGGCCTGCAGGCCGGCAAGGCTGGTGTAGACTTCACAGGCTGCTATGCCGAGGTGGGAGAGTGCGAGGAAGACATGCAGAAGTTTGTGGTCACCCGCATCCCCATCACTTTCCATCTCAAGGCCTCGTATGATGCCAAACTGCGTGCCAAGCTCGAGAGCTTCGCCCACAGGGCCTGCTTTGTGGGCAACACGCTCACGGCCGAGAAGGCTTTCACGTTCATCTATGAGTAGGGCTTGCCCTCCTCCATGCATCCAGCCCCGCAGCGACGGCACCCCCACATGGTCTTGCAAGTTGCTGCGGGGCTTGCTTTTTGGCTTTTCCTTGCAACGTTTACTGGGTGCCTGTGACAGAAAAATATTTTAATTATTAAAAATATGTGTGCTTTAAATCGTGAAAAATTCAATATATCGGAATAGGATTTTGTATTTCACTTTAAATGTAAAATAATTTTGCTTGTAATTTAGGATTGCTGTAATTTTGCAACCAGCAAGTATGAACTACAACGATAAAAACATAGAACAGGCGCTGCGCGAGCGCATCTTGATACTCGACGGAGCCATGGGTACACTCATCCAGAGCAAGGCGCTGCGTGAGAGCGACTATGCTACGGGCCCCTTTGCGGGGTGGCCTGTTGCCCTCAAGGGCGACAACGATGTGCTCAACCTCACGCGCCCCGATGTGATACGGGCAATACACCGCAGCTACATCGAGGCGGGGAGCGACGTGATCACGACCAACACGTTTAACTGCACACGCATTTCTCAACAAGAGTACAGCTGCCAGGAGCAGGTGAGTGCCATGGCCCTTGCCGGGGCGTGTCTTGCTCGCGAGGCGGCCGATGCTGCCGGGCGCACTGTGTGGGTGGCGGGGAGCTTGGGCCCTACCAGCAAGTCGCTCTCGCTGCCCAGCGATGTGAATGTGCCCGAGAGCCGTGCAGCCAGCTTCGACGAGATGGCCTCCTGCTACCGCGAGACGGTGAGAGCCTTGCGCGAGGGCGGTGTCGACGTGCTGCTGCTCGAGACGTGCTACGATGCCCTCAATGCCAAGGCTGCTCTATATGCCATAAGCCAGGTCGATGAGGAGCTGGGCTGTCGCATCCCGGTCATGTTGTCGGTCACGGTCAACGACCGCAGCGGCCGCACCTTGACGGGGCAGACGCTCGCGGCCTTCTATTGCAGCGTGAGCCACTACCCGCTGCTCTCGTTCGGGCTCAATTGCAGCTTTGGGGTGACCGAGTTGCGGCCCCTGGTAGAACGGCTGGCTGCCACAGTGCCGGCCTTCATCAGCTTGTATCCCAATGCGGGCTTGCCCAACGCCATGGGCGACTACGACGAGACGCCGTGCTACACGGCCCGGCACATCGAGGACATGGCTCAGGCCGGGCTGCTCAACCTGGCTGGCGGCTGCTGTGGCACCACGCCCGAGCACATTGCCCACATTGCACGCGCCCTGCGCGGCGTGAAGCCTCACGTGCCCTGTCGCGAGCAGGAGCACCTTGTGGTGTCGGGCCTCGAGACGGTGACGGTCGACAAGGCCGTGACCAACCTGGTGAATGTGGGCGAGCGCACCAATGTGGCTGGCAGCCGCAAGTTTGCCCGCCTCATTGCCGCGGGCAATCTCGACGAGGCCTTGCGGGTGGCACGCGACCAGATTGAGAACGGTGCCAGTATCATCGACATCAACATGGACGATGCCATGCTCGACAGCCGCCAGCACATGCGCCGCTTTGTGCGTTGCACGGCCAGCGACCCAGCTGTGGCCCGTGCGGCGCTCATGATTGACTCGTCCGACTGGGACACGATCGTCGAGGGGCTGAAAAATGCCCAAGGCAAGTGCATCGTCAACTCCATCAGTCTCAAGGAGGGCGAGCAGGCCTTCCTGGCCAAGGCCCGTGAACTGCGCAGGCTGGGGGCCGCCGTTGTGGTCATGGCCTTCGACGAGCGCGGGCAGGCTACCTGCCTCGAGCGCAAGGTGGAGATATGCCGCCGGGCCTATGACCTACTCACGCAGCAAGTGCATTTTCCTGCCCACGACATCATCTTCGACGTCAACGTGCTCTCGGTGGGCACGGGCATCGAGGCCCATGCCCGCTATGCGGTCGACTTCATCGAGGCTGTGCGCTGGATCAAGGCTCATCTGCCCGGGGCGCTCACGAGCGGAGGCGTGTCCAATCTGTCGTTTGCCTTCAGGGGCAACACGGTGGTGCGCCAGGCCATGCACTCGGTGTTTCTTTACCATGCCATTCAGGCCGGCCTCGACATGGCCATCATCAATCCTGGCATGATACAGGTGTATGATGAGATCGAGCCACGATTGCTCAAGGCCGTGGAAGATGTGATACTCGATCGCCGAAGCGATGCTACCGAGGCGCTCATCGCCCTGGCTCAAGAAATCAAGACCCAGGGGCAGGAGGCTGCAAGTCACGAGTCGACGGCTGCTGCCCAGTGGCGCAGCGGCAGTGTAGACGAGCGGCTGGCCCACGCACTGGTGAAGGGCGTGAGCGACTACCTGGCTGTCGACGTTGCCCAGGCACTCGAGCAGTGCGGCGGTAATGCTGTGCAGGTCATCGAGGGGCCGCTCATGGCTGGCATGGAGCGCGTGGGGCAGTACTTCGGCGAGGGCAAGATGTTTCTGCCCCAGGTCGTGAAGAGCGCCAAGGTGATGAAGCAGGCTGTGGCCCTGCTTCAGCCTGAACTTGAAAAACGCAACTCTGGCAACTCGCTGGTTGGCAAACCTCGTATTGTGCTGGCCACTGTGAAGGGCGATGTACACGACATCGGGAAGAATATCGTGAGCATTGTGCTGGCTTGCAACAACTTCGAGGTCATCGACTTGGGCGTGATGGTCGACAACACAACGATACTGGCTGCCGCACGGCGCTATGAGCCGGTGTTTGTGGGCGTGAGCGGCCTCATCACACCCTCGCTCAAGGAAATGGAAAACTTGTGCCGTCTCTTCGAGCGCGAAGGCATGAGGGTGCCCATCTTTGTGGGCGGTGCCACTACCTCGGCCGTACACACGGCAGTGAAACTGGCCCCCTTGTACAGCGGCGGTGTAATATATGGTGGCGATGCCTCGAGCACCTCGGTCTTTGCCAAGAAGTACCTGGCTCATCCCGCCCAGGAGCTGGCCGTGCTGCGGCAACGCCAGCAGCAACTGCGCCACGTGTATGCCGCCAGCCACAAGATGGCGTTGATGCCCTATGGCCAGGCTTGTGCCAGCGCCCCGCGTCTCGAGGCCGTGCAATGCTACCCGCGCCGGCGCGAGGTGCCGTTGCAAGTGAGCATCGAGCAGGTGGAGCCGCTCATCGACTGGCACATGCTGCTGCACTACTGGGGCTTCAAGCCGGGCCAGGAGAGCAGCGATCAGGCTCGGCTGGCGCTGGCTGCAGCCCGGCAGCAACTCGAGCAGGTGAAACGCGATAGCAGCATCGCCCTAAGGACTGTTGTGAAATACTATGATGCCTGCCGCCAGGGCAACGATATTGTGCTCGACAATGGCACGCGGCTGCCCATGCTCAGGGCTCAGAGCGGCAAGTGCGAGTCGCTGGCCGACTTTTTTCCCGAGCAGGGCACTGCCCCTATAGGCCTCTTCTGTGTCACGGCCGTCGACCAGTTGAGCGAGGGCGATCCCAAAGACTTTGAGCACCTCATGCAGCAGGGCCTGGCAGCACGCTTGGCCGAGGCTGCGGCCCAGTGGCTGCAAGAGCAGCTCTATAAGCCTGGCGATGTGGTGATAAGGCCCGCTTTTGGCTATGCAACTTGCCCCGATCACAGCCTCAAGGCGATAGTCGTCGATGCCCTCGACGCCCGCGAGCTGCTGGGCCTGTCGCTCACCGAGAGCTACATGATAGTGCCGGCTACCAGTGTGTGTGGTCTGCTTGTGGCTCACCCCGAGGCTCACTATTTTGCCGTGGGGAAAATCGACCGTGACCAGCTGGCCGACTATGCCCGCCGGCGCCGACTGCCCGTCGAGGAAGTAGAAAAATTATTAATCAACAATGTGCAATGACCAAGATTATCGACATCATCAACGGTAGCCACAAGCCCTTTGCCTCGTTCGAGATAGTGCCGCCCCTCAAGGGCAACGATGCGGCGCGCCTCTATGCGGCCATTGAACCGCTCATGCAGTTTGCCCCGCCGTTTATCAACGTCACCTGTCACCGCGACGAGGTGGAATATATCGACAACGGCGATGGCACCTACTCGCGCCTGACCCTGGCCAAGCGCCCCAGCACACTGGCCATCACGGCGGCCATCATGAGCCACTTCGACGTCGAGGTGGTGCCTCATGTGATATGCGGCGGGGCCTCGAAAACCAAAATCGAAAGCGAGCTGCTCGACCTCAACTTCATGGGTATCGACAATGTGGTGGCCCTGCGCGGCGACGCCATGACGGGGCAAAAGTTTTTTCAGCCCGAGCCCGACGGCTTTGCCCACAGCGATGAGCTGGTGGCCATGATTGCGCGACTCAACCGTGGCGAGTATCTCGACCCCAATGTAAAAAACGGCATATCCACCGACTTCTGCGTGGGCGTGGGAGCCTATCCCGAGAAGCACTACGAGGCAGCCAATCTTGAGACCGACATCGCACATCTCAAGGCCAAGGTCGATGCTGGCGCCCACTATGTGATTACGCAGATGTTTTTTGACAACAGCCGCTACTACGACTTTGTGCGGCGGTGCCGTGTGGCAGGCATCACGGTGCCCGTCATCCCCGGGCTCAAGCCCTTGTCCACGTTGCGCCAGCTTGAGCTGCTGCCCCGCAGCTTCCACATCGACCTGCCTCACGACCTGGTGACGGCCATTCTCCAAGCCCCCGACCCCGAGGCGGTGTATGAGGTGGGCATAGAGTGGTGCATCGCGCAAAGTCGCGACCTGCTGGCCCATGGCGTTCCGGCCATTCACTACTACACGATGGGCAAGGCCCGCAACGTGACAGCTGTGGTGCAGGCTGTGTTTTGATTGCTCCCGCCACGGGTGGCGGCATTGCACAGCGTGGGGTGGATAAAAAAAACGATTATTTCTTTTTGTGCTCTTTGGCCCTCAGCACCTTGGCTTTGGCCGCATGGCGGTCGGCCAGGTCGTCGAGGCCCAGAGCCTCATAGATGGCTGCAAGAGCCTCGTGGGGCAGGGCTGCCGTGCGCTTGGCCTTGATGGCACGCTTGTAGGCCTTGATGGCGTTGGGCACGTCTTTCTGCGAGCCGTGGTATTGCGCCATGGCGACGAGTGCGTCGTAGTTGCCCGGCTCAATCTTGAGTGCCTGCTCGATGGTGGCGAGTGCCTTGCGGGGCTCGTCGATGATCATGAGCAGCCTTGCCTTGCCCAGGTAGGCCGGGATGCAGGTGGGGCTTATGTCGATGGCCTTGTTGTAATTGGCCAGGGCCGAGCGCATGGCGATTTCGTCGAGCGCGGGCTGGCTTGTGCCATAGGACGTCGATGGCTCCTCGGCGAGGCTGCCCATTCCCAAACTTTGGTCGCCCATTGCCGTGAACTCGAGCGCCAGCTTGCGCAGCATTTTGTTTTGAGCGTCGATGACTTGAGCGAGATTTTTTATTTCCTTTTCCTGGCGGTTGAAGCGTTGCAGCTTGAGGGCGGCCAGGCGTTGCACTGCCGGTTTAAGGGTGACGTCGTGCAGCAGGCGTGCCTGCGACAGGGCGGCAATGCACTCGCCAAACTCATTGTGGTCGAAGGCGTGCACGGCTCTCAGATAGAGATGGCGGGCTTTTTCCTGCTCGATGGCGCTGTCGATGACTTGCTGATTGTTGAATTGATGACTGAAGGCAACCACGGCGCTCGACACGATGATGTCGCGCATGCTCAAGGGCTTGAGCAGGGTGATGCCCTCGAGCGAGGTGCAGCGCGACAGGGCCACATAGGTCTGCCCGCTGGTGAAGGCGCCGCCGGCAAAGTCGATGACCACCTTGCCGAAGGTGAGTCCCTGGCTCTTGTGCACGGTGAGCGCCCAGGCTGGCTTCACGGGGTACTGCTTGAAGGTGCCAATGGGTGTCTCTATCACCTTTTTCTCTTTTTCGTCGTAGGTGTATTGCACGTTTTCCCACTGCTCGGGGTCGAGGTTGTGGGTTTCGCCGTTTTCCATTTCCACCTCGATGTCGCTGTCGGTCAACGCCGAGACCTTGGCGATGGTGCCGTTCACCCAGCGCCCTTCCTTGTCGTTGCGTATGAAGATGACCTGTGCCCCCTGCTTGAGCGTGAGGTCGCGGTTGGTGGGCAGGTCGCCGTCGGGGAAGGTGCCCGTGATCTCGCCGTGAAAGGTGTACTCGGGAGTGGTGAGGGCGATCATGTGCTCGTCGTTGATGGCGTCGACGGTGTCGCGGCGTGTGGCCAGGGTAATCACAAAGCTGCCGTCATTGTCGCGGTAGTCGGGGGTGTAGCGGGTGTTGAGGGCGGCCAGGTCGGCCGCCGTGGCTTGGTTCACGCGCACGCGGTCGAGCAGGGCGACAAACTGGTTGTCGCTCTGGCGGTATATCTTGCGCAACTCGATGGGCACCAGGCCCAGTTGGGAGAAAACGCGAGCGTTGAAGAAGAAAAACTGCTTGTACCAGTGATTCAAGATCTGCCGCATGTCGCGCGTCACCACGGGTTCAAGCTGGAAGATGTCGCCCACAAAGAGCAGTTGCTTTCCCCCGAAGGGCTCTCGCATGTTGCCCGAGTACACACGCAGCACCTTGTCGATGAAGTCGATGATGTCGCAGCGCACCATCGATATCTCGTCGATGACGATGAGCTCCAGCTCGCGCAGCAGCTTCACCTTGGCGCGTGGAAAACGCATCGTTTCGCGCATGCGGCGGGGCGAGTAGTCGGGGTCGTCGGGAATGAGGGGCTTGAAGGGTATCTTGAAGAAGGAGTGCAGCGTCTGGCCGCCTGCGTTGACGGCAGCAATGCCCGTGGGGGCCAGTATCACGTGCTTCTTCTTGGTGTGGGCGCATATGTAGCGCAGAAAGGTGCTCTTGCCCGTGCCGGCCTTGCCCGTGAGAAATACCGAGCGGTGGGTGTTCTGTATCATGGCCCAGGCGTTTTGAAACTCCGGGTTGTCGAGATCGATGTTTTGTGACTGTTGCTGCATGTGGCTTTGAGCTGCGTTTATTGCCGTTAAAGTTACGCATTTTTTCTCACATAGCACCCACGATGTCCATCCCATTGTGCTAAGAAATGCCATTTCGGCCGCAACCCTATATGCAGTTCCAGGATCTCACATAAGGAGATGAAGAAAAAGAAATGGGCAACCTATCGGCAGGCTGCCCATTTCAGGAATATATTTAAACGTAATACAGATTAGGTGCTACTGTGTGCAACGTGTCGTGCATGAGTGTCTCCGCCCCTTAGAAGCGGAAGCCCATTGTGAGCACGACGCGGTTGTTGTTGTCCTTGACCTCGGCATTCACGCCTGGCTCGGTATAGCCGATGCCCACGATGGGCGAGAAGGCGTTGTACTGGCTGGTGCGCCACTTGTGCACATAGGCCATGTCGGCGTAGAAGCCCTTGTAGTGATAGCCAAGACCCAGCGTGAGGTGCTGGATGCTCTTGTCAAACTCATAGGCGGTGTTGTTGCTCACCGTGGTGATGTTGGCCTGGTTGTCTTTCACCACGTCTTTCACCGGGCTGGTCTGGTAGCTGTAGCCGGCACGCAGACTCCAGTCGGGGGTCACGCGGTACTCGCCGCCCACTCTGAAGATGTGGCTTGCTTGCAAGTAGTCTTTCACGCGGTCGGTCACGTCGGTATAGGCATGGCCGTTGTCGTCACACACGCGTATGCTGCCGTTGCCCACATACTCGTAGTCGAAGCTCAAGATGCCCTCGCGGCCCATGACGCCTGCAATGCTGGCAATGAAGTGCCATGGCGTGTGGATGTCGTAGCGCACCTCGTCCATGCTGCCGTCGCCATAGCCGGCATAGTTGGTGCCATAGTAGCCGCCATCGGTGGCCCCGGCAGGTGTCATCTGGAAGGCTGCGCTCGAGGCGTAGCGGTCCTTCATGTCGTAGTAGGTGGGGGTGTGGAAGGCCAGACCCAGACGCAGCTCGTTGACGGGCTTGACGATGACACCCAGCTTGAAGTTGTAGCCGGTGCCCTCGGTGTGCAGGTAGTTCTCATAGCCGTAGTCGGCCGTGCCGTCCACAATGCCTGTGTTGCCGTTGTGGTCGTAGATGTAGGCATTGTTCAGCGTCTCTCCATAGTAGGTGTAGCTCTTGTAGTCGAGGTCGGTGAGCCCCACGGTGGCGCCCCAGAACACGGTGTTGTTGACATTGCCGCCGAAGCTGATGTTGTACTCATCGGTGTGGCCCGACTGGTCGACTTCAAACTCGCCCGAGCCTGTGGTTCCGTCGCCGTACAGACCTTGCCAGCCGCCGTTGTTGTAGTTGATGAGATAGGAGTTGTACGACAATATGCTGGCCCACGGTGCACTTGTGGAGTAGTAGGGGTTGTAGTCGTTTGTCACGCCCAGGTCGCTCTCGTTATAGTTGCCGGTGTAGCTGGCGATGTGATTGGTGATCGAGGTGTTGAGTGCGCCCACGGTGCCGCGGTAGTGACGGTGGAAGTCCATCTGGCGCTGATAGGTGAAGCCGATGTTGAAATAGGGCACCACCTCGCTGCCGGTGCGTATTGAGCCCACATAGCCGGCGTTGTTCACGTTGAAGCGGGTGTCGTTGTCGCTCGACAGGTTGGTCTTGCTCGAGTTGAAGTCGAGGCTCATCGTGATGCCGGCATCGCTGCTGCGGTACACGCCTATGCCGCCAGGGTTCTGCGACAGGGTAGAGAGATCGCCGCCCAGAGCGCCAAATGCACCTGCCATCGACTGGAATCGAGCGGTGCCGCGCAACTCGGTTTCCGAGTTCTTGAGCGCGTCAAATGTCTCTTGTGCTGTAGCTATGACTGGAAGGCTGCAAAGGAGCAGCCCAAATAAAATCTTGTTCATAATGAATAATTGATGATAAGACAATAAATCAAAGGTAGAGAGTTTGTGTGTGTGGGGGGGAAGGAAACTTGTGGTGATGAATGAGGTTGTGGTTGCAAGCCTGTTGTTTAAACTAAAAAAAACTCATGTGCCTCACGCGATGTGGGCAAGGCACATGAGTGATGCCTGCAGTTTGCCGTCACCGGCGACCACCGCCACTGCCATGACTGCCACCCGAGAAGCCGCCTCCTCCACGGCCGCCGCCCGAGAAACCGCCGCCGCCCGAGAAGCCACCGAAGCTGCCGCTGCTGCGCGACGGGGTGCTGTAGGTGCGCGAGGGCACGCTATAGGTGCGCGAGGGGGCAGTGTTGGTGCGCTCGCCGCGATACATGCTGCCGCCGTCATAGCTGTTGTAGGAACGGGTGTTGTTGACTTGTGGCGTGCGGCCCATCGAGCTCACATTGCCGCGGGGCAGGGAGCTGTAGTTGCTGCGAGGAGTGCTGCTGTAGTTGCCAGTGGCATAGCCAGGACGGCGGCCGCCGCTCACGTTGGCACTGCCCGTACGGGGCGCGACGCTGCCCAGGCCGCTGCGAGTTGCACTCATGCTGCTACGTCCTGGTAAGCGGCCTGCAATGCCCGAGGCACTGTTGCCGGTGGCATAGCCAGGACGGCGGCCGCCGCCTGCCATGGTGCCGTTGCCGCCCCAGGTGTTGCCCATGGGCCGGCGTCCGCCTGCAAAGCGGTCGTTCCAGCCATGATTCCAGCCGTAGTCCCAGCCGTGGTGCCAACCCCAGCCGTAGTCCCAGCCAGGACCCCAGCCCCAGTTCCAGGAGTACCAGGGATCATACCAGCTGCCATACCAGCTGCCATACCAGCCACTGTACCAGCCCCACGGGCGATAGTAGCCATACCAGCCACTGTAATACCAGGGATCATACCAGCTCCAGAACGGGTCGTACCATGTGTTCCACCCGTAGCCCCAGTAGGGATAGCCCCAATTGGTGCCAATGACCAGATTTACTGTGGGTTCGGTGTCGTAGTAGAGGGTGATGAGCTCATCGTCGCCCGACCCGTCGACCACATCGGGATTGTAGAAGCGCTGGATGCGCTCGGTGTTGGAAAATGTGTTTTGGTTGTCGCCGGTCACAGCTGTGGTGTCGGCGGCATAGTTGTCATTGTAGTCGTAGTTGCCGCGGCGGTTGTACTCGTCCTCATCGCGTGCTGCCGACGACTTCTCGACGGTGACCTTGTAGCGCTGAGAAGTGGTGGCGATGCGGCTGCTCGAGCTCGTGGAGCTCGGCGCCGTCTGCACAGTGGTCGAGCGCCGGCTACTGCTGGAGCGGCCGCTGTAACTGCTGCCGGCATAGATGTCGTCGTAGTCCTGGGCCACAGCCACAGTGGCCAGGCTCAATGCGACAACGCCAATGGTTGTTAATAATCTGTACTTCATAGTTGTATTTACGTTTAAAATTCTTTTCTTTTTTCTTTGCATTTTAGACTTTGTGCCCCTTGCAAAGTTTAATTTTTTTCTTGTTAAAAGTAGATATTATTTTTCTAATTGTAGTCATGTTTCAAGACAAAACTGCCACTGTGTAAACATTTTTTATCTTTTGCTTGCCTCCTTTGCTTTATTTTAACCCAGAAGCCGTGATGTCTCAATCATATATGTGCAACATGTGTGCCAGAAAGTGATGAATTTGTCTTACCTTTGCAGTCACTGAAAATCGTTTTTATTTCATACAATCAATTGCAATTATGATAAAAATTGGGCAATACAATGAGCTCACCATCAAGCGCACGGTTGACTTTGGCGTGTACTTGACCGACGACGAGGGCAACGAGGTGCTGCTGCCCAAACGCTACCTTGCGGGCGACGAGCGCCCGGGCGACTGGGGCCGCGTCTTTGTATACAACGACTCTGAAAACCGCCCTGTGGCCACTACCGAGCGCCCCGTGGCCGTGGTGGGGGAGTTTGCCCTCATGCGCGTGCTCGACGTTAACAAGGTGGGTGCTTTCCTCGACTGGGGACTTGACAACAAGGACCTGCTGTGCCCCTTCGGAGAGCAGCGCGTGAAGATGCAGAAGGGCCGCAGCTACATTGTGCATGTGCACATCGACAAGGCTACGGGCCGCATTGTGGCTTCGGCCAAGCTTGACAAGTTTCTCGACAAGGACCGCCCGCGCTACTATCACCGCCAGAAGGTGGACCTGCTCGTCACGCAACGCACCGAACTGGGCTACCGGGTGATTGTTGACAATCGCTACTGGGGCATGATCTACAGCAACGAGATATATGACGATGTCAACATCGGGGAGCGCCGCGAGGGCTTTGTGAAGCAGGTGCGCGACGACGACAAAATCGACGTTACGCTCGAGAAAATCGAGAAGCTCAGGGTCGACGACCTGGCTGCCGTCATTCTCGACCACCTCAAGCATCACGGGGGCGAGATGCCCTTGAGCGACAAGAGCGACCCTAAGGACATCATGCGTGCGTTCAATTGCAGCAAGAAGGACTTCAAGAAGGCTTTGGGACAGCTCTACAAGCTCAAGAAGGTGACCCTGGGCCCTGTCACGAAGCTGGTGTAACCCCTGCTCTGATTGGCACTTTGTGTGGCCGCGCACTTGGCATGATTGTTGTCGTGAAAGCGGAGAGACTGTAAATATAATGGATGCGTTTGTACATTTTTTCGTCCAGTGGGGCTACTTCGGCCTCTTCTTGGGGTCGTTTATCGCTGGCAGCGTGATACCGCTCAGCAGCGAGGCTATCCTGGTGGTGTGTGTGGGCCCGCTGGGGCTCAGCCCGTGGTGGTGTCTTGTGGCAGCCTTGCTGGGCAATGTGGCGGGCGGCATGACGTGCTACTGGATGGGGCACTTGGGCAATATCGAGTGGATTGAGCGCTGGGCCCACGTGAAAAAAGAGAAACTGGAGCAGGCCGAGCGCTGGGTGGAGCGCCGCGGCGCCTGGATGGCTTTTTTTGCCTTCCTGCCCATCATAGGCAGTGCCATCACCGTGGCCTTGGGCTTCTTGAGGGCCAATGCCTGGGGCGTCACTTTTTTTATGGCCATCGGCAAGATGCTGCGCTATGCTGCGGTGATATGGGGCACCCAGGCGGTGGCCGCCCTGTTGTGAAATTCCTTCCCCCTTCACAGCTTGCTGCCTTGCCCTTGTGCACATAGCACACATTTTGACCTATCGTGAATAGACTTAGGGTGAAATCAATCGAATAGTTTTTATTATTCGGTTTTTTTTGTATCTTTGTAGAGCTATTAATACACCTTCTATAAAGCAACCAACTGATAATGAAAACCAAACAACGCACAAGGGGCTTTGTGGGTGCCATCGTGTCGGCATGTACTTTCGCCTTGTTACCTTTATTCTCGGTGCCGGTCATGAATGCCGGCATGGAGACACCGTCGGTGCTCATCTGCCGATTCATTTTTGGGTCGATTTTTATACTGGCAGGCATGATTTACATGCGTGTCGATCTCAAGATTTCGCTCAGCGACTTGTGGCGCCTCGTGATACTTGCAGTGCTCAACGACGTCACGGCGCTCACTCAGTTCTATAGTTTCAAGTTTATCGACTCGGGCGCGGCTATCACGATTTTCTCGGTCTATCCTGTGTTCACCTGCCTCATCATGGTGCTCTTCTTCCACGAGAAGCTCACGCTGCGCACGGCTGTCGCCATCGTGCTGGCCGTTGTGGGCGTTGGGGCGGTATCGGGCATCAACCTGGGCGGAGGCTCCGATGCCGCTCTGCTCAATGGCATCACGCTGGCCTTGGGCGCCGGCCTGTCCTATTCGCTCTACATGGTGCTCGTGCCCATTTTGCGAGTGGGCAGCATGAACAGCTTGAAGCTCACTTTCTATGTCTTTGTGCTGGGCTTGGGCTTCCTGCTCATCTTCACGCCATTCACGCCTGCGGGCATTCAGCCGGTGGGCAGTTGGAAGGTGGGGGCTACATTGCTCCTGCTTGGCCTGGTGCCCACGGCAATCTCCAATTTCACCCTCATCGTTGGCCTGAGAAACATAGGCAGCACCCTCACCTCGATTCTGGGCGACCTCGAGCCTCCTGTGGCCATGACGGTGGGTGTGCTTGTCCTGGGCGAGTCGGTCACAGCCGTGCAGGTTGCCGGTCTTGTGCTCATCGTGCTTGCTGTTTCGATTATCATCTTGAAGAAAAACGGCGACACTGCACCCGCGCCTGCCGATTAGTTCTTTTCATATTATGTCATTTCAACTTTTAAAAATAAGTAATAAGCAGTAATGGAAAGTCGAGTTCAGTGCAAGAGTCGCACCAAGGGTTTTGTCAATGCCATGATTTCGTCGTGTTCTTTCGGCCTTATCCCGCTCTTCTCGGTACCGGTCATGGAAGCTGGCATGCACACGCCCTCATTGCTCATCTACCGTTTCCTTTTTGGCGCGGTTTTCATTCTCATGGGCATGGCTTACATGAAAATTAGTCTGAAAATCACGTTCGGGCATTTCTGGCGCATCTTGATACTGGCTCTTTCCAACGATGTGACGGCGCTTACCATGGTTTATGGCTACAACTTCATGCCCAGTGGCGCGGCCTGCACCATTCAGTTTTCCTATCCCATTTTCACCTGTGTGCTCATGATGATTTTCTTCCACGAGAAGCTCACCGCGCGCACGGCCATAGCCATTGTGCTGGCCGTGCTCGGGGTTGCGGCCCTGTCGGGAGTCGACATGGCAGGGTGCGACAGCCGGCTGTGGATAGGCGTGGGGCTCGAGTTGCTTGCCGGCCTTTCCTATGCCGTCTACCTGGTGCTCGTGCCGGTTCTCAATGTGAGCAAGATGGACTCCTTGAAGCTCACCTTCTATGTCTTCTTGCTGGGCGGTGTGTTGCTGGTGCTCTTCACGCTGTTCACTCCCACTGGCATCCAGCCCATTGGCACCTGGAAGATAGGGTTTACGTTGTTACTGCTTGGTCTTGTGCCCACGGCTGTTTCCAATTTCACCCTCATTGTGGGGCTCAAGAACATAGGCAGCACCCTCACCTCGATTCTGGGTGCGCTTGAACCCCTCACGGCCATGGCTGTGGGTGTGCTCGTGTTTGCCGAGCCATTTGATGTGATCACCTTGCTGGGACTCATCTGCATTGTCGTGGCCGTGCTGGTGCTGGTTGTGAAAAACGTGAAGTGGATGCCTCCCTACAAGAAGCAAGCGAGATAACCCTCGCAATATCAAGCGTTGCAGACAACTGTGATTGCAGGCTGCCTGTCTCGTTGTTGCCCTGAACGGCCGATGCATAGAAAAAGAATTTGTCGGTTTTCTTGCGTTTTTGTTTTTAAATGTTTACTTTTGTTTACCGCTACGTTAAGAACCGACACAATTATGAGAAATATCTTTGCCCATCCCCAAATCCAGCGATGGCGCGACCCCTGCAATAGCGCCATGATGTGGCGTGGTCCCCACCAGCATGATGCGCGGGCTGCTCTGTGGCTTTGACACTCGAGAAGCGTGTGGCTCGTTGAGTGCGCTTGTCACTGCAATTCCCATATTATTCAAACCTACACTTATATGTAAACAAGTCAAACAAAATCCTGTTCTTCATCGGCTGTCATTGCCATGTGGCACGCACTCGCTATGTGTGTGCAGTGATGCCGAGGTGAAGACTTATTGTAAAAAAGCTTATGAAAAAATCTCTACTTCTTCTCATTTCATTTTTGTGCTGTGGCATGCTTGTGCAGGCCAAGACCGTGAATGTTGCTACGGCAGGCACACTCAACCAGTACATCACCACCGACGAGAAGCTCACCACCACCGAACTTGTGGTCACGGGCCAGCTCAATGGCGACGACATGCGGCTCTTGCGCGAGATGGCCGGCGTCGACTACAACGACAATGCCACCACGGGCAAGCTCGCTACGCTCGACCTCTCGCAGGCACGCATCGTGGCTGGCGGCTCGAGCTACAAGGGCTCGCTCATGACCAAGGACAATGTGGTGGGCGAGAGCATGTTTAGCAAGTGCTCCAGCCTGGTGACGGTGAAGCTGCCCAAAACTGTGACCAGTATCGAGACCGATGCCTTCAGCGACTGCTCGGCCATGACCAGCATCGTGTTGCCCGACTCTCTAAAGGAGATGGGCGATGCCGTGTTTGTGGCTACCGGCCTGGTCTCGATCACCATTCCCGAGGGCATCACGCGCATAGGCGACTTCATGTTCTACTACAGCGAGAGCCTTGCCACGGTCAACTTCCCCGCTTCGCTCACCCAGATAGGCGAGGAGGCCTTCTCGGGCTGCCCGCTCACAACCATCAACGTGGCTCCCGGCAGCCGTACTTTCTATACCGAGGACGGCGTGCTCTACACGGCCGACAAGACCAAGCTGCTGCTTTACCCGCAGGGCCGCACCACAGCCACCTTCACGATGCCGGCCGCTGTGCGCACCATTGGCAGCGCCTCGTGCAAGGAAGCCCAGTTTGCCCATGTGGTCATGAACTCCGGGCTCACGACCATCGAGGACTATGCCTTCGACGGCTGCGCGCAGCTTCAAAGCATCGACATGCCCAACACAGTGACCAAGGTGGGGCCATTTGCCTTCAACAAGTGCACGGCTGCCACGTCGACCACTATCTCTGCCGGCCTCAAGTCGTTGCCCGAGAGCATGTATGCCCAGTGCCAGAAACTCAACAACGTGGTGGTGCCCGACAATGTTGAAAACATAGGGCTCACGGCATTCAGCAATTGCAAGAGCCTCACCAGCATCACTCTGCCTGCCCGTCTCGACACCCTGGGCGACCTGGCCTTCAACGGTTGTATAGCGCTCACCACGATTCAGTTGCCTCAGCATGTGACCAGCCTGGGCAAGGGCCTGTTCTATGGCTGCAAGAAGCTGGAAAGCGTGACCATGCCCACAGGCATCGACTCGATACCCTACCGCATGTTCTACGGCTGCAACAGCCTCAAGGAGTTTGAAGTGCCCCAGGGCGTGACCACGATTGTGATGTACGCTTTCCAAGGTTCGGGGCTTGAGAAGGTGACGATACCGCAGTCGTGCACCTACATTGGCGATGCCGCCTTCATGTATTGCACCAAGCTGGCCGAGATACAAAACTACAATGCCACACCGCAAGAGCTGGGCATGTTCACCTTCGAGCAGGTGCCCGCTTCTTGTGTACTCTATGTGCCTAAGGGGGCAGCTCCGGCCTATCGCGCTGCCGATACCTGGAAGGAGTTTACCGACACGCGCGAGCGTGAGACCACTGCGGTGAACGGCCCCGTTGCCGCCAGTGCCGTCGAGGTGGCCCGCTACAATGCCATGGGGCAGCGCCTGCAAGCTGCGCAACCCGGTGTCAACATCGTAGTCATGAGCGATGGCAGCGTGCACAAGAGCCTCGTGAGGTAACAACCCACATCCACGCTGTATCAACCATTAGCCCCCTCAGGCGCCGTGTGCAGTGCGCCAGTGGTGCACAATCCACACGCCGTCGAGGGGTTTTTTATATTATCACATAATACACCTAAATGCTTATGTATTTTTCTAAACTCTTATTTTTTGTCGCGGTGGCCAGTGCCGCCACTGCATCGGGTGCTCAAATCGTTTCGCAAGAAGTCGTTGCAACTCAACGGGCTCAGGTGATGCAACTCGATGCCCAGGCTGCTCAGCCTGCCGGTGTGCTTGAACAGGCACCAGCAGGCTACAAGCTGCCACAAGCCATGCTTGCCGCTACCCAGCAGGTGGCCTACCGTCGCCCGGCCGGCTCTTTCTATGCCGGCATGTCGACCAAAACCAACCTTAAGACTTGTCCCTACATCATTGCCTCGCCTTTCCGCGTCAACACATGGGAAAACGTGTCGCAGAACATCCCCGAGTCCTATGCCTGGAAGTGGAACGAAATCGTGATGAACTACAAGGGTACCGACGACACGCTCACCGTCGAAGGCCGCAACCTGGACCAGTACTACCTGTTGCAATACGACCGCGTGCCCACACTCATGGCCGTGGATGACACCGACACGCTTGCCTACACCTTGCACTCTTCCTATGGCAGCAAGACCTACTACAGCGATGTCGTGGCGGCGCCCAATCCCAACAGCATTCTCGGCCTCTTTGGCTCCTACGGCAGCTGGCTGAGCTCGAGCAAGTACTTTGGCTACTACGACCGCCTGGGCAAGTACCAGCAGGCCATCACCCACTACAGTGTGGCTGGCGATGCCTCTACCTCGTCGTGGTTTGGCAAGAACGCCAAGGGCAATACCAACGCCTGCGCCACGGCCTTTGAAAAACCGGCCAACCCCTATATTCTCACCAAGGTGAATGCCATCTTCTGCAACGCCAAGTTCACCAAGCCGGTGACCCTGCACGCCGCTGTGTATCGCCTCAAGGATATCCCCGACACGGCTCACGCTGTGCCCACACCGGTCGAACTCATTGCCAAGGGCGAGGCCGAGCTCAACGAGGATGCCATCCTCTATGAGAGCGGACGCTGGGGCGCACTTGAGTTCCCGCTCAAGGCGGTCTACAAGGGTCAGCAATACGACGTGACACCCGAGATCAACTTCCCCATCCTTGTGGTTGTGGGCGGCTACGACAATGAAAATATCAGCCAGTTTACGCTCGTGGTTTCTCGCGACGAGACCGACGACGGCTATGGCGAGCTGGGCTACCTGTGCAATATCGACACCCTGGGCAACCTGATCGATGCCCGTGGCTTCCTGGGCAACTGGAAGTCGCTCGTACTGCACTCGGCACCGTCAATTTTCATCCAAACCATGCACACCTATCTCAAGGTGTACAACGATGAGAAAAACGCGCTCAATACTGCCGACGATCTCACCTATCAGGCTCCTGCACAGGGTGGTGAAAAAGATGTGGAGCTCTACTCCTACATGCAGTCGAGCGGCTTGTGGACGGTGACCGATGCCGATACGGGCGGCAGTCTGCCCCAGTGGCTCAAGGTGCAGCTCACCGATTCTACAAGTGGCAATAACTATACTGGTCACACGGGCATGCATGTGACGGTCGATGCTCTCCCTGCCGGCATCACTGCACGCCAAGCCCGCATCAGGCTGTGGTATCCTGGCAGCGAGCTGGTCTACACCGTGACGCAGGATGGAGGAACCGGCGTGCATGCCATCGACATGCAAGGCTCACGGGCCCGTGTCGTGGGCGGCGACTTTGCCATCGAGGCTGCCCAGGCTACGAGCGTCGACATCTTCAACCTGGCTGGCCAGCTTGTAAAGAGTGCCAGCCTGCCCCAGGGCACCAGCGTGATCGACGGCCAGAACCTGGGCCGTGGCGTCTACCTCGTGCGCTTTGCCAGCGGCACTACGGTGAAGGTGATGAAGTAAGTTTTGCCCACCGGCACAACGTTTCTACGCTGTCCCCCCAAAAAAAATCTCGCGAGTTGTGCGCGAGATTTTTTTTAGTACGTCATTCTGCTATGGCCATTTCCAGTGTGTCGCCATGTGCAATGAGCGATAATTGCCTTGGATGCTGTTGCTTGCTCTATTTCGGTATCATGGTGATATCACCTCCTCTTGCGCGAGGCATTGCGCTCACAGGTTGATGGTGAAGCTGTCGGCATCGTGCCAGGCTGGAAATTTCTCGCGGAAGCGGGCCAGGGCGGGCAGCGAGAGGTCGGCTGCTATGATGGGGCTGGTGGCGCGCTCGGTGATGAGCTTGCCCTTGAAGTCGATAATCTGGCTCGAGCCCTCGCTGTAGACGATGCCTTGCGGGTCCTGGCCGCAGCGGTTCACGCCCAGCACATAGGCCTCGTTCTCGATGGCACGCGCGGCAAGCAACTGTTTCCAAGCGTTTTCGCGGGCTTTGGGCCAGTTGGCCACAACCACGAGCAGGTCGTAGGCATTGCCCACGTTGCGGCAGAAGACGGGGAAGCGCAGGTCGTAGCACACGATGAGCTTGATGTTGAAGCCGCGGTAGCGCACTATGGGGGCGAGCGTGTAGCCTTGCTTGTACACGCTGTCTTCGCCGGCAAAAGCAAAGAGATGCCGCTTGTCGTAGAAGGTCTCCTCGCCGTTGGCCTCGATAAAGAAGGCACGGTTGTAGAGCTGGCCGGCGGTGTGGGCCAGGAAGCTGCCGCACAAGGCCAGGTTGTAGTGCCGGGCCAGCTGGTGCAGCGTGGCGATGGTGTCGTCGATGTTGCGCTCGGCCAGGTGGGCGGTGGTGTCGCGGTCGCCCACAATAAAGCCGGTGGTGAAGAGCTCGGGCAGCACTACCAGGTCGGTGCCTTCGGGCACGTTGCGCAGGTTGCGCTTGAGTTGCTCGACGTTGGCCGCTTTGTCGGCCCAGGCAATATTGTCCTCGATGAGTGCTACTCGCAGGTTGCGTGAAAACATAGGCTGGTTTTTAAAATATGGAGTATTGATGTTGATGTGCTATAGTCCGGTGGTGAAGTGATCGGGATAGCGGGCATAGTCGCCCTTGTCGTTGTAGTAGCGCTTGATGGCCAGCATGTCGGCCTCGATGTCGCCTGTGGAGGTGAACAGCTGGTCGAGGCAAGCCACCTTGCGCTTGTAGTCGAAGTAGGCCAGCACGATGGGCACGCCCACCTCGTGGGCCATGACCACAATGCCCTTGTGCCAGTGACTGTTGCGGCTGCGCGTGCCCTCGGGAGTGACGGCGATGGCCAGCCGCTGGCGCTTGTTGAAGGCGTTGATCACCGTCTGGGTCACGTGGTTCTTTTTGTCGCCGTGCAGGCGCTCGATGGCCTCGATGGCCTCGGTGCCCACCACGCGCTGCTCGAGCAGGGCCTCGGCTTTGGTGGTGCGGTGCACAGGTATACCCCCCATGCTGCGCAGAATGGGACCGAGGGGGAAGAAAAACCAGGTGCTTTTCATGAGAAAGCCGGCTTTCATCCCCACCGAGTGTATGGCCAGTTCGCCCATGATGAAGTCCCAGTTGCTTGTGTGTGGTGCCACACAGATGAGGCACTTGGCTACGGGGGGAATGTTGACTCTAAATTCCCACCCTGCCTTTTTCAAGATGAATCGGGCTGCTTTCAAAATGTGAGTTGTATCTTTTAAAACCTCGATGGCCACCCACTGCTGGCAGCACAAAGCCTGCCATGCTCTTTTTTTGGGGGGGGCGGCTTTGTGCTGCTTGGCTTGTGGGGACGTGCAGTATTGCTCTTGTCTCAAGCCACATGCTTGCGTGGGCCTGTTATTTCTGGGCCTTGGGCATGAGCGCGTTCATGGCCTCTACCACCTTTTCGGTCTGGGTGTGCATGTAGTCGGCCAGAGCCTTTTCCACTTGCTTGAAATAGGCGCGGCGAGCCTTGTTGTAGGCTTTCCTGTTTTCGAAGTCGCTTGGTGTCTTGTCATAGTCGACCGAGACGCGGTTCACAGCCTCTTGCTGCAGCAGGGCGACGTTGATGACGATGTTGTCCCACTGGTCGACGTCGGTATTCTCGAGAGTGTTGGCTGCAACGATGCACTGACCTGCGATCTCGCCGCAAGCATACTTGATTGCTTTCTTCAATTGACGTTTGTTTGCCATAATCGATTTAGAAAAATGTGAGTTGTACTTTTTTGAAAAACTTTGGGTGGCCCAGTAAGGCTGGGGTTTCGCCCTGCACAGGGCCGTCGACACCGCAGCCTTGCTTGCCACCCTACAAAGTTACAAATAATTTTTGGCTCTATTGCCCATTTGTGCCGGTTATTTGTGACATTTCACTTGCTCTGTGAGCTCGCGGGGCAGTGCAGGCATGGCTCCGTTCTGGGTGCACACATAGGCGCTCACCTTCACAGCCAGCTCGTGGGCCTGGTTCACTGGCATGCCGCTGAGTGTGGCGGCGGCAAAGGCGCCGGTGAAGCTGTCGCCGGCCCCCACGGTGTCGGCCACGGCCACCTTGGGCGTCTCCTGAATCGACAGCTGGCCGGCAGTGAAGACGTAGCTGCCGTTGGTGCCGCACGTGAGCACCAGCATCTTGAGGTTGTACTTGCCCAGTATGAGCCAGCACTTGTTTTCCATGTCGAGCCCGGGGTAGCCAAACATGCGCCCTATCGTGACGAGTTCCTCATCGTTTATTTTCAAGATGTCGCAACGCTTGAGACCCTCCTTTATCACCTCTTTGGAGTAGAAGCGCTGCCGCAAGTTGATGTCGAAGATCTTGAGGCACGTGCTGGGTGTGGCATCGAGAAAGCGCGCTATGGTGTGGTGCGACACAGGGCTGCGCTGTGCGAGCGACCCGAAACACACGGCCTGGCAGTGGCGGGCAGCCTCCTCAATCTCGGGAGTGAAGGGAATGTTGTCCCAGGCCACTTGCTGCTTGATGTCGTAGGTGGGCACGCCCTCGGCATCGAGCTCGACGCTCACGGTGCCGGTGGGGTAGTCGACCCGTGGCATGATGTAGTTGAGCCCCTTGGCGTCGAAGGCCTTCAAGGTCTCGTCGCCCAGGGCATCGTTGCCCACGGCACTCACGGCACAGGCATTGAAACCGAATTGGGCTGCATGAAATGCAAAGTTGGCAGGAGCTCCGCCCAGTTTGCGTCCCTCGGGCAGGCAGTCCCACAAGGCCTCACCGAGGCCTACAATGATGTTATCCATAATTCTGTATGTTTTGTTGTTATTGTTGATTGTTGCTTAGTTCTTTATTCTGCCTGTGTAGGTGGCCAGGTAGGCAACGCCCACGGCCATGACCGACGACAGCGCCAGCCCGTTCACTTTCTTGTTGTTCATAGTTTTATGTTTTGAATTGAAGGATTAAAAAACAAGTTGTCGATGACTCCTCTCCACCATTGTCGAGCCTGCAATAGTCGGCCTTGTGGCTCAGGTTGCGCCTGCTTGAATTGTGGTTATGTTCATCTCACAGCAAAAATATGATAATTATCCGTTTTTTACAACTTTTTGCATTGAAATTGAGCATTTTTAACCCTCTTTGCTTTTAATAACTGGTTGACCGTGGGGCAAACCCAATCGCTGCTACTGTCCACACGTCTAAAATCCTATCTTGCAATTTATTGTGAACGCTGTTGATTACATGATTTCATGCCAGCGACAAGCCCGCAAATTTTGTATTCTTTAACCTATATTTCTTCGTGGCGGATTCCAGAAGCAAGTGCAAAGTTACGCTATTTTTCTTTAATCATGTCTTTGGGCTTTCGAAATCCGTTTTTCTTTCTTGGCCTGTTGTTTAATTTTTCGATGATGCTCTTGACATATAGCCTTGAAATTCCCCTAAAGTCCGTCTTCTTCGGAATATATTGCCTGATGAGCCCGTTCATGTTCTCGATAGCTCCCTTCTCCCACGAGCAGTACGGATGTGCGAAGTAAACTTTCGTGTTAAGTTCCCTCGCAATGATTTCGTGTGCGGCAAACTCCGGCCCGTTGTCTGTCGTTATCGACCTTACAGGCAACCCGCTCTCCCGTATGAGTCTCACCACGGCATATGCCAGTGGAACGGCCTGCTTTCCCGTATCGAGTTTCTCCATGAGCATAAAGCAGCTCCTCCTCTCAACCAGAGTAACGATGGCACCTTTGCCTTCCTTTCCTACGATGGTGTCCATCTCCCAGTCTCCTATGGTCTGTCCATAGTCCGTTTCCGGTCTTTCGTCAATGGAGAGGCGGTTGGGAATATGCGCCTTGGTGGTAAGCAAGGACTTTTGCCTTGGTCTGCCTCCATGCCTGAGGTGCTTTCGGATGTTGTCCCCGTAATGTGGGGAAAGGGCCGCTATCCAGTTGTATATGGTTGACTTGGACACCGTGATGCCCTCTTTCTTGCCAAGCCATCCGGCGACTTCCTCCGGCGACCACTGCTCCTTACGGATAAGTTCAAAAACACGGCTGCGTACATAGGGAGCGATACGGCGATTGCCAGGTGTCCTGGCCTTGCGTCGTTTGACTTTCAATACGGCCGTACGTGCGTCATAAACGCCTTTAGCATTAGAATTACGCCTTCGCTCACGAGAAACCGTGCTTACTGACACACCAATAGTCTCGGCTATGAAACTAAGTGAGAATTTCGTTTGGAGTAGCACACTTATTGTGTATCTTTGCTCCGAGGTTAATTGTTTATACATCACAATACAAAATTAATTAATCTTAGGGAGGGGAACGAAAGATCTCCTCTTTTTTTGTATTGCTTAAGTTATCCGCCAATGCTCTTTGGGGGCTTCGCGCCCCCAGCCGCAAGGCAAACCTCCGCGGTGTTTTTCATGTTTTAATGCACCGCAGAGTTTTGCACTTCTAATTGGAATTAGCACGTGCCAATATAGAAATTTGCGACCTAATGACTACCTTTGTGTCGATTAGAAATTAAAGAATAAATTAAAGAATAAAGAACAATGAAAACGATGATTCGATTTTTTTGCATGGCGCTGTTGGGAGTCCTTGCCTATCAAACGCCTGCAATTGCCGGCAACGACAAGCCTATCACCGTCAGAGAGCTCCCCGCAAGGGCAAAGCAAGTAGTCAACACCCATTTCAGAGGCAAGAATGTTGCTGTGGTCACAGTAGAAAGACAGTTTGTGGGAAAGTCCTACGACGTGGTGTTTGCCTCGGGTGAGAAATTGGAATTTGACCGCAATGGCAATTGGACCGAGATTGACTGCAAGAAGTCGAGGGTGCCTGCGGCTCTCGTACCTTCGGCTATCAAGAACTATGTGAGAAAGAACTACTCGGGTGCCACCATCGTGCAGATTGAGAAAGCTCGATCGGGCTATGAGGTGCAGCTTTCTACAGGACTCGAGCTCACCTTCAACAAGAATTTCAAAGTAATAGATATCGACACCTGAGCCGTAGTCCCAAATCATTTCAAGCAAGAGGAGATTGCCACCCAGGCAGCCTCCTCTTGTCATATCCAGTCCTATTGCTCCCAGGCGGCTAAAGCTACAGCTGAGAAGGCTGGTGCAAAATTCTCCAACAATTTTCGGTGCCGCACAATGCCCTCGGTGCAAATAGATTTAAGGTACCTTTAGTGTCACCCCAATTTTGGGTGGCTCGAAAGGTGCAGAATGTTGATTACAAGAAAATTAGGTTTTATCTCTTTTGACTGACGCAGTCAGGCATCATTTAGGGTTGTTCCACTCAAAGGTGCTTATCACCTTATCCAGATCGTCTTTCCACAGGTCGGCATCTTTTTCCCGATAGGCGACGACCACTTTGGCTATCTCGTCATAGTTTTGCAGCAGATAGAACCGGCAGGTGGTGGGGCCGTCATCGCCAGTTCGACTGTAGCTTGCCTCTACAGCCTTGGTTCCGGCAATGTCCACCCAGCGATAGGAGGGTTGCTCTATAAGGCTGTAGGGGGACACCTCGTTTTCGATGAGGGCATGCATATTGTCTTTGATGTAGGGGATGATGTCGGGTGCTTGGTCGTGCGATTCGCCATCGCCAGGGGAGAGTGAGGCATGAAAAATGGCCACGCAGCAATAGGTGTCGTGGCCGTTGTTTGCCGACATGAAGCGCCTTCCACGTCTAAATACAGCCTCGTTGTAGTCGATTGCCGTGAAATTGCTGCCCATGGACGTGGCAAAGGACTCGTAGGTTGGCATGAGCTCCATTGTGCCTGGAATAGAGATGGTGAAGGCCTCGCCGAGTTCATAGCGATTCCAGTCGCCATCGGGAACATAGCTGCCAAGCTCCACGGCCGAGGCCGTGAGTTGCTCGACGGGTGACTCCCTTTGTGCCGAGCGCACGAGATTCTTGATTACTCCTCCACACAGCATTGCCACTGCCACGACGATGAGCACCTTGACTGGTGTGCTCATCGAGCGCTTTTTCCTGAAAGGAGGGGGTGTTGACAGCTTTGACTCGATAAATGCCTTGGCCCGCTTTCTTCTGGCCTCGATAGCTTGCTCGAGATAGGTGCTTGGCAAGTTGTAGCGCAGGCAGTCGTCGTAGTGCTGTTTCAGGTCCACGTCGCTGAGCACCAAGAAGGCTTCGTTCAGGCGAATGAGCTGGGCCGCCACGTCGCTATTGCCCGTGGCCGCCTCGCTCAGCCGTTGTGTGCCACGCTTGTAGGCCTGCTTGATGACTTCCTGGCTATTTTCATAGTCAGGAAGCCCCAAAGTGTCGTAGTAGTTGGTCATTTTTTGAGTGTTTCTTTAGTGATGTCGAGGTCCACGGCCTGTGTTTGCGGTTGCTCTTCGGCTGGCAGTTTCTTGAGGCAGAGTGCGACGATGAGCCCGACGAGGGGGATGAGAAATGCGAGAATGTAGAAACCTGCGCCACGGTCCTTCTTTGCCAGAATGAGGCATGCTGGTGTTGTGATGACGATCCACATAATTAATGCTCGCATGAATGGTAGGTCGCTGTCGGGGAGGGAGTCCTGAACGAGGGCGGTGAGGATTGCACACAGCATTGCCACTGCCACGACGATAAGCACCTTGACTAGTGTGCTCATTGAGCTTTCTTTCCTTAGCGGTACGGTTAGTGACAGCTTTGACTCTACAAACGCCTTGGCCCGTTTCCTTTTTTCCTCGATGCCTTGCTCAAGATAGGTGCTTGGTGAGTTGTAGCGCAGACTATAGTCGTAGTGCTGTTTCAATGCCACGTCGCTGAGCACCAAGTAGGCTTCGTTGAAAAGGACGAGTTGGCCTGCCCAGTCACTATTGATGACCTCGCTCATCCTTTGTGTGCCCTCTTTGTAGGCCTGCTCTATGGTTTCTTGGCTGCTTTCGAAGGCTGTTAGCCCTAGCACATCATAGTAGTTGTTCATTGTTGCTTTTTTTCTTTTGTGATGTCGAGGTCATTGGCCTGTATTTGCGGTTGCTCTTCGGCTGGCAGTTTCTTGAGGCAGAGTGCGACGATGAACCCGATCACGGGGAAAAAAACTGCGAGAATGTAGTAGCCGTCGCCACGGTGCTTGTTTTGCAGAATGAAGCATGCTGGTATTGTGAAAATTACGAGTTGAATTAATGTGATTCGTATGGAGGGGAGTTCGGATTCGAGGGGGAAGAACTGCGCGAGAACGAGAACGATAATTGCCGACACCATGACGACAAACACCATAAATTCCCTTAATTGTGTGCTTCTTATGCCCTCTTCAATGGGCAGTTTCTTGATGCCCTTTTCAATGGGCAGTTTCTTGAGGCAGGGTGCGACGATGAGCCCGATCGGGGGGAAAAGAACTGCGAGAATGTAGTAGCCTGCGCCACGGTGCTTGTTTGACAGAATGAAGCATGCTGGTATTGTGAAAGCCAGCCACATCATGAATATTGCTAATACCATAATTATGCTTATAAATCTTTAGTTGGGTTATTTTTGATTGATTTATTTGTGTTTGTGGAGCGAGTGGGGGAGTGTTGCAGCTTCTGCATCATCTCGTGGGGCCGCGGCAGCTGGTCGATAGTGGTTGTATTGCGTTCATAGTCATTGCGAGCAATGTTGGTGTTTACACCTTTTAGTGTCATAAATCGAGCGAAGGTTAACTCGAAGATGCGATTTTTTTTGTGTAGCTGTTGCAATGAGGAGCTGAGGCCTGAGGGCAGAAAAAGACTCGATACCTGCAATAGAATTGAAAATATTATTATAAATTTGGGGCAAGAAAACTTATCGAGGCGATGGCTTAAAAGCAATAATCACATGAGACAGTTTGTACTACTACTCATCATCACAGTTGCGGCTTGCTTGCAGCCGGCGTGGGCAGGCACAAAGCGCGCCTTGCTCATAGGCGTGTCGAGCTATCAGGCACACTCCCATGCACAACTCGACTGGAACAACATACACGGGGCCAACGATGTCGCGCTCGTGGCGGCCACACTCAAGCGGCAAGGCTTTGCCGTCGACATGCTCACCAACCGCCATGCCACCGCCCGGGCCATCAGGAGAGCCCTGGCACGGCTGGCGAGCCAAACGCGCCCCGGCGACCTGGTGTATATCCACTTCTCGGGGCACGGCCAGCCCTACGAAGACACCAACAACGACGAGAGCGACGGCTGGGACGAGGCCATCGTGCCCTACGACGCCGGCCGGCGATATATAAAGGGCGTGTACGAGGGCCGCAACCACATCGTCGACGACGAGATGAACCGTTATATCACCAAGGTTAGGAAGCGTGCCGGCCGGCGCGGTTTTGTTTATTTCGTGCTCGACGCCTGCCACATTGGCGGGTACTCGCGTGGGCAGGACCATCGTGGCGACAGCATCGTCATGCGCGGCGCCGATACTGGCTTCAGCCCCAGCGGCAAACCCTATGTGCCCCTTATCGACAAGCGGCCGCTTGTGCGCATGCCCCGTGGCAGGAACATGGCGGGAGCTTGCTATGTGGAGGCCTGCCGTGCCTATCAAGTGAATTACGAGCTGCGCGTGGGCAACACCTACTATGGTGCGTTGTCCTATTATGTCAACCAGGTGCTCAAGCGCCAACGGCTCACCCCCGACTGCTCGTGGGTGAACCAGGTGGGCAAGGCCATGAGTGCCGACAGGCGGCTTGTGAACCAGAACATGGTGGTGGAAAGGAGTGTGCGATGACGTCTCAATCGCCCGAATTAAGCCGCAGCCTGCTCGATACGTTTGCCAGGAAGGAGTGGCCCGTGGCCCAAAGTTGGCTCTCCAGGGTGTATGGCTTGGGTGTGCACGACTGCGAGGACGTTTTCCAAGAGGCTTTCATCGTGTTGTGGAACCACATGAGGCAAGGCCGGTTTGATATTCACCACGACAAGGTGGGCAGCTATTTCCTGGGCATATGCAAGAAAAAGGCACAGGAGACCATGCGCAAGAAACAGCGCTTTGTGCCCGTGCCCGACGATGTGCTGGCCGCGCGGGAATTCAGTGCCGAAAAAAGTGAGCAGTTGTTGTTAACCTTTGAGTCAGAAGCCTCATTAAGAGAAAAGAAGGAGACAATGATAAGGCAGATGCTGCGGCAGATGCCTGAGCCTTGCAACAAAATATTGTGGGCTTTCTACTTTGAGTCGTTCTCGATGCAGGAAATGGCTGAGCTGTATGGCTATGCCTCGGCTGCCGCAGTGAAGGTGACCAAGCATCGCTGCCTGGAGAAGTTCGGCAAGTGGTGTAGTGAAAAATTTAAAACGATGTTTAGGTAATGCTTACGCAAGACGACATAACCAGCGACGGGCTCACCGACGTGGAGCTTATCGAGCGCTTCCTGTGCGGCAACATGGACGCTGACGAGGAGGCTCGTTTCATGGCCAGCCTGAATGCCGACGAGCAACGGCGCTCCAAGGCCATTGCCATGGCCTATCTCGTGAAAGCGATGAAGGCCGAGGGCAGCCGGCACGATAGGCAACTGATCCAGGCAATGTCAAGTTTGGACCGTAGCGATGTTGCTCAAGTTGCGGCCCGCGCTGCATGCGGCCCTGCAATCGTGGCTGCTGGCGGGCATGCCCCGGCTGCTGGCAGGCATAAGAAAGGAAAACTGCTGTATGGCTTCATCACGACACTCTCGGTGGTTGCCGCCATTGTGATTGTGTTTTGGGGCAGCCGCTACTACATCGACTACCGCCACACTACCAGGCTGGCCGACGAGTATGCTACGACCTTCGTCATGGAGCCTGCTGCCACGCGAGGCACTGGTGATGAGGAGGTGGCTCGCACCATGTCGCGGCTTTTTGCAAGTGTGAGGAGTGGAAAAAGGCTGCCGGTTGTACAGGACCGGCTCTCCAAGTTGTGGAAGCTGTCGCTGCAGCCCACCTACAATGATTATACCCCCTATTCCTCGCTCATAGGCTGGAACCTTGCCATAGCCTACTTGAAGAACAATGACAAGACCCGTGCCCGCGAGGTGCTCACAGTACTCGCCAGCCACGCCGATAGCGACGCCGTGAGGGCAAAAGCTGCCGAACTGCTGGCTAAACTTGAATAGGTCGCAATACTGTTTTGCTTAATCAATCGATCGTGAAGAGGCTGTTTTTGGTTTTACTGATGGCGATTTCGGTGGCTGCGCGCGCAGGTGCCGGCATCGATGAGCGTCTCGCCCAGCCGTGGTGGCAGGGACTGAGAGTGAAGGCCGATTCCCTGGTCAACTTTTTCCAAGACCGCTTGCTGCTTGTCGACCCTCGTACTGAGCGCGGCGCCACATTGTTTCACGACTATTTCGATTGTGTGAGGGTGGCCCTCTCGCTGCCCTACGACCTCAACGACCTGCGGGAAGAAGCCACCTGGAACAGCTATCTGGCCTACATGATGACCTATTTCTACGTTTGCTGCGACAGCATGCCTGGCCGCACTGCCGAGGCCTACGACAACCTGCTGGCCCGCAAAAACTTTTTCTTCCTTCACTCGGGCAAGAAGATGCTACTGGCCACCAGCTGGCAGCAGGTGGCACAGCGCCTGGCTCCGCACGAGGCTGCCGTCGAGCTCAACGACATGAAGGATGAGTTCCTGGTCGTGAAGCATGGCTACAACGAGCCGCATAGCATCGAGGTCGACTCGCTGCTGCGTGCCGAGATCACTCAGGGCCTTGCCGATGAGCCGCTGGCCATCGACCGGCTTTATGCCCACGACGGCCCCCTTGGCAGGCTGGGGGCATTGCTGGCTCCCGAGTTGCGCGACGTGACCACCCTCTACATTTCGGGCAATTTCATGTACAACCAGATTAACTTTGGCGCTATTCCCGTGGGGGGCGGCTTGACGCTGGCCGACAAGTGTGAGGTGCACCAAGTGCTCTCTACGGCAGCGGCGGGCATCGCCAGCGCGAGACCGGGCAAAATATCAAGTGCTGCGCTCTTTGGCGGCATCGACTATGAGAGCACACAAAGCGGCAGCGAGGCGACCGCGGTGCACAACGTGCCGTGGAACACGCGGCGAGGCGTGCCCCGCGACTTGCGCAATGGCTACGGCCCATTACTGCATTCGCGTGCCGAGGTGCTGGCGGCCGACAGTGTGCTCACGTCGAGCCACATTCCCACACAGGTGTTCTTGGGCTCGCGGGCTACCGAGCAGGCCGTGTGCCAGCTCGACGGTCGTGCTCCCAGCCTGCTGCACTTCTCTACCCACGGCTTCATGCTTGCCCCGCTTTACACCGATAGCGCCACCTTGGCCCTCGACCCCTGCGAGACGCGTTATCTCTCGGCGCTGTCTCAATCGGGGCTGCTGTTTGCCGGTGCCAATGTCACCTGGCGGGGCCAACGCCACAGCCTGCGTGGCTACGATGGCATTCTCACCTCGGGCGAACTCATGAGGATGGACTTGTCGCGATGCCGGCTGGCATTGTTGCCGGCCTGCCGGGGGGCCTTGGGCGAGAACACCAACCTCACGGGCATGCCCTTCGGTGTGGCCTATGCGCTCAAGATGGCTGGCGTGGACCAGGTCTTGTGCTCGCTGTGGAGTGTCGACGATGCGGCGACCTGTGTCTACATGAAGCACTTCTACCACTATCTGACCCAGGTGGGCAACCCTGCTGCGGCCTTGAAGCTCACCGTTGCCCGCATGAAGCGTGATGGCTACATCTCGCCCTACTACTGGGCATCGTTTATTCTTGTGGAGTAAAAAAAATTTTCCCCCTTCACACTGTTAACCTTTCGCTTTTGCTGTCATTACTCTTCAGAACGGTTTATCATACATTCACAACAATGAAAAAGAAAAAAATGACTCTGGCAATCGCATTGTTTTCACCACTCACTCGTGCCCGCTGCCCCTGGCAGGTGCAGCACCCTCGGCACATCGAGTCGCCTTGGCTTCGACCCCTTGGCGCTTGTTGGCCATGAGGGAGGAGAAAAATAGATGAGGCGCCCTGTGGCAAGGGCGCTTGTTTGGCCTCGCTCCACAGTGCAATAATTTTTTTAAATCTCAAAAACAGTAAAAAACAATGAAAAAAACAATTCTTGTTGCAGTCGCTTTGTTTTCGCTCACAAGCCTGCAAGCTCAATTCGTAATCAACTCCACCTTCCAGCCCATGACGTATGATGAAATAGTAGCCCCCCTCAGGATGTACCAGCAGGCCTATGATGAGGCACTCAACAGGTTGGACAGCTATATCGACAAGTACGCTGAAGCTATGAATGAGGAAAAATACAGGTCGGCCAAGTTCTACTTGGAGAGATGTATACAGCTCAACAACCGATTTGACGGCAACCTCATCAAGCCCAAAACGCTGCAAGATGCGCTTGCCCAGTGCGAGAAGCTCATCGAGCTGCAAGATAAAGAGCGGGCTCAGCTTAGAAATCGCAATTACTGAAAATTGCGTTTTTTTGCCTAACTTTGCGGCCGTGAGCCGCTGTGTGGGAGTTGGCTCTGAAACAAATTGAGCCAATGACTGTAGAAACGAAGCCTATTTTTCAACGCCCCGTGTGGGTGGCCGTGTTTGCCTTGACGGCTGCCGTGGCCTGGGGCTTTGCCTACCCGCTCATCAAGCTGGGCTATGCCGAGTTTGGCATCCTGCCCGCAATGACGGGGAGCAAGATGCTCTTTGCCGGCGTCAGGTTCACCGTGGCCGGCGCCATTGTCCTGGCCATGGCCGGCATGGCTGGCCGGTCCTTCGGCGTCATGCGCAGGCGCGATTGGTGGTACATCGCGCTGTTTTGCTTGGTCAACACCACGCTGCACTATGCCTTTTTCTACATCGGCCTTTCCCACAGCGCGGGCTCGCGAGCTGCTATACTCAACTCGCTCAGCGTGTTTGCGGTAGTCATCATGGCATGCCTGTTTTTCAAGACCGACCGCATGACGGTGAGCAAGCTGGCAGGTTGCGTCATGGGCTTTGCCGGCATCCTCCTGCTCAATGCCGGCGGTGGCAGTAGCAGCGGCTTCACGTGGCTGGGCGATGGCATGATTGTGCTCAATGCCCTGTGCGGTGCGACAGCCTCGTTGCTCACGCGCGGCCTGGGCCGGCGGGTCGACGTCACGGTGGGCACGGGCTACAGCCTGGCCCTGGGCGGCATCCTGCTTGTGGTCGTGGGGCTGGCATTGGGCGGCAGCGTGCCGGCAGTCACGCCCTTAGGGCTGCTGTGGCTGTGCTTGCTCATCGGCATCAGCGCCATCGGCTTTTCGCTCTACAACAAGCTGCTCACCTGCAATCCCATTGGCAAGGTGGCCATCTACAACTCGCTCATCCCCGTGGTGGGAGCCGTGAGCTCTTGCCTGTGCCTGCACGAGCCCTTCTACGTCAAGTATGTCGTTGCCGGCCTGCTTGCCGCCGCCGGCATCTACGTCATCAACCGCGCCAAGTAGTAGCTCGCATGGGGCAACACCGCCGCTCATCATGCTGCGGATAATACATTGAAAAAGTCGCCAGAATCCTCTCGTTTACTGAACTCTCGGCATGAAACTGGCAATAAAAAAAGGAGGCCGAAGTCTCCCTCTATTCTTATGCGTGAACCACGCAGCCGTAGCAGGTGAGCTGGCGGCGTCAATGGGCCGAACGTGTCACTTCTTTCACACCTTTCAGGTTCTTGATTTTTTTGATGAGCGCATCGAGAATCGACAGGCTGTTGACGCCTATCACCAAGTATCCTTCAAAGAGGGCTCCATTGGAGTTGATGGTGATGTTGCGCAGCTGCGTGTCGCCCTCCTTGTTGATGAGCGATGTGATGTTGCTCACGATGCCAATGTCGTCTTGCCCCACCACCTTGAGTGTGGCCGCAAACTGGGTGCCCAGCTTGCCGCTCCATTGCGTCTTGATCATGCGGTAGGGATATTTGGTGATGAGGTGCTTCACGTTGCCGCAATCGGTGCGATGTATCTTGATGGCGCCGTCGCTGGCTATGAAGCCCACAATGTGGTCGCCATATATGGGATTGCAGCACTTTGAAAGCTTGTAGTTGATGCCTTTCACGTTGTCGCCAATCACGAGGATGTCTTCGTCGTGCTTGTTGTCGTTGCTGTGATTTTGAAGCACAAAGTTGGCTGCCGACTCATGTTGCTGCGACTCGGTATCGGCTGGCTTTGTCAACTGTATATAGTCGTCGATGACCTTGTTCACGTCGATGGCCCCGTCGGCAATGTCTACATAGAAGTCGATGATGCTTTTAAGCCCCATTTTGGAGATGAGCCTGGAGAGCACGGCATCGTCGCAGTCGATCTTGCGGTTTTTAAAGCGCCGTTGCAGCGTTTCGCGGGCAATGTCGGCACGCTTCTGCCGCACTTCGTTCACGGCCTGCTTTATCTTGCTGCGGGCCTTGGACGTAACCACGAGATTGAGCCAGTCGAGTCGCGGCGTCTGTGTGCTTGAAGTTATTATCTCCACAGTGTCGCCACTCTTCAGCTTGTAGTTTAGCTTTTGGGTCTTGCCGTCGACCTTTGCGCCCATGCAGTGGCTGCCCACCTTGGTGTGAATGTGGAAAGCAAAGTCGAGCACCGTGGCGCCTTGTGGCAACTTAAACAGGTCGCCCTTGGGCGTGAACACAAACACTTCCTTGTCGTAGAGGTTCATGTTCATGTCGCGTATCAGCTCCATCTGGCCCTGGCTGCCGGCTTCAAGCACCTCGCGCACGTTGTTCATCCACTGGTCGATCTCGCCCTCGCTCTTGATGCCTTTGTATTTCCAGTGCGCAGCCAGGCCCCGCTCGGCGATTTCATCCATGCGGGTAGTGCGTATCTGCACCTCCACCCACTTGTCCTCAGGCCCCTTTACGGTGATGTGCAGCGACTCATAGCCGTTTGACTTGGGAATCGTAATCCAGTCTTTCAATCGCGACACATTGGCCGTGTAGATGTCGGTGACGATAGAGTAGGCGATCCAGCACTCTTTTTTCTCGTTTTCGGGCTTGCTGTCGAGGATGATGCGTATGGCAAAGAGGTCGTACATGCCGTTGAGGTCGATGTCTTTTTTCCTCATTTTGTTCCATATACTGTTGATCGACTTGGTGCGGCCCTTGATCGAGAATTTCAATCCCGATTTTTCAAGAGCCTGGCGTATCGGCACGATGAAGCCCTCGACATAGTTGTCGCGGCGCTGCTTGGTCTCGTTGAGCTTGGCAGCGATTTGGTTGTACACTCTGCGGTTGAGATACTTGAGCGAGAGGTCTTCGAGTTCCGATTTTATGGTGTAGAGTCCCAGCCGGTGTGCCAGCGGGGCATAGAGATAGCGCGACTCCGACGAGATGTCGTGCACAAATTTCTCGTCGGGATGATGGTTGATTGCCCGCATCAAGTTGAGGCGGTCGACAATCATGATGATGATCACCCTTATGTCCTCGGCAAAGGTGAGCAAGAGCTTGTGGAAGTTGTCGTTTTCAACTGCTGCCTGCTTCTTGTAGAGCCGCGACACGTTGATCAACCCGTGCACGAGCTTGCCTATGTCGTCGCCGAAGATTTTCCCTATCTCGTCCTCGCTCACAAAGCCCAGCCGCGTGAGGTTGTAGACCATGGTGGCAATGGTCATGTTGCGGTCGGGAGCAATGAGCTGATTGAGCATGACAGCCGTGCGCAAGCTGCGCACCACAGGGTTGATGCCATGCTTGTCGCGCTTGTAGTAGTCGGCCTCGATGCCGTGCTTCACAATATTGTGGACCGTGTTGATGTCGTGAGAAGACACCTGGCTGCCCAGCATGGCAATGAGCTGTGAGATGTGTTGTTTCACAAGTGCCTTCTCCTCGAGGGTAAAATAAGTTTGGTCCATATAATCTCTAAAATATATATATTTCTATAAATTTGACTTCAAAATTAAAATATTATGATTAACTTTACAAAGAAAAAAGGTTATACTTTCATAACTTCATTGTTTTTGATAATTATTACATAGAAAAAATACACATCATGTTAAACGAGAAAGACAAATCATTGCTACAAGCCAAGGGCATAAGCGAGGAAACGCTCGAGGCACAGCTCAAGCGTTTTGCAACTGGATTTCCCTATCTCAAGATCAAGGCTGTGGCTACCGTGGGCAACGGCATCAAGCGCCTTAGCGACAAGGAAATCAAGGAGTGTGTGAAGAGTTGGAAAGCCTTTCAGGCTACCGATGGCACTATCGAGAAGTTTGTCCCGGCCTCGGGAGCGGCCAGCCGCATGTTCAAAAACATGTTTGCCTTTGTGGCCTCGGGCAACAGTGAGCCAGCTACCGACTTTGAAAAAGAGTTTTTTGGCAACATCGACAAGTTTGCTTTCTATGGCGACCTCAACAAGGCCTGTAAAAATCTTTACGGGCAAGACACCCACACGCTCATAGCCGGCGGCCGTTGTCGCGAGGTGGCCCAGGCCATGCTGGGCAAGGAGGGACTTGACTATGGCTTCCTGCCCAAGGCATTGATCAAGTTTCACCGTGGCGCGGGCGGTGCTGTGCACACGCCGCTCGAGGAACACCTCGAGGAGGGTGCACAATATGCCGCCGACAAGAATCGTGTGGTCAACATCCACTTCACCGTCTCGCCCGAGCACAAGGCCGAGTTTGAAAAATTGCTTCAAGCCAAGGTGCCGCTCTACGAGAAAGTGTGGGGGGTGACCTACAAGGTGAGCATGAGCGTGCAGAAACCGTCGACCGATACCGTGGCCGTCAATCTCGACAACAGCCTTTATCGTGATGAAAACGGCAACTTGCTTTTCCGCCCTGCTGGTCATGGCGCCCTCATCGAAAACCTGAACGAGCGCGATGCCGACGTGGTGTTTATCAAAAACATCGACAATGTAGTGCCCTCGAGGCTGCGTCACGCCACAGTGCGCTACAAGAAGGTGATTGCAGGCTACTTGATGCAGTTGCAACGCGTCATGGCCCGCTACTTGAGAGCTCTCGAGGCTGGCGACTACACGCGCGAGTCATTGCTTGAGATGCTCGGGTTCCTTGAGAATAATCTCTCGACAGTGAAAGCTGGCGTGCAAGAGCTCGACGATGCAGGCCTGGCTGCCTATCTTGCCGGCAAGTTCAATCGACCGCTGCGTGTGTGCGGTGTTGTAAAGAACGAGGGCGAACCTGGCGGCGGCCCCTATCTGGCCTATTGCAACGATGGCAGCTGCTCGCCCCAAATCCTGGAGTCGGCTCAAATCAACCACGACGACCCCGAGGCCGTGAAGATGATGAACAGCGGCACCCATTTCAACCCCGTCGACTTGGTGTGCTACCTCAAGGACTACAAGGGCAATCGCTTTGACCTCAAGAAATATGTCGACCCCGATACCGGGCTCATCAGCCTAAAGTCGAAAAATGGCGTCGACATCAAGGCTCTCGAGCTGCCAGGCCTCTGGAATGGCTCGATGAGCGACTGGAACACTGCATTTGTCGAGGTGCCTATCGAGACTTTCAACCCTGTGAAGACGGTGAACGACCTCTTGCGCAAGGAGCATCAGTAAATATCATTCTTCTTCAAGATCGCTTTACATTATGAAGATTTCACACTATCTCATTGCTGCCTTCGTCGCCCTTGCATCGCTGGCAGCAAGTGCACAAAACACGGTCGAGGCTTCGCCAGGCAAGGTCATCGAAGTCACCCAAGAGCAACTGTCGCAGTTGGTGGGGGCGGTGACGGCGCCAGGCTCGTGGACGCCGGTCAACAAGCGCCCAGCCATAGTCGACTTCAATGCCTCTTGGTGCGGCCCCTGTCGCAAGTTGGGCGTCATTCTCGAGAAGGCTGCCAAGGACTATGCTGGTAAAATTGACTTTTACAGCGTCGACGTCGACCACAACAAGTCTATCGCACGGCAGTTGGGCATAAACAGCATCCCTTTCTTGCTCTTTTGCCCCGTGGGGCAGCAGCCCCAAGGCAACATGGGACTTATCAGTCGCGATGAGCTCGACAATATCATCAACGAGTACCTGCTTAAGACTGCGCCTTAGTATACTGCGTTGCAGCCTACTGGTACACGACTCGCATCCTCTTGAAATCAGGCAGAGCTATCATTGCATGCTCTGCCTGTTTTAGTTTGACTTTGTCACTTGGGCTATTCCCACGAGCACCGACTGGGAGCAGGGCCAGCGTGTGCTGGATATGGAGAATGATGCCCTTTTGGATAGGAATAAAAAAAGAGCACTTGAAACCGCCTCGCTGGGGACAAGCCCCAGGTCATTAACTGCCATCTCAAGTGCTTGTGGTGCAAAGGTATAGAATCATTTTGATACGCTTGTAAAGGAATACGAAAATTCTGTTTATACAAAGGAAAAAACGTTTATTGCCGAGGTTGCCGACGCTCTTGGTATTCCACGTGAGAAGTTCAAGAACAAGAGCATCCAATATGCTGCCATAAATTCTTCATCGACGAGGCGCAACCGAAAAACCGCACAGATGTTGTGTCGAAGATGGCGGCAAGGAAGATTGCAGGCAATATCAATCCAAAAGTGATAACGGGAGAGGGTACTGCCTACCAGTTCTCAGCCCCTACCGTTAACCCCCGTGGCGAAGTCGTGCAGGGAAACAACCGTGCCGACGCGTTGAAAGAGATACACATTTCTTCGAGTGCCTTGCTTGGCTCATCAGGAACGACAGGATTCAGATACGCATCATTGCGCCGAAATCAGGGAACTCTCTGAAAGCTCGCCATTTTCACGGTTTTTGTCAAAGACTCGTGAATTTGTTTGATAAACAACAGGAAAAATTCTTCAAGTGAGAAAAAATTATTATATTTGCAATGTGGAGTGGCAACATTCCGCACCTACATTTTGGAAAAGAAAGCGTTATGCTTATTCTTGCTGATTGAAAACCTGAGAAATTTTCAAATTTACACAAGAGAATTGGCACGGCGGTTTCCACGCTATAGGCGTGGGCTGCAACTATATTCCCCCTTTTGTGTATTAGGTTTTCTCAGGACCGTCAATCAGCAAAGCGTGGCATAGCAGTCCACGCTTTCGTTGTGTTATATATAACCGTCACATCCCGGGCTGCGAGGCGACACCTAAGCAAATTATGGTGCATTTCAAAATTAAAGATGCTATTCCGTGCGAAGAAAGGAAGGCTCGCAATTTACATGAAGACCTCTTTCTAAGTGAATTAACTGAAGTTACATTTTCTGAGGAAGAAACACAACCAACTGCCACAAAATATTTTACAGATAAAGAAGGTGTGTGTATATAGAGAAGAATTACTAAACATGTTCTACGATAGAGTGTGATAGATGATTAAAGCATTGGAGCACGACCTCATCCATTACAACATTTATTCAAACCATATAAAAGCTAAGGAGTAAGCCGAAAATCCTGCAACAGAGTAGGCAGAAATTGGAAAAAATGAATAATTATGTTTTCTGAAGAATTAGAGAGCGTTATCGAAGCCGCTTTGGCCGATGGGACGCTTACCGCCAAAGAACGCGAAGTGCTGCACAAGCGTGCAGCCGCCGAAGGTGTTGACCCCGACGAACTTGATGTGGTTATCGAAGGCCGTCTGGCTAAGATGAAACGCGAGGAAGACTGGCTTCGTCCCGCACCTCCCAGCGACAAATTTGGTGATGTGAAGAAGTGTCCGCGTTGTGGCGAGCCCGTTGAGCCTATGGCCGTGAAATGCAGTGCCTGTGGCTATGAATTCCGAGGTGTGGAGGCCCTCAAATCCTCTCAACAGCTTGCAGATAAACTAGATGAAATTGCAAAATCTTATCGAGACAAAAAAGGGAATTCTTTTCAACAACATGACGATCAAATCTACTCAATGAGAGAGCAAGCAAGAGTAATCAAGAGCTTTCCTGTGCCAACCACAAAAGAAGATTTGCTTGATTTTGCGATTACAATGCAAAGCAAATGGAAATCATCTACAGGATTGGAAAGAGGTACTGGTGTTAAAACCGCTTACAAGGCAAAATACGAAGAATGTGTCAACAAGGCACAACTCCTTTTCCCTAACGACCCCATGTTCCAAGGTGTTTTTGAGCAGCATCAGGCCGATAAGAAAAATATGTCAACACAGAAAAAAGTACTTGTAGTGTGTGTTTTGGTTCTTTTATTCTCCCTATTTATGTATATTCTTATGAAATAAAACGAAATATCTTCACAAGTTAAGAAACAATTCTTCAATAAAAAATTTGGCAGTATGGCAAACAGATATAATATAGGCATGGCCGGAGAGTTCGGCGTTTGCTCAGAACTTTATAAGAGAGACTATAATGCTTCAATTACTTTGGGTAATAAGAAGGCAGTTGACATTTATGTTGCAATTGCTGATGACCGCTATATTTCTATAGAAGTGAAGACGAGCAGAAATACGAAGATTGTAACCGGTTTTTTCCAAAAGTATGCAAGTCCAAATCAGATTCCTCACCCCGATTATTGGGTGTTAGTCTATATCGACAAGAATAATATGTCGCACTATTATGTGCTTTCACATCAAGAGATGGCTGCAGAGCAGATGCGGCGCAATGGAATGTCACAATGGGCTCACGTTGGAAATGGTGTAGACAATGTGCTTGTAAGAGACTTGTCGAATTATGAGAACGCTTGGAACAAAATTCCCAAATAGTATAATCACAGTTTATACTCTAACATTATGGCACTATTCGGATTTAAATCAAAGAAAGAAGTAGAGGAAGAGAAACGCCTTGCAGCTCAACAAGCCGCGCAGCAGGTGGTGCAAAACAACATGACCAACCTGAGCAACCTGAGTAGGGGTAGCCAGATGAAGTTTGCCGTGCCCTATTTCGATGTATTTGACCCCCGCTTTATGGACCAAGGCGTGCCTGTAGCGGTGCACGGCATGATTGTGTATAGCATCGACGACATGGATCTCTTTCACCAGATTAACAAGAACGAGGCTTTCAGCGACGAAACATTCCAGAACAAGCTTCGTGGTCAGGTGACCAAATATGTGAAAGGAGTTGTCGCTAATGCGCCGGCCGAAGCACAGATTCCCGTTGTGCACCTTGAGCGGAAGATTCTCGAAATCAGCGAACTTGTGCAGAAGTATGTCACGCCTAAGATTGAGCAGCTGTTTGCCATCAGCGTGCGTTCACTCGACATCACGTCAATCAACATCGACAAAGAAAGCCCCAACTATCGTCAGCTCAAAGCTTTAACGAGCGATTTGGAGCGTGACCGCGTGGTTGCTCAGAACGCAGTTGCCATCGACTCGATGCGGCATCAAAACGAGTTGAACAAAGAGATGACGGGGCTGCAGAGCGTTGAGATGCTCAAGATGCAGATGGAGGACCAGCGCGAGCGCATGCGCATCCAGCGCGACGGCATCGAGATGAACCAGGAGCAGCAAATCAAGGACGGTCGCTATGGTCGCGGCATGGGTGGCATGATGAGCGGCAATCCTATGATGGGTGGCAATCCTATGATGGGCGGAGCTCCTGCAATGGGCGGCATGACTCCTCCTGCAATGGGTGGCATGACTCCACCTGCAATGGTGTCAACCCAGTATTTTGTTGGTGTTAATGGCCAGCAAATGGGGCCGTTTGATGTCAACACACTTCGCATGATGGCTCAGCAAGGTCAAGTGAATGTTCAAACTCAGGTGTGGACTCAAGGGATGCCTCAATGGGCTCCTGCAGGTTCGGTCCCTGAACTTGCAGCGCTCTTTGCCTCACAACCAGCAGGAATGACTCCACCACCAATGGGTGGAAGCACCCCACCACCTATGGGCGGTCCGGCCCCCACTTTATAAATTCATAATAATTACTATGTCACAAACTCTTAGTGATTTATTTGAAACTCTCAAGCAAGCGCGTGAGGGATATGGTATCCTTGACCTTTTTCCCGCTGAATGTGATGGTTTTGACAGCATCTTAGATGATGAGGTGGAGCTAACTCCAGCGTGGTGGATAAACGAGGAGCGGCAACGCCGTGGCACTGGGGTTCCAGTAGATTTGGGGCTCTCAGTGCTATGGTCGAGCCGCAATGTGGGAGCAGCCAGTGGAGAGTTGCCTGGCCTTTATGTGGGATGGGGAGATGCCGGTGGTAACCTGACATCAATCAATGTCGATGATTATCCCTGTTCTGATCCCCCCGAGGATATAGGAGGAAGCGATTGTGATATTGCGCGCGAAAGGTGGGCCGAGACTTGGCGCTTGCCCACACGAGCCGAGATGCAGGAACTCATCCAAAAATGCCAGTGGCGCTGGACTGTAATCAATGGCATACCTGGTGCGCAAATAATTGGCAGGAATGGTGGAAGCATCTTTCTGCCAGCTGCAGGTGATAGATATGGCACCGACTATGAGGATGCCTATTATTATGGCCGCTACTGGACTTCGGAATTACGCCCAGACAGTGATGAACAAAGGCAAGCTTTTGCCATGGAATTCAGCCAAATGGGACCTGAAATAGTGCCACTTGTGAGACACATGGGATTAAGCATTCGTCCGGTATTGGAAAAGTAATAATTTGCTATGGAACCTATAACACTAAACTATATTAAAGACATCATTGAGGCCTATGTCGAGAAACTGAAGGAGATTGATTCTACCGACAAGGAATCGTGGCAGCAGAATGTGGGGCAGGCACGAAGCGCTTTTCTTGAATGTATGCGCATGATGAGCAATATCTACCCCGAACTGCTTCAAGTGAATATGCCCGGGTTCATGGACGATGAGGACCTCAAAACATTGGGCGACCGATTGCGAGCTAATTCCAATCGGCGATTCTCGCTTGACTATCTTGCTACGGCCTGTCATTTCACCGATGTCGTGAATGGGGAGACCATCGAAACCCCGGCATTCGTCCCCTGGCAAGATGAGAACAATACTGAGCAAAACTTTGTCATCAATTATACCAACAGTGAGAAGCGGGAAGCTAAAGCAGCTTTGTGTACTTTAGTCCTGAACATGATGCTATCGCTACCTGCCAACAAGGTGCTGCTCAATGTGTTTGACTTCAATATGACCGGCATGGCCGATGAACTTACCACGCGGTTAGAGCCCGCGTTGTTTCACGATGAGATTATCTTCAACTACGAAACAGCGGGAGAACGAATCAGGCACCTGCTTGAACACATGGCGATGGTGATGAAGAAATATGGCAATCTTGTGGCCTATAACAACCGTAATCGTGAGATTGCGTTACCCTATGAGATTGTTATTCTGAATTGCTATCCCTACAATTTCGACAGTTATATCAAGGAGCTGATGCCGCTGTTTGAAAACGGCCCGAAGTGCGGAATCTACTTCATTGTACTCAATAATACCGACTACTCATTGCGTGACCGCGAAGAGCAGCAACTGCTTGATGTTGATAATTATCAGACGATAGAATTGCCGGATGAAAGCGACAGGAATGCTATAATACGCTATACACCTTTCAGCACGATTCCCCTCATTGCCAATGAGTGCTTCAATTACTTGAATGCGGAATGCACAAAGAAACCTAAGCGGCAGGTCGTCAAGCAGGACTTTAGCAGTATCGCAAGTACACCTTACCGACCGGTGATGTCTGAAATGAGTGTAACGATTGGTTTAGATCTTGAAACCAAAGAGGAAGTGACAGTTCGCTTCAATTCAAAAGATTATCTCCATTCTTTTATTCTTGGACAGTCGGGTTCCGGTAAATCGGTTTTGCTCAATAATATCATCACATCAGCAATAAACAAATATGCTCCTGAAGACTTAATGCTCTATTTGATGGACTTCAAGGGAGTTGAATTTAATAAATACAAGGGTATAAAACATGCTAAGGCCGTGCTTGTTGACAATAGTGATCCGCAGTTGACACTTGAAATACTGCGCGAACTAAAAGAGGAGAATCGCAAGCGCGTGAAATTGTGGCAAGCTGAGGGTGTCGCTAATATTGATGGATACAATAAAAAACACCCTGACAAGCGGATGCAGCAGATTCTTTTTGTGGCTGATGAATGTCAAGTGATGTTCAGCAAGTCGGATGGCAGTAGCATGGGTTACAAAATGCAACGTGAGATTGCAGATATTATCAATATTATCGCGACTCAAGGCCGAAGTCAAGGTATACACATGTTGCTTGCCACCCAAACGCTCGCAGAAACGGATATTTCAGGGCAGGTGCTGAACAATCTTACCGAGTGTTTCCTGCTGATGAGTGCTCCTGCCGACTCCAACTTGCTTGTGCCTGATAGCAGCGACCTGACCGAGAAGCAACCGGTGGGAGAATGTTGCTACTACCACAAGAAAGGTCTTGTCTCGCATGTTCAAACATTCTTTGCCAGCGACGAAGAACTGGACGAGGCCATAAAGCAATCACAACTCAAGGCTCAAGACAATCAGAGCAATGGGAGTGCCTACTTCTGTGGCTCGGCCATGTACTGGCTTGAAAATGACGACTGCAAGATTATTGCCGAAGCTACTACAAAGTGCCCGATAGCTGCAGTAGGCCACAATGTCGGGCTAAGCGCGCAACTTACCGCAATAAAACTCCAGCAGGACTTTGGCGAGAACATTCTATTCTTTGGCGTAAACAAAGAAGAACAGACCGTTGGCGTTATGATTAATGCCCTCTTGTCGCTAATCATATCATGCCGGCAAATCCCTGACAGGCAATTCTGCGATTTCAAGGTGATTGACTGTCTTAACAATGAGGAGGCTAGTTACCGGGGAATGCTTGAAAGTATGCGAGATCGCGGGCTATGTCAAATTATCGAAAGGAATAAGAGCGGGGAGTTACTACAGCAACTTGTCAATGACATTTGCAACCAGTGCGCCACTCCAACAATCGTCGCTATTATAGGCAGCGAACGTTTTGTCGAGATGAAGCGCAAGAGCCCATTACCCACATCAAGACAAACCGATGATTTTGATGCCGAAAACGATGTTGTATGCATGAACATGGAATCTCTGGATGCTCTTATGGGTGAAGGGAATAATTTAGACGCATCTAAGGTCAAAACTTACCCCGATGCGCTCAAATTTATCCTTGACGAAGGTCCCTTGCAGGGCATTCATATATTGTTGCAGGTGGACAAACCGGAAAATATTCTTTTTGAGGGTGAATATTGCAGCGATGCTACCGACAAATTTAACCATAAAGTTATTCTCCGCTCCGAAAACAAATTTATCTTGCCGCTGCGCTTCAGCGAAGAAATAGATGTTGAAGCATTAGGAGAAGAAGAGGAACGGCTCCGCGCCTATTATTATCCAGAAAACGGTAAACCTCAACTGTTCACTCCATATTTAATGCCGCAATCAAAAGAAATCATTAACAATTTAATACAATAGCACTATGGCAACCGACAGCTCAATGAAAGACATCTCCAGAGTGGAGACTTATTCTAAAAGCCTGATGCAAGTTAGTCAACAAGTTGAACAGGTTTTTGACAAACTAAAAAAACAAACAGATATCATCGGGCAAAATTGGTCTGACTCGCAGTTTAACGAGTTTCGCGCCCAATTCAACGAAAGCATTATTAAACAAATTAAAGGCACCTGTGCCACTCTGCAGCGCTTGTCGGAATACACTAAAAAACAATGTGAATTTCATCGTATGGCTCAACAACACAAACTATAATCGTTTCATCTTATGGCATACGAGTTTACGGCAAGTAGGGTGTCGGGCGACGGCAATGCGGTGTTTCCCGACAAGTTGATTATCACCGACGAGCATGTGATTTACCGCAAGTCGCGCGTGATTGGTTACAAGGAGACGAAAATCAGGTTGAGCTCGGTGGGTAGCGTGTCGGTGCGGCAGCACCTGCTGTTTGCCGACATTATCATCGAGTCGAAGGGCGGCAATGTGATTGAGGCTCGCGGCTTCAGCCGCGGTGAGGCCCGTGAAATTGCCGACCTTCTTGAAGAGTAAGTAAGACATAAAGAACTCGCTGTGGATAGCCCCTCGGGGCAGGAGGCGGGCCGGCAACGTTCTAATCCTGTAACAGAAAGGTCTTGCGTTGCTTTTTTTCTTGAATATTTCAGCGTCAGTTGATATATTAGCAGTCGAGAGGAAGCCGAAACGCTCACCGGAAAGGAGTAGGCCGTAAAATTTTTCCCAATATTTGGCCATCAATAAATACTTGTTGGCGATCGAGTGGATTTTCTTCGGCATTTTGTTGCATGTGATAAGGCTTCGGTGGCAAAAAATGTGTACTTTTGTAAAAACACCAAAGACTTAATCAATGATTTACCACATTACACGTTTCATGGCTTGCCTGCTGCTTGGTGCGGTAGCCGTGGCAGCACATTGTGCCGATCTGGCGCAATTCAACCAAAATAATTATGAAGGCTGGGTTTACAACCGCAACGGTGTCGTCGACTTGTCGACTGCAAGGATAAGCGGCAATAAGGTGACGGTATATAGAGACGCCTCGGGAGTTGATTACACCTTGACTTCGCCCGAGTTGCGGGCCGGTGGAGCCAGTGCGGTGAATGTGGAGTTCACATTTATCTCAACATCGATTTTGGGTGGCGACGTCACCCACTACAGCATGTACCGCAACTCGCCCTATGTGGTGCTGCTCGACTCGGCTGGCAACGCCCTGTCGAGCTACAAGTGCATGGTGACCGACACAGTGGTCACCCGCCACTTGCGTGCCACTATGCAGCTGCCAGCCGGCGTGCGGCGTTTCAAGATACGCTTTGCCGCCTATGATGCCGACGTAAACAATGCCGGCGCGATACGCACAGCCACCATTGCGGCTGTTGCCGGCCATGCCGGCCGCGGCGATGTGAACGGCGACGGCGGCATCGATGTGAGCGATGTGACCACAGTCACCAATTATATCCTGGGGGCGCTTGCAGGCTTTGAGCTCGACGAGGTGGATGTGAATGCCGACGGCAGGGCCGATGTGAGCGACGTGACCGAGCTCATCAACATGATCCTTTCCGCGGGAAGTTGAACACAATCGACAGTGCCACCATCGCTGCAAGGGCCCAGCTGTAGTACATATAGGGCAGGAAGGCCACGGGGCTCACGTGGGCCAGCCCCGCTGCCATGAGCGACTGTGCCCCGTAGGGGATGAGGCTCTGCACGATGCAAGACCCCGTGTCGAGCAGGCTTGCTGCCTTGCGTGGGTCGACATGAAACTGTGTAGCAATGTGCCGCGAGATGCTGCCCACTGTGATGATGGCGATGGTGTTGTTGGCGGTGCACACGTTGGTGAGGCTCACCAGCAGCGCAATCACGGCCTGTGCCGCACGGCTGCCGCCTATGTGCCGCGTGAGCAGCTGTATCAGGTACTTGATGCCGCCGTTGTAGTTTATCACCTCCAGCAATCCTGCCGCGAGCAGGGTCACGATGATGAGATCGCTCATGTCTTGCACGCCCTTGCCCATCATGGAGCACATGTCGACGAGGCCGGCGTGCTGCGCGACGACCGTTGCGATGGCGATGCAGCAGGCGATGCCCAGTGTGAGCACAATCATCACGTTCACGCCACACATGGCGGTAGCGATCACAACAAGGTAGGGCAGCACCAGCCACCAGTTGCCACTTGCCGTGCTTGCCGCCTCGTGGCTGGGCGAGGCTATCCCCATCGCTACATACACGCCCAGCACCACCAGTGCCGCAGGCAGGGCGATGAGCAGGTTGGTCTTGAACTTGTCGCTCATTTTCACCTTTAGGCTGCGGGTGGCTGCAATTGTCGTGTCGCTTATAAACGACAGGTTGTCGCCAAAGAATGAGCCGCTTAGCACTACAGCCGTGTAGTAGGGCACATTGCCGCCGGTGGTCGCTGCCAGTTGCACGGCAAACGGGGTGAGTGCTACAATGGTGCCCACCGAGGTGCCTATCGACATCGAGATGAAACAGGTGACGACAAACAGGCCCGGCACAATGTAGCCGGGCGGCAGTGCCCACAGCGTGAGGTTGACCGTGGCATCGATGGCTCCCACGCCCTTGGCAAGTGCCGAGAATGCCCCTGCCAGAATGAAGATCCATATCATGTAAAGGATGTTGGTGTTGGCTGCTCCGCTCGAGAATATCTCGATGCGGTCGCTGATTTTCATTTTAGGCATCAAGAGCAGCGCCCACACCGAGGCGACGATAAATGTTATGCTCAGCGGCATCTTGTAGAAATCGCCTATCATGGCCGACACCACTACATAGAGCAGCAGGAACACTGCAATGGGCGACAAGGCGAGCAGCCCCCTGGCAGTGCTCATTGTGCACGATTGCGGTGTGCTTTGTTTTGTTGCTGTCATTGTCTTGAATTTTGTTGCAAAATTACTTTATTGTCCTTTATTGTCGAAGCTGTGCGGCGATTAATGTGGTAGAGTAGGTAAAAATCAGAATAATATTCTGTATTCTTGCTTTTTTGATGATTAAATAGTAATTTCGTTCTTCCAAATCATCAAGTCTAAAATGAATTATCAACCATTGGCCGAGCGCTTGAGGCCGAAGACACTCGACGACTACATAGGCCAGAAGCACCTGGTGGGGCCAGGAGCCGTGATACGCCGCATGATAGAGAGCGGCAATATCTCTTCTTTTATCTTGTGGGGACCTCCTGGAGTGGGCAAGACCACGCTGGCGCGCATCATTGCCGAGCACACTCAGGTGCCCTTCTACACGCTCTCGGCCGTGACCAGCGGCGTCAAGGAGGTGCGCGATGTGCTCGAACGTTGCAAGCAGGACGCCCAAAGCGTGTTTTCCAAAGGCCGCCCCATTTTGTTTATCGACGAGATACACCGTTTCAACAAGTCGCAGCAAGACTCGTTGCTGGGCGCCGTCGAGAACGGCACGGTCACGCTCATAGGCGCCACGACCGAGAATCCCTCGTTCGAGGTCATACGTCCCTTGCTCTCGCGTGCCCAGGTCTATGTGCTCAACCCGCTCGACAAGGACGACTTGCTCCAGCTGCTCGACCATGCCGTGAAGACCGATGCCATGTTCAAGAATCTCCAGGTGAGGGTGGAGCAGACCACGGCCCTGTTGCGCTACAGCGGCGGCGATGCCCGCAAGTTGCTCAACATCCTCGACCTCATCTACCAGTCGCTGGCCCCGGGCGAGCCCATGGTCATCAACGACGATGTGGTCACCAGCCGGCTGCAGCAGAATCCCATGGCCTTTGACAAGGACGGCGAGATGCACTACGACATTATCTCGGCATTCATCAAGTCGATACGCGGCAGCGACCCCGATGCCGCCGTCTACTGGCTGGCCCGCCTCATCGAGGGCGGAGAGGACCCCAAGTTCATCGCCCGTCGCCTGTGCATCTCGGCTGCCGAAGACATAGGCCTGGCCAACCCCAACGCCTTGTTGCTGGCCAATGCCACCTTCGACATCATACAGAAGATAGGGTGGCCCGAGGGACGCATCCCCCTGAGCGAGTGCACCATCTACCTGGCCGCCTCGGCCAAGAGCAACAGTGCCTACATGGCCATCAACGCGGCCCAGCAACTTGTGGCCGCTACGGGCAATGCCCCGGTGCCCCTGCACTTGCGCAACGCGCCCACTAAGTTGATGAAGCAGCTGGGATATGGCAAGGACTACAAGTATGCCCACGACTTCCCCGGCCATTTTGTCAACCAGGAGTACATGCCCCAGCAGCTGCATCACCCGCAGCTGTGGGTGCCGCAGGACAACCCGGCCGAGAATGTGATGCGCGCGCGTCAGCAGGGACGCTGGCACCCCGACGAGCAGTGAAATTTTTTGATTGCAAACCTTTTTTGTTGTAACTTTGCACCCACATAAGAGCAAATTTAAAGAAAATGCAGTATGGCGGTCTGTCGCTCGTGTTTCGCAAGAATATCGAGAGGAAAGTCCGGGCAACGCAGAGCATCACATTTCTTAACGGGAAGCTGGGGGCGACCTCAGGGTTTAAGGTAACAGAAAACTACCGCCGCCCGCCTTTGTGCAGGCGGTAAGGGTGAAAAGGCGAGGCAAGAGCTCACCGGGTGCCATGGCGACATGGCATGCCGTACCACCTGTGAGTTGCAAGGTCAAGTATATCGGCATTTAAGGGTTGCTCGCCCATTGCCGAGGGGTAGACTGCTATATCGGCATGGCAACATGCCGGACAGATAAATGACAGACGGCGGCCGCATTCTTTTTTTGTGTGCCGCTACATAACCCGGCTTATAGCCATACTGCTCGACACAATAGAAAATCCCGCAACCTCCATGCAAGGGGGCTGCGGGATTTCTTGTAGCTCTGGGTGGACGCGTATGGCGTGTGGGCTATATGTTGGGTGTGTTCCACACCTTGGTCTTGGTGCATCGTGCTTTCACGGCCTGTCCGCCTGTGGTAAACACAAAGTCGCCATCCTCAAGTCGCCACTTCATGTCTTGTCCCACAAAGGCCAGGTCGCTTGCCGGCAGCTTGAAGGTGACTGTCTTGGTCTCACCGGGCTGCAGCTCGATTTTCTTGAATGCACGCAGCCTGCGGCAGTCGGGCACTATCGATGCCACCAGGTCGCTGCTGTAGAGCAGCACGGCCTCTTTGCCGGCACGGCGGCCGCTATTGGTCACGTCAACGCTCACAGTGAGCTCGTCGTCGGGCTCAAAGTCGGTCTTGTCGATCGTGAGGTGGCTGTAGGTGAATGTAGTGTAGCTCAGTCCGTAGCCGAAGGGCCACTGCTGGGTCACCTTGGCGTCGTAGTCGTAGGCTCCGGCCATGGTCGATACTTCCTCGCTCACCTTGTAGTCGTAGTTGATGAGGCTGTTGATTTCCTTGGGATAGGTATAGGGCATCTTTGCACTGAAGTTTACCTCGCCGCTTAGCAGGTTGGCCAGGGCATCGGCACCATAGTTGCCAGGCAGCAGGATGTTGACCACAGCCTTGGCCAGGGGCTCGATGTCGGCAATGAGCCGTGGGCGTCCCTCGTTCAAGATGAGCACGATGGGCTTGCCGGTCTTGGCCAGTGCCTTCACCAGGTCGCGCTGGTTCTTAGAGAGCGTGAGGTCGGTGAGGTTGCCGGGAGTCTCGGTATAGGAGTTCTCGCCTATGCAAGCCACAATCACGTCTACGCCCTGTGCAGCCGCCACGGCCTTGTCGATGTGGGGGGTGTTCTCTTCCCAGTAGTGGCCTTTCTCATTATAGGTCACGCCTTGCTCGAGTGTGACGTTGTCGCGGCCGTACTTGTTGCACAGTGCCTCGTAGATGGTGTTGTACTTGCTTGCCAGGTCCTCGGCTCCCGAGCCCTGCCAGGTGTAGCTCCAGCCGCCGTCGAGACAGCGCATCTGGTTGGCATTTGGGCCGGTGACCAGTATCTTGGTGCCGCGTGCTATGGGCAGGGTGCCGTCGTCGTTCTTGAGCAGCACCTCGCTCTCCTCGGCAGCGTGCAGGGCTTTGAGGGCAAAGTCGTCGCTGCCAAATTTTGCATAGTCCTTTCCGCCGGTGTTGGGCGTGTCGAAAAGGCCCAGCCGGTATTTCACACGCAAGATGCGGCGCACGGCATCGTCGATGCGCGACATCTTCACCTGCCCCTCGTTCACAAGCTCCTTGAGCAGGGTGCAGAAGTCGACGTCGTAGGGGTCCATGCTCATGTCGATGCCGGCATTGATGGCGATTTTAATGGCTTCTTTTTTGTCTTTGGCCACATGCTCGCGGGTGTAGAGATTGTTGATGTCGGCCCAGTCGGTCACAATCATTCCGTCCCAGTTCAGGTCGTTCTTGAGCCACTGGGTGAGGTACTCATAGCTGGCATGCACCGGCACGCCGTTGACCGAGGCCGAGTTGGCCATGAAGGTGAGCGCGCCGGCCTGGGCGGCTGCCTTGAAGGGGGCGAAGTATTTTTCTCGCAGCACTTGTGGCGCGACATAGGCTGGCGTGCGGTCTTTGCCCGAGAAGGGAGCCCCATAGGCCAGGTAGTGCTTGACCGATGTGGCCACGTTGTACTTGCCCAGGTGATTGGGGTCGCTGCCCTGGTAGCCCGCTATGGCGGCTTCTACCATGCGCGACTCCACCACGGGGTCTTCGCCATAGCTTTCCCACAGGCGCGGCCAGCGCGGGTCGCGGCCCAGGTCGATGGTGGGGTTGTACACCCAGGGGCAGTCGGCAGCGCGGCTCTCATAGGCCGTGACCTCGGCCGTCGTGCGGGCCAGCTCGGTGTTGAACGAGGCGGCCACGTTGATGGGTTGCGGGAAGAGCGTGCCGCCTTGTATATAGGTCGAGCCGTGGTTGTTGTCGAGGCCGTAGATGCTGGGGATGCCCAGGTGGCGCATCGACTGCTTCTGGATGTAGGGTATCCACGCTTGCCACTGTTGTACAGTGGCAGCACGGGTGCCCGGGGCGTTGAGCACCGACCCTATGCGCCAGACTTTGATGGCAGAGTCCATCTTGGCTTTGTCCATTTCCCAGCCTTTGCCCTTGTTGGAGCCGAAGATGTCGATGTTGAGCTCGAGCATCTGTCCCACTTTGTCGTCGAGGGTCATCTTGCTCAGCGTGTTCTCGATTTTTGCCTCTATGGCCTCGTCGCGGGGTATGGCTGGCTTCATTTGGGCGTTGTGTGCTATCGCTGTGGCGACAGCGATTGTGGTCAACACAGTTTTCTTCATTGAGTTTCTCCTATTTTGGTTTTTGTGCTACAAATTTAGGTAAAATCTCGCTGATTTTTTATAAATTTGCTATGTTTAAAGAAAGAAATTTGCAATTATGAACAACGAAATCATCAACGCGCTGCTCACACGTCGCAGCGTGCGCTCCTACAAGCCGCAGCAAGTGACCGACGACGAGCTGCGCACAGTGCTCGAGACAGGCACCTATGCCCCCACCTCGATGGGACGCCAGGATCCCTGGATTGTGGCCGTGCAAAATGCTGGGTTGCGGCAAGAGCTCACCGAGATGAATGCCAAGGTGATGGGCGTCGACAGCGACCCCTACTATGGTGCCCCCACCATCGTGCTCGTCTTTGCCACCAAGGGGGCGCGCAATGCTGTGCAGGATGCCAGCCTCGCGCTGGGCAACATGATGAACGCCGCCCATGCCATAGGGCTGGGCAGCTGCTGGATCAACCGCGAGCTCGAGATGTTTGACACGCCCCTGGGGCGCAGCATCATGCAGCGGCTTGGGCTGCCCGAAGGGTTGACTTGTGTGGGTGCACTCTCGCTGGGCTATATCGACAAGCAGCCGGCCGCCCCCAAGCCTCGCAAGGCCAATTACTACCGTGTCGTGAAATAAAACGTACTATATTGTGTGTTTGTCATCAATGATTATGAAGTTTATGCACATGTCTCTATTGCTGGCAGCTTGCATGGTAGCAGGCTGCAATGCCACGGGCAGCAGCAGCGGTGCTCAGGGCCGGCCCGGCACTGATGCTACTGTCGCCGTAGCCGATACCTTTGCCACACCATCGGGCAAGAAGATTGTGATCACTCCCATCAAGCACGGGTCGCTCGAGATCAACTACAATGGTCTTGAGTTTCAGATCGATCCCGTGGGCAAGGGTGTGGAGCCAGCGACCGACTACAGCAGGTTTCGCAAGGCCGACTACATCCTCGTCACCCACGAGCACTTCGACCACCTCGATCCCGCGGCCATCACTGCCGTGAGCAAGCCCTCGACGGTGCTTGTGACCAATGCCCGTTGTGCTGCCAAGCTGGGGCAGGGCACCGTCATGAAAAATGGCGACCGCAGGACGCTTGCGCCGGGCATCACTGTCGAGGCCGTTCCGGCCTACAACACCACCCCCGGGCACACCCAGTTCCATCCCAAGGGCCGCGACAACGGCTATGTGCTCGGGCTCGACGGTTTTAATATCTACATTGGCGGCGATACCGAGGATATTCCCGAGATGGCTCGGTTGAAAAATATCGACGTGGCTTTTCTGCCTGTCAACCAGCCCTACACTATGACCCCCATACAATTGCGCCGTGCTGCGATCATGGTGCACCCGCGGGTGCTTTATCCCTATCACTATGGCCTGACCGACACTGCAACAATACGTGAGGAGCTCAAGGGCTTGAAGCTCGACTTGCGCCTGCGCAACTTTAAGTGAGATGAAATACCGCAATGTAATTTTCGACCTGGGCAACGTGCTTGTGGCGCTCGACAACGAGGCCTGTGCACGTGCCCTCACAGCCATAGGCTGCGAGTGTCTTGTGAGGGTCAACGACGACCCTGCGGTGCGGCGCCTCTTCGACCAGCTGGGCCTCGGTCTCATCAGCAACGTTCAGTTCTATGCCCAGGTGCGCCGCCTCACAGGCACCACTGCCACCGATGCGCAAATCGATACGGCCTGCAACGCGATGCTCACTGTTATCCCCGACGTCAAGAAGCAACGCCTGCTCGATTTGCGCCGTGCTGGCTGCCACACTTTTCTGCTGAGCAACACCATCGACATCCATTGGCGCTATTGTGTCGAGCATCTCTTCCCCTACAATGGATACGGTGTGCCCGACTACTTCGACCGCGCCTTTGTGTCGCAGGTCATGCACCTTGCCAAGCCCGATAGAAAAATCTTTGAGACCGTAATCGAGCAGACGGGCATCGACCCGCACCACACGCTCTTTATCGACGACCTCCAGGAGAATTGCGACGCTGCGGCACAGTTGGGTATCGATGTGTATTGCAACGCCCACTTCAACGACTGGCTCTCGCTCGAGCTGTAACCCGCCTTGCCTGGCACGCTTGTTGCTCTCGGCCAGGCAGCGGCCCCTTGCATGTTTCCCTGCTGAATTCCAGCGGGGGGGGCATGCTAACTTGTGCTTCACCTAATTTTTTTTCGAAAAACGATGCCTTGGCCAAATCTCAGCATGTCGGCAGTCTACTTTACAGAGTAATCGGTCGAGCGCAGTCACTACTCGATATCGGCAATCGTGTACTCTTCGATCCATTACAAAGCCGAAATGTTGAAATAAAATATCTATATTTGCAAAATCAAACTACCTCCCACCATTGCCTAAGCGGTTGACTTCTTATTAAAATTATGAAATACAGTAAAGACATCGATTTCTTTAGAGCTATCTTAATATGTTTGGTTATTCTCGTGCACATAGTAAACTTTGGCAATATACATCCATTGGCAAAGAGTGCTATTTTGTCGTTTATGATGCCCACTTTTCTGGTGATAACGGGATATTTGGTAAACATCGACAAAACGATTAGAGAATTTCTTCGTTATATAGGTCAAATATTGCTTCCGTATGTGATTCGCGTGACAGGATATGCCGTTCTGTCTTTATATCTACCTGTTAGGGATGGCATTAAAGTTTTCAATCTATCTACTATTCTGGATATAATCTGCATCAAGTCGATAGGCCCATATTGGTTTTTGCATGTAATGATTGTGTGTGGAGTCATATATTACTTTGCATTCCATATTTCACGCAAAATCGATATTACAGCAAGGTATTCTATATTTGCAGCATTGCTCATCATCACCGCACTTTTTACGCCGTTTTTAAGCCTCGAGGCAGCTTTCTACTATTTTGTAGGAGTGGGAATAAGGCAGTACTGCAAAGATTTCTCGCGAGTGTACCTAAACAGTTTTTGGCCATTGCTGCCTTTCGGCCTATTGGTTGTGCATCCACGTTTTCATGGTTGGGGCACAATATCGGTTTTGGTGTGCGTTTTCTCTTTTTTGTCTTTTTCTTCCTACTTCATCTGTTTTTTTAAAGGGCGCACCAAGTCCATAATAGAGTATATAGGGAGAAACACTTTCCCAATCTACATATTCCATCCAATGTTCACAATGTTGTCTAAGTTTTTGTCACCTGCTTTTAAATGGGATTTTACTGGACTTTCGCATGCAATTCTTATAATCGTAATTGGTGTCGCAGGAAGCATCTGTATTGCAAAAGTGCTTGACTGGTCACACCTTTCCTATTTGTTGGGAAAGAAAAAAATACTTAGATGATAACTGTGTATATCCCACACAACATGTAGCCCTATGGCGGCACACTTGAGAATGTGCTAATGCAAGAAAATCTCGCTGAGACAACAGCGAGATTTTCTTGTAGTTGCATGGCAGCATCGCACTGAGAGAAAGTGTGTGTGTGCCTTTGACCCTTGCAGGCAGCCAGTCGTTGCTCCTCTCGGCCGAAGCGTGGGCCGCTGTAGAGCGCTACTACTTGATGTCGATGGGCACCACAAGCTTGAAGCCTATGTTGCGCCCCATGTTGTACACGCCGGTGCGTCCTGTGGCCTGGTTCTTGTCGGCATATTTCAGGCGGCTCAGGTGACTTTGATAGGCCTTGTTGGTCAAGTTGCTGCCAGTGATGTAGACCGAGGCTACCCGTCGGCCCTTCCACAGTATGTCGGTGCCTGCCGAGGCGTTGAGCAGCGTGTAGGCGGGAGTGGCCGTCTCGGTGCCGTAGGCCCCGTAGAAGTGGTTTTGCTTGAAGTTGCAGTCGATCTCGATGGCTGCATAGGTGTTAGAAATGTATCGGCCGTCGTGCACAATGTCATACTTGATCTGCGATATCCAGCGGTGGGCGGGTATGTAGGGTAGATGCCTGAATTGTCCATGCTGGTGCAGTTGTACGGCGTCGACCATCGAGAAGCTGTTGGAGAAATGCAGCTTGGGCACCGGGTGAAGGTCGACCACGGCCTCTCCGCCCATGAGCCGGGCATTGCCAGCACTGTACTGGAAGGTCTCATAGCCGTCGGTGAGCACTGCCTGCCCGTCGGCCTGGGTGAGCCTGTGGGCAAAGATGTAGTTCTCTATGCGGTTTGCAAAGAGGCTGAGCTGTGCCGACACGAGGGCCGACGAGTAGTCAAAACCCAAGTCAAACTGCCAGCTGTACTCGGGCTTGAGGTCCTGGTTGCCTCGCTCATAGCGCAGGGTGCCCTCGTGCACGCCGTTGGAGCCCAGCTCGCTGATGTTGGGGGCGCGGAAGCCGCGAGCAATGTTAATCCTGAGGTTCACCTTCTCGTTGATATTGTAGATGGCGCCTAAGCTGCCCGACACGGCTCCCATGTTGCGTGCAAAGTCGTCGAAGCGGGTCTTGTCGTCCTCGGTGAGCGCCTTGGCGTGCAGGTGGCGGTTGTCCCAACGCACGCCTCCGCTCAGGTGGAACCTGTCGAGGTCGTAGGATGCGGTGGCAAAGATGCCCAGGTCAAAGAGGTTGTAGGCGGGCACGAGACACTCTTCGCCCTTGTTGAGCGAGTGCTGGTACATGCCATTGATGCCGGCAGCAATCTTCCAGTTTTGCGACTGTGGCGAGACGTAGTGGGCGTCGTAGTTCACCGTGTGTAGCAAGAAGTCGAGCCCGGGTTGTTCAGGGGTGAGCACATCTTCATATTCCTGGCGGCGGTTGCGCTGGTAGCCCACCGTGGCACGCAGGCTGCCCTTGGGCAGGTAGAAGGCATTGTTGAGCACGGCCTTGTAGTGGTGTATGTGCTGGTAGGGCAGGCTGGGTTGGTAGCTGTGGAAGTCGTGACTTGTGGCAATTACCTCGGCCTCCTGGCCGCCTGCAATTGCTGGCCGAGTGAACTGGCCTGTGGCCTCATCGCGGTCGCCTTCAACAATGCCGGGTTTCAAGTGGTAGTAGGTGAAGGTGAGGTGCGAGTATCCCCAGCTCTTGTTCAAGCCCAGCAACCCGTTGAAGGCATCCTCGCGCATTTGCGAGTTTTGCACATAGCCGTCATAGCGGTTGCTGTAGGCATGGGCCAGTTTCTGGCTGTAGCGTGCATTCCACACCAGGCCGTTTTGGTTGCCTCCCATGTTCAGCGAGTAACCCAGCAGGCCGTTGTTGGTTTGATACTGTGAGACCACGTTGGCTTGTAGCCGCCCCTCGCTCAGCACGGGGTCGTTGTGCATGATGAGGACGCCAGCCAGGGCATCGCTGCCATACATCAGGCTGGCAGGACCCTTCAGTATCTCGACACTCGACACCGATTGCGGGTCGATCTCGATGCCGTGCTCATCGCCCCATTGTTGTCCCTCTTGTCTCACGCCGTCGTTCACCACCACCACGCGGTTGTAGCCCATGCCGCGTATCACAGGCTTTGAGATACCAGTGCCTGTGGTCACTTGGGCCACTCCGGGCTCGTGAGCCACGGCGTCGATGATGTTGGTCGATAGGGTGCCTTGCATTTCCCTGGCAGTGAGCACGCTCACAGGGGTGGGGGAGTTCTTCCTGAGCACTTTGCCCGTGAGGCCGGTCACGATCACTTCCTTGAGCATGGCCGAGTTCTCCTTCAGCACAAAGTCGAGGCGGCCGGCTGCGGCCAGGTTCACTTGCTGTGTGATGTTCTCGTGCCCCAGAAAGCTCACTTGTATGGTTGTGGTGAGCTGTGGCAGTCCCCTGAAGCTGTAGTGACCCTTGGCGTCGGTGGTTGTGGCTATGTTCAACTCGGGGAGAGCGACGGTCACACCTATGAGTGTGTCGCCGTCTTGGGCATCGGTCACATAGCCCTGGAGCGATGCCTGATTGCTGCTATTGCTTATTGTAGTGGCACCCATTGCCATGACACAGCACAGCAATGCTACCACCATGATGATATGTTTCATTGGTGATAATTTCTTGTGAATGATTTAGTTGTAGTAATGAGATGAGTTGTCCTCACCAGGTGGTGTGGGTTGTGGCCTGGTGTGGGTTGTAATGGCTCGGTGTCATTCACAAGCGCGGGGGGGCACGCGGCGTTTTCAGGTTGATGCTCCCTTGGCATCTCCTCGACACGACTGCTGCCGGGGCAATAAACAGCACCAGTATCGACACTGCCGGCGCCGACTCGACGGGAGCTACTGCACTCGAGAGCACAAACTGGCACACGGCGCAGTCGCCGCCCACGCTGCTCTTGGCAGGAGCACCGGTGTGCTCGGTCGTTACACCGCGCAGCTGGCTCTCAAAGATGATGTGACCCGACTTTACGACCACAAAGTTGAATAGGATAGCCAGCAGGGCTATCGCTATGAGTCGCCTGTTATGTCGAGTGAATTTTGTGATAATAATACGTCGGTTTGTTTTCGTCGTCAATGTTTCATAATCGACGATTGTTGCTTGCAAAAATACAAAAAAGCAAACAATTGTCACTTCTCAAGTGAAATTTCTTGGGTTGTTTAACTTATTTTTATATTTTTGCTTTCAAGTATTCTCATTCCTTTTGCTTTACTAAAAACGACAACAGCAATGAAAACATTCTCCACTTTAGTCCTCTTCCTTCTTGTGTCGCTCGTCACGACCGCGACCCCCCGACCCGTCGACGTGTTGCGTCTCGACAGCGTGGCCAACCAGCAGTTTGCCAGCAAGCAATATGTCGACGCGGTAAAGACGCGCCAGCAGCTCATCGCCAGCCTCAACCCAGGCGACAACGATTCGCTTCATGCCTTCTCGCTCGTGCAGATAGCCCGTTGCCTCTCGCGCGAGGAGCTTGCCGACTCGGCCGCCACCGTGGGCAAACAGGCTTTGTACGTCTACAGCCGTGCTTTTGGCACGCAGAGCATGGACTATGCCATTATCGCCGACAATGTGTCGTTCTACCTGCTCCAGGCCAAGCGATACCAAGAGGCCGTGAGCTACAGCGAGAAGGCCCTTGCTGTCATCAACTCGGTGCCCGACTTGACCGGCAGCTACGTCGACGAGTCGATCATCCTGGTGCATGCTGCCGAAAACTACAACGCCGTGGGTCGCAATCCTCTGGCAATCGCCTGCGAGCTGCGTGCGCTCAGACTCATGAGCGATATCTACGGCGAGCACTCCGATACCTACATCGACGAGCTGCAATTTCTGTCGAAGTTCTTTGCCGACAATGGCGACAAGGAGAAAGCCGGGCAAACCGACGACACTATCACCCGCCTGCGCAAGGAGAAAAAGGATGCCGGCGGCAATGTGCTCGACATTCCTGCTACGGTGAAGATGGACTCGCCCCGTGAGGCCGAGCGCTATCGCTGGGCAACGTTGCGTGCTTGCGACTACTACTTGAGCCACTATATCACAGCCGACCACATGGCCGAAGCCGCCAGCCTGATAGCGCAATGGGTCACTGTGACCGATGAAGTGACCGTCACACTCGACTCATCGCTCCTCGACTTGGGCAACAACCAGCAGCAGAGTCTTGCTTACTTGCCTGCTTTCTTGGCGGGATGCTGCCGCTATGCCCTGCAAAGCGGCGAGAAGGACTTCTCTTGGGGCATGTATGGTACCGCAATGGCCGACTTGCTCAACTTCTACAATGCCAATGCCCCTTACACTGGCAAGGTCGATAGCTTGGAAAAACTCATTGCCGCCTATGCCAAGAACCGCGACCAGTTTGTCGACAACCTGAAGCAACTCTACAACAGGGCTATGGACGGCCGCAAGCAGCAGCGGTGACACTGCCCGCTACAAGCTCTCGATAAACAAGGCTATGTTGAGCAACGTCACGATGGCCGCCAGCGAGTAGAGAAATATGGTGTTGAGCGGCCGGTTGGCATATTTGCCCATCACTTTCTTCGACGAGGTGAGGCTCACTTGCAGAAACACGGTGAACGGCAGCTGTATGCTCAGCGCCATCTGGGAGTAGATCAGCCCTTGGAAGGGATCGCTTATGGTAAAAATGATGACCAGCGACACCCCCAGCGAGATGAGTATGCCCACCACCGAGTGGGTGTCGTGGGCGTTGTAGGACTCGCCGAAGAGCCCTGCAAAGATGCTGCCTGCCGCCATGCCGCTCGTTATGGTGCTCGAGATGCCCGCCAGCAGCAGCGCCACGGCAAAGATGGTGGCGGCGTTGTTGCCCAGCAGCGGTTGCAACATGGCCTGCGCCTGCCCCAGCTCCTCTACATGCGTGCCTTGGCTGTAGAAGGTGGTAGCGGCCAGCAATATCATAGCCGAGTTGATGGCCCAGCCCACGAGCATTGAGAACAGCGTGTCGGCAAACTCATATTTCAGCATCTGCCTTATGCGCTCGTCGCCATGCTTGTTTATCTCGCGGCTCTGCACCACCTCGCTGTGCAAAAACAGGTTGTGGGGCATCACCACGGCGCCCAGCACGCTCATCACGATGAGCAGCGAGCCCTGCGGAATGCTGGGCACAAAAGCACAACGCGTGGCCTCGACCCAATCGGTGTCGACGAGAAACAGCTCGTAGATGAATGAGAGCCCTATCATCGACACAAAGAAGATGATGGCACGCTCTATTTTCTTATAGGAGTTGGTGAATAGCAGTATCAGCACAGCTGCCACAGTGAGTATCGACCCCCACACGATGGGTATGCCGAAGAGCATCTGCAGCGCGATGGCACCACCCAGTATCTCGGCCAGCGAGGTCGATATGCTCGACAGTACTGCCGTGATCACAATAGGCCTGCCCACCCAGCGAGGTGAGTACTTCACGGCAGCCTCGCTCAGGCACAGGCCCGTGACGATGCCCAGGTGAGCCACATTGTGCTGCAGGGCGATGAGCATGATGGTCGACAGGGTCACCACCCACAGCAGGGTGTAGCCATACTCGGAGCCGGCTGCAAAGTTGCTTGCCCAGTTGCCTGGGTCGATAAAGCCCACGGTCACCAGCAGTCCGGGGCCTATGTTGCGCAAAATGTCGAGGCCACCCAGCACATGTGGGTGGGTCCTGCATTTCAGTTCTTTTACAATATTGATCATAGTGTTGCAAAATTAATACTTTCATTCCGATTATCACTTCACTATCTTTAGTGATTTTTGTGCGCTGTAGAGTCAAGTGGCAAGTGCAAAATTAGCTAATCTTTGCGAAGAACTCAACTTTGGGAGTTGAAAAGCCTAATTTTCTTAATTTGGCAGTTTGTTGTGTTAACGTGTTGTAGTACAATACTTTAAACGGTAAAGTAATGTAGCTAATTTTTCGGTGTCGCAAGGATTAACCTTTGTTAAACTTTCGGTAAAACGCGTTCATCGCTGCTTTTGTGACTATCTGTTTGTTAACTTCCACACCGGCAAGCTCCTAAAAAAATGAACTGTGCAACAATTCATTAGAAAAGATTTTACGCTCTAACTGTCAAAGTCCCGATGCACTCCTACGCTTAGCTTTTTTGTGCGCTTTAAGCAATTTTAAGGCTGAGATGTGATGAAGTTTTGACTTTTGTGCCTATCTTTGACATTCTGAAACAATGTAATTTTTTTTTATTTCTGCTATGACAACTATTTATGATTTTAATTTGCTTGACAAGAAGGGCAACTCGGTGAGCCTGGCTCAGTACAAAGGCAAGGTGCTGCTGGTGGTGAACACGGCCACAGGCTGCGGTTTCACGCCTCAATACGAAGATCTCGAGAGCATGTATCACCGCCTCAAGGACAAGGGTCTCGAGATACTCGACATCCCCTGCAACCAGTTTGGCCATCAGGCTCCTGGCAGCGACGATGAGATACACGAGTTCTGCACGCTCAAGTTTGGTGCCGATTTCCCCCAATTCAAGAAAAGCGACGTGAACGGGGCCGGCGAGTTGCCGCTCTACACCTGGCTCAAGAGCCAGAAGGGATTTGTGGGCCAGTACGACCCCAAGCTGGCAGCCGTGATGGAGAAACTCTACAACGAGAGCAATCCTGAGCCTCGCAAGCACGACGACATACAGTGGAATTTCACCAAGTTCCTCATCGACCGTGAGGGCAAGGTGGTGGCCCGCTTCGAGCCCACGCTCGACATGAAGGAGGTTGAGGCTCAAGTCGAAGCCCTGCTTTAGAACTGGGACTCGACTTCTCGTTCGGCATTATTATGTTCACATTTTAGTTTAATTTTAATTTTTTTTGAGACATGAAAAAGTACATTTGCGATGTTTGTGGTTACGTTTATGACCCGGCAGTAGGTGATCCTGACAACGATATCCCTGCAGGAACAGCATTTGAAGATCTTCCCGATAGCTGGCTGTGCCCCCTGTGTGGTGTTGGCAAGGACGAGTTCAGTGTTGTAGAAGAATAATATTTTTATCTCACATAGCACACACACACACATTCCACACAGGCGCTTTGCTTGTGTGGAATTTTGCGTTTTCATGCAATGCACACTCCTCACACATTGGTGTGCGATCTCAAGCTTTAGAAGAATAAAATGGAAAATATAGTTTCGAATTCTCGTGCTGCCCACAAGCACGTGCTTTACCGGCAGGCTGCTCAGCAAGTCGCCAGCTTGATAAGCGGGGTCGACAACCCGGTGGGCGCTCTGGCCAATGTCACCGCCGTGCTCAACGACACGTTTTCTCACTACTTGTGGGTGGGATTCTACAGGGTAGATGGCGATGTGTTGAAACTCGATGTGTTTCAGGGCTCGCCCGCTTGCTACACGATAGCTCGTGGCAAGGGGGTGTGTGGCACAGCCTGGGCAATGGCCACAACGCTCATCGTGCCCGATGTGCACAACTTTCCGGGCCACATTGCCTGCTCGTCGCTCTCGCGCTCCGAGATTGTGGTTCCCGTCGTGCGCGAGGGCAGGGTAGTGGCAGTGATCGACGTCGACAGCGACAGTCTCGATGCCTTCGACATGGCCGACCGCGAGGGGCTGGAGAAGATTGCTGCCATCGTCGAGCCGCTGTTGTGACACGGCTACAGCAACTGTATTGCCTGTGTGTGCATTCTCTGGCATGGCTTTTGCAAGTTCTTCAATCTAAAAAAAAGAAAGCTATGATATACCTTATCTTTATTGCGATTACGATTTTGAGCTATTCCGTTCAACAATCGTTGAAAAGCAAGTTCCAAAAGTATTCCCGCATCCCCATTGGCGGTGGCATGCGTGGCCAGGATGTGGCACGGCGCATGCTCAGCGACAATCGCATCGCCGGCGTGCAGGTCACAAGCACACGTGGCACCCTGACCGATTTTTACAATCCTTCCAATCTCACAGTCAACTTGAGCGAGGGTGTGTATGAGGCCAATAGCGTTGCCGCGGCCGCCGTGGCAGCTCACGAGTGCGGCCATGCCGTGCAGCATGCCACTGGCTACGGCCCGTTGCGGTTGCGCACGGCACTGGTGCCGGCGGTCGAGTTTGCAAGCCAGTGGGTCACTTGGGTTATTCTTGCAGGCATCCTGCTGGTGCAGGTGTTCCCGGCCGTTTTGGGCATTGGGGTGGCACTGTTTGCTGTCACCACACTGTTTAGTTTCATCACCTTGCCGGTCGAGATCGACGCCAGCCGCCGTGCCATTCAGTGGCTTGAACGGTCGGGTATCACACAAGGCGAAACAACCGCGATGGCCAAAGACGCCTTGCGCTCGGCTGCCTACACCTATGTGGTCGCTGCCCTGGGTTCGCTTGCCACGCTGGTATACTATGCAATGATTTTCTTTGGTAACCGACGCGACTGAGATCTTGTCTTGAACGTTGGATATAGAGTGTTACGCTGCGTCTCGGGAATGCAAAAATCAAAAACAAGTTCCCCCCCGATTTTGCATTTCGCTCGACTTGCAGTAACTTTGGATAAGTTACGCTGCGTCTCGGGAATGCAAAAATCAAAAACAAGTTATTGATTTTGCATTTCGCTCGACTTGCAGTAACTTTGCACAAGAAAAACAATATATAAAAGAAATGGCACAAAAACCTACAATTCCTAAGGGTACAAGAGACTTCTCGCCAATCCAAATGGCGAAGCGCAATTATATTTTCAACACTATCAAAGATGTGTTTCTCCTCTATGGTTATCAGCAGATCGAGACTCCGGCTATGGAGAACTTGTCGACGCTGATGGGCAAGTATGGCGACGAGGGCGACAAGCTCTTGTTCAAGGTGCTCAACAGCGGCGACTACCTCAAGAAGGTGCCTGGCGAGCTGCTTTCCAGCCGCGACCACGTCCACATGATTCCCTGCATCAGCGAGAAGGGCTTGCGCTACGACTTGACGGTGCCTTTTGCCCGCTATGTGGTCATGCACCGCGACGAGCTGCAGTTCCCGTTCAAGCGCTTCCAGATTCAGCCCGTGTGGCGTGCCGACCGCCCGCAGAAAGGCCGCTATCGCGAGTTTTACCAGTGCGATGCCGATGTGGTGGGCAGCGACTCGCTCATCAACGAGATTGAACTCTTGGCCATGATCGACGAGGTGTTTAAGCGCTTCGGGGTCAACATTGTCATCAAGGTCAACAACCGCAAGGTGCTCAGTGGCATTGCCGATGTGATAGGTGCCCCCGACAAGCTCGTCGACATCACTGTTGCTATCGACAAGATCGACAAGATAGGCATCGACAATGTGAACGAGGAGCTCAAGGAGAAAGGCCTGAGCCAGGAGGCTGTCGACCAGCTTGAACCGCTGTTGAACCTGAAGGGCTCTAATGCGCAGAAGCTCGACACGCTTGAGCAACTCCTTGCTGTGAGCGAAACCGGCAAGAAGGGCGTCGAGGAGTTGCGTTTTGTGCTCGGCCATGTCGAGCAGCTGGGCCTCAAGGCCACTGTCGAGCTTGATGTGTCGCTTGCAAGAGGCTTGAACTACTACACCGGCACCATTCTCGAGGTGAAGGCTTGCGATGTGGAGATGGGGAGTATCACTGGCGGCGGACGCTATGATAACCTGACTGGCGTCTTCGGCATGCCTGGCACTTCGGGTGTGGGCATCAGTTTCGGTGCCGACCGCATCTATGATGTGCTCAACACGCTCGACTTGTATCCTTCCGACACCATTTCTTCGACCAAGGTGCTGTTTGTAAACTTCGGTCAGAAAGAGGCTGCGGCTTCCCTGCACTACGTCATGCAGTTGAGAGCCCGCGGCATCTCGGCCGAGCTTTTCCCCGACAATGCTAAGATGAAGAAACAGCTGAGCTATGCCAACGGCAAGCATGTGCCCTATGTGGCAATGGTGGGCGAGACCGAAATGGCCAGTGGCACAATTACCCTAAAAAATATGGAAACGGGCGAGCAGAGCAATCTCTCGCTTGACCAGGTGGTCGACATGGTGAAGTGATCTCTTGTCGCGTTTCACACCATCATGGCGCCGTTAGAGTGTTTCTAATGGCGCTTTTTGCATAATTTAAGTTAAATTCAACCTGTAACATATCGTGAAATGCGCCTAAATTATTAATTTTGCAACGTGAAATGTTAAAAAACATAGGAGAAATGCCGCAATGGACAACATGTTTGAACAATTGATGAATCTCCCGTTGTTTCAAGGTGTGAGTCACGAGCATCTTGAAAACCTCATAGAAAAATTGCCGTTTCATTTCTTGAAATTTAAGGATGGCGATCGCATCATTCAAGCCAGAGAGGAGTGCACCCACTTGCGTTTCATTGTCTCGGGCACGGTGAGGGCAGTGACGGCGAGCGAAGTGTCGCGTTTCAGTGTCAGCCAGCGTGTCGATGCCCCCAACGTGATAGGGCCCAATTATCTCTTCGGGCGTCACACACATTATCCCTACGATGTGTATGCTGTGGGCACCACGGGCATCTTGCAGTTGCGCAAGTGCGACTACATGACCATCTTGCAGTCCGACGAGGTCTTTCTCTTCAATATCTTAAACTACCTTTCCCACCTGTCGCAGAAGCAAACCTACAGCCTGCTCTCGCAGTCACGCGGCATGATTGCCGAGCGCCTGGCCAGGCTCATCTTGTACTTGACAGGCCCCAGCTCCTATGATATTGTGCTTCATTTCAAGCAGAAAGACCTGTGCATGTTGCTCGGCGCCAGGCGCACCTCGCTGGTGAATGCCATCGACGAGCTCGAAGCCAGGGGAGTGATTTCACATGCCGCCGGGGCGATCAATGTGCTCGACCGCAGTGCACTGGTCAGGTTTATGAAGCACGACAGCTAACGTGGTTTTATTTCTTAATTGGTATGGCAAAATACAGATATTATACACAAGGCACCTGCTCCTCGCAAATCGACCTCGATGTCGACGACAACGGCGTGATTCAGGATGTAGCTTTTACGGGCGGATGCAATGGCAACCTGCAAGGCATCTCTCGTCTTGTGAAAGGCATGAGTAGAGAAGAGGCAATTGCAAAACTCGCGGGCATCAAGTGCGGCAACAAGCCCACATCGTGCCCCGACCAGCTGGCACAAGCCCTGAAGCAGATGCCATAAAAAAAACAGCAATCCACTATGAGCGAAGAGATAAGGATAGAGTCGCATCCTTTCCCACCGTTTCTGCCCCCTGAGACCCGTGTGCTCATGCTCGGCACTTTCCCGCCCAAGAGCTCGCGGTGGTCGATGCCGTTTTTCTACCCCAACAAGATCAACGACATGTGGCGCGTGATGGGAATTGTGTTCTACAACAATAAAAACCAGTTTTGGGACGACGCCAACAAGCAGTTTCGGCTCCCTGCCATCAAGCGCTTTCTCGAGCAAAAGCACATAGGCATGTGGGACACTGCTGCACGTGTGCGCCGACTCAAGGACAATGCAAGCGACAAGTATCTTGAAATTGTAGAGACCATCGACCTGGCCAGCTTCCTGCACCGGCAGCCCACGATACAGGCCATCGTCACAACAGGCGAGAAGGCCTCGAGCGTGATTGCCGGCAAGGTGGGCGTCGACGTGCCCAAGATAGGCGTGCCGGTGGCCTGCGACTACGGCGGCCACCGCTTCTGGTTCTATCGCATGCCTTCTACCTCGCGGGCCTATCCCTTGCCGCTCGAGAAAAAGGCACAGGCCTATGGGCACATGTTTGCCAGTTTAGGTTATGTGCTTTGATCTTTTTTTACTACTTTTGCGTTATCATCTAAGAATAATTTTTTTATGAAGAAACATTATAAGCTCACCATTGCTGTCGTCTTGCTTGTGGCCGTCGTTGCTGCGATTGCTTATTGTGCAGCCAACTATAGTTTTAGCGCCCGTGATCTCTATGAGTGGTACAAGGAGCACATGACCTATGCCGTCATCGCCTTGCTCATGGGCATCGAGAGCTCGATAGTGCCCCTGCCCAGCGAGGTGGTGGTGCCGCCGGCAGCCTACTTCTCGTTGCAGGCTCACAGCCAGCTCGAGATTTTCATGGTCATGGTCACTGCCACTGTGGGCGCCTACGTGGGGTCGATTGTCAACTATGTGCTCTCGATGATCATAGGGCGCCCGCTCATCTACGCCTTTGCCGACAGCAAGGTGGGGCACATGTTCATGCTCAACAGCGACAAGCTCAGGCATGCCGAGGACTACTTCCAGCGCAAGGGCAGCGTTGCCATCTTCCTGGGCCGTCTTCTGCCAGCAGTGAGGCATCTCATTTCAATCCCGGCTGGCATGTCGAAGATGAACTTCCTCAAGTTCAGCGTCTACACCATCCTGGGTGCCGGTGTGTGGAACGCTGTGCTGTCGGGCTTTGGCTACATGCTGTATCTGGTTGTGCCCGACGATGCCCAGCTCTTCGACGCCCTTGAGCACTACAACGAGTATCTCAAGGCAGCCGGCTACGGCCTCATCCTGCTCATCGTTGTCTACCTTGTGGTGAGGCACTACAAGAAGAAACGCAGCAAGCAGCTGGCAGCAAGAGAAGAAAACACCGAATCTCAACATTAAATAACTGCTCATCATGAAAGTCTCTCCTTCAGTACTATCGGCCGATTTCGGCAATCTTGCCCGCGATATCCAGATGATCAACGACAGCAAAGCCAGCATGTTGCATCTCGATGTCATGGACGGCGTGTTTGTTCCCAACATCTCGTTTGGCTTCCCTGTCATCAAGCACATCCAGGCGCTCAGCACCAAGCCGCTCGATGTGCACCTCATGATTGTCGACCCCGACAAGTTTGTAACTCAGGTGCGCGATTGCGGCGCGGCGCTCATGACGGTGCACTACGAGGCCTGCACCCATCTCAACAGGGTGGTGCAGCACATTCACGACGCTGGCATGAAGGCTGGTGTCGCCCTCAATCCTGCCACGCCGGTGGCCCTGCTGCGCGACATTGTGGCCTGTGTCGACCTCGTGCTGCTCATGTCGGTCAACCCAGGCTTTGGCGGGCAAAAGTTTATTGCCGGAGTGCTCGACAAGATTGCCGAGCTCAAGCAGCTCATGGCCCAGAAACATGCTCATGCATTGATTGAGGTGGATGGCGGCGTCAATGCCGAGACTGGAAAGGCGCTCGCCCAGGCTGGAGCCGACATGGTCGTTTCGGGCAATTACCTGTTCAAATCTCCCGACCCGCAGCACGCTATCGAGCTTTTGAACGATTTGTAGCAATTTTTCCACCCAAAAATTTGTCACTGCCGATAAAAATCGCTAATTTTGCACCCGCAATCGCGAAATATCGAGATTGCACTTGACCAAGGAAAGTTGCCGGAGTGGTCGATCGGGGCGGTCTCGAAAACCGTTGACCCTTCGTGGGTCCGGGGGTTCGAATCCCTCACTTTCCGCAACAAGAGTTTTTAAACTACGAGGGAACAATCCACAGGTTGTTCCCTTTTTTCTTGTGCCTGTGTTCCGCCTCTCGGCCGAAATCAGCGGAACAGGATTGCACCGTCGACTTGGTCTAAGCTTTCCTTTGGCGCTTCAATGCTCAGGTCGCCCTCGAGCGGGGCAAGTGCGGGCTCAATCTTGTGCATCGAGTCAAAATTTTTTTTGACGACATCATCACCACACACCCAAAGAAACAGTGTGAAAAATCTCAGTTTTTACTTATCTTTGTACATTAATTATTGATAATGTGTTTTTATGACTGAGATTAAGAAAATAGTGCTCACAGGCGGCCCTTGCGCCGGCAAGACTACTGCGCTTGTCAAGATCATCGAGCATTTCTCAAGCCTGGGCTTCAAGGTTTTCACAATACCCGAGGTGCCCACCATGTTTACACAGGCGGGCATGGACTATCTCACCAAGAACAAAGACTTCTTCTATGAGGGCGAGAAAGCCACTCTTGAGGAGCAAATAGGGCTTGAGAACAAGTTCTACCGCATGGCCCAGACTTGCAAGGAGCCAGTAATCATCGTGTGCGACCGTGGCACGATGGACATATCGGCCTACATGTCGCCCGAGATGTGGGACAGTATCACCAAGGCCGTGGGCACGAGCACGAGCGAGTTGCGCTCGCGCTACGATGCTGTGTTTCACCTGGTCTCGGCTGCCGACGGTGCCGAGCAGTACTACACCTTGAGCACCAATGCGCAGCGCCTCGAGAAACCCGATGCTCAGGGCTTGGCCATTGCACGCGATCTCGACAAGAAGGTCATCAACGCATGGTCGGGGCATCCTCACCACCGCATCATCAACAATCACGACGACTTCAACAAGAAGATACAACGAGTCATCTACGAGATAAGTGCTGTGCTCGGCCTGCCACAGCCCATCGAGAACGAGGGCAAGTATCTTGTTGAGCTCACTGGCGAGATACCTGATTGCATCGAGAGCGAAATCACCCAGACCTACCTCTCGGCCGACCCTGGCGTGGAAGTGCGTCTGCGCCGTCGCACCTGGAATGGCAAGACTGTGATCATTCACCACACCCGCACCCGCATCTCGGCCACCGAGCAAATCGAGACCGAGCGCCCCATAAGCAACAACCTCTACCGCTCGCTCATGAAGCAGGCCGATCCCTATCGCACCACAATACGCAAAAACCGCAAGAGTTTTGTGTGGAAGGGACAGTCGTTTGAGCTCGACACCTACAAGGAGCCGTGCCGGGGCCTTCAGATTCTGGAGTGCAAGGGTGTGCCCAGCCTGCCCGAGGACAAGTTCCCGCCATTTATCCATGTGGTGAAAGACATCACGGGCAACAAGGACTACTACAACTACAACATGGCGCTCAAAAAGCCAGTGTAGCTGCACACCTTGCAATCGGTTTAAATTGTGTTGCTGCCATGTCGTTGCGTGCCCACATATCACACTTGTCAAGCTGCGCCCGCTCGCTCTACCGCTATTGCACGGGCGAGGTGCGGCACGACACGAGCGGCAAGTGGTGGGTGAGGGCATTGATGACCGTCAACCTGATGGTGAGCAAGTTTCTCGACAAGCGCTTGCAAGACACGGCCTGCAACCTCACCTATCGCACCGTGCTGGCTACCGTGCCGGCACTGGCCATGCTTTTTGCCATAGGGCGCGGCTTTGGCTTTCAAAATCTCATGCAGAGTGAGCTCATGCGCTATTTCCCTGCTCAGCGCAGGGCGCTGCACGAGGCTTCACAATTTGTCGACAGCTACCTCTTGCATGCCTCTCAAGGCCTCTTTGTGGGCATTGGCATCGTGTTCATGCTGTGGACGCTCATCTCGCTCATGGGCAACGTGGAAAGTGCCTTCAACCGTATATGGGGCGTGCCTCGCGACAGGGCTTTGGCTCGCAAGGTGGTCGACTACACGGCCTTTCTCGTCATCATTCCAGTCACGCTCGTTTGTTCGGCTGGCATTCAGATTGTGCTTTCCTCGACGTTGAACAATGCCTTGAGTGCGTCGTCGCTCATCTCGCCCCTTGTGCACCGGCTGCTCGACTTCACACCCATTGTGCTTGAGTGGATAGCCTTTGTTGTGGCATTCAAACTCATCCCCAACACCCAGGTGTCGTTCAAGTGTGCCCTCGCCTCGGGCTTGGTCTCGGGCACGGTGTTCTACTTGGTGGAGTGGCTCTTTGTCTCGGGCCAGATTTATGTGTCCAACTACAACGCCATCTATGGCAGCTTTGCCTTTGTGCTCCTGCTGCTGGTGTGGTTGCAGCTCTCGTGGCTCATTGTGCTTGCCGGCTGCGTGCTCACCTACGCCTTGCAGCACAACGGCGACCATCGCGACAGCGACGGCCTCGACGCGATGCAGCAGGAGTACCTCGACCGCATGGGGCAAGCCAGCGAGCGCATCATCGACTCGTTGCGCGACAAGTATCACGACAATAAAAACAATTCATAATATGAAACAAAAAGTAATAGCCAACAATGCCCCGGCCGAGATAGGGGCCTACAGCAATGCCATCAAGGTGGGTAATTTTGTGTTTGTTTCCGGTCAGTTGCCCGTCAATCCCGAGACAGGCGAGATGCCCCGCGGCTTGCAGGCACAGACGTTGCAGGTCATCGAGAACGTGCGCCGCATTCTTGCCGATGCCGGAGCCACGCTCGACGATGTGGTCAAGACCACGGTGCTGCTCAACGAGATGTTCCAGTTCAGCGAGGTGAACGAGATCTACGCCCGTGAGTTCACTGCTCCTTACCCGGCCCGTACGTCGTTTGCCGTGCAGGAGCTGCCCCGCCAGGCCCTTGTGAGCCTCGATGTGGTGGCTGTGATCGACCACGACGAGTAGAGCGCACTCATCTCTATTCTATAAACACAAGAGGACCCGCACGTTTTGTGCAGGTCCTCTTGTGCTTGCGATGGGGGGAGAATTGCCTCGGCACAGGCTACAACGCGATGGCGTCGTTCACCTTCTCGGGCAACAAGGCATAGTCGATTACGTCCTTGATGGTGTCAACATAGTGGAATGTCAAGCCCTTGAGATACATTTCCTTGATCTCATCGATGTCGCGCTTGTTTTCCTTGCACAGCACAATGTCGGTGATGCCGGCTCGCTTGGCGGCCAGTATCTTCTCCTTGATGCCGCCCACTGGCAGCACCTTGCCGCGCAGCGTGATCTCGCCGGTCATGGCCAGGCGGCCGCGCACCTTGCGCTGGGTGAACGACGACACGAGCGAGGTTACCATGGTCACACCCGCCGAGGGACCGTCTTTGGGAATGGCGCCCTCAGGCACGTGAATGTGCACATTGTACTTGTCGAAGAGCTGGTAGTCGATGCCAAACTGCTGGCTGTGTGCCTTGATATATTCCAGCGCAATCACTGCCGACTCTTTCATCACGTCGCCAAGGTTGCCGGTGAGCGTGAGTTTCTCGCCGCTCTTGCCCGCACGGGAGAGCGACGACTCGATATAGAGGATTTCGCCTCCCACCGCCGTCCAGGCCAGTCCGGTCACCACGCCGGCAAAGTCGTTGCCCTCGTAGTTGTCGCTGTGATACTCCTCGGCGCCCAAGAAACCTTTCAAGTCCTTGGGCAAGATGGTGGTGGGGTAGTCGGCTTCGCCCTGAGCCTTGAGGCGTGCTATCTTGCGCAGCAGTTTCCCTATTTTCTTTTCCAGCTCTCGCACACCGCTCTCGCGCGTGTATTTCTCGATGATGGCAGCCAGCGTCTCCTTGGGAAACTTGATTTCGCGGGGCTCAAGCCCGTTTTCCTCGAGCTGCTTGGGCACCAGGTGGCGGCGTGCAATCTCTATTTTCTCCTCGGCGATGTAGCCGTTTATTTCTATCACCTCCATGCGGTCGAGCAGGGGCTGCGATATCGTCTGCAAGTTGTTGGCAGTTGCAATGAAGAGCACCTTCGACAGGTCGTAGTCGATGTCGATATAGTTGTCGTGGAAGTGGCTGTTCTGCTCAGGGTCGAGTACCTCGAGCAATGCCGACGCTGGGTCACCCTTGAAGTCTTGCCCCACCTTGTCGATCTCGTCGAGCACAATCACCGGGTTGCTGGTTTCGCACTTGCCCAGGGCTTCCATGATGCGGCCCGGCATGGCGCCTATATAGGTGCGGCGATGCCCTCTTATCTCGGCCTCGTCGTGAAGACCGCCCAGCGAAATGCGGGCATACTTGCGGTTGAGCGCCTCGGCTATCGACCGGCCCAGCGAGGTCTTGCCCACGCCTGGAGGGCCGTAGAGGCACAGGATGGGCGCCTTGAGGTCGCCTCGCAGCTTGAGCACCGACAAGTGCTCGAGAATGCGGTCTTTCACCTTCTCCAGGCCGTAGTGGTCGCGGTTGAGCTTGGCCTCGACGCGCTTGAGGTTGAAGTTGTCCTTGGAGTAGTTCTCCCAAGGCAGGTTGAGCAGTGTGTCGAGGTAGCTGTACTGCACCGAGTAGTCGGGCGACTGCGGGTTGAGCCGTTCCAGCTTCTTCAGCTCCTTGTCGAACCACTGCTGGGCCTTGTCGCTCCATTTCTTGGTCTTGGCACGTTCTTTGAGCTTGGCGCTGTCGTTGCCGTCGTTGCCCAGCTCTTCCTGTATGGTACGTATCTGTTGCTGCAAGAACACCTCGCGCTGCTGTTGCGACAGGTCTTCGCGGGTGCGTGAGGTGATGTTGGCCTTGAGCTCCACCAGCTGGTCTTCTCGCGTGAGAAAGCTGTAAAGCATGTAGGCGCGTTTCTTCACGTCGCGCTCTTCGAGCATGAGCTGTTTCTGCCGCGGCTCAAAGGGCACGTTGCTTGCCAGGAAATCAATCATGTAGAACGGACTGTCGATATTTTTCACAGCAAACGACAACTCTTGTGCGCTGTTGCCCATGTTGCCCAGCATGTGGAAGGTCACTTCCTTTATCGATTGCATGAGCACGTTGAATTCCTTGTCGCTCTTCTTGGGATGCGTGTCGTCGAGTTTGGTCACGTGGCCGCGCAGGTAGGGCTCGGTCTGCGTGATGGCATCCAGACTCATCACGGCAAGCCCCTGCAGTATCACGTTGGTAGAATTGTCGGGCAGCTCGAGCACCTTGATGATGTCGGCCACAACACCCACGCGGTACAGGTCGCCCAGTTGTGGGTCGTCGACCTTGCTGTTGACCTGGCACACCACGCCTATATGGCTCTTGCTGCGCATGGCCTCTTTTACAAGGGCCATCGACTTGTCACGGCCTATCACAATGGGCAGCGCCATGCCCGGGAAGAGCACCATGTTGCGCAGTGGCAGTATGGGCAGGTTGGCCAGTTGCTCGGCACTCAGCTGGTTGTCGCTGTCGGCAGGGCTGTTGTGCACCTCGGCAAATATGGGCATCACATGTGTAGCCATGCCATCGCCCCCCTCGTTGTCTATGTCGTTGAAAAAATCAATCATTTTTTGTTCGATTCCATTTTTAGGGCTACAAAATTACTCATTTTAAATCAATATTTCAAAGAAAATCGCAGCAGCTCCTCGAGGCTGCATGTTGCCGGCTGCGGCTCTTGGAAATTTTGTCAGTCGGCAAGGCTGACAAAATGGCCGTGACAGCTGGCCCGTGGCACGTTGGCACATTTTGTGCAGCAATACTTGTGAATTTGGTAACACAAGTTCGCTTGTCAATGACAAAACAAAAAACAAAATTATAAAAACATTTTCCAATTATGACAATCAAACCATTAAGTGACCGTGTTCTTATCGAACCGGCTAAAGCCGAAGAAGTTACAGCAGGTGGTATTATTATCCCCGATAGTGCAAAAGAGAAGCCATTGAAAGGTACAGTGAAAGCTGTGGGCAATGGCACCAAAGATGAAGAAATGGTCGTCAAGGAAGGCGATACTGTGCTCTATGGCAAGTATGCCGGTACCGAGATTGAAGTCGATGGCAAGAAACTGCTCATGATGCGCCAGAGCGATATCCTGGGCATCATCAACGAGTAGTAGTAGTAGGCTGCACGCTTGCTTAATTCCTACATCTTTATATTATCTTAACAACTAAATTCTTTTTATTCAACAGGAGACTAAATCATTATGGCTAAAGAAATAAAATTTGACATCAAGGCCCGCGAGGCTCTCAAGAAAGGTGTTGACCAACTGAGCAACGCCGTTAAGGTTACACTTGGTCCTAAGGGACGCAATGTGATTCTCGACAAGAAGTTTGGTGCTCCGCACATCACCAAGGACGGTGTGAGCGTGGCACGTGAAGTGGAGCTCGACGACGAGTTTGAAAACATAGGTGCACAGCTGGTCAAGGAAGTTGCTTCCAAGACCAACGACGATGCCGGCGACGGTACCACTACTGCCACTGTGCTCGCCCAGGCTATTGTGACCGAAGGCCTGCGCAACGTTGAGGCTGGAGCCAACCCCATGGACCTCAAGCGCGGTATCGACAAGGCTGTGGCCAAGGTGGTTGAGAGCATCAAGGAGCAGTCGCAGGAAGTGGGCGACGACTTCAGCAAGATCGAGAATGTGGCCCGCGTGAGTGCCAACGGCGATGCCAAGATTGGTGAGCTCATTGCCGAGGCTATGAAGAAGGTGAAGAAAGATGGCGTGATCACCGTTGAGGAAGCCAAGGGTACCGATACCCACGTCGACGTGGTCGAGGGTATGCAGTTCGATCGTGGCTACATCTCGCCCTACTTTGTGACCAACAGCGAGAAGATGGCTTGCGAGATGGAGCACCCCTACATCCTGATCTACGACAAGAAGATCTCGGTGCTCAAAGATATGCTTCCGATTCTTGAGCAGACTGCCCAGAGCGGCCGCCCGTTGCTCATCATCGCCGAGGATGTCGACAGCGAGGCTCTCGCAACACTGGTTGTCAACCGCCTGCGTGGTTCGTTGAAGGTGTGCGCTGTCAAGGCTCCTGGCTTTGGCGATCGTCGCAAGGAGATGCTCGAGGATATCGCTATCCTCACCGGCGGCCTTGTCATCAGCGAGGACAAGGGCATCAAGCTCGACGGTGCTACCATGGACATGCTGGGCAGCGCCGAGAAGGTGACCGTGACCAAGGAGAACACGACTGTCGTGAACGGTGCCGGTGCCAAGGAGAACATCAAGGAGCGTGTGGCTCAAATACGCACCCAAATCGAGAACACCAAGTCGACCTACGACAAGGAGAAACTGCAAGAGCGTCTGGCTAAGCTCGCCGGCGGTGTGGCAGTGCTCTACATTGGTGCACCCAGCGAGGTTGAGATGAAGGAGAAGAAGGACCGTGTCGACGATGCACTGAGCGCTACTCGTGCAGCTGTGGCCGAGGGTATCGTGCCTGGCGGCGGCGTGGCCTACATACGCAGCATCGACGCTCTCGAAGGCCTCAAGGGTGAGAACGACGACGAGACTACAGGTATCCACATCGTGAAGCGCGCCATCGAGGAGCCCCTGCGCCAAATCGTGAACAATGCCGGCCTTGAGGGTGCTGTGGTTGTCAACGAGGTGCGCAACGGCAAGGGCGACTATGGTTACAACGCCCGCACCGAGAAATATGAGAATCTTTTTGAGACGGGTGTCATCGACCCGGCCAAGGTTGCCCGCATCGCTCTTGAGAATGCTGCCTCTATCGCAGGCATGTTCCTCACGACCGAGTGTGTGATTGCCGAGAAGAAAGAGCCCCAGCCTGCAGCTCCTGCAGCTCAGCCAGGCATGGGCGGCATGATGTAATGTCACAATATCGTCAGCACAAGTGACTTGTTGGGATGGCCTCTCGGGCCAGGCAACAGTCACCCCACAATATCAACCAGAGGATGTGAACCCCGCGTTCACGCTCTCTGGTTTTTTTTTGTTTGTCCCAAACTTTGCATGAATTAATTATAACATCTTTACATCCATAATTTGGTGAATTGTGGCTTTTGAGATAATTTTGTAGACAGCAATGGATTTTATAGCATCTTTTATCAAGCTCAAGCACTATTGTGAGAAAGAAGGCTACAAGGGCTGGGACCCCTACGACGGTCTCAACTCGCAAGTGTTTCAAGCCTTGCCAGGCTTGAAACACAGTGCATTGTGCCGCCTGGTCATGATACAGGCCTTCAAGCGCTCGCCCCTCAACTTGCGGCGCCTGGCCATGGTGCCCAAGCAGTACAATGCCAAGGGGGTGGGCTTGTTTTTGCAAGGCTATTGCAACATCTACGAGGCTGTGCAGGCCAGTCCGGCACTGGCCAGCCAGTTTGGCTCTCTCGACACGCTCGAGGGGCACATTGGCAGCCTGGCTGCATTGTTGCTCAAACTGCGCTCGGCGGGCAACTACCACGGCAGCTGCTGGGGCTACAACTTCGACTGGCAGTCGCGGCGTGAGTTCCTGTTTCCGAAATACACCCCCACGGTTGTTGCCACCAAGTTTTGTGCCACGGCACTGCTCTCGGCCTACAAGATAAACGGCGACGAGCGGCTGCTTCAGGCTGTGCTCTCGACGGCAGAGTTTGTCAAGCACGACTTGCATCGCACGCCTCAGGGCTCGGGTTTCCTGTTCTCCTACAGCCCCTTGAGCGGGCACGACACGGTCGTCAATGCCTCGTTGCTGGGCAGCGAACTGCTGAGCATCGCCTACAAGTACACCGGCGACGAGGCCTGTCGCCTGGCCGCCAGCGACTCGGTGAGGGCTTGCTGCGAGTTGCAGCGTCCCGACGGCTCGTGGCCCTATGGCTGCCAGCCCTTCCAGCATTGGGTCGACAGCTTCCACACTGGCTACGATCTCGAGGCCTTGCAGGCCTATAGCGACAACACCGGCGACGACTCGTGCCGTTCCAGTATCGACAAGGGGTTGGATTTCTACACCAGTCGTTTCTTTCTCGCCGGCGGCATGCCGCGGTATTACCACAACCGCACGTTTCCCATCGATATCCACTGCCCGGCTCAACTCATGGTCACTCTCTCGCTCTTGCACCGTTTCCAGCACTGGCAGGACCTGGCCACGCAGGTGATGGACTGGACAGTAGCGCACATGCAGGATAAAAAAGGATACTTTTATTACCAATTGAAGAAATTTGGGAGTTCTCGCATCTCCTACATGCGCTGGAGCAATGCATTCATGTTCTACGCCATGAGTTTTTATTTAAAAGAAGTCTATGCAAAGGGTCAACATTAACGGGGTAGAGATCTATCCCTTCTCGTCGCGCGAGCAGTTGCTCGGCTACATCGACGGCCGCAGTGCCCTACTGGTGGCCGTCAATGCCGAGAAACTCATGCGTGCAACCAGCCTCACGCGCTCCATTATCAACAGCAATATAGGCTACTGCGATGGCAGCGGGGTAGTGATGGCGTTGAGGCAGCGGGGGGTTGACAACGCCTGCAAGATACCTGGCTGTGAATTGTGGCTCGACATTGTGGCACGGTATCATGCCACCAGGTCGTTTTATCTCGTGGGCAGCAAGCGCGAGGTGATTGAAGAAACTGTGGCGCGCCTCAAGCACACTTATCCCGACATCAACATCGTGGGCTACCGCGATGGTTACCTCAATGGCGATGAAGACCGTCGCAAGCTCATCGAGCAGATTGCCACGCTCAAGCCCGACATCGTGTTTGTTGCCATGGGCTCGCCCAAGCAGGAACTGCTCATGAGCGAGATGTTGAAGCACCACAGCGCCTTGTATCAGGGCTTAGGCGGCAGCTTCGATGTATATACCGGCCACGCGCAGCGTGCGCCCAAGTGGTGGCTCGACCACAACCTGGAGTTTGCCTATCGCTTCTTGACCAACCCCAGGCGTTTCAAGCGCCAGCTGCCCATCTTGAAGCTGGCCGTGAAGCTGCTCTTCCACCGGGTGTAGGGCAGCCACGGGGCAGTTGAGACCAAGGGGGCTTTTTTAGCTTTCGGCTTTTTTAATTGCAGTGCGATAATTGCAAGATTGGCGATAAATCTCTATATTTGCATTACAAAGAAACGTGCCGATGCCGTGTGCTTGGGCAGTGTTTCTCATGGTGTTGATTTAAATTGTTGAGCATCAATTGGTTGTGAGGTGTTCGATGCCCCAGGGTTATACACTTTGGGTCTGTTGAGCCCTCAGTTGATATAAGCTTAGAAAAATGACCATGCCTGTCGACGATAGCACTCCCCAGTGGTTCGCCATGCGAGTCACCTATGGTCGTGAGCTCATGGCACAGCGGTTGCTCGACGATGCAGGCATCGAGAGTTTCATTCCCATGCACTATGTCATCGAGAAGGTGCGCAACAAGTCGCGGCGCATGCTCAAGCCGGCTATCCACAACCTGCTCTTCATTCATGCCGCCAAGGGCGATGTGCAGCGTTTCAAGGCAAGGTTGCCCTACTTGCAGTACATGACCTTCAGGGAGAACGGCCGCAATGTGCCCATCGTGGTCAAAGACAAGGAGATGAGCCAGTTTATCGATGTCACGCAAAACAGCGGCCTCAATTGCGTCTATTTCAAACCCGAGGAGCTCAACCTGGCCCGTGGCGCCAGGGTGCGCATCCATGGCGGGCCTCTCGACGGCAAGGAAGGCATTTTTATCAAGGTAAAGGGCCGTCGCAGCAAGAGCGTGGTGCTGGCGATAAGCAATGTCATTGCAGTGGCCTTTGCCCAGGTCTCGCCCGACTATCTCGAGGTCATCGACGATGCTCAACATTGACCGCAAGCTTTTGGCACACATCTACACACTTTTTACAACGACAAAATAAAAACTTCTATATAATGAAAATAAAACATTTACTGGTGATAGCCTTTTTGGCCCTCGCGCTGGCAAGCTGCCAGGCACCGAGACTGGGATATTTCCAAGACGTCCAGCCGGGGGAAGTGAAGACGTTGGACAACTCGCACTTCATCCGCATCCAGCCTGGCGACAAAATGTCGATTCTGGTCAGCAGCAAGGATCCTCAATTGGCCTATTTGTATAACCTTAACATCGTGGGGCACTATTCCTCGTCGTCGACCGACAAGAGCGCGCTCAGCACTTCCAACATTGCCAGCTACACCGTCGACGAGCAAGGCAACATCGATTTCCCTGTCGTGGGCAAGCTACACATTGCCGGCATGACGCGCGGCGAGGTGGCCAAGTTTATAAAAACAACACTTGTCAACGGCAACTATATCAAAGACCCTACCGTCACCGTCGACTTCCAGGACTTGTTTTTCTCGGTCATTGGCGAGGTCAAGAATCCGGGGCGCTTCAATCTCGACCGCGACCAGGTCACCATCATCGATGCAATAAGCCGCGCCGGCGACTTGACTATCTACGGCCGCCGCGACAATGTGCTTGTGTTGCGAGAGGAGAACGGCAAGCAGATTAGCTATCGTCTCAATCTGTCTAATGGCAAGGAACTCTATGAGTCGCCAGCCTTCTACTTGAAGCAAAACGACGTGATCTATGTCGAACCCAATGCCATGAGAGCCCGCGAGTCGACTGGCACAGGCAACGCTTTTCTCCAGCCGTCGCTGTGGATATCGCTTGCCTCGCTCATCACCACCGTCATCGTGCTCATCACCAAGTAATCACAATTATCTATACATCACAACATGGCAGAAGATTATTACTACGGACAAGACCAAGATAAGAACGAGAATCAATCGCTCAACATCCAGGACTTCCTATACCTGTGCGCAGCCAAGTGGTACTGGTTCCTGATTTCGTTTATCGTCATGCTTGGCCTTGCCTGCCTGTATATACTGTGCTCGCAGCCCGTCTATACACGCCAGGCCTCTATCTTGATTAAAGACGAGGACAACAACTCATCGATTTCGAGCCAGTTCGGCCAGTTCTCCAGCATGGGCATCGGCAAGAGCAACACCAACCTCTACAACGAGATGATCACGCTCAAGTCGCCCACCTACATGGAAGAGGTGGTGCGTGAGCTGCACCTCGACATGCAATATGCCGTCAAGGGCACCTTCCACGACAACATCCTCTACGGCCGCACGCTGCCGGTCAACGTCCTCCTGCCCGACGCCGGCGAGGAGCAGTCGGTCGATTTCACCCTCGAGCTGCCCAGCAGCGGTGTCGTGAAATTGAGCAACTTTGTCGTCAACGGCGTCGAGAAGCAAGTCCAGCCTGTGACCATGCGCTTCGGCACCATCACCAAGACACCTGTGGGCAATGTCATAGTCAACCCCACCTCCTACTATGTGGGCAAGTACAACAGCCCCATCGAGGTGTCGCATCGCAGCGTCAAGGCTGTGGCTGGAGCTCTCGACCACGGGTTGAAGGTGGAGCTCAACGACGACAACTCGTCGGTTGTCGACCTCACGCTCAACGACGAGAATCCCTTCCGTGCCGAGGACGTGCTCAACCGCCTCTATGTGGTCTACAACCAAAAGTGGGTGGAAGATATCAACCAGCAGGCAATCAGCACTTCGCAATTTATCGACCAGGAACTCAGGGCCATCGAGGCCGAGCTGAGCAATGTTGACGAGGACATATCTTCCTACAAAAGCAAGAACATGGTGCCCGATGTCGCTGCCAATGCCGCTCTCAACCTGAACAAGGCCGACCAAACCAGCCAGCAACTGCTTGAGTTTGAGAACCAGCTCTACATGGCCAAGTACATCAGGAAGCAGATGAGCGAGGGGGCCTACAAAATCCTGCCTGCCAATACAGGCATCGACAACACAGTGTTGTCTCAGCAAATTGGCAGCTACAATGAGAAAGTATTGCAGCGCAACAATCTTGTGGCCAACAGTAGCGCCTCCAATCCGCTTGTCGTCGACCTTGACCAGTCGCTCCAGGCCATGAAGGTATCGATCATGACCTCGATCAACACCGTGATAGCCACGTTGACCGATAAAATCAACGGGCTGCAAGGTAGTGAAAGCGAGGCAAGGGAGCAGATTGCCACCAATCCCACCCAAGCCAAGTACCTGCTCAGCGTTGAGCGTCAGCAGAAGGTGAAAGAGGAACTCTACACCTTCCTGTTGCAGAAACGTGAGGAAAACCAGCTGTCGAAGGCTTTCACGGCCTACAACACCAAGATGCTCAACCCCCCGTCGGGCAAGAATACGCCCACCAAGCCGGTGAAGAGCACGATCTTCCTCATTGCCGTCTTCATCGCATTGCTCATTCCCACGCTGGTGCTGCTCATCATCAACAATCTCGACACGGCCGTGCGCACGCGCAAGGACCTGAAAGCGCTCACGATACCCTTTATCGGCGAGTTGCCGCTGTCCTACAAGCGGCACACGGGCCTGCTCTCGTTCTTGAACAAGCGCAACGACGTGAGACGCATTGTGGTCAAGGAGCAAAGCCGCAACGAGATCAACGAGGCCTTCCGTGTGGTGCGCACCAATCTCGAGTTTATCTCGGGCAAGGCCGGCCGCACCAAGACCATCATGTTCACTTCGGCCAATGCCGGATCGGGCAAGACTTTTATCACCATGAACCTTGCCACGAGTTTCGCCATCAAGGGCAAGCGGGTGCTCATTGTCGACCTCGACATGCGCAAGGCCTCGCTTTCCACCTTTGTCGACTCTCCCAAGGTGGGTATCTCCGACTACCTCAACGAGCGGGTCGACAACATCGATGCAATACTGGTCAAGGAAAAGACCCACGTCAATCTCGACATCATTCCGGTGGGCACCATCCCGCCCAATCCCACCGAGCTGCTCTTCAGCGAGCGCCTCCCCGGCCTCCTCAACAAGATGCACGACAAGTACGATTACATCTTCATCGACTGTCCGCCTGTCGAGATCGTGGCCGATGCCTCGATTGTGAACAAGTTCTGCGACATGACCGTCTTTGTCATACGCTCTGGTCTGCTCGACCGCGGCGCGCTGCCCGATATCGAGAAGTACTATGTAGAGAAGCGCTATGGCAACATGGTTGTCATTTTCAACGGAACCACGCCCCAAGTCTCAGGTTACGGCTATCACAAGTATGGCTATAGCTATGGCTATGGCTACGGAAACAAACATTAATTCTAACACTTTATATCTTAGTTTTCTACTATTTATTTAATGAAAGCATGTTTTATCGGGTTAGGCTACATTGGCCTGCCTACTGCAATAATTGCTGCCAATAGCGGGATCGACATTGTGGGCGTCGACATCAACGCCGAGGTTGTTGAGAAAACTCAACAGGGCAAGCTCCACATTCTTGAGCCTGGATTGCAGCCCATGCTCAAGCGCGTTGTCGACAGTGGTAAACTCGTGGCTCGCACCACTCCTGTGCCCAGCGATGCTTTTTTTATCGTTGTGCCCACTCCGTTTAAAGAAAATCACTTGCCCGACATCTCCTTTGTCGAGGCGGCCACCCGCTCGGTCATACCCTTCCTGCAAGAGGGCAACCTCTTTGTCATCGAGTCGACTTCGCCTGTGGGCACAACCGAGGCCATGGCTGGGGTTATCTACGGCGAGCGGCCCGAGCTCAAGGGAAAAATCCACATTGCCTATTGCCCCGAGCGTGTGCTCCCGGGCAATGTGATCTACGAACTCATCCACAACGACCGCGTGATAGGCGGCTTGACCGATGACGCTGCCAACAAGGCCGCCAGCTTCTACGCCCATTTTGTGCTTGGCACCCTGCACAAGACCAATGCCCGCACGGCCGAATTGTGCAAACTTGTGGAAAACTCCAGTCGCGACGTGCAGATTGCATTTGCCAACGAGCTCTCGCTCATATGCGACAAAGCGGGCATCAACGTGTGGGAACTCATCGCGCTGGCCAACAAGCACCCTCGTGTCAATATCCTGCAACCTGGTTGCGGGGTGGGAGGGCACTGCATCGCCGTCGACCCCTATTTCATCACAGCCGCCTTCCCGCAGGAGAGCAAACTCATTGCCACGGCTCGCCAGGTCAACAACTACAAGGCCGAGTGGTGCACCGAAAAGGTGAAAAATGCCATGCTCAAGTTTGAGTTGCTCAATGGGCGCAAGCCCAAGGTGGCCTTGATGGGCTTGGCCTTCAAGCCCGATATCGATGACCTGCGCGAGTCACCTTCAAAGCGCATTGCCACCCAGGTGATGCAGAGCTGCAACAATGCCGATATCATGGTTGTCGAGCCCAATATCGACCAGCACAAGGTGTTTAAGCTCACCGATTATCGCGAGGCCTACGACAAGGCCGACATTGTGGCCTTCTTGACGGCTCACAAGCAGTTCAAGACCCTGGAATGGCGCGACAACAAGATCATTCTGGATTTCTGCGGTCTTTTCAAGAAATAGTCTCACACTTATCCTAACTGTCGATTGCTTGGAATGATGGAGTTTCTGATTGACTTTTGTCCTTATGTGATTGCGGCCTTGGTGCTCTTTGCGCTGGGGTTCAATCTCTCACGCCGGGAAAACAAGATGCGGCAAGCAACCCATGCGGCCGTGTCGCTGCCCTGGTACAGCTGGGAGGCGATTGCTTCGATTCTCCTTATCGCGCTGTTCTCGGCTTTGCGCTACTACACAGGCAACGACTACCGCATGTATCTCACCAATTTCCAGCAGTTGCAGGCCGATGGCTCGCTCCTGCGCGGCAACTTGGAAATTGGGTTTGTACTCGTCACCAAGCTCATTGCCCTCACGGGTTGCCATTTCTCGTTTTATTTTGGCTTCTGGGGGGCGTTGCAGGCCTTTTGCCTCTACTACGGTCTCAGGCACCACAAGCAGCTCTACTGCTGGATAGGCCTGGTGCTGCTCTTGGGCCCGTTTTGCATCAACTGGCTCACCTATCTGCGCCAGTGGACGATTGCCATAGCCTTTGTGCCCATGGTGCCATATTTTGCCCGGCGCAAGTTCTGGCCCTGCTTGCTTTTCACGCTGGTTGCTGTCACCATTCATTACTCGGCATGGATATTGATGCTTCTCTACTTTGTGCCACTCGTCTTGAAAGCCGACCGCAGCCGCAACTTCTATTTGGCAATTTTTGCAGTGTGCTACTTGCTGGGTACCTATCCAGTGTGGCTAAGTCCTATAGCTTCATCGCGATGGCTGTTTTCGCTTGTGGGCTACGACAAGTACCAGTGCTTGTTTCAGCCGCTCATCGAGGAGCACTTTGTCTTCAAGGGTTACGGTCCGCTCCGGCTCATCTACCTGTTCCAGTCGTTGCTCTTCATTTGGTACTATCCTGCCATGCGCGAGTATTATAGCCGCGACAAGCTATTCAATGCTTTTTTCACCTTGGCCTTTGTGGGGGTGTGCTACCAGCATCTGTTCATCAACACAGTGTATGCGCTCATCAGGCCCGCCGACTACTTGTTTATCTTTGTCGTCATCATGATGGCCTATGTCTTCGACTATTTCATGGCGATAAAAAAGAAGTTTATGCTGTGCGTCAGTTGCCTTGTGATATGCTCTTTCACCTTTATCTCGTGCTATAAAGAGGTTTATTTCTTGTGTAAACCTGCGGCCGAGTGCAACTTGCTGTATCACTTCATCCCGCAACTTTAGATTGTTTTTCGTATGGGCTATTTGGAAGTCATAGTTTTTGTCGTTGCGCTTATTCAGATTAGCCGCAACAAGATGGCTTTTCCTTTGACTGCTATTCTGTTCTTGTCGCAGGCCTATAGTTTCTGTGGCAGCAACTTGTCGACACTGTTTTTCTCACATCAGTATGCCGACACGGGCTTGGTGCTCTACATCTTCATGCTCATTGTCATGTTTCTGCACAAACCGCAGAAGCTCGATATGCGGCTGTTGCATCCCGTGAAGGTGGGCATCCTGCTCTTTCTGGCTTTCTTTATCGTTGCTGCAATTGTCGACCTCCTGGTCAACGATGTGAAGTTCTCCTCGGTGGTGCGTGTGTTCAGGCAGTGGATATGCCTGTCGGCCGTGTGGATGATACCCTACCTCAAGCCGCGCGATGTGGTGAAGACGCTCAACTATGTGATGTATATCTCGGTGTTTATTGCCTTGGTTTATCTCTACGAGTTTTATACCGACACCGACCTCACTGGAGCCTATCGTCTTGCCAATGGCACCCGCGCATCCATACCGTGGTCGGTCTCGTTCCTGGTCTTCGTCTTGTTGTTCAACAATTGCTACCGCATCAGTTCCTTCTTGAAGTGGCTGTTTATCGCAATCATTGTGTTTGAGTATTTCATGACGGGTACCCGTTCCATCTTTTTTGCCTGCGTCATTGTGGCCGGCCTGTCGCTGCTGTTCAACGGCAAGGGGGTGTCGACCAACAAAATCATGATTCTCGCTTTCTCGCTGGCAGCTGTGGGCATCGTGCTCTCGACCGAAAACATCTTGACCGAACGCCTGTTTTCAACCAAGGAAGACATCAGCGCCTTGCAGGGCAATGGCCGGCGCGTGGGTGGCAACATGTCGTTCCGCTTGCTCATGCTCGAGGAACGCATGTACTACTTGAACCAGCATCCGCAATATGCCGTTTTCGGCATCGGCAATATTCAGGAGAGCGATCTCAAGCAGCAATTGTTCCATATTGGCTTGAAGAGTAAAAACGGGGGGGTGACCCAACTTGATACGGGCGATATTGCTTGGGTTCTTTTGTTTTTGAGATATGGATACCTGGGCACCCTTATCTATATTGGCACCATATTTTTCAGCATGATCAGGCTATTCTTCCAGAACAGGAAAAGCCCTTTGGGTTTTACAACATTGTTGTATGTGGCGAGTGCGCTCCTCTTGTTGTCCTATACATCGAGTGTGATTGCCTCCTCCTTCTTCTGGATAGTCCCCATATTGATTATCAGGCTTCTTCCGTCGACCAATTTCAGGCTTGCGATGCCTAAAAAGGAATTCCGCAACAAGCCCGCACTTCAAGCAAAATCTTGACTCATTGATATACGGCACATTGTTTTGGGCAAGTAACAGTAGTTTTAAGGGAGAATGGACGGGAGAAAAATTTTAACTGTGGGAGTTGCCAATAGGCCAGTGCGTGGTGGCATTGCGTGTGTCGAGAGTGTTTATACCACATTCTACAATCCCTTCAACCATATTGCTACTGCCCCAGCTGGCAGTAGCAGCAAGGTGAGGAAGCTCTTTCAGTTTGGCAATGCCTTGTTTCAATTTCTGTGGTGGATGTTGTTTCACCCAGAGATACAAGTTGTGCATGTGCATGTTGCCAGCCAAGCAAGCTTCTGGCGGAAAAGGATAATCATTAATCTGGCAAAGGCCTTCAGGAAGATTGTTGTTTTCCATCTTCACGGTGGACTGTTTCAAGAGTTTTATGCTCATCACCAGCAGGTCGTGCAGGATACAATCGATAAATGTGATTGTGTGATCACACTGAGCGATTACTGGAGGCATTGGGTGGAGACAACTTTTGATTGCCCTAAGGTTGTCACCATTAATAACGTCATTGAGTCTCCCAAGCTCAACAAAGTGCCTCATGGCATGTTCACCTTGTTGTTTCTGGGGCTGCTGGCCGAGGATAAAGGCATCTATGATCTTTTGGATGTCATTGCAAGGCATAAGACAGAATTTGCCGGCCGTCTTCAGTTGCTCATAGGTGGTAACGGCGATGCTGAGCGCGTGAAAAACTTTATTGCCCAGCACGGGTTGATTGATATCATAAAATTTGCAGGGTGGGTGAGCGGCGAGAAAAAATCGCAGTTGTTTAACACGGCCGATGCCTTCATCCTTCCTTCTTATCACGAGGGTGTTCCTATTTCGATATTGGAGGCCGAAAGCTATGCACTGCCTGTCATTTCAACACAGGTGGGCGGCATTCCAGAGATTGTGAGTGATAGCTATAATGGCATTCTTTTCAAACCAGGAGATAAGGTGGCAATGTACGAAGCAATTGTTCGATTGATGACAGATGAGAGGCTGAGAATGACCATGGGGACAAAATCGGGCGCTGTTACTAAGACCCATTTGTCTGGTTATGTTGAGAATCAGCTGGCGGAATTGTATTCTCAATTGTTGTCCTGATGAGCTGCTCATTATAAAAGTTGTAGGTGCCCTTTCTGTCCAGCCCAGGCAATCCTCAAAATATTTATATCGGGTGACGAGATTCGACTGGATTTTTGACAGCTCTAAGATTGCTACTCATCGACATACGAGAAAAACAGGGTACAATGTCCATTGATTTCTGAGGAAACATTTTTAACGTTTGCATGCTTTCGATTAAAGCAAATATTTCAAAACTGCTGACGCGCTACAGGGCAAGCGACACGCGCTCCAAGGAGGTGGTGCACAATGTTATGCTCGCAACGCTGATGAAGGTAGTGAGCGTTGTTGCCTCGCTGCTCATTGTGCCCATGACGATAAGCTACATCAATCCTGCGAGATATGGTATATGGCTCACCCTGTCCTCGATCATAGGGTGGGTCAATTTCTTTGATCTCGGCCTGGGCAACGGTTTCCGCAACAGGTTTGCCGAGGCCAAGGCCCACGGCGATACTTTGCTTGCTCGCCGGCTGGTGAGTACCACCTATTTTGCAATAAGCAGCATTGTTGTCGTGGTGCTCATGGCTGCCTTGGCAGCCAATGCTTTCATCGACTGGAGCAAGGTGCTCAAGGTTTCGGCTGCATATCGAGGAGAATTGAGCATCGTTTTTGCCGTGGTCATCACGTTCACTTGCATCAACATGGTTGCCAATGTGTTTAGTTCTCTGCTCTCGGCCGACCAGAAAAATGGCTGGGGCTCTTGCATCTTTGCCGCTGGCCAATATGTGTCGTTGCTTGTCGTCTACATCTTGACCAAGACCACAACTGGCGACCTTGTGAAACTGGCGGTATTCTATTCGGGTGTGCCCAGCATTGTCATGCTGGTGGTGTCGTTTGTTATGTTTCGATGCTCACGATACAAGATGTACAGGCCCAGTTTCAAGTATATCAAGCTCAACTTGATAGGAAATATCATGAAGCTGGGTGTGCAATTCTTTGTCATCTACCTGTGCTTGATTTTTGTTTTCCAGATTGTAAATGTTGTCATTTCACGCCAGGTGGGCCCCATGGGCGTGACACAGTACAACATCGCCAACAAATATTTCAATGTCATTTACATGGCGGTCATTATCATCATCACCCCCATGTGGTCGGCTTTCACCGATGCCTATGCCAAGAAAGATATGGCTTGGATGAAATCTATGGTGCACAACATGGGGCTGATATGGCTGTTGATGTCGTGTGGCGGCTTGGTCATGCTCCTGGTTTCACCATTGTTTTATCACATCTGGATAGGCGACAAGGTTGACGTTCCGGTTGCAGTATCGATAGCTATGTTTGTCTATGTGGTTTGCCAGTCGCTGGGCAACATGTTTATGACTATGATAAACGGAATTGGGACGGTGAGAATTCAGCTCATTGTCTATGTTGCTTTTGCGCTTGTGTCGTGGCCGTTGTTCACCTGTCTTGGCCGGTTCTTCGGCCTTGTAGGCATCATAGCTGTTCCTTCTTTGGTCTATTTGATTCAAGGTTTACTCAGTTATATACAGTTAAGAAAAATCATTTCGGGGGAGGCTTCGGGCATCTGGTTGAAATGACAGCGACGGTTTTGCCCGAAGAGAAAACATTCTATCAATGAAAGTAGTACACATAGAGTCGGGATTAGGAAATCAAATGCTTAGCTTCGGTGAATATTTGGTATTGAAGAAGTTGCATCCCGATGAAGACATATATATTGAAACGATCACCTATGATATCCCCGAAACCAGCGAAGTCATCAACCAGTGGAATGGCTACGAGCTGGAGCGCATCTTCGGGATACATGTGCCTAACGTCAAGGATCTCTTCACTCCTGAGCAGTGGGCTCAGGTGCTCAAGGATGTGCGTGACTCCCACTATTGGGACAAGAACTGGAACTATCCCGTCTATATCACACGGGCCCTAAACCATGCCGGTCTTGAATTGAAAAACATAAGGGGCGATTTCGAGTCCCCGCTCTCAGGGGTGCACAACGTCAACATGAAGGTGACCCCAAAACCCACGTTTAAAGGCCGCTTTATCGATACGCCAGTGGGCAACCTGTTGCGCCGTTATCGTCGCTACATGAAGCGTAATGCGCTCATCAGGTTTTATGCACACCACGACCAGATTTTTTATCGTGGAGACGAGAATATTTTTACGGGCCAATGGCTTGGACTGAAGATGCGAAACTCTGGGATAGAGCTGGTTGCCGATGAAATCAGGCAATCATTCAGGTTCCCCGATTTCACCGGCGAGCAAAACCGTGCGATGGCAGCCCTGTTGTCGTCGTCACAATCGGTTGCTATACATGCACGGCGAGGTGACATGCTGGGCAACAACGGTTACTGTTACAAGTATGGGTACTTTCGCCGTGCCGTCAAGTATATCCGCCGCAGGGTGGACCATCCGCTCTTTGTCTTCTTTACCGACCCAGGCAGTGTGGAGTGGTGCAGGAGCAATCCTGAGATTTTTGGTCTTGATTTCGATCGCGACAAGGTTCTTTTTGTCGATTGGAACAAGGCAGAGCATAGCTATCGCGACATGCAGCTCATAGCTTGCTGCAAGCATGCCATTATCACCAATAGCTCTTTCGGCTGGTGGGGGGCCTACTTTATCACCAATCCTGGCAAAATCACTATTTCGCCAATGGAAGAAATCGCAATTAGTACAACCCATCATTGCTGATTGATGCAAGATTTTGTGCATCTCTGCGTTATAATTAAGTAAACGCTCAATTAGTCTATGATTCCTCACGTTATACATTATTGCTGGTTTGGCGGCAAGCCACTGCCCAAGTTGGCGGTCGACTGCATTGCCTCGTGGCGCAAGTATCTGCCTGGTTATGAAATTAAGGAGTGGAACGAGAGCAACTTCGATGTCAATATCATTCCCTACACCAGCGAGGCCTATGCGGCCAAGAAGTATGCCTTTGTGAGCGACTACGTCCGCTTTTGGATTTTGTATCATTATGGGGGTGTTTATTTTGATACCGATGTTGAGGTGATTCAGCCATTGGCTCCTTTGTTGGAGAAGGGAGCTTTCATGGGGGTTGAAAACCGTATCGACCGTCCTGGCCAGACGCTGTGTGTGGCACCTGGCCTTGGCTTGGCCTGTGAGCCCCAAATGCCAGTCTACAAAGAGCTGCTGGCGCTCTATGATGACCGCCATTTCAATGTGGATGGCAAACTCGACTTGACTACAGTGGTGAAAATCACGACTGACTTTTTGTTTGCAAAGGGGTTGCAAAATATCAACGATTTGCAACAGGTCGAGGGGCTCTACATTTACCCAGCCGAGTATCTTGCCTCTCGCACTACTCCTGTGCAGATTATTGAGCGCACGGCTCATTCCTACTGTATTCATCACTATGCGCGCAGCTGGGTGTCGCCCCGAGTCAGACTCAAGAAGAAGGTGCAGAGCATGCTGCCTTTCTGGCTCAATCACGCCTTGGTGCGGCTCAAAGCGTGGTGCAAAGCACGGTAAAACCAGGGCCTGCTGCCTTGCCGATGCAGTGCTCGAGGCCTGCACAAAACAATATATATATTAACACAATTGCATTATGAGTAACAATAAAATACCACGTCCCACCGACGCAAGCATCATCTTGACCTATCGATGCCCCATGCGGTGTGTGATGTGCAACATTTGGAAGAATCCCACCAACCGCAAGGACGAACTCAAGGCCGAGGACTTGAAGTGTCTGCCTCGCCTCAAGTTTATCAATCTCACGGGCGGCGAGCCGTTTGTGCGTGAAGACTTGCCCGAGATTGTGGAGGAGTGCTACCGGCACACCGACCGCATAGTCATTTCTACCTCGGGCTGGTTTGAAGACAGGGTCATTGCCCTGGCCAAGCAGTTTCCCCGCATTGGCATTCGCATCTCTATCGAGGGGTTGAGCCAGAAGAACGACGAGCTGCGCGGCCATGCCGGCGGCTTCGACAAGGGATTGCGCACACTGCTCACCTTGAAGCACATGGGCCTCAAGGATATAGGCTTTGGGTGCACCGTGAGCAACAACAACTCCCACGACATGCTCTCGCTCTACCAGTTGTCGCTGGCTATGGGCATGGAGTTTGCCACGGCAGCCTTCCACAACTCGTTCTACTTCCACAAGTACGACAACCAGATTACCAACCAAGACGAGGTGTGCAACGATTTCAAGCAGCTCATTGCCTGGCAGCTCAAGGAAAAACATCCCAAGAGCTGGTTTCGCGCCTGGTTCAACATGGGGCTCATCAACTATATCGAGGGTGGCAAGCGCATGCTGCCCTGCGAGGCTGGTTCGGCCAACTTCTTTATCGACCCATGGGGCGAGGTACTGCCTTGCAATGGCATGGAGTCGAAATACTTTGAAGCCTCGATGGGCAACATACACGACCATCCGTTCATGGAAATATGGGAAAGCGAGCAGGCACAGCGGGTGCGCGAGGCTGTGCGCACGTGTCCCAAAAACTGCTGGATGGTGGGCACGGCCAGCCCGGTCATGCACAAGTATGTGAAATATCCGGCCAAGTGGGCATTGAAAAACAAGTGGCGCTCGATGTGCGGCAAGGAGGCTTGCCTCGACTTCTCGCAGTGCCCGGTGGGGCAGGACCCGCGGCAGGGCGACCTCAGGGTGCTGCATCCTGGCGCCGTCGAGGTGCAGCCCGCTGGCGAGGGAAAGCCCCGGCTTTGATACAGCCATGGGCAACTGCTTATATTTTTGCCGCAATCATAGAATATATTTGCGATTGTTTCGTTATCTTTGCAGTAGGATAAAAGTAGCACATCGCTCATAACGAAACACCAACACACATATCTATGACCAGCGGCAGAAAGATCAGGGTAGTTGTTACCGGCACACGTGGCATCCCCAACGTGATGGGGGGCGTGGAGACGCATTGCGAGGAGCTCTTCCCGCGTGTCGCGCGCATGGGCATCGACGTCACGCTTGTGCGCCGCTCGCACTATGTGCACGATGGTCTCGCCGAGTGGAATGGCGTGAAGCTTGTCGACATCAACGCTCCCCGCAAGAAAGCCTTCGAGGCCATCATCCACACGTGGCGTGCAATATTCAGGGCCAAGCGCCTGCATGCCGATGTTGTGCACATTCAGGCTATAGGCCCGGCCTTGCTCACTCCGCTTGCTCGGCTGCTGGGCATGAAGGTGGTGTTCACCCACCACGGTCCCGACTACGACCGCGACAAGTGGGGCCTATTGGCCAAGGCAATGTTGCGCCTGGGCGAACGCCTGGGGTGCACCTGTGCCAACGAGGTGGTAGTTATCTCCGAGGTCATAGGCAACATCGTGAGGTGCAAGTATGGCCGCACCCAGGGTGTGCATCTCATCTACAATGGCGTGCCTCGACCCGAGGTGTGCGATGCTCCCGGCTATTTTGCCGAGTTGGGCATCGCCCGTGGCAAGTATGTGCTGGGCATGAGTCGCTTTGTGCCCGAAAAGCGCCTGCACGACTTGGTGCACGCCTTTGCCCAGTGGCAGCACTGCCATCCCGGGCGCAGCGACATGAAGCTGGTGCTGGCTGGCGACAGCGACTTCGACGACGGCTATTCTCGCGAGTTGAAAAAGCTCGCCCGCGACAACGGGGTGGTGATGACTGGCTTTGTCAAGGGACGCAAGCTGCATGCCTTGCTCAGCGGCTGCCTGTGCTACTGCCTGCCTTCTTCCCACGAGGGACTGCCCATAGCCCTGCTTGAGGCCATGAGCTACCGCGTGCCAGTCGTCGTGAGCAACATTCCGGCCAACCTCGAGGTGGGGCTGTCCCCACACGTCTATTTCCCCGTGGGCGACATCGATGCTCTTGCTGCCAAGCTCGATTCTGTCATCTCGCAGCCTGTGCATCATGTAGACTACGACATGACCAAGTATGACTGGGACAAGATTGCTGCCCAATATGTCGACATCTACCGCTCGTTGCTGTAACAGACCTGGAGGGCGTTGAAAAATTTATTGGCATTGCGGCTTGCAATTGTGCTCAAGTTGATGTAACTTTATAGGTTCAGCTACAGCGATACAATTATGGAGTTTAAACTACATTCACAATATGCACCCACTGGCGATCAGCCGCAGGCTATTGCCGAGCTCACCGACGGTGTGAACACTGGCGTTCCCTATCAGACCCTGCTGGGTGTCACGGGCTCGGGCAAGACCTTCACTATGGCCAATGTGATTGCTGGCACAGGGCGCCCCACTCTTGTGCTCTCGCACAACAAAACACTCGCCGCTCAGCTCTACAGCGAGTTCAAGAGCTTCTTTCCCGAAAACTCGGTGCACTACTATGTGAGCTATTACGACTATTATCAGCCCGAGGCCTACATTCCCTCGACCGACAAGTATATCGAGAAGGACCTGGCCATCAACGACGAGATCGAGCGCCTGCGCCTGTCGACCATCGCAGCCTTGCAATCGGGACGGCGCGACATTGTGGTCGTGTCGTCGGTGTCGTGCCTCTATGGCATGGGCAACCCCGACAGCATCAAGGAAAACACCATCGAGATACACGTGGGCCAAAACATAGGACGCGACGAGTTTCTGCGCCGCCTGGTCGACTCGCTCTACTCACGCAACGAGATGGAATTGACGCCTGGCACCTTCCGCGTCAAGGGCGACACAGTCGACATTGCACTCTCCAACGAGGAGTTTATCTTGCGTGTCATTTTCTGGGGCAACGAGATTGAAAGCATCCAGTTTCTCGACTACGTGTCGCAGATGCCCATACGCAACGAGGACAGTTTTGCCATTTTTCCTGGCAACGCCTTTGTTACCGACAAGTCGAGCCTGGGCACGGCAATCAACCGCATCGAGGTTGACCTGGGCGAACAGGTCGATGCCTTCTACCGCGAGGGCAAGCCCGTCGAGGCCAAGCGCTTGAAGGAGCGTGTGGAATACGACATCGAGATGATAAAGGAAGTGGGCTATTGCTCGGGCATAGAGAACTATTCCCGATACTTCGACGGCCGTGAGCCAGGGCAGCGCCCCTTCTGCCTGCTCGATTTCTTCCCGAGCGACTTCCTCACCATCATCGATGAGAGCCATGTCACTGTGCCGCAAATTCGCGCCATGTACGGCGGCGACCAAAGCCGCAAAATCAATCTTGTGAACTATGGCTTCCGTCTCCAGGCTGCTGTCGACAACCGCCCATTGCGCTTCGAGGAGTTTGAAGCGCTCACCGGCCAAACGATCTATGTGAGCGCCACACCGGCCGACTATGAGTTGCAGAAGTGCGAGGGCGTGGTCACCGAGCAGATTATAAGACCCACCGGCCTGCTCGACCCGCAAATTGTGGTGCGGCCCTCCAAGGGCCAAATCGACGACCTTGTCGAGGAAATACAATTGCGCATCGAGCATCACGAGCGCACCCTGGTCACCACGCTCACCAAGCGCATGGCCGAGGAGCTGAGCGACTACCTGGCGCGTCTCGACATACGTTGTGCCTATATGCACAGCGATGTTGAGACCATCGACCGCATCCAGATACTCGACGACTTGCGTGCCGGCGCCATCGACGTGCTTGTGGGCGTCAACCTCTTGCGCGAGGGCCTTGACCTGCCCGAAGTGTCGCTTGTGGCCATTATCGATGCCGACAAGGAAGGCTTCTTGCGCAGCCGTCGCTCGCTCACCCAGACTGCCGGCCGCGCTGCCCGCAATCTCAATGGCATGGTCATCATGTATGCCGACACCATCACCGACTCGATGCGCCAGACTATCGACGAGACCGAGCGCCGCCGCTCGCTTCAGCTCAAGTACAACGAGGAGCATCACATCACCCCGCAGGCTATCGTCAAGGCCCGCAATGCCATCATTGGTCTCGATACCGACATGGTGCCCACCGACGAGCAGTTGAAGCACGCCCGCAAGTATGAAAACAATGTGACCGACTTCGGCAACCTGCAGCGCATGACGGCACAGGAGTTTGACAACACGGCAGGCATTGCCGCCGATCCCGTTGTGGCCTACATGAGCAGCGACAACCTGGAGAAGACCATCGAGCACCTCAAGAGCGAGATGGTGGCGGCTGCCAAGCGCATGGATTTTCTCGAGGCTGCTCAGTACCGCGACGAGATTGTGAAACTCCAAAACAAACTCGAGAGCAAAAAACAAAAACAACATTCTTGATGAAACAGCACCCACAGGCCCAGCCTGGCGACCACCGCATCCCCCGCCAGTGGCTGCCCACCTCGCTCAAGGAGATCGAACACTTGGGTTGGGATCACATCGATGTCATTCTCTTCAGCGGCGATGCCTATATCGACCATCCCTCGATGGGGGCGGCGGTGATAGGCCGCGTGCTTGAGGCGCACGGCTACAACGTGGCCATCGTGCCGCAACCCAACTGGCGCGACGACTGGCGCGACTTCAAGAAACTGGGAGCCCCGCGCTTGTTTTTCGGCGTCACTGCTGGTGCCATGGACTCGATGGTGAACCACTACACAGCCAATCGCCGTCGCCGCCATGACGATGCCTACACCCCCAATGGCCGTGCCGGGGCACGTCCCGACTATCCCACCATCGTATACTGCGAGATTTTGAAGAAACTTTTCCCCGATGTGCCAGTGGTGGCTGGCGGCATCGAGGCCTCGATGCGACGGCTTGCCCACTTCGACTACTGGAAAGACAGGCTCATGCCTTCGATTCTGGTTGACTCCAGGGCCGACCTGCTGGTGTATGGAATGGGGGAGAAGCCTGTGGTGCAAATCGCCAATGCGCTTAAGGCCGGCAAGCATATCTTTGAGCTCACCAACATACCGCAGACTGTGGTGCGGGCCAAGCTGAGCGAGATTCCCGCCCAAGGCCCCGATGTGGTGCTGCACTCCTATGAGGAGTGCTTGGCTTCCAAGAAGATGCAAGCCGAAAATTTCAAACTGATCGAGATTGAGTCCAACTTGTGGAACGGCAACAACTTGTGGCAGGCAACGGGCGATATCGCCATCAAGGTCAATCGCACCAATCCACCCATGACCACGCAAGAGATCGATGCCTCCTTCGATCTGCCCTATACACGCCTCCCGCATCCCCGCTACAACGGCAAGCACATTCCAGCCTATGAGATGATACGCCACTCGGTCAACATGCACCGCGGCTGCTTCGGCGGCTGTGCCTTCTGCACCATCAGTGCCCACCAGGGCAAGTTTATCGCCTCTCGCAGCAAGGAGTCGATTTTGCGCGAAGTGCAGCAGGTCGTGCTCATGGACGATTTCAAGGGCTACATCAGCGACTTGGGCGGTCCCAGTGCCAACATGTATGCCATGCACGGCCGTGACCTCGACCGCTGCAAGCGTTGTGCACGACCATCATGCCTGCATCCCAAGCCTTGCAGCAATCTCAATACCAGTCACAGTGCCCTGCTCGATATCTATCATGCCGTCGATGCGCTGCCCCAGGTCAAGAAGTCGTTTATAGGCAGTGGCGTGCGTTACGACCTCTCGATGCACGCCACAGGCGACGAGGCTGTCGACAAAGTCAACCGCCAGTACAACGAGGAGCTCATTCGCTACCACGTGTCGGGCCGCCTCAAGGTGGCTCCCGAAAATACCAGCGACCATGTGCTCATGCTCATGCGCAAACCCTCGTTCCAGCTCTTCTATAAGTTCAAAGACATCTTCGACCGCGTCAACGACCGGTATCATCTCAAGGAGCAACTCATCCCTTATTTCATATCGTCGCACCCAGGCTGCACCCAGGAGGACATGGCCGAGCTGGCCGCCATTACCAAGGATCTTAACTTCCACCTCGAGCAGGTGCAGGATTTCACGCCCACGCCCATGACGGTCTCTACCGAGATGTACTACACTGGCTACAACCCCTACACGCTGCAGCCCGTGTATGTGGCACGCACTCCTGGCGAGAAGCTGGCTCAGCGGCAATTCTTTTTTTGGTATGAAGACGCCTACAAGCGCAGCATCTTCGATGCCTTGCACAAGATGCGCCGTCCCGACTTGCTGGCCAAGCTCTACCCGCATGGCATAGGTAGCATTCCGCGACAGGGCCATGCTGGCCGCCGCGGTCGCAAGTCTGCCGGCAATGTCAAGAGTCGCTCGCATTGAGGCCTAAGCCTTGCTTGCCGATAGCAACAAAAATCCCCGCCACAGCGTTGAACGTGTGGCGGGGATTTTGTTGTTGCAGGCAATGCCGTGCCGTGCTGGAGATTATGCTCCGTGGAAGAGGTATTCGGTCTGGATATCCTTGGTGAGTCGCGTCATGAGCTCTTCGGCGAGCTCACTGGCCACGTGCAGAGCCTTGGTGAGCACGTAGTCGCTGAACACTTGCAGCATGTCTTGCGCCTTCATGGGCGAGGTCTTGTACACTTTCAGGTAGTTGGCCTCCATTTCCTTCTGCCGTTGGTCAAACTCGGCCTCGAGCTTGGCATAGGTCTCCTTGATGAGGGGAGCATACTTGTTGTAGTTGACCATGCCCAGGGTCATTACCTTGCGGAAGGTCCAGTAGGCCGAATCGGGTGTGCTGTGCTCGGGTGCCCGCTTGGTGTAGGCCTCGGGATAGGATTTCACACCCTGGTAGAGCGGCAAAAACACGCTCAGGTCGCCCATGCCCATGGCCAGGTAGTTGATGCAGCCTATCTCTTTGGGCAGCTCGGGACGCACTTGCAGAATGTGGGTTTGCAGCGTGCGGAATATCGAGATGGGGCGGTAAGGCTCCTTGGGGTTGTTGTGCAGATAGGGATCGTGCTCGGTGTTGTCGTAGTGCGAACGGTAGGCCTTGCGCAGGTCGGCCAGCGTGATGGGTTTCTCGGCCTTGGCAAATACCGGGAAGGTGTTGCGCGTCACGTCGTTCTTTATCGACGGGCTGAACATGTGCTGCAGGTACCACACGCGAGGGTAGTTGTAGGTGTGGTCGGGCACCTCTACATCGCGGGCATAGGCCTCATGGAAGTCAAACTTGCCCTTCTTGGGGTCGTAGAGCCCATGCTCCTGTGCAAATTCTATCAAGCGTGGTGCAGCCAGGAAGTTGTCCTTGTCGTTGGGGTCGTAGTCGCGCAGGCGACTCTGGTTGCCTGTGGCAAAGTACACGTCGTCGGGGATGCGCTGGGCCAGCCACAGGTGGCCGCAGGCGTTCTCCAGATACCAGGTCTCCTTGTCGTCGATAAACTGGATGCCGAAGCCCTCGGCCGAGCCATATTTCTCAATGAGCTTGCCCAGCCGCTCCACGCCCTCGCGGGCGCTGTGAATATAGGGCAGGGTGATGTTGAACACGCAGTTCTCGGCCAGCCCGGCAGGCACCAGCGGGTCGTGCTTGAGTGCCTCGTCGCTGCTGAATATCGACTCGGTCGAGCTCATGCCCACACCCAGGCTGTTGAAACCGGCGCTTCCCCACTCGCCGGCATAGAGGCAGTCGGGCGTGGCGCTGTAGCCCAGTGCCTTGGCTGGCAGCTCGCAACGAAACGGGCTGTCCTTGGCCACAAACTCGGTGGGGCCGCACTCGGTGTCGTCGTGCAGCTCAAAGTTGATGCCGTTCATGGCGTCCCAGTCCATCGAGCGGGAAATGAATCGTGAACCGTCGGCAGTCATCTTGCTGCCCACAATGATCGATGTGCATTCCGACGGGAGTCGGTCAATCTCTTTCTTTTGATTTTTCATTGTCTTCGATGTTTTTGTGTTGATCTACTCCTCGAAGGTAGCAAGAATTTCCCACAATTGCAACACATGGGGCCGCAACTTTACTGCTACCGAGGTTTGCACCCTTGCAGGCGCATTGTGCATTTTGTTAACTTTTGTGTTGTTGTTAATGTTTTTTGTGAAAAATCTCTATTTGTTGTCGTGCATTTGCATCATGCGCAATTATTTTCTTATCTTTACATCCGTAAGGACAGAGCCTTTTACCACGGGGCTCCTAACAAGCAGGCAACAAGGCTCCTCAATGTTGGTGAGGAGTGACAATATTTGTTCTTTTTTTTAATTTTTACAAACTAACCCTTTATGTTAAAAACTTTATTTTTTCTAGCCTTGACCGCTATGCCCTTATCAGTTTTTTCCCAAGTGCCAAGTGGGGAATCTCCCTTGCCCGTGCGCTGCACGTCAGGCCCCGATGCCAGAACTGCGGCGTGGTTCAAGGCAAGTGCCAACAAGGCGCAGTTGTCGACCCACATTATCACCGTCAAGCCCGAAGGCGAGGAGCATGCCCACCGCATTCGCAGCGGCTTTGGCATCAACCAGCAGCGTGGAGCCTATGGCTCGATCGACTATCTTGATGGCAGCTACGTGAAAGACAGCCAGGGCAACGTGTATCTCTACAATCCCATCATGTTGTTTCCCACTTATTCCTATCTGAAGTTGGAACCTTTCAATGGCGACACGCTTGTGTGCCGCACGCCACAGCCCATCGCCAACATTTACGGCACCGTGTGCTATGCCACGCGCCTTAAGGCCCAAATAAGCGATGGCGGCTTGGCCTATGTGCTCGATGTGCCCGACGGTGCGACTCAACCCAATCTCGACATCAAGTTTGTACTCAGGGGCGACTCTCTCTATCAAGTGCCCGACGACTATATCACATTTCCTGGAACTACCGTGCAGGTGCCCAGCGTGCTGCTTGGCGTGACCGACGAGACGGGCATGTGGCTTGCTATGGGCGAGGCCAACACGGCATTGCGCCCTTGCCCCTACTCGCCCACGATGCTCCCCGCTGGAGTGAAGAGTGAGCCGTTCAACCTGTACAGTCTCGACAGCGACAACGACACCGTGCGCTATACTACCGAGGTGGCTATCGACGGCAACGACGTGTACATGACCAATCCCTACAGCCCCGACACGCTGCAGTGGATACATGGCACGCTGAGCGGCGGCAAGGCGACCTTCCTGCCACAATACATCGGGGTCGACAAGCGTTCCAATCTGCACTTGTCGTTCCTCCCTGCCACCTATACCACGCAGACCAGTCCCGACGGTACCATAATTTATAACTATGTCAAGGCTCCGACTTTGACCTTCGACTATGATGCGCAGGCCAGAACCCTGGCCACCGACCCTCAAGCCCGAGTGGCCTTTTTGATCAATGCCGGGCTCGACGAGGTGAACGCCATCATGGGTTATCGCAACCCCAGCCTCACAATCTTCCCCGTGCAGGCTGCTACGCCAGCCGACCCCAAAATCGTGCAGCTGCAGGCCTATGACGAGGATATGGGCATGGGTTTCCTCAGTGTTGATTTCTATCCCATCGATACCCAGAACAGGCCGCTTCCCTACACGCGTCTGTTCTACAACATCTACTTAGACGACCAACTCCTGACAGTGGGACCGCCCTATTACAACAATGTGTCGACACCTTTCACCAACATTGCCAGCAACTATGCCGACAATGAGTATTTCTTCACCCAGCAGGAGATCCACAATGTGTATCTCACACGCCCATTTGAGAAAGTGGGCGTGCAAGTGCTCTTCAAGTACGACGACCAGTGGTACAAGAGCAACCTTGTGAGCCAGACTGTGGAGGGCACCGGCGTGAACGAGCTCGCTCATGATGCAGGCGAGCCTGTGCGCCAGGAGTGGTACGACTTGAGCGGCCGCCGCATTGCCCGTCCGTCTCAGGGGCTGTACCTGAAGGTGTCGCGCTATGCCGACGGCAGCGTGAAAACCGAGAAAGTGATGCTAAGATGATCATGTGAAAACGGCCAATACCATTTATCCAACATGACGATCAAAAGCATTATTTTGCCAGCGGCCATTCTCCTTGCCGCCGCATCGGCCTCGGGACAGCACAGCGTCGTTTTCGATCCCACCATCATCACAGAGCCTCCCAAGGGCATTGTGCACGACATGCTCAAGCGCTCGACGACTATTCTCATGCAGTACTCTGAAGAGGATTACGAGATTATCAACGACCGCTATGCCTATAGCAAATATGTGCTGGCCGACAATGGCGACGTGTATCTCTACCGCCCGCTGGCCGCGATCAAGGACAACTGCTACTTGAAGCTGCAGCGGGGCAATGGCGACACGCTCGTGGCTCACTTGCCCCAAGCCATCTACGAGCTCCAGGTGCCTGACTTCGATGGCCAAGTAGAGTCGACCATGTTCTATGCTTTCCCCATGCTGAAGAAGCCAGGAGATGTTTTCCTGCAGCCCGACACAGTGACTGGCGCGACCGATTACACCATGCGCTTCACGCTCACCGACGGCGTGCTCAAGCAGGTCGACAACGACCGCTACCTGGGCATGATCACCGACGACTTCACCTGGGGGCTTATTGCCGAGAAGGATGTGCGTGTCGATTCTTTCAGCGGTGTTCCCAATGCGCTGCCCGCAAGTGCCGAGGCGGCAGTGAGCGACTATGTGCTCAAGTACACCGACGCCTATCTGGGCGAAACCTACAAGATGACTAAGGGGGCAGTGAGCGACGGCAAGGTGTATTTGCGCAACCCCTTGTCGCCACCCGGCGACAGCCAGTGGATTGCGGGCGACATCGACGGCAACAAGGCTGTCATGAAATATGGCCAGTATCTTGGCGTCGACACTGTGTCGCTGCTCCACTACATGTATTTTATGTCGGCCCTCTACGACGAGCAGCAGCAGGAGCTCCAGCCCACGGGGCAGCTTGAGTTGAATTTCGACAGCCAGCGTCGCAAGTTTTCCTCGGCTGGTCCTGCTGAGGCAATGATCATCAATGCCGGCCCCGACGAGCCCAATCCAGCCAAGGCCACGTTTTGGCTCAATCCGTCGTTCTATGAGTTCCAGAGCCAGCCTGCCACGCCTGTCACGCCGTCGATACAGCGCTACTACGTGTTCGATGCAGACAACGATGCCTATGCCTATTTCAAGTTTGAGGTGCAGCCGTTCGATGTCGACGGCAACTACATCAACCCCGACAGCCTCTTCTATGTCATCTATGTCGACGGTAGGCCTTTCACCCTCACCCCTGGAGTGTACAAGGACCTGAAGACCGACATGACCGAGATACCGTTTGACTATCGCGACAGCGACGTGCAGAGTATGGGTGTCTACGTGCGCCAGGTGTACATTTACCAGCCGTTGCGCGAGGAGCAGCTTGGTGTGCAGTCTGTCTACCGCTGCAACGGGGTAGAGCGCCGTTCGCCCATCTGCACCACGGGCATCGATGCAGTCAAGACTGCAGGGGCGTCGCAAGCCAGTGGCCATGCCTATGACTTGCAGGGGCGCCGAGTCAACGCTTCAACCCGTGGACAGGTCATCATCGTCGATGGCAAGAAGATTTTGAAATAGTGCCCCAGCCGCACACGGCTAAAAATGACGAAGCGTGTCGACACCTGCACAGTGTCGACACGCCTCATTTTTACAGTCGTGTTTCAAGTGAAGCAGTTAGAGCTCAAACTTGTAGCCCAGCGTGAACTGGAACACCGAGTTCTTGCTGTCGGTTCCGCTTAGGTCGATGCTCTCGCCACCTATATTCAATTCTTTGTCCTTGAACACCTTGGTCACGCCCAGGTTGTAGCGCCCTTCGACCACAAAGTTCTTGTACTCGTAGGAGATGCCCATGGGTATTGAGAAATCTACAGTCTTGGTGATGTCGCCCATGTCGACCGAGCCCGAAACCTTGTTGTCTGAGGCCGACAGCTTGCTGTTCACATTGAATCCTGGCTGGATACCTGCCTTGAGTGCCAGCCCCTTGACCACATAGAAGTTGGCCATAATGGGAACGTTGATGTAATCGAGCTTCATGGTGACGTCGACGTCATCGCTGCCCTTCAAGCCTTGCATCGAGTAGAGGGCTCCGCCCGAGATGGAGAAGAACGAGTTGACTTGGTACTCAAGTTCGGCACCAGCTGCCACGCCAAAGCGGGGGTCGGCGTCGTCGGCATCGGTCATGCTGGAGATGTTGAGGCCCACCTTGGGCTGCAAGGTTACAGTGCCAGGAGCATGCTGTGCCATGGCAACCATGCCTGCGCTAAGCATGATGATAGAAAGAATGATTTTCTTCATGTCTGCATTAATTAATTTTAGACCTAAAATCCGCAACTATCATCCAATACACGATTAAGGGTAGATTTATGAGTCGTTAGTAGCAGCTTTCAGTAAAAAGCAACAGCACAACATCAATATGTAGCCACCATCCCCTTACCCCACGATGCGACTTGAGGTAATACGCAGATTCAAACCGGAAAGAAAGGATTCTTATCCGAATTCTGTTTTGAAGGGTTTTGCATAAGCTCGGTTCTCTGTGTAGATATTCAGCACGTATTGCCTTGCAGTCATGATCCACTTGGCAGGTACGGAGATGAATCTGAAGACAAAAGCCTTTATGCGACTCGTTTTCTTGAGCCCAAAAGCCTTGGTGTCAAGCCTGCTCATGATGGTCTTGTAGAAATTGTGTATCAATGCAGTAAGCAGAAGAAAGACAGTATTCTCCGCCATGAATGACTTGGGGAGCCTGCTCCAACCGAATCCGTTGTTCATGTCGTCAAAGATACGTTCCTTGCCGCCACGCAGATTGTAGAATTCAACAATGTCCCTTGTCGATGACTTGTAATCGTTGGTCAGAATACAACGGTAAGTGTATTCGCCTTCCCACAGGTCAAGGTCGCCACTGTTGCGTCTTTGTCTCTGGATGACAAGACGATAGCACTTGCCTTCCCATTTCTCAACGAGAATGGAATTGAGTTCGAACTGGATGCCGTTAATCTCCTCCGTCTTCCATCCTCTCAGAGCAAAGATGTCATTGTAGAGCGAACTGCATCGGTTGGCACGGATGTAGAAATGTTTGCAATGCTTCTCTATCTCACTGACGATTTCCTTCGAGCAGGAACCGCAGTCTGCCCTGAAGCGATTTACACGGATGTTCTGGGATTCCAGAAGAGCGAAGAATCTCTTATGGGTGTCTGCCTGATGAAAACGCACATTCGTGTTACCATCGCTGTTCTCGATATAGACTATCTTGTCACCGATAACATATACGCCAGGCCTGTAGCCGAGGAACTTTTTGTAGGTCGGTTTTGCATCATACTTCTCCGTTTCAAGAAACTGATGGTCAAAGTCAACATCGTATTCCTCAATTTCCTTCAACTCGCCTGTAGAAACCAAAGCGTTTATAAGCAATGTGTTGAGTTTGTCTGCAGTATTGAAATCATAGGTCTTGCCTTGGTCGGAAGTATAGGAGATGTTTTCCTGTGTCAGTTCCTTGATGGCTCTGAGGATGGTATCAGAGCTGCATGTTAGAAGGGTAGGATGATACGAGAGATGGCGCATCAGTTGTGACGTTACGTCTTCCACGCATGAGCCGCCACAGAAATAAACGCTCATCAGCGAACGGACTATCTCGCTGAACTGATATCCGATGATACTGCGGCATCTCTGACCCAGTGTTGAGTCGATAACGGGTGAAAGCATGGAGTCAAATTTCTCCATGATTGAAAAAATTCCTCCAAAAGGTGTGAGTTTTTCGAATTTTATTTGTACCTTTGCAGCGCCTTGTTACGATTTTCGCTTGTTTTCTAATTGCAACACTAAGATAAGTGAAAAATCTGACACGGCAAAATCCTAGGCAACTTATTGTTGCTCAGGAACTTATAAATAAAGTTAAATTATAGTGTTGCGGAATTAAGGTTAGATTGTTATTATTTCAGTTTTGCAAGAGTGGTAATGCCCTTGCGTGTCTTGATGCTTGCTCAATTCTACATGCAAATATATAACAAAATTAATAATATCACTGCATGGCGCCTTCACAAAATGCAAAGGTGGCCGTGTCGTGGTTGTGGTTCAGCTCGATTAGGTGTAGTTAAAATGTGTTAAAGTATTGACGCATGGTTGCAGTATTGCTGCATTTCTTACCATTTGGTAACCATGTCACTCCTGAGTGTGCACTTGTGTAATATGGCGCGATGCCTTAACTTTGCAAAAAATATTAGGAAATATGACTATGAACAAGAATTTTCTGCGCAACAACGATTTCGGGTTGTTGCTTTTAAGGTTAACGATAGGTGGACTCATGTTGTTCCACGGTGTGAGCAAGCTCATCAACGGCGTGGGCCCCATAAGCGGCATGCTCGAGGCTTTGGGCTTGCCTGGTTTTATTGCCTATTTCTCGCTGGCAGCCGAGTTGCTGGGCTCGATCATGATTGTGGCTGGCCTGTGGACTCGTGCAGCCGCCGTGGTCTTTGCCGGCAACATGGTTGTGGCTGTGCTCATGGCTCATGCTGGGCAGATTTTCTCGGTCGACCCCGCAACTGGCGGTTGGGCTATTGAGCTCCCCATGCTTTACCTGCTGGGAGCAACAGTGCTCATCTTCACCGGCGGCGGCAAGTATGCGATCACGCGCGGCAGTCTCCTCGATTAAGGCCGAGTGCGCACTGCGTGGATGCGACGTGTCGTGTCGGCATGAAACTGACTAAGAGTTATATACAACGGTGGCTGTGTTATGTTGCAGTCACCGTTGCATTGTTTTTATCTCCACACGGCGACATTGATTGTTGCAAAAATATCAAGAAAAACTGCACACAGGCGCACCATTGCCCGCTACATCGATGGGTACCTGTTGCCCCGCGACAAGACTGAAACAATCATGGCCGCGCACGTCACGACTGGCGGGCGCGCAGGCCAATGATGATGTTGCGGCTGTAGGTGACAAAGCCCACCGACTGCCCCAGTATGAGCACGGGGTCGCGGCGCAGGCAGCCATAGGCAACGATGATGCCCGAGCCCACCAGGCTGATGACCCAGAAGGTGACAGGCAGCATCGAGGCATGGCGCCGGTAGCTGTAGTACCACTGGTAGATGAAGCGCACGGTGAAAATGAACTGCCCTGCCGACCCGAAGATGAGCAGCCACATGGGCACTTGCGCATTGTGGAAGAAGCTGTCGACAAAGGCGCCGGCATCGCCCAGCATGGCTGCCACTGCCACGATGGGCAGGGCGAAGACAAGGGCGCGCACCACCACAGGCAACTGCCGCCACACGCCCTTGATGTTGAGGTTCCAAATGTAGATGTAGTAGGAGATGAGTTGCCCGAAGATGATAGAGAAGTCGTCGCGCAGCCAGCCGTAGATGAAGAGCAAGATGCTGCCTGCCAGGCTGCACACCCAGTATACCACGGGCGACACGATTTTCTTGGCCCGCTCCGACATGATCCACTGCACCAGCATGCGGGCCGAGAAGAACCCTTGTGCCAGGAAGCCCAGTCCATATACCAGCCACGAGGTGCTCATAGGCTGGCCTCGTCGATGTGGTAGTTGATGTAGCGATGCTTCATCCAGCGATAGGCGAAGCAGTCTTTCAGCGGGCCGGCCAGACGGTTCCACAGGTGATACTTCGACACGCCGGCCACGCGGGGGTAGTGGCTCACGGGCACCTCCTTGAACGGGGCCTGCTCGAGGGCAAACAGGGCAGGCAAAAAGCGGTGCATGCCGTCGAAGAAAGGTATCTTCTGGGCCACGCTGGTCCACATCACCTTGAGCGGGCAACCCGTGTCGGTGGCGGTGTCGCCAGTCATCTTGCGGCGGAAACCATTGGCAATGCGCGACTGCAGCTTCTTGAAGCCCGAGTCCTTGCGGTTGGCACGTATGCCAGTCACCAGCGGGGTAGTGGGGGCAAATTGCAACAGCTTCTCAAAGTCGTCGGGGCGCGTCTGCAGGTCGGCGTCGATATAGCCCAGATACTTGCTTTCGGTCTCGTCGATGCCAGCCTTCATTGCAGTGCTCAGGCCGTGGTTGGCATTGCTCGAGATGTAGTAGAAGTGGGGCTGCCGCTGGCACAGCTGCTTGATGCGGGTCAGGCTGTCGTCGGTCGAGCCGTCGTTGATGAGCAGCACGCAAGTCTTGAGCGAGGCTTTGGCCACATAGGCGCTCAGTTGCTGCTCGAGGGTGGTCATGTTGTCCTCCTCGTTGTAGATGGGGACGATGATCGTGAAATCGTATTCTTTGGTCTTGTTCATTTCTTTGGTTTGATAATTGTGACGTGGTTGACAAAGCACTGCTGGTAGTGGCGTGAGCCACGGGGGCGTGTATTGTCGTCGTAGGTGCCCACCATCACAGTGTCGACTCGACTCAAGATGGCAGGCGAGAGCACTGCGCTGTTCCAGCGAGACGAGACCAGCACCATGGGGGTGTGGCTCACTACGTTGGCCGAGTCGGCCATGTTGAGGGGCAGTATCTTGCGGTGGGCTTGGTACACGATCTCGATCCTGAGCGAGTCGCCCTGGGGGAAGTAGAAGGGCAAGCTGTGCAGTTGCGGCATGTGGCGTGTGGCGGCTATGCTGTGACTGCCGGGATTGCCCATAGCCTTGGCAATGCTGCCCATGAGAAAGCACTCGATGAGCATGAAGGCCCCGGCTGCACCCAGCAGCAAGCGCCACGACCGGCTGTCGCCCCGCAGCGGGCGGGCTACATCCACAGCCAGGGCCAGGCACAACACGGTGAGCATCACAGCCTGCCACACTGGCAGCAGCTGCATGACCCACACTGCCACCGGCATTGCGACCACAACCACGGCAATGAGCCAGCGGTGCACTTGCCACAGCACGAGGCTGGCTTTGTCGCTGGCCTCGTGCATGTGATAGACCAGGCAGGCCACTGCTATGGCGCAGGGAGCCATCACTGGCAGCAGGTAGCGGTATTTCTTCTCAGGCATGAATGACAGCAGCACCACGCAGGCAATGCCCCACAAGGCAGCCATCATGTAGGTGCGCCACTCGGGCAGTACACGCTTCCAGTAGCGCAGGGCGAGTGCAGCCAGCGTGAGCAAGGCCCAGATGCCCATCTCGGCAAAGTAGCGCCAGTAGTACCACCACGGGCGCACATTGCGGTGAGCCCACGATCCCGTTTCCTTGCCGATGACCTGTTGCACAGCCTTGGGCTCAAATGCGTAGAGATAGATGTACCATGCGGCAGCCAGTGCCAGGCACAGCACAATCATGCATGTGAGTGCCTTCCACTTGCCGCGCGCCGAGAGCCGCAGCGTTGCGACGGCTGCCAAAAGCCAAGGCAGCAGCAGGGCGTAGAACGACACCGGCCCTTTGGAAAGGAACGACAGTCCCATCATGACGCCTGCCATGGGCAGGTAGCGCCACTGGTGCGACTTGTCGGCGCTCAAGCCACAGTACAAGTAATAGATAGCAGCCGTCATGAAGGCGTGGCAGTAGATGTCCCACGTGGCTGTGCGGCCCATGAGCACTATCTGGTAGCATGTGAGAAACACGATGCCTGCCGTGTAGCCCAGCTTGCGGCGGCGCGACACTTTCGCGGTCAGCAGCACAAGATACACGGTCCACACCACACCCATGATGCCTGGGGCCAGGCGCTGTGCTGCCAGGTTGTCGGGAGCCACGCTCTCGATGGCGGCTGCCACCCATGTGGGCAACGGCGGCTTCTCGAGACGCAGCTCGCCATTCATGGTGGGCACCATCCAGTTGCCGTCGGCCACAATTTCTCGGGCAGTCACCAGGTTGCGTGCCTCCATGATGTCGGTGGGCAGGGCACTGTTGTTGACAAAGAAGGTGGTCACGGCGAGCAGCACCAGCAGCAATAGCAAGTTGCGCTCTTTCATGCTTTCAACGGATTTTGGTCGCTCTTGTACCACTCGATAAACCGGGCTATGCCCTCGTGCAGCATCACCCGGGGCTCGTAGCCCACACTGCGCTCGAGCTTGCTCACGTCGGCCTGTGTCCGGTACACGTCGCCTGGTTGCATGGGCATGAACTTCAGTTTGGCCTGGGTGCCCATGGCTCGTTCCATCTCGTCGATGAAGTCCATGAGTTTCACAGGGTGGGCGCAACCTATGTTGAAAATGTTGTAGCTCACACCCTCGGGGCTCATGGCCAAGCGGTCGATATTGTCGGCCACCAGCATGGTGCCAGCCACAATGTCGTCGATATAGGTGAAGTCGCGTATCATGTCGCCGCCGTTAAACACCTTTATCTCCTCGCCGCGGTCGATGGCACGCGCAAAGAGCATGGGAGCCATGTCGGGGCGGCCCCAAGGCCCGTACACAGTGAAGTAGCGCAGTCCCACCGTCTTCAAGCCATAGAGCTTGCTGTAGCAGTGAGCCATGAGCTCGTCGGCCTTCTTTGTGGCAGCATACAGGCTCACTGGCGTGTCGGTCTTGTCGCTCTCGCTGAATGGCACCTTCGTGTTCATGCCATACACCGAGCTCGACGAGGCAAACACCAACGACGGCACATGGTGCCGGCGGCAGCACTCAAGCACGTTGAGGAAGCCTTGCAGGTTGCTCAGCGAGTAGGTATAGGGGTTGGCAATCGAGTAGCGCACTCCTGCCTGGGCTGCAAAGTTCATCACCATGTCGAAGTGGTAGCGGCCGAAGAGTTTGTCCATCTTGTCGCTGTCCTTGATGTCCATGCGTATGAATTGGCATTGACGATACCGCTTGTTGGCCACGATGTTCATCTCCCAGTCGGCCTCGTCGGGGGCAAATCCCATTTCCCGCAGACGGGCATATTTCAAGCGTGGGTCATAGTAGTCGTTGATATTGTCGATTGCTACCACCTCGTCGCCACGACTGGCAAGCTGTGTAAATGTGTGAGAACCTATAAATCCTGCAGCTCCTGTCAATAGTATTTTCATCGTGAGCACACTTTATGTGATAATCTTTATTCTAACTTGCAAAGTTATAGAAAATACACATTCACGCGTGTTCAGTAGTTCTAAAAATGTGTTAATTGCGTGTTCTCTCTTCTGTCTCGATCAGCGTCGATAAATGTTGCTTTTCTTCAGAATACAGGTGATAAAAGCCTAACTGAAAAATTAAGCAAAATTTGTTATAGTCTAATATTTTTTTTTAATTACCTCCTCAAAATGGTCTGATAACTATTCACATACATCTGCCTGTCGATGTTGCTAATGTGCTGCAAATCCTGAAATAAGCATCCATAAGCAAACATATACTCAACGTTGGCAAACGTAGTGTAAATCGAGCGAAACACAAAATAAAATCGTACTTTTCTGCTATGGAGTAAGCAAGGAGACCTTTTCACGCCACCTACGAGAAGGCTATGAAGGAAATCGATGTGCTGAAAGAGAAGTTCGGCTACTCCCCTCTCTTCGGCAATGAGAAGGACGACTCTTTCAAGAGCTCCATTGGGCAGATCTATCAGACCTTCGACGGTGTGGACCTCTATCCCAGTGTAGAGGAGAAGGCTGTCATGCTACTCTATCTTGTCACCAAGAACCATTCCTTCAGTGACGGTAACAAACGCATCGCTGACAGTGCCGTCGTCGCCACCATATGATCTTCGTGATAAACAAGTTTTCGACTGTCTGGACGGAGGACAAGAAGCCGGAGGGTGAGTAGCGACTATCGCACTTACAGTTTCCAAGGAGAAGGCTGCTTCGGCTTCCTTCTCTTTTCCTTTTTAAGGCAAAAACTAAACTTTCTTTTAAAGGCACTCCGTGTTTTATAAAATTTGCGATTAGCTGCATAAACTCTCAAATAGAATTTGCGATTAGCTGCATTGTCGTCATTAAAATTTTAATATTGCACATATTATGCGTAACTTTGCGCTAAAACGAAATAATATGGAGGGACAGATCTTTAAACGGAAAATTTATGATGCCATGCTCAGATGGAAGCATGACTCGGCAGGATCAACGGCACTAATGATAGAAGGTCCCCGACGGGTTGGGAAATCCACCATTGTCAAACAGTTCGCCCAACGGGAATATAAGAGCTACATCATTGTAAGAAATATTCCAACAGGGTAAAGGAACGATACCTTGTCTATACTAAAGATTTAAGAAAAGACAAAGAGACCATGCTCGTACCTATGTATATGGTTCCTTTTTTGTAATCATGCTGTTTTATCCTCTGCAATCTTGTACAAGCAAGCGTTTTGGTTCTTTTAACTACAACTTTGGGTGCAATTGCACCTAAAGTTGCAGTTGGCTTTGCGGACAGAAGAATGTGATCTCTGCGATAATGTATGACCTTTAGAAACTTATTCTTCCATGATATTCTTGAACTTGCTAAAAGTCTCGGAAGATTTATACAAATTCAAACTGCCTTTAGGAACTACAAGTGTATCCGACTCGTATGTTTTTTTTTGAAAATCAATCTTTGGCAATAGGCTGGCATCAGCGTTATCGTTGTTCCACGGAGCATAGATCTTCTTTGCACGAAGAATAAACGAATATCTGTCAAAGGCTTTAGGGTCGAAAGGCAGTCCAAAACTATCAAGGATAGTGTTCGTAGCAAAGGCATATTGTCCGATATCCTCAAGATCATTTCCTTTAATGGTCTGCAGATCAGTAAGTGTACAATTGCTGAAGGCATAATTACCGATAACCTTTACCGACCATGGTACATTGGCGTGTTTCAAGCTTTCGCACATATTAAAAGCAGACGCGCCAATTTCCTTCAGACCTTCCGGCAGTGCTATAGAGTCCAAAGCGGTAGCCCCTTGGAATTCTTTATTAGGCAATTTCTCCATGCCTTTCACATTGCTTAGATCAAGATTGATATGAGCTCCAGACATATTTGCCCTGTCGGTAAAATCACCAGAGCCAACAAGCTTCTTCAGGAAGTCCAGATCCTTCTGACGAAGAGGTCCCCAAACTTGAAGAGTCTTGATGTTCTTCCAATTGTCTACATTGTCTTTGCCAAGATAACACTCCAGGACACTCACATCGTCAAATCCTTCTCCAGCAGAATCAAAGATAGAGGTATCGACTATCACTTTGCTCTTTAAGGCTGAAGGGTTAGGCATTTGCCTGACATATAAAGTATTGAGCACAGAGTCTTTGTATGTAAAATCAATCTTGACAATCCTCCCAACTCCATCGTTTTTGTTGAGAGAATAACTAAGAGTACCCGCTGTTACATTCTTGACAGGAACTGCAATATTGTCCTTCCACTCTTGATGTGTGTAAGAATTGGCAAAATAAGTAACGGACACATCGAAGTTGACATTATATTTCATGTTTACGTTCAAGTTGCCACCATCGAAAGGTATTGTAGCTTCTGTTTGACTTAGTGCAACATAAGGCTTCACTGTTGGCTTGTTCTGTTCTTGATGATTGTCCGGAGTGATAGGGTCTTCTCCATTTTCGCTACTACATGATGAAGCGACAAATAGAGTCGCGGCTATCACCAAGGCTGTTAGTATCTTGTTCATTTTTATTTGTTGTTTGTAAAGATAATCAATTTCGTCATAGAAATAACTGAAATAAGCATGCATAAGCAAACATATACTCAAAATTGACAAAGATAGTGTAAATCGAGCGAAACAAAAAATAAAATCGTACGGGACTTTGACAGTTAGAGCGAAAAAATTTTTTCTAATGAATTGTTGCACAGTTCATTTTTTGTATATTTGTAGATAATAATAGTTGTTGTATCAAAGGATTATCGATATGAAGGCGACATTCGGCACAACAAAGAAAGGCACGTGGGCTTACATCCAGAAGTCGGTGCGCATCGACGGCAAGTCTACCACAAAGACTGTCAGGCGGCTGGGGCTGCTTGAGGACATCAGGCGCAAGTACGGCTGCCAGGACCCGCGCCAGTGGGTCAGGGACCTGGCGGCCCGCATGACCGAGGAGGAGAAGGCCGGCAGGGAGCGCATTTCGGTTGACTTCTACCCGGGCCAGACCGTGGGCAAGGGCGACCTGCCTCTGCGGGCGGGCGGCGACCTGATGCTGCTGCCGCTCTACAACAGGCTCGGCCTGCCCCGCATGTGCGCCGAGATCAAGAAGGCGAGCAAGGCGAAGTTCGACCTCGACGGGATATTGAGGACGCTGGTCACGGGCCGTCTGCTCTTCCCCTGCTCCAAGCAGAGGACGCTGCGGAAGGCGCAGGGGGCTGGTGCAGCCCCCGAAGTTCGGCGAGGCCGACATGTACCGGGCCCTGAGCCTGCTTTCGGGCCACATCGACGACATCCAGGCCGGCGTCTACGCCTGCTCGGCCAGGTTCATGGAACGCAGGGACAGGGTGATCTACTACGACTGCACCAACTACTACTTCGAGATCGAGGACAACGACAGGGACACGGTGGACATAGAGACCGGCGAGCTCGTGGCCGGGCTGCGCAAGCGCGGCAAGTCGAAGGAGAACCGGCCCAGCCCTATCGTGCAGATGGGCATGTTCATGGACATGGACGGCATCCCGCTGGCCTTTGTGGTCTTCCCGGGCAACGAGTCGGGGCAGGCCACGCTCCAGCCGCTCGAGGATGTGCTGAGGCGCAAGTTCGGCCTGACCGAGATGGTCATCAATGACGACATCCTCGGGCAGGAGGAGAGGCTCGACGGCTTCTACGCCTACGCCACCTCGCTCGACGACGAGGCCACGCTCGTGCTCAAGGCACGCTCCTTCCATCACGAGATAGAGCACCTGTTCCGCACCACCAAGACCCACCTCGAGGCCAGGCCCGTCCACCTCTCCAGGCAGGACCGCATCCGCTCCCACTTCCTCGTCTGCTTCCTCGCACTGCTGCTGCTCAAGCTCCTGCAAAAGCAGCTGGCCGACTCGTTCCCCGAGGCCTACAAGGAGCACCCCCTGGCCGTCGACCAGCTGATCGACACCCTCCAGAACCTGCGCTTCGGACAAATCCAGGGACTGGGATACGTGCCCATGTTCCAGCGCACCAGCCTCACCGACCAACTGCAAGAGCTTGCCGGTGTGGAAGTTAACAAACAGATAATCACAAAAGCAGCGATGAGCGCGTTCTACCGAAAGGTTAACAAAGGTTAATCTTTGCAGCACCGAAAAATTAGCTACATTACTTTGCTATATAAAGTATTGTGTAGCAATACGTTAATACAACAAACTGTCAAATTAGGAAAGTTATAGAAAATACACATTCACGCGTGTTCAGTAGTTCTAAAAATGTGTTAATTGCGTGTTCTCTCTTCTGTCTCGATCAGCGTCGATAAATGTTGCTTTTCTTCAGGATACAGGCGATAAAAGCCTAACTGAATGATTAAGCAAAATTTGTTATAGTCTGATAATTTTCGTAATTACCCATACTTAAATCGCACTATGCAACACATATCCCCCCATCTGTATCGGCCCGCCCCAATTGCATCTCATCTACTATGTGCGTCAATATGCGCACAAAAAAGCATCCATGCCCGTTGCAATCTGGGCATGGATGCTTGCTTTATCGCTCAACTTCCCATAGAGGGAGTGATCTCTTTATTTCATCTTCATGCCCATGTTGTGCATGATGAAGGCAAAAATGTCGGCCGTCTCTTCCAGACGCTTGGAGAGTGGCTTGCCGCCGCCGTGTCCGGCCTTGGTGTCGATGCGTATGAGCACTGGGGCGCTGCCTGCCTGGTCTTGCTGCAAGGTGGCGGCAAACTTAAACGAGTGGGCCGGCACCACGCGGTCGTCGTGGTCGGCCGTAGTTACCAGTGTGGCAGGGTAGCTCACGCCAGGCTTCAGGTTGTGCAGGGGCGAGTAGCCCTTGAGGTAGTCAAACATCTCCTTGGAGTCCTCGCTCGTGCCGTAGTCGGGCGCCCAGTTCCAGCCTATGGTGAACTTGTGATAGCGCAGCATGTCCATCACGCCCACTTGCGGGATGCACACCTTGAACAGGTCGGGACGCTGGGTCTCGCAAGCGCCCACCAGCAGGCCGCCGTTGCTGCCGCCCATGATGGCCAGGTGCTCGCTGTCGGTATACTTGTTGGCAATGAGCCACTCGGCTGCCGAGATGAAGTCGTCAAACACGTTTTGCTTCTGCATCTTGGTGCCTGCCAGGTGCCAGGCCTCGCCATACTCGCCGCCGCCGCGCAGCACGGTGTAAACATAGATGCCGCCCGACTCGAGAAATGGCAGGTAGGAGGTGATGAGATAGGGCATATAGGTGACGTTGAAACCGCCGTAGCCATACATGAGCAGCGGGTTTTTGCCGTTGCGCTTCATGCCCTTCTTGTAGGTGATGAAGAGCGGTATCTTGGTGCCGTCTTTGCTGGTGTAGAAGTATCTCTCGCTCACAAAGTCGGCTGGGTTGAAGTTCACCTTGGGTTTGCTGTAGACCGTGCTCACGCCTGTGGCTGCGTCATAGCGGTATACGGTGGCTGGAGTGGTGTAGGACGTGAACGAGTAGAAGCACTCGGGGCGCTCGCGCTTGCCGCTGAACGACACGCTGCCCACGCCTGGCAAGGAAATGGCACCCATGCGATGACCATCGATGCCGTACAGGTACGACTCGCTGCAGTTGTCCTTCATGTAGGTGAGCACCATCTTGTTGCCGTCGAAGAAGGTGACATCGTCGAGCACACCGTCGGCCTCGGGCACCACTTCTTTCCAGTCTTGGAAGCCCGGGCGGCGTATGTCGGCCACCATGATGCGGTTGCGGGGAGCGCCGGCGTTGGTGAAGATGTAGATACTGTCGCCCATCTGCTCGATGGGGCTGTAGACCTTGCTGGCATCGCCGGTCATCTGGATGAATTGCGAGCCGGGCACGCGCAGGTCGCGCACATAGAGGTTCACTCCCTGGTCCATGCCGGCTTCTTGCATAAACATCATGGTTTCTTCCTTGTTCACGCTCACCGAGTAGAAGCGCAGCGGCTGGGCCGGATTCTGATAGAAGAGCACGTCCTGGCTTTGCGGCGTGCCTATCTTGTGGTAGTATATCTTCATCACCGAGTTCTTGGCCGAGGTCTCGTGACCCTGCTCAGGGGCATCGTAGGCACTGTAGTAGAACCCGTCGCCCAGCCAGGTGGCGCTGGTGAACTTGGCCCACACGATGTGGTCGTCGAGCTGGCGGCCGCTCTTGGCGTCTTTTACATAGATTTCCTCCCAATCCGAGCCGTTGCGTGAAATCACATAGGCCAGGTAGCGGCCGTCGTGGGAGAAGGATATGTCTTTGAGTGCCACGGTGCCGTCGCTGCTCAGGGTGTTGGGATCGAGAAACACGCGTTGCTCGCCGCCCAGCTGGTCCATCTGGTAGAGCACCGACTGGTTTTGCGTGCCGTTGTTGCGGTACAAGTACCACTTGCCGTGTTTCTCAAAGGGGATGCCCACTTTCTCGTAGTTGGTTACCTCTTTCACCCGCTTCAGGTATTTGGCCCGTTGCGGTAACTTTGCCAGATAGGCTTGTGTGAGCTTGTTTTCGGCCTGCACCCAGGCTTTGGTGGCCTCGCTGTTGTCGTCCTCGAGCGGACGGAACGGGTCGGGCACCTTCTCGCCATAGTAGGTGTCGACAGTGTTGTCGTGAGGAGCTTCAGGATAGGTTAGCTTCTGGGCTGTGGATGACATTGCCGCCATGGCAGCAACGCCACACGTGAGTGAGATTAGATGAATTTTCTTCATTTGCATGTTGGGTTTAAAAAAGGATTATACGATTATAGTTTATACCGATTCGGTCACTGCCAGGCCAGGTGCAACTGCCCGTGTCACCGCGCTCCAGTATCACTGCTTGTGAAAGAGCATGCTGCTGGGCACGTCTTGCTCGGGCATGTTGCGAGCCGATACCCTCACTTGCAGGCTCTGGCCCATGTAGTCCTCAAAGTACTGGAGCACTATGGCATGCATGCCCTGCTCGAGAGCAATGTGGCCGCCCTTGCGCTCAGCGCTGTGCGAGCCGTCGTTGTCGACCACCAGTTTGCCGTCGATGTAAAGTCGCGACCCGTCGTCGCTGTAGAGATAGAAATTGTACACGCCTCTCTCGGGTACATCGATGTAGCCAGTGTACTCATAGCCGAAGTGGTCCTTGGCCGGAGCATCGGCAATCGAGAAGTTGCTCATCGTGCCCTTCGCCTTCACAGTGCCGTTGCTCAGATCGTTGCACGATTTAAACATTCCCTCGCGGTAGGTGTAGCTCACTCCCGGAACCAAGCCGTTAGCCGCCACTGCAGGGCTGTACACGCTCAACCGTTCCTGCTCCGAGTTGATGCCCGATGGGTAGTAGTATATCGCCTCACGGCCCTGGGGGGTGGCGATCCAGCTGTCAAACTTGCGCTGGCCCTCGTGCAACTCGATGATGCGCGCCCCGCGCTGCAGCTGGCCGTAGGCATCGAGACCGCTCACCCGGCCATAGGCCAAGGCGATGTCAAGGAACTGGCCTATACAGTCGTTGTCGTGGTCATGGCCGCAAAACACACCCATCACGTCGCCCTCGTCGATGATCGAGGCCAGCATGCCGCTGTTCACTTTGGAGCAAGCCACCCCCTCAAGCTGGTGGCCGCAGGTGGCATCGTCGTTGCTCAACAGCTCAAACTCGGGTAGCGGGATGTGAAAGAACATGAGTGCTGGCAGCGGTTTGCCGCCGTGAGCCTGCGTGTAGTGCCGGCTCTGCTCGCGATACCATGCAATCTGGTCAAAGTGTATCCAGTCGTAGTGCCCCAGGCGCGTCGTGGCAGGGTAGTCGTTGGAGTCGAGGCAGTAGAGCAGCGCCTCGGCCTCGCTGCCCGCGCCGCTGCCATACACGGGCAGCACGCAGTTGCCTGCTCCCGTGATGCCCGCCGGCCCGCGCTGGCCCACATGCCACGGCGAGGCTTCGAGCAGCGCGTAGATGGAGTCTACAGTCAGCTTCTCGGCATCGTGGTTGCCCATGAGCACGACATAGGGGGTGCGCGTTTGCTCAAAGAGGGCTATTACCTCATGCCAGCCCTCGACGCTGGGGCGCTCGGTGACCACGTCGCCCGTGAGCACGCACAAGTCGGGGTGTTCCATCTGCACCACAGCAAGAATGTTGGCCCGGTTCTGAGCATTGTTCTTCGAGTTGGCGTCCCAGTGCAGGTCGGTAAACTGGGCTATCTTGAATCGCCCTTCATTGAAGCACAGTCGGTGGCTGGTTGCAGCCACGGCTGTAATTGTCGTCAGCCCTGCCCACAGCACAAGCAACAGTAGTATTGTTCTCTTCATGTGCGAAATGATGATTTTTTTTGTTGCCAAATGTACAAATTTTAAGTGGAATCCCCTTGCGGGCAATAAGAAAAAATGCTGCCGTCCTTTTTTGTCAGGAGGGCAGCATTCCGGTTTATGATAGTTAAGCAATCAATAACGCATATGTCTCTATGCTGTTGAAATAACAGAATATGCGAAGGTTAGATTAGATGATGCCTTGACCCATCATAGCGTGAGCAACCTTCATGAAGCCGGCAATGTTGGCGCCCTTCATGTAGTTCATGTAGCCGTCGGCTTCCTTGCCGTATTTCACACATTGCTCATAGATGTCGTTCATGATGTTGTGCAGGTTCTTGTCGACTTCCTCGGCAGTCCAGTAGATGTGCTCGGCGTTCTGAGTCATCTCGAGACCCGAAGTTGCAACGCCGCCAGCGTTCACAGCCTTGCCTGGAGCATACACCATCTTGTTCTCGATGAAGTAGTCGATGGCAGCAGCCTGGCAACCCATGTTGGAAACCTCGGCGATGAGCAGAATGTTGTTTTCCTTCATCTTCTTGGCATCCTCGAGAGCGACCTCGTTCTGAGTAGCGCAAGGCATGCAGATGTCTACCTTCTGCTCCCAAGGCTTCTTGCCGGCATAGAACTTGGCGTTGGGGAATTTCTCCACATAGGGAGCGCACACGTCGTTGCCCGAAGCGCGCAGGTCGAGCATGGCCTGGAACTTCTCGGGGGTGTTGATGCCGTCGGGATCATAAATGTAGCCGTCGGGACCGCTGATGGTCACAACCTTGGCGCCAAGCTGGGTGGCTTTCTCTACCACGCCCCATGCCACGTTGCCGAAGCCCGACACTGCAACCGTCTTGCCCTTGAAGTCGGTGCCCAGGGTCTTGAGCATGTTCTCTACATAGTAGCATGCGCCATATCCAGTGGCCTCGGGACGGATGCGGCTGCCGCCGAACTCAAAGCCCTTGCCAGTGATGGTGCCCGTGTGCTCACGGGTGAGTTTCTTATACATTCCAAATAGGTAGCCTACCTCGCGGCCGCCCACGCCGATGTCGCCGGCTGGGATGTCCATGTCGGGGCCTATGTGGCGCCACAGCTCAAGCATGAAGGCCTGGCAGAAACGCATGATCTCGGCATCGCTCTTGCCGCGGGGCGAGAAGTCGCTGCCGCCCTTGCCGCCGCCCATGGGCAGCGTGGTGAGGGCATTCTTGAAGGTTTGCTCAAAGCCCAGGAACTTGAGGATCGACAGGTTGACCGAAGCATGGAAACGAAGACCGCCCTTGTAGGGGCCAATGGCGTTGTTGAACTGCACGCGGTAGCCCAGGTTGGTCTGCACCTCGCCCTTGTCGTCGACCCAAGTCACACGGAAGGTGAAAATGCGGTCGGGCTCAACCATGCGCTCCATGATTTTTGCCTTTTCAAACTCAGGGTGCTTGTTGTACTCGTCTTGAACGGTGATCAACACTTCACGCACTGCTTGTAAGTACTCTTTTTCGCCGGGGTGCTTAGCCTCGAGATCGGCCATAATTTTTTCTACGTTCATGATAGAATTTTGTTTAAGTTGGTTGTATAGATTAATTGTCTCTCATTTTTCTTTTTTCTCTCGTTGCGCCGCCAAGGTTTATCTTAACGACGTGACAAATATATAGCAAAATTTGGAAATCACCATAAGAAATCGAGTTTTTTTTACCTAAAAAATGTGCTCGATACTAATCTTTCTTAGCAAAATGTTATTTTTAACACTAATTATGGATTGGCAATTTGTGCCCGTTCGGCCCCCGGTGGCTTTCACGCGGCTTGCAACAAGGGCCAGTTGCGTGGCATCGTGTCGGCAAGTGGCCAAATTAAGTTGCATTAAGCCAGTTTGTTGCCTCTCCAGGCGCAAACATTTTTGCCCGAAACGATTGATTTCTTGGGAAAAAACGCTACATTTGTAAATGAAATCTTCCTGTACGATTTCAACCCTGAGAGATAAAAACCAACTGTTTTAAACTAATAATATTAATGTATAAGTTATGAAGAAACACAATTTCTATGCAGGTCCTTCAATCATGAGTCAATACACTATTGACCATACGATTGATGCAATTCGTGATTTTGCCGGTACCGGCCTTTCTGTGCTCGAGATTTCCCATCGCAGCAAGGAGTTCCAGGCTGTCATGGACGAGGCTCAAGCCCTGTTCAAGGAACTTCTCGACATCCCCGAGGGTTATGAGGTGCTCTTCTTGGGCGGCGGTGCCAGCTTGCAGTTCTGCATGGTGCCTTACAACCTCTTGAAAACTAAAGCCGGCTATGTTGATTCGGGTACTTGGGCCCACAAGGCCATCAAGGAGGCCAAGCTCTTTGGCGACGTCGAGATCGTGGCCAGCAGCGAGGACGACAAGTATGTGTACTATCCCAAGCTCGACAACGTGCCTACCGACCTTGACTACCTCCACATCACTACCAACAACACCATCTACGGCACCGAGCTGCGCGAGGATCCCGATGTGCCCGTGCGCATGGTTGCCGACATGTCGAGCGACATCTTCTCGCGTCCGGTCGACGTTTCCAAGTATGACCTCATCTACGGCGGAGCTCAGAAGAACCTGGCTCCTGCAGGCGTCACCTTTGTCATCGTCAAGACCGATGTCCTGGGCCAGGCACCCCGTGCCATTCCCACCATGCTCAACTATGAGACTCACGTCAAGAAGGGCAGCATGTTCAACACGCCTCCGGTGCTCCCCATCTACAGCGCTCTGCAGACACTCAAGTGGTACAAAGAGCTGGGCGGCGTGAAGAAGCTCCAGGAGATCGACGAGGAGAAGGCTCGCGTGCTCTACGACGCCATCGACGAGAGCAAGATGTTTGTGGGCACAGTCAAGCCCGAGTCGCGCTCGATCATGAACGTGTGCTTCGTCATGAAGCCCGAGTATGCCGGCCTCGAGAAAGACTTCCTCGACTTCGCCGCCACCAAGGGCATCGTTGGCATCAAGGGTCACCGCAGCGTGGGCGGCTTCCGTGCATCGCTCTACAATGCCCTGCCTCTCGACAGCGTGAAGGTGCTCACCCAGGCCATGAAGGAATTTGAGAACAAGCATTGATCTCGCATTCCTGCCTGAGTAGTTCACATTATATATTTTATTTTTCTTTAAAACGATTATCCTACTATGAAAATATTAGTTGCAACCAGCAAGCCCTTTGCCCCCGCCGCAGTCGAGGGCATCAAGAAAGTGCTTGAAGACGCCGGTCACGAGCTCGTGCTCGTGGAGAAAGGCACCAAAGACGACATGATAGCCGCCATCAAGGATTGCGCAGGCCTCATCGTGCGCAGCGATATCGTCGACAAGCAGGTCATGGACGCCGCTCCCCAGCTCAAGGTGGTGGTGCGCGCCGGTGCCGGCTACGACAACATCGACCTGGCCCAGGCCACACAGCACGGCCTGTGCGTGATGAACACCCCTGGCCAGAACAGCAATGCCGTGGCCGAACTGGTGTTTGGCATGCTCGTCACCCTCATTCGCAACCGCTACAATGGCAAGAGTGGCACCGAGCTCAAGGACAAGACCCTGGGCATTCATGCCTACGGCCAGGTGGGACGCAACGTGGCTCGCATTGCCAAGGGCTTCGACATGAAGGTGAGTGCCCTCGACCCATGGGTGAGCGACGAGAAGATGATTGCCGACGGTGTCACGCCTGTGCACGACCTCAAGGAGCTGTATCGCAACAACCAGTATGTGAGTCTCCACATCCCGGCTACCGACGAAACCCGCCACTCGGTTGGCAAGGAGCTCTTCGAGCTCATGCCCCACGATGGCGTGCTCGTGAATGCAGCCCGCAAGGAGGTCATCGACGAGCAAAGCCTTGACCAGGCTCTTGCCGACCGCGACGACCTGCGCTATGTGGCCGACGTGAAACCCGACATCGCCGACCAACTCGTGGAGAAGTATGGCGACCGCGTGTTCTTCACGCCTAAGAAGATGGGTGCTCAAACTGCCGAGGCCAACATCAATGCCGGCCTCGCCGCTGCCCACCAGGTAGTTGCCTTCCTCAAGGATGGCACCAACAGGTTCCAGGTCAACAAGTAAGTTCCACCGCGCTGCCAGCGCGATGCAGCCACAACATAGTCAAGAGGGGGGAGGGCACAACTCATCGTTGTGCACCTCCTCTCTCTCTCTTTGTGCTATTGCAGGGTGGCTGCTTCCTGGAGCTGCGGCCCGCCCATTGCCGCCGCTCTCCCTTCTCAGGCCTGAAAGATGCTTGACGCTGTCTCGCCCCATTGGCTCCCGGTGCCCCCTGAATAGCGTGAAATGCAAGTTATAAATGCCCAAAAAGTTGTGCATTAGCAGCGAAATGTGTAATTTTGCACAGCTTATTGGTATGAATAATAATCATATAAGTGATAGCTACATAGTTGCATGTGATGAGGGTTTTATGAGTTGCTGCGATAGTGCTCTGTGCCATCATTGTGGCGACGCGCTGCAACAAGGTTTCACGCCTTCCCCCTCAGGAGAAGGTGACCCCCCGTTGTTGCCCCGTTGCAGCAAGTCAAGCGCTCTGCACCCACACACGCGGTGATACACGCAGGCAACAGCCTCAATGTCACAATGCAATGATCTTTTTCTTAGGTTTTACAACACATGCATGCAGCTTGCTGCATGCCACACAATTGTTTCAATGAACGATAATATCAGGTTTGCCGTTGCCGGCACAGGCTATGTGGGCTTGAGCATGGCCACGCTGCTCAGCCAGTACCATCACGTGGAGGCTGTCGACATCATCCCCGAAAAAGTGGAGATGATCAACAACCGCAAGTCGCCCATCGTCGACAAGGAAATCGAAGACTACCTGGCTCACAAGCAGCTCGACCTGCACGCCACTCTCGACGGACGGGCTGCCTATGCCCAGGCCGACATCGTGGTGATTGCCGCCCCCACCAACTACGACTCGCAGAAGAACTTCTTCGACACGAGTGCCGTCGAGGCGGTGATCGACCTCGTGATGAGCGTCAACCCCAGCGCCGTCATGGTCATCAAGTCGACCATCCCGGTGGGCTACACCGAGCACATACGCAAGTCGAAGCACACGCCCAACATTCTCTTCTCTCCCGAGTTTCTGCGCGAGGGCAGGGCGCTCTACGACAATCTTTATCCCAGCCGCATCATCGTGGGCACCGACACTGCCAGCGCGCGTCTGGTCGAGGTGGCGCGCACCTTTGCCGCATGCCTGCAGCAGGGCGCCATCAAGCAGAATATCGACACGCTCATCATGGGCTTCACCGAGGCCGAGGCCGTGAAGCTCTTTGCCAATACCTACTTGGCCCTGCGCGTGAGCTACTTCAACGAGCTCGACACCTATGCCGAGATGAAGGGGCTCGACACCAAGGCCATCATCAATGGTGTGTGTCTCGACCCGCGCATCGGCACCCACTACAACAACCCCTCGTTCGGCTACGGCGGCTACTGCCTGCCCAAGGACACCAAGCAACTGCTGGCCAACTATGCCGATGTGCCCGAAAATCTCATCCAGGCCATCGTCGACAGCAACCGCACCCGCAAGGACTTTATTGCCGACAGGGTGCTCGGCAAGTCGGGCTACTACGACTACTACAGCCACGGCCAGTACAATCCCAGCGAGGAGCACAAGGTGGTGATAGGCGTGTACCGCCTCACCATGAAGGCCTACAGCGACAACTTCCGCCAGTCGAGCATCCAGGGCATCATGAAGCGCATCAAGGCCAAGGGTGCCCAGGTCATCATCTATGAGCCCACACTGCCCGACGGCAGCACTTTCTTTGGCAGCAGCGTCGTCAACGACCTCGACCGCTTCAAGCAGGAGAGCGCCGTGATTGTGGCCAACCGCTACGACCCTTGCCTCGACGATGTGCACAACAAGGTGTACACCCGCGACATCTTCGGGCGCGACTGATGCCGCTCGGTGCCCCCCGTATACATATATTCTCACTTGATTTCCCCATCATGATATGATAGAGAGCATACTACACTTTTTCAGCTCCATCCCAGGCGCGGCCTATGGCACTATATTCTACAACACGGTGCTGGTGCTTTGCCTGCTCACGGCCTTCCGCCTGGTCTCGTCGACGGGCAACTCCCTGCTCTACAGCAAGCCCTCGTTGCCAGTGCCCACCATCGTCGTCACGGTCATCATCATCCTTTTCATGGGCCTGCGGCCCAACGAGAGCTACTTTGGCGACACCTACATGTACGCGCACTCCTTCAACCTCATGCAGAATGGCACTGCCACGCCATCGACGACAAGCACGGGCGGCGAGTGGCTGTGGACGCGCATCATGTTTGCCTTTGCTACGGGCAGTGGCGACGTGCACGCGTTTTTCCTCGTCACCGACCTTCTCTACTACGGCCTCATGCTGCTGTGCTGCTGGCGCCTGTTCCCCAACAACACTTGGCTGGCCATGCTCTTCTTTATCGGCTCGTTTTCTACCTACTCCTATGGCGTCAACGGCATTCGCAACGGTGTGGCCTGCAGTGTGGTGCTTGTGGCCATTGCCCTGGCGGCGGACGGCACCAAGCCCGAGCGCTATGCCGGCCTGCTGCTCTCGCTCGTGGCCATTGCCATTCACCGCTCCACAGCCTTGCCCATTGCCGCGCTGTGGGCTGCGGTGTTCATCATCAGGCACCCCAAGCAGGCCATCTACTTCTGGATAGCCTCTATCTTCTTGTCACTCCTCGTGGGCAACCGCGTGGGCGACTTCTTTGCCAGCCTGGGCTTTGACGACCGCATGACCTCTTACTTCCAAGGGCAAAATAATGCTAAGGACATGGCCCAGTTCTCTCACACGGGATTCCGCTGGGATTTCTTGCTCTACAGCGCCATGCCAGTACTCTTCACCTGGTACCTCACGGTGAAACGCAACTTCAACGACCGGGCTTTCAACATCATCGCCATTACCTACATTCTTGCCAACGCATTCTGGATCCTCGTCATCAGGGCTGCGTTTTCCAACCGCTTTGCCTATTTGTCGTGGTTCATGTATCCCCTCGTCATTGCTTATCCACTGTTGCGCTTCAACATTTGGCCCGACCAGGATCGCAAGACGGCTCTCATACTCCTGCTCTTCTATGGTTTTACCTACTTGATGTATTTAATCAGTTAGTTCTTTTTATATTTAGATATCTTTGAGATGAATAAAACGTTGACCGTATTCACCCCTGCCTACAACCGCGCCCACTGGGCAACTCACTGATTATTGTTTGTACTGCTGATCTTGTTTTGTTAGGCTTATCTTTTTCAATTATACCGTTTTATATTGTTTCTTTATGAAAAGTTCACCCTCTATATCAATAATTGCTAATTTTTACAATTCAGAGAGGTTTATTCCTAAACTAATTAAATCAATTGCTGGTCAGTCATTTCGTGATTGGGAGCTTATTTGTGTAAATGATTGTTCCCCTGGGAATGACCAGGAAATAATCAACAAGGAAATTACCAAGTTGAGGATCTCTGATAAGGTTAAATTGATTAATAATGAAGTCAATTTAGGCATCTCTCGTGCGAAGATGGTTGGAATTAAAGTTGCACAGGGCGATTATTTGACTTTTATAGATGGTGATGATTGGCTCGCTCCAGATGCTTTAGAAAAATTAATTAAACCTGCGCTAAAGCATGACTTGGACTTAGTTGTTATGAACAACTATAAGATCCTTCCTTGTTTTAATTATAAAATACTATATAGGTCACAAGTAGATGAGTTTGACAAAGTTTTGAGATATCCTGAAATATTTGAAAAATATTATATAAATTTCTTTGGTATTAATATTTTTAGCGTCACATATTGGGGAAAGCTATACAAACGAGATCTTGTTCTTAAAGCGAATTTTGTTCCACCAGCAGACAGCATCTCAGAAGATGAGTTGTTCAATTTAACAGTGTTTCCTCATGTTCGTTCTATGATGTTTATTGATTATGCTGGATACTATTGGAGATGGGGTGGTATTACTTCAGGCAAGAAGAATGATATATGGACATCACAAAAATATCTTCCCAGAATGCTGGAAATCTATCATTTAAGGAAGGACTTGATTGATAAATATAATTACAATAAGGCTTTTAAATATTTGGTAATTGAGCTTAAAAACATATTGAAGACTTGTATAAGCTCTTTGGCAAAGTATAAATCGTCATCAACAGATGGGGCTGAAATTATAAAATACATTGAAACGATACTTAAGGATCCAGCTTATAATGATGTAAAGATTTTGCAAGGGGATGGCAGATATAGAGATGATACATTCATTGAGGCTATTTGTCGGAAAGATGCCTTGAGTGTATATGAAATTTGTCATCTTGACTACAAAAAAAGATGGAGGTCTCGTATGGTTAAATCTTTATTACACATTCTCATTTATGGGGTTTAGATCAATGTGTTTTTTCTATAAAATTAGTATTTACTTTTAAACTGTTGACTATGAAGTTCGATTTATCTATAGTTGTCCCCTGCTATAATGTTTCAAGTTATCTTGATCGTTTTTTTAAATGTTTAGAGAGCCAATTGGATGAATTCATTTCTATCGAGTTTGTTTTTGTCAATGATGCTTCTACTGATAGTACAATTGACAAATTGAGACAATTCGCGGCCGTTCACAATAATGTAGTCATTATTGATAAAGCTACCAATCAGGGTATAAGTGCAGCACGTAATAGTGGAATGGATATTGCACGAGGAAAATGGGTAACGTTCCCCGATCCTGACGATGTGATAATTGGTAAAGGCTATTACTATCTTTTTCATAATTTCGTGGCAAAGGATGCTTCGTTGGATGCAGTCTCTTTTGAAATGGATGTTGTTAAGGAGAAGGATTACAAATTCTCGCCAGACTTGCGTTGTGAAGATGGCAGGTTAGTTTGGGAAGGTACTGGATATGATTTTTTTAATCATTACCATATGGGCTTATGTTCTACTCTATTATATAGGCTAGATGTTATCAAACAAAACAAGCTATTATTTGAAAATTATAAAGTGGGAGAAGATTCCGTTTTTAATACAAAATTTGAATTGAAATGTAACAAGGTGGCAAAGGTTACAAGCAAAATCTACACTTATGTTCTTAGAAAAAATTCAATTACACACTCGCAGTCTTCTTCTTTAATAAAAGAGAGAATAAGCGCAGAGGTGGATGTTGCCCGTTTCTTTTATGGCTTAGAAAAAGCCTCCACCGATATTACGTTCAGTAATCGTTGTTTGTATTATAAAAAGAGTTTCTGTGGATTGGCTTTGGGTCAGATATTGCGAAGCAATATCAGCATTAAAGAAATCAAGAGATTTAAAAATACTCTTTCAGAACTCAACGTCACTTATAAACCAATTTATTTCATTAAATCAAAGGAATCAATAAAGGCACGAGGACAAATTCTGTTGATTTCGTTTCCTTTATTGTTACTTGTTGTTCGCCCGTTATATAAATTTATTATTAGAGATAGGTTATGAAAACGTTGACCGTCTTCACCCCTGCCTACAACCGCGCCCACACCCTGGGCCGCACCTATGATAGCCTGTGCCGCCAAACGTGCAAAGACTTCAAGTGGCTCATCGTGGACGACGGCAGCACCGACGGCACCCGTCAGCTGGTGAATGGTTGGATTGCCGATGATAAAATCGAGATCATCTACATTTACCAAGAAAACCAAGGCATGCACGGTGCTCACAACACCGCTTACAAGCACATAGACACTGAGCTGAATACTTGCATTGACAGCGACGACTGGATGCCAGATGATGCCGTCGAGAAAATCGTGAGTTTTTGGAAGAAAAGTGGCAGTGAAAAATATGCTGGCATCGTTGGGCTTGATATAACCGAAGATGAGCACGTCATCGGTAGTGCTTTCCCTAAAGATATGAAGGAAACCACTTTGCAGGGCTTTTATGAATCTGGGGGTAGTGGTGATAAAAAATTGGTGTATCGTACTGCAATTATCAATCAATATCCTGATTATCCAATTTTCCCTGGAGAAAAATATGTGGGGTTGGCCTATAAGTACATGCTTATCGACCAAGATTGGAAACTGTTAACGTTAAATAAACCCTTGGTTATCGTGGAGTATCAGCCAGATGGTTCAAGTTTTAGCATGTATAAGCAGTACTGGAGCAATCCCCGCGGTTTTGCTTTCTTTCGCAAAACCGAAATGCTCACAACTCACAAATTAAAACGACAATTCATCGTGTGTGCTCATTACGTTTCCAGCTGCATGATTAGCAAGAATTGGAAATTTGTTAGTGAAAGTCCTAAGAAACTTATGACTATACTCGCTATTCCTGCTGGAATTATGTTGTTTTTATTAATTCGGCATAAGGTTAAGTCAGATAAACAAATGAAATTTAAAAAGTAGTATTAGAGTATTTGTGGACTTTGATGTTTCTGACAATTCGATTGTCATAGGTAATCTATGAAAGATTATACAAAGAGAAAGTTCGACTATAGCTAATTTTATAGTTTATCCTGTAATGAAATGAGAATTTTGCATGTGATCACTTCGTTGCGCACTGGAGGGGCCGAGCACTTGATGGTCGACTTGCTGCCTGCATTGCGTGCCTTGGGCAATGATGTGGAGTTGTTGGTTTTTGACGGCACGCCCACACCCTTCATGCAGCAACTTGAGGAGGAGGGTGTCACAATACGCCACCTCGGCCTTGGCGGGAGCCCGTATCACCCCAAAAACATAATTGGGCTTTGCAAGTACATGCGACGCTACGATGTCGTCCACACGCACAATACTGCATGTCAGTTCTTCGCACCAATAGCCAAGATGATGACTTTAGGGGGAGCAAAATTGGTCACAACTGAGCACAATGCTACCAATCGCCGCCGAGGTAAATCGATTTTTAAGTTGATAGACCGATGGATGTATGCTCGTTATTCCCGCATTATATGCATAGCCCAACAGACGTATCAAAATTTGACGGCACATCTTGGAACCAATAAAAACATGACTGTCATTTTCAATGGAGTGTGGGTCGACAGTTTTCTTCATGCAATAAAAGATGTTGCCAAAGAAACTGAATTTGTTGTATCCATGATTGCTGGCTTTCGACATCAAAAGGACCAGGACACGCTCATTCGTGCAATGGCACAATTGCCGGGCAACTATAGTCTGCAACTTGTGGGCGACGGGCCCCGTCGTGGCGAGCTTGAAAATCTCATAGCCAAGTTGCAGCTTGGCGATAGGGTGAAACTGCTCGGCATCAGGACCGACATACCCGATATCCTTGCCCATAGCGATGTGGTTGTGCTCTCGTCGCACTGGGAGGGGCTTTCTCTCTCGAGCATCGAGGGTATGGCATCGGGGCGCCCGTTTGTTGCCAGCGATGTCGATGGCTTGCGAGAAATCGTGAAAGGATACGGAATTCTCTTTCCTCATCAAGATTACAGAGCGCTGGCCTCGGCAATTCGGCAACTTTGCGAGACCCCTGTGGAGTATCGCCGTGTGGCCGAGCGTTGCCAGGCAAGAGCAAAGCAATACGACATCAGCCTGATGGCCAAGAAGTACAACGAAGTTTATCAAGAAATATGTCCAAATCTGTAAAACTGCTGCGTGCCACGACGGTGCCCACCTCGCTCAATTCTTTTTGCCGCGGTGTGTTGAAGGAGCTCAGGCAAGAAGGCTACGATGTTGTGGCTGTTTCTAGTCCTGGGCCTGAGTTGCAAGAAGTGGAAAAACGTGAAGGCTGCCGTACCATTGCTGTGCCCATGCAGCGACACATCAGCCCGATGAGCGACTTGAAGTCGCTGTGGCGCATGACTTGGGTTATGCACCGAGAGCGCCCCGACATCGTCCACTCGATGACCCCCAAGGCAGGTTTGATATGCATGATTTCCGCCTGGCTGGCAAGAGTGCCAGTGCGCATCCACACCTTTACCGGGCTGGTGTGGCCCACGGCAACGGGGCTGAAGCGGCGATTACTCATGTTCACCGACTGGATCACTTGTGCTTGCGCCACTCATGTCATTCCCGAGGGCGAAGGCGTTAAAGCCGACTTGCTCAATCACCACATCACTCGCAAGCCCATCAAGGTGCTTGGCTTTGGCAATGTGCGAGGTGTCGATCTTGACTATTGGAAACCGCGTGCCACCACCCACGTCGACAATGAAGGTCGCGGTCACATCTTTACCTTTGTCTTTGTGGGTCGCATTGTGGCTGACAAGGGTATCAACGAGCTGGTGAGTGCATTCAAGCAGCTTAATCAAGAGCGTCGTGACACGCGGCTCCTGCTTGTGGGGCAAAGCGAGGATGACCTCGACCCAGTTTTGCCGGCGACTGTTGCCGAGATGCAAAGCAATGCCGCCATACAAGTAGTGGGACCTAAAGACGATGTGAGACCGTTTTATGAAATGGCCGATGCATTGGTCTTTCCCAGCTACCGTGAGGGTTTCCCAAATGTGGTGATCGAGGCTGGGGCAATGGGCTTGCCCAGTATTGTGACCGACATTAATGGCAGTCGCGAGATTATTGAGGAGGGCGTGAATGGCACTATCATTCCTCCGCGCGATGCCCATGCCCTCTATATGGCGATGAAGCGTTTTCTCAATGAGACGGCTTGGGTGCACGCTATGGCAAGCCGTGCGCGCCCCATGGTGGCCAGCCGCTACGAGCAAGGCTATGTGCGTCGTTGCCTCAAAGACTTCTATGCGCAATGTATAGCCGAGAAAATCACCACCGAAGACTGCTGAATTCCTCGCATTTCGATGGTTTATAATGATTTAGATTCTTTTATGTACAGGCATTTCTTTAAGCGAATATTCGATTTTGTGCTTGCACTCCTGGCCTTGGTGTGCTTGAGCCCGTTGTTGCTTGTCGTGACCGTGTGGCTGCATTTTGCCAACAAGGGGGCTGGCGCTTTTTTTCTTCAGGAGCGGCCTGGCTTGCATGGCAAGCTGTTTAAAATCATCAAGTTCAAGACCATGACCGATGAGCGGGCTGCCGATGGCACATTGCTCCCCGACATGCAGCGCCTCACCCGTGTGGGCCGCTTCGTGCGCTCCACCTCGATCGACGAACTGCCACAGCTCGTCAACGTGCTCAAGGGCGACATGGCCCTTATCGGCCCCCGGCCTCTGCTGCCACAGTACTTGCCGCTCTACAGCCCCGAGCAGGCCCGTCGCCACGACGTGCGCCCAGGCATCACTGGCTGGGCCCAGTGTCACGGCCGTAACGCCATCTCGTGGGCCGAAAAATTCAAGCTCGACGTGTGGTATGTCGATCACCTCTCCCTGAAAACCGATATTAGCGTCATTTTCACTACAATAAAAAGGGTGTTTCGTCGCGAAGGCATCAATGAGAGCGGTGATGCTACAATGGAGCCTTTCAACGGAAACAGTTGACTATAATGAAAGATATTGCAATTTTTGGAGCAGGTGGCATGGGAAGGGAAACTGCTTGCCTCATCGACCGATTGAATAAAAGCGGTGAAAGCTGGAATTTCGTTGGTTTTTTCGACGACGGACTTCCTGTTGGCCAGCCAATATCTCACTATGGCAAGGTGCTGGGAGGCATCGATGTCCTCAACGCCTGGCCTCATGATATTGCCCTTTCAATTGCCCTCGGTAATCCTGACCTTGTTTTTAAAATCAAGAACGCCATTGATAACCCTAGAGTATCGTATCCCAACCTCATTGACCCGTCGTTTGAAATCGTTGACCCTGAAACTTTTTCGATAGGCGTGGGCAATATCATCCTGCAGCATTGCATGGTTTCGTGTGGAACTAGTATCGGCAATTTCAACTTGCTCAATGGAGGAGTGTCGTTGCGACATGATGTGGTTGTGGGTAATTACAATTGCATCATGCCCGAGGTGCGCATTTCTGGGAATGTGGAAATCGGAGACTGCAACTTTTTGGGAGTTGGAAGTATCGTGATACAGCAGATTAAAATAGACAATCGTGTCCATTTGGGTGCTGGTGGGGTGATGATACGAGACCCCAAAAATGGCTACCTTTATGTGGGAGTGCCTGCAAAGGCAGTTAAGCCCTTGTGAAGTTGGAACTGATAATATTTGATAATAGAAGAGATATTTTATGGAAAATAAGCGTGTGTTACTGTGCCTGGCTCACATGAGCGGCAACGAAATGAAATACATTCAAGAGGCATTCGACACCAACTGGGTGGTGCCGCTTGGTCCCAATGTGAACGCATTTGAAGACGACTTGAAGCAGATGTGCGGCGGAGGCAAAGAAATAGTGGCCTTGTCGTCGGGCACTGCGGCAGTGCACCTGGCGCTGGTGGCGCTGGGCGTGGGCCGCGGCGATGAGGTGATGTGCCAGTCGTTCACTTTCTGTGCTTCGAGCCACCCCGTGGTCTACCAGGGTGCCACTCCCGTCTTTGTCGACTCTGAGCCTGGGTCGTGGAATATGGACCCCGATCTACTGGAGCGGGCCATCGTCGACCGCATCAACAAGACGGGCAAGAAGCCCAAGGCCATTATCGTGGTCTACCTCTATGGCATGCCGGCCCGCATCGACGAGATTGTGGCCATTGCTGGCAAGTACGACATACCGCTCATCGAGGACAGTGCCGAGGCTTTTGGCTCACGGTTCGACGGCAAGGTGGTGGGCACGTTCGGGCAGTTTGGCATCATGTCGTTCAACGGCAACAAAATGATCACCACCTCGGGTGGTGGCGCACTGGTGTGCCCCGATGTGGCGACCAAAAACAAGATCATGTATTATGCCACCCAGGCCCGTCAAAGCTATCCCTACTATCAGCACGTCGACATAGGCTACAACTACCGCATGAGCAACATATGTGCAGGTATAGGGCGCGGCCAGATGACAGTGCTCGATGAGCACCTGGCCCACCATCGCATGCTGGCCAAGATGTATGCCCAGGCCTTTGCCCACTGCGACGGTATCGATTTTCACGACAACCCAAGCAACCGCTACGACAGCAACTTCTGGCTCAACACCATCACCCTGGCTCCAGGTGTGCACGTCAAGGGCGAGGATCGCGCCTATGCTACTGTGGTGCATGGGGCAGTGGGTGGTGCTGCCGGCGTGGTGATGCAGGCTCGCGATGCCCACACTGGCTGTGAGCCCGACAAAGCCGTCGAGGCAATGCGCCTGGCTCTCGACAAGGCTAATATCGAGAGTCGGCCACTGTGGAAACCTATGCACAAGCAACCAGTCTACAAGGATGCTCCCGCCTATGTGAACGGTGTGAGCGAGTCGTTGTTCAAGCGCGGGTTGTGCCTGCCCAGTGGTCCCATGGTGACGCGCGACGATGCCCAGCGCGTCATCGACACCATCAAGTCGAGCATCGAGTAGAAGCTCGGCAGCCAGCAACCCAAGTAGAGAAAGTTATATTGCGACAGCCCCTGCAACCTTTAGTGTGTTGCAGGGGCTGTCGCGTTGTTCTATAGGCGAGTCGCCCAATTTGAAAAAAAAACTGCAGGGCACACACAAGAGTGTGCCCTGCAGAAATGTGTGTGTCGCAATATATATTGCTTATTGCTTATTTTGCGAGCGCTTGAGCCACGTCGACGGCCACGGCCACGGTGCAGCCCACCATGGGGTTGTTGCCCATGCCCAGGTAGCCCATCATCTCAACGTGGGCCGGAACCGAGCTCGAGCCGGCAAACTGGGCGTCGCTGTGCATGCGGCCCATGGTGTCGGTCATGCCATAGGAAGCCGGGCCGGCAGCCATGTTGTCGGGGTGCAGTGTGCGGCCTGTGCCGCCGCCCGATGCCACGCTGAAGTAGGGCTTGCCTGCTGCCAGGCGCTCCTTCTTGTAGGTGCCTGCCACGGGGTGCTGGAAGCGGGTAGGGTTGGTCGAGTTGCCGGTGATCGACACGTCGACGCCCTCTTTCCACATGATGGCTACGCCCTCGCGCACGTCGTCGGCGCCATAGCATTTCACCTTGGCACGCTCGCCGTCGCTGTAGGGAGTCTCTTCCACCACCTTGAGCTCGCCGGTGAAGTAGTCAAACTCGGTGCGCACATAGGTGAAACCGTTGATGCGGCTTATGATCTTGGCGGCATCCTTGCCCAGGCCGTTCAGTATCACGCGCAGGGGCTCTTTGCGCACCTTGTTGGCAGCGCCGGCAATCTTGATGGCACCCTCGGCAGCGGCAAACGACTCGTGGCCGGCCAGGAAGGCAAAGCACTTGGTCTCGTCGCGCAGCAGGCGTGCAGCCAGGTTGCCGTGGCCCAGGCCCACCTTGCGGTCGTCGGCCACCGAGCCAGGAATGCAGAAGGCCTGCAGGCCCAGGCCAATGGCCTCGGCAGCGTCGGCAGCGTTCTTGCAGCCTTTCTTGAGCGCGATAGCTGCGCCCACCACATAGGCCCACTTGGCGTTCTCAAAGCATATCTGCTGGGTCTCTTCGCAAGTCTTATAAGGATCGATACCATACTTGTCGCAGATGGCGTTGGCCTCTTCCACGTCTTTGATGCCTGCGGCATTGAGTGCAGCGAGCACTTGCTTCTCGCGACGGTCTTGTGACTCGTAGTTAACTTTTCTCATCATAATTTTGTATCCTCCTCCTTATTATTCTTTACGTGGGTCAATATATTTAGCTGCATTCTCAAAACGTCCGTAGTGGCCCTTGGCCCCTGCAAGCGCCTCCTCGGGGGTCTTGCCCTTCTTCAAGGCATCGGTAAACTTGCCCAGGCTCAGGAACTCGTAGCCTATCACCTCGTTGTTCTTGTCGAGTGCCATGCGGGTCACGTAGCCCTCGGTCATCTCAAGATAGCGCACACCCTTGGCCTTGGTGCCAAACATGGTGCCCACCTGGCTGCGCAGGCCCTTGCCCAGGTCTTCGAGCGATGCGCCCACGACCAGGCCGCCCTCGGAGAAGGCCGACTGGGTGCGGCCATACACAATCTGCAAGAAGAGCTCGCGCATTGCCGTGTTGATGGCATCGCACACCAGGTCGGTGTTGAGCGCCTCGAGTATGGTCTTGCCAGGCAGTATCTCGGCAGCCATGGCAGCACTGTGGGTCATGCCCGAGCAGCCTATGGTCTCGATCAGACACTCCTCGATCACGCCCTCTTTCACGTTGAGCGAGAGCTTGCAGGCTCCTTGCTGAGGAGCGCACCACCCGATGCCGTGAGAGAAGCCCGAAACGTCTTTTATTTCTTTCGACCTAACCCATTTTCCCTCCTCTGGAATTGGAGCAGAAGGGTGGTTAGCACCCTTAGCTACGCAGCACATGTTCTGTACTTCTTGTGAATAAACCATTTTCAGTTCTTTTTTAAATAGTACTATTAAGTTTTCTTATATCTTGTGAATTAGTTGTATATTCCTGATCTTAACATTAGCCGAAATCAACCCTATACATTTCTGGCTTGTAAAGTTACTAATAAAAGCGCTATCTGCCGTTATGGCCCGTGATTATTTAATGTTTTTTAGAAATCGGTCCATTGCCCGCGGGATCCTCCCGGGCCGTGAGCGATGGGGCGGGGCAGGTGCTGCCTGCGGCTGGGTGGGCTATTTCTTTTTCTTTCGCGCGTAGGCCGCCCAGAGCTTGCCGCCCGAGTACAGGAGCAGGCTGTCGGGCTTTATAAACCGGTAGGCATATTTCATGGTGTCGCGCCTTGCCAGCTTCTTGACCTGCACTGTGGCAATCAGCGTGATAGAGTCGGGGTGCTCGCTTGCACTCCAGGCCTCGATGGCTACCTGCCGGTTGTTGATGCTCGAGGCCTTGCCGCCGTCGTCGAGCCTGAAGCCCGCGGCCGAGTCCTGGCTTGCGGCCGTCGTGGCGAGCCACGTGCCGCACAAGGTGGCCGTGTCTTGCAAGTCTTGGGCGAGGGTGTCGGGCTGGCTGGCCCGTGTGGCTTGCCCGCTGTGGCCGCACGAGGTCGCTGCGAGGGCAATGGCAGCCGTGATGGCGATGAGTGTATTCTTCATTTTTTTCTCTTTTGCTGGCGATTGTTTCTTTTTCTGCCTGCAAAATTAACCACTATATTTCACACTTGCAACATGTGGGCGCGGCACTGGTCGCCGGGCAGTTGCCGTGTCACCACAGGCGGTACTGCAGCCCGTCGCGAGGCGTGCCCCCCTTGAGGCCCATGACGCCCATGGCAGCTGGCGTGTTGTTGCGCATGGCATAGGCCATCGTGGTCGTCCATCCCTGGGTCTTGTTTCTTATCGTGAGCTTGGCAAGGCCTATGTACTTGCCCGCCATTGCTATCAGGAATTTTGCAACCTCTTGCAGACTCGAAAAATTGCTCTTGCTCACCGAGGCCAGTATGCGGCCGTTCACCTCGATCGAAGCAATCACGTGGTCGGTTGTTGTCAGTGTATTGGCATTCATCATTTACCTCCATTTCTTTTTTCTATTGCAAAAATAGAAGGTATAAGTGCCAATAACTTGCCCAGCAAGTACAACAATAGTTAAAAAACAGTTGTGCCACTACACACGCAAAAAGCTCAAAACCCATAACTATGGGTTTTGAGCTTTGCACTGTGTCGTGGCAACACGTGTTGAGCGGTAGACGGGGCTCGAACCCGCGACCTGCGGCTTGGGAAGCCGCCGCTCTACCAACTGAGCTACTACCGCGTTTCTCGCGTTAAGCTTTAGAGAGAGATGCTTCAGGCCCTAATACTCATCGGCCTTGGCACGATTGCTTTGCCTGAGCGATAGCACGCTGTCGCCCACCTCGGGGTCGCTGTTGTGGATGTAGGTCACCACCATGGTGTCGCCTTCAACCCAGGTGTCGACCTTGCTGGGATCGATATCGGGGTAGGAGAACTCATGCTCGCCCCCGTGTGCATCTTGCAGCTCTATGCTCGAGTGGGCACCGCCTATGGCCACGCCCGTCAGCGTGTCGGCTTTGGGGGTGCCTGGCGTCGTGACCTCTTGCCTGCTCGCTTGTTGCGCCTCGCTGCCCGCCTGGCTGTTGTCGTCGTGCGACTTGCCGGTGTCGGGTGTGCAACTGGTGAGCATCGTCACTGCCGTTGCCAGCGTGGATAATATGAGCAACGCAACGCGTTTCATCGGGTTTTCTCTAAATGCGTTGCAAATGTAATACTTTTTGGTGAATGATACAAATAAAAAAAAGCAAGCGGCAACCCCCTGTTGCGGTTGCCGCTTGCGCTATTTGTGTTCAGAAAAAAAATCTGGTTGTGTCCTGTAGCGAGATAGAGATTACTTCTGCTCACCCTTCTCGAGCTTGGCCTTGAGCTCAGCCAGCTGGCTGATGTCGCCCAGGGTGGTCTTCTCGATGGTGTTGTTGATCATTGGCTCTTCCTCGCGCTTGTTGCCCTTGTGAGCCTTGCGGTTCTCATCTTTCTGCTTGTCTTCGAAGATGCGGCTGTGCGAGAGAATGATGCGCTTGGCATCCTTGTTGAACTCAATCACCTTGAAGGGCAGTTTCTCGTCTTTCTTGGCCTGAGTGCCGTCTTCCTTCACCAGGTGCTTGGGAGTGGCAAAGCCCTCGACGCCATAGGGCAGGCTGATGACTGCGCCCTTGTCGAGCATCTCGGTGATAGTGCCCTCGTGGATGCTGCCCACCTTGAAGATGGTCTCAAACACATCCCAGGGATTCTCTTCGAGCTGCTTGTGGCTCAAGCTCAGGCGGCGGTTCTCCTTGTCGATCTCCAGAACCATCACGTCGATGTCGGCACCTATTTGAGTGAACTCGCTCGGGTGCTTGATCTTCTTGGTCCAGCTCAGGTCGCTGATGTGAATCAGACCGTCGACACCCTCTTCAAGCTCGACAAACACGCCGAAGTTGGTGAAGTTGCGCACCTTGGCAGTGTGCTTGCTGCCTACAGGATATTTCTCTTCGATATTCTCCCATGGATCGGGCTTGAGCTGCTTGATGCCGAGCGACATCTTGCGCTCCTCGCGGTCGAGAGTGAGGATTTGGGCCTCTACCTCGTCGCCCACCTTCATGAAGTCTTGAGCGCTGCGCAGGTGCTGCGACCAGCTCATCTCGCTCACGTGGATCAAGCCCTCGACACCGGGAGCAATCTCCACAAATGCACCGTAGTCGGTCATGACCACAACCTTGCCCTTCACGCGGTCGCCCACCTTCAAGTTGGGATCCAGCTTGTCCCACGGGTGTGGCTGCAGTTGCTTCAGGCCCAGTGCTATGCGCTTCTTCTCCTCGTCAAAGTCGAGAATCACCACATTCAGCTTCTGGTCGGGTTGAACAATGTCGGCAGGGTTGTTCACGCGGCCCCACGAGAGGTCGGTGATGTGAATGAGGCCGTCGACGCCACCCAGGTCGATAAACACGCCATAGGGGGTGATGTTTTTGACTGTGCCCTCGAGCACTTGGCCTTTCTCGAGATGAGAAATGATTTCTTTGCGTTGCTGCTCAAGCTCTGCCTCGATGAGAGCTTTGTGCGATACCACAACATTCTTGAACTCTTGGTTGATCTTCACAACCTTGAACTCCATCGTTTTGCCAACGAAGACATCGTAGTCGCGTATGGGCTTCACGTCGATCTGGCTGCCGGGCAGGAAGGCCTCGATGCCAAACACGTCTACAATCATGCCACCCTTGGTGCGGCACTTGATGTAGCCCTTGATGACTTCGTCGTTAGCAAGCGCTTGGTTAACGCGTTCCCAGCTCTTGGATGCACGGGCTTTCTTGTGTGAGAGCACAAGCTGCCCCTTGCGATCCTCCTGCGACTCCACATAGACTTCTACGGTGTCGCCCACCTTGAGGTCGGGATTGTAGCGGAACTCGTTGTAGGGAATGATGCCGTCCGACTTAGCACCGATGTTAACCACCACCTCGCGCTTGTTGATAGAGATGACAGTACCTTCGGTCACTTCGTGGTCCTTGAACGAACCCATCGACTTGTCGTAGGTTTTTTCCAGTTCTTCGCGAGATTTCTCGCCTTGAGTGTCGCCTTTTTCAAAGGCTTCCCAATCGAAATCCTCGATTGGAGAATTTTTTAATTCTTCGCTCATTTAAAATAGTTAATAAAATTAGTTAATTGCGTTTGACAGATTCGTTCCCGCCAAACCGAGTGCAAAGATACTCATTATTTTCGAGTTAGCAATATTTTTGACTTTTTTTCAAGTCAAAATCAAGCGCATAGCCCTCACACCGATGCCCGTTGTGGCTTATCGCCGGCAAAATTCCACAAACTTGCAGTAGCTGCACGGGGGCGCCTGCTGGGTGGCATCGCATTGCTTCAGTTTGACCTCTCGATCGAAGAAATTGCTCATGACCCTGTCGATTTCGTCAACAAACTCAGCGTTGACGTTGTGCTTCTTCTTTTCAGGGCTCGCGTCTGCATATTCTGCCTTGAAGTCTGCAATCTCGTTGGTGCCATAGAAGATGCCCGACTTGTCCATGTCCTTCAGCTTGTAGATCACAGGCTGTATTTCCTTCTCGCCAGGGTGCTCCTGTGCATAGGCATTGCAATACAGAAACAGCTGCATGATGGCTTGCAGTTTGCTTTTGGTCGGGTCGACGAGGTCGGCGGTATATGAAAATTTTGTCTCGTCGCCGCCTGTCTTGTAGTCGATTATTCTCAACGGCCCCTTGCCGCCTATCTTGTCGGCGCGGTCGATGCGGTACATGAAGTTGAATTGCTGTTTTGCGCCTGGAAGCTTGAGCGTGAGCTCGTGTTGCTGCTCGCACTCATATATCTCAAAGTAGTCGGTTTCGTGCTTCTTGAGCAGGTCCAGGTCGTGGGTCAGCACCTTTTTTACAAAGATTATCAGGGCGTCCTTTACTATCAAGGCATCGCCAGTGAGCGGGTCGTCGAGCTCGGCCTCCTTTTTGTGCAGATACAGGCTGTTGGTGTTGCTCACCACACAGTTCTCGAGCCTTTTCTTGATAAACCCTTCGATGGCGCCCTTGTTCACTATATTGTGCTTGCCGGTGCCATTCAACTCGGCAGGGTAGTACAATTGCTGCAGGGTGTCGTGCACAATGCTGCCAAAGGTGGAGGCGTCCATAAACTCTGAGTCGTCGTTGTCTTCGTTCAGCTTCTGGATGTGATGAAAGTAGAACTTGAGTGGACACCTTATCAATTCCTTGATGCTGCTTGCCGACAGGTATTGCCCCGAGGCCTCTTGCCTGTAGGCCTCGATTGCCTTCCAAGTTGCCTCGTCCTTGTCGATGCTTATTGCGAGGCTGCTTGCAGGCTTTATCTTCATGTTGAGCTGTCTGAAGTGCATTTTCACGCCATATATTTTCTCGAGTTGGTCGATAAATCGAGAGTGCTCGCCCGAGCCGAGCGATTGGGTGGTGGTGTCGTAGAGCAGATACACATTCTCGGCACGGCTGATGAGCCGGTAGAAGTAATAGGCGGTCATCGACTCTTGATGCTCGATGGTCGACATTTGGTAGTGCCGGCGCATGTTGACCGGAATAAAGCTGCTCGAGAAGTACTTGCGGGGAAAGATGCGTTCCGACATCGACAGCATGATGAGATTCTTGAAGTCGAGGCACCTGGTTTCCAGCATGCCCATCACCTGCAGCCCGGCCAGGGGCTCGCCCTGGAAGGGGATGGTGTAGAGCGAGGTCAAGCGGTCGATGAGATAGAAAATCGAGCATTCGCACATGGGTATGCCGTAATGCGAGATGACGTCTTGCGTCTCGTTGAGCACATCGAGGTACTGGCGTGCAAAGGCCGCCTGCAAGCTCATGGGCTCATCCTCGGCATCGGGGTCGGGGGCTGCGGCATTGCACTGCTGGCCTGTAGCCAGGCACGTTTTCTCTACAAAATGCTTGATACGCTCGATATAGCACTCGATCTCCTCCTCGTTCTTCACGTCGTGTATGGTCTCAAACAGGTCGGCAAAGCCATAGCCGGAAAATTGCTTTTCGGTGATGGTGTAGGCGTTGCTGTTGTCAATCTCGCTGGTCAGCCGAGTTGCCTCGGGGCCGTAGTGCGACTTGATGACAGGGTGGGAGAGCACGCACTTCACATCTTCTTTCAAGAAGGCGAAGTCTCGCTTCCCGCCCTCGCGCCGGGCTCGGCTGTGCATCTGGGCCACAATGCGCATGAGCGAGACGATGCTGCTGCCCCGCAGCGGGTAGCCCAGGGTGACGTTGATATTGGGCACCTTGTCGCTCACCGAGTTGAGCAGCGGGATGAAAAGGCTCTCGTCGGGCAGCACGATGGCCGTGTCGATGGCATTGTTCACATCGGCAATCTTCTTGCTCTCGACAAGCTCGTCTACCACTTGAAATGCATATTTGGCCTGCCCCACATTAGAGGGTATGCCTATTACGGTGATGTCGGGAAAGTCATTAATCTCGGTCTCGTCGATGGCGTTGGGAAAATCCTTGATATAGGTGCTTATGAATTTTGTTGCTTGATTGGTCTTGTCGTCGCGAAACGCTCGCGAGTTGTAGTCCCAGCAGAATTCGGCCAGCCCTTTCTGCTTGAGTTTCTTGAAAATCTCTTGCTCGCACTTCGAGAGCACGTTGAAGCCCGCAAAGATGTATTTGTCATGTGGCAACTCCTGGGCCGTGGCCTTGTCAACGCACTGCACAGCTTTTTTCAGCGACCTGCCGTTGTAGGACAGCTCTTCTTGGTCGAGCAGCTTGTTGAATGTCACATACAGCGAGTGCAGTTGCTCCCACAGCTTGACGTACCGGCCTTCCACACTTTTCCACAGTGTGTCGCTGTCCTGGCTGTCGATGTGCACCTTGAAGATGTTTTCAATAGCCTGTTTAAGCTCAGGCGTGAGGTAGTCGGTGCCTATTTCCTTCAACTCCTTCACGTTCCTGAAAATCTGCTCGGGATCTACCATATACATGTCTACATCGTTGAAGTCGCGCAGTATGGTGTTGCCCCAGAAGATGAATTTGTCAAATTCTTGAAGGCTATTGTCGTCGGCTATCTCCTTGTAGGCGTTGTACAAGATTGAAATCGCCTCGATGGGTGTGGCCAGGGTGTCGCCTGTGATTTCTGCCACCAGTTCGGTTATGGTTTCAACCTCGGGCAGCATTGTTGTCGCAGCGCTGGTCGACCGGGTGAAATAGTCTTTGAAAAACTGGCCGCTACGCCGGTTGGGAAACACAAAGCAGTAGTTGCTCAGGTCAATGTCTTTGTTTAAGTAGTGCGTGGCCACCTGTTCCAGAAACGGAGTGTGCTTTCTATCGCTCGATGTCATGGTTGTGTGGATTTAAATTGTTGACAATGTATTGTTGTTGTATTGTGATGAATTGTAATGTTGGCTTAGTTATTACACTTTTATCAGAATGGTGTTTTTTATTGCCAGGTCAAAGAGCACGATCTTGGCATTGCCGTTCATGCGTATGTCTTTCTCGGCCCGGCCGAACTCATAGAGCATGCGTTCCACGTTGTCCTCGTTGATGTAGGGGGCAAAGCGGGTGCTGAATTGCTCCTCCTCGCGAGTCTCGTAGTTGAGCTCCCTCACGTGCAGGTTGTAGATGAAATTCTCTCTCACCATGCGCGCGCAGTAGGTGAGAAACCGGCGCGTCTTCTCTCGCTTGTAGTCGGCCACATGCTCGCTCCAGTCCTTGAGCGACTTGAGGTCGCGCATGTAGGACAGCCGCATCAGCTTCACAAAGTCGGCATGGAATTGCTTGGTCTCGCTGTCGAGTTGCATGTTGCGCACGGCTTGCACCACATTGCCGTCGGCCGGAGCCGACACTGCAAGCGCGTCTTGATAGTCGACCCCGTATTTTGAGACGATATATCTCGCAATCTCCTGGGTAGATGGCCGCTTCAGCTCGATGCGCTGGCACCGCGAGTAGATGGTGGGCAGGATGCTTTGGGCATCGTCGCTCACAAGCAGGAAAATGCAGTCGGGCGCAGGCTCCTCTATCATCTTCAACAGTTTGTTGGCACAGGCCTCGTTCATCTTTTCGGGAAGCCACATGATGAGCACCTTGTACTTTGACGTGTAGGCGGCAAAACTCATCTCGCGTATGATTTTGTCGCTCTCACTTTGGTATATTATGGGTTGTGCATTATCTTTCCCCAGTAGCGTGACCCACTTCTGGTAATCCTCTACCGTGTCTTCGCTCAGAAACTTCTGCCATGTCGCTATCCACTCATCGCTCGTGGGTGTCTTGTCGTTGCTGTCTTTCTTCACGATAGGGTAGGAGAAGAAGGTGTCGGCATGGTTGAAACTTTGGTGCTGGAGACACGAGGGGCACTGGCCGCACGGCTCGCCGTCGGGGGTGCGGTTGGTGCAATGTATGTATTGAGCCGTGGCCTGCGCCAGTGCCAGCTTGGGCACGCCAGCCTGGCCGTGAATGAGCAGCGCATGAGGAAACCGGTCCTCGTCAACCATGCGCCTGATGCGGCTGGCAGCCGCTTCGTTTCCAATGACGTCGCTGAATTTCATGATTACAAAGATAACTAAAATTTAGCTCTTGCTTGCAATCTTCATCCTTTTTATTGTTCTCATTTTAGACCCTCCGCAGCTTAAGGGCGGCACAATCCGCTTCGCCAATAAAAAAAACAGGAGCTGCAAGCATGAGTGCAGCTCCTGGAAATAAGTGTGACGGTAAAAAAAGGGCTTTATTCTTCTTCGGCCTTGCTTGCTTCGTACTCTTGCAGCAACTTGGTCTGCACGTCGCCAGGCACGAGCTCATAGCTTGCAAACTTCATCGTGAACGAGGCGCGTCCGCCTGTGATCGAACTCAGTGCGGTCGAGTAGCTCGACATTTCCTTCAGTGGCACCTTGGCGTTGATCTTCTGGAGCCCGCTGGCCTCTTCCATGCCCATGATGATGGCACGGCGGCCCTGCAGATCGCTCATCACGTCGCCCATGCACTCCGACGGCATCAGCACCTCTACGTCGTAGATGGGCTCGAGCACCTTGGGGTTGGCATTCTTGAAGGCATCGCTGAAGGCGTGACGTGCAGCCAGGCGGAACGAAATCTCGTTGCTGTCGACAGGGTGCATCTTTCCGTCGTAGATGCACACACGCACGTCGCGTGCATAGCTGCCCGTGAGGGGCCCCTCGGTCATGCGGTCCATGATGCCCTTCACGATGGCGGGAATGAAGCGTGCATCGATGGCACCGCCCACGATGCAGTTGTAGATGATGAGCTTGCCACCCCATTCCAGCGGAATCTCTTGCTTGTCCCTCACGTTCATCTTGAACTCTTGGTTGCCAAACTTGTAGGTGTCGGGCTCGGGCATACCCTCCTTGTAAGGCTCTACAATGAGGTGCACCTCGCCAAACTGGCCCGATCCGCCCGATTGCTTCTTGTGGCGGTAGTCGGCACGGGCTGCCTTGGTGATGGTCTCGCGGTAAGGAATCTTGGGCTCCTCATACACGATTTTCAGCTTCTCGTTGTTCTCGATGCGCCACTTCAATGTGCGCAGGTGGAACTCGCCCTGGCCCGATACTATCGTTTGCTTCAGCTCCTTGGATTGCTCAATCACCCATGTTGGGTCTTCCTCGTGCATGCGGTTGAGTATGGCGCCCAGCTTTTCAATTTCGCTCTCATTCTCGGGGCGTATCGCGCGCTGATACTTGGGCGCAGGATACTTGATGAAGTCAAATGTCCAGTCTACACCCTTGTCGTTCAGTGTGTTGCCAGTGCGCACGTCTTTCAGTTTCACAGCTGCGCCTATGTCGCCGGCTTCTATCTCGTTGACAGGAGTCTTGATTTGCCCGCACACGGCCGATATTTGTGCCATGCGTTCCTTTGAGCCGCGGTTCTGGTTGTTGAGGTCTTGGCCGGCGTGCAATGTGCCCGACATCACTTTGAAATAAGAAACCTCGCCAATGTGAGGCTCTACCGTGGTCTTGAAGAAATAGAGGCTGAGCGGGCCGTTGGCATCGGGCTTCACCTCCTCGCCTGCAGTGTTCTTGGGTGCAGGCACCTCGTTGACAAAGGGCACCACATTGCCCAGAAATTCCATCATGCGGCGCACGCCCATGTCCTTGAGGGCGCTCACGCAAAACACGGGGCAGATGCTGCGGTCGATGAGACCCTTGCGTATGCCTTCGCGCATCTCATCCTCGGTGAGAGCGCCTTGCTCAAAGAACTTGTCCATGAGCGTCTCGTCGTTTTCGGCGGCCATCTCCACCAGTGCTTGGTTCATTTCTTGTGCCTTGTCGAGATATTCGGGAGCAATATCGCTCACTGTGGGTGCGCCGCCTTGAGGCCCCCAAGTGAGCTGCTTCATGATGAGTACATCAACCACCGAGTTGAAGCCCGCACCCGTCTGTGTGGGAAATTGTATAGGTATCACTTTGTTGCCAAAGGCCTCTTTGAGCTGGTTCACAACATTGTCGTAGTCCACATTCTCGGCATCCATCTTGTTGAGCGCAAAGATGATGGGCTTGTTGATCTTGCTTGCAGTGCGGTAGATGTTTTGTGTGCCCACTTCCACGCCATACTGGCTGTTGACTACAATCACGCCGCAATCGGTCACGTTGAGCGCTGTGATGGCATTGCCCACAAAATCGTCCATGCCTGGGCAGTCTATCACATTGAGCTTCTTGTTGTTGAACTCAGCATAAAAAACTGTGGAGAATACCGAGTAGCCATACTCCTTCTCGACTGGGAAGTAGTCGCACACGGTGTTGCCGTTCTCTACAGTTCCACAACGGTTAATTACTCCACACTCGTAAAGCATAGCTTCGGCGAGTGTGGTTTTTCCGGAGCCTTTGCTGCCTAAAAGTGAGATGTTTTTAATCTCATTCGTTTTATAAACCTTCATGTATTAGTGAATTTTGAATCTGTTAATGTACAAAATGTTAGTTAATATTTGGAAAGTTCAATGCAATCGACTTGCTTTGGATTCGACCTTTCCGACCACAAATTTAATATAATTCGCCAAATTTTCTAAGGTTTTTAAAAAAAAATCACTTTTGGCCTCGCCTTTGTCGTCACAATTGGCACTTTTGCCTTATTTTTGCATCACACCTATGGCTGGACTTTATATTCACATCCCGTTTTGTGCATCCAAGTGCATCTACTGCGACTTCTACTCCCTGGCCGGCAGCTCGCACGACACGGGGCAATATGTCGATGCCCTCGTGGCCGAGCTCAAACTCAGGCACCGTGAGCTCGCCGAGCCGCTCAGGACCCTGTATGTGGGAGGCGGCACGCCGTCGCTGCTCCCATTGGGCCAGTTTGCCAGGCTTGTCGACGCCGTGGGTCGTGTGGCGCCGCTGGACAGTGTGGAGGAGTTCACGGTCGAGGTTAACCCCGACGACGTCACTGCAGGCTATATTGCCGGCTTGAAGGAGCTGGGGGTGAACCGCATCAGCATGGGGGTGCAGAGTTTCGACGACCGCGACTTGCGCTTCATCAACCGCCGCCACACGGCAAGACAGGCCCTCGAGGCCGTGCGGGCCATCAGGCAGGCTGGCGTGCACAATGTGAGTATCGATCTCATCTATGGCATTCCTGGCCAGACGCTCGACTCCTGGTCGCGCACCGTCGACCAGGCTGTAGCCCTGGGCGTGGAGCACATCTCGGCCTACAGCCTCATGTATGAGCAAGGCACGCGACTGTGGGTGATGCGCCAAACCGGCAAAGTGGCCGAGGTCGACGACGACACGTGCGTTGCAATGTACGACCTCCTCGTCTCTCGCTTGCACCTTGCGGGCTACGGCCACTACGAGATCTCCAATTTCGCCCTGCCCGGCTATTGTTCTCGCCACAACTCCAGCTACTGGGACCTCACCCCCTATCTCGGGCTCGGTCCGGCTGCCCACAGCTACGATGGCCATGTGCGTCGCTACAACCCGCCCCGCCTCAAGTCCTACTTGCACAACTTGCACGAGGGCAAGTGCGTCTTCGTCACCGAGAGCGAGACCGACTGGCAACGCTACGACGAGTATGTGATGCTGCGCTTGCGCACTGCCGCCGGCTTGTGTGTCGACGACATGAAGGCCAGGTTTGAACCGCGTTTTGTGGCCTATTTCCTTGGCAAGGTGCAACCCCTGCTGGGCACATCGATTGTGGGCGATGGCACCCGCTACCGCATTCCCGAGTCGCGCATCATGGTTGCCGATGCCATCACCACCGAGCTCATGTGGGATACACCCGATTGAGTGCTGCCGGCCACTGCTGTGCAGGTCATAGTCTGCTGTTCTCGGCAAGTGTTAAATCTCATCTGAAATTTTTTTAAATAAATTATGCCTGAAATTTTTTGTTTTCACATTTAATTGTTAATTTTGCGTCCTAATGTTAAAACGTACGAGTCGTTGCTCATCCTGCGGCGGCACGACGTTGCGATGTTTAGACGCCTTCGAGTGTCTGTTGTTATTTTGAATATGGGTATTTATAGTTAAGGCGTATGAAAAAATCCACAATATGGCTATTGACCATCGTGATGGCAGGCACCATCATGGGACTGCTCTATGTGCAGATCATGTACATGGAAAACATGGTCAAGATGCGCAACGACCAGTTTGGCGAAACGGTGAAGCGCAGCCTCTACGACGTCTCGTCGTCGCTTGAGCAGGACGAAACGCGCTACTATCTCGATCGCGACATCAGCGAGAGCGAGATGTCGATGTTCTCGGGCACGTCTGCGCAAGGCCAAGCCACTTTTGGCGAGAACGGCAACTACAGCATCGACAGCAACACGGCAGTGCCCAAGCTGGGCACCACCAAGCTCAACGTCTCGGCCTCGGCAGCACCCGCAGGCAACAAGTCGCTCGACTTTGATGCTCAGTACAAGAAGAAGCAAAACATACTCAAGGGCCAGTACCTTTATCAAAAGGGGCTGCTCAACGAGGTGATACTTTCCATCCTCAACCAGGCCAGCGACCGCCCCATCACCGAGCGTGCCGACTCGGCCACGGTCAACAGCTACATCAGGCAGGAGCTGCATAGCAACGGGCTCAGGCTGAAATATGAATACGCCCTGGTGAGTGCCACCGGCGGCGTGGTGTACAAGAGCGCGGGTTACAGCGGTGGCAACGTGGCCGACGTCTACAGCCAGGTCCTCTTCCCCAATGACCCGCCCAGCAAGCAGCACGTGCTCAAGGTCACCTTCCCCAACAAGAGCGACTACATCTTCTCGTCGATCAGGTTCATGATCCCCTCGTTTGCATTCACTTTCATCTTGATGTTTATCTTTATCTACACCATTGTGATGGCATTCAAGCAGAAAAAGCTGAGTGAGATAAAGAACGACTTCATCAACAACATGACACACGAGTTCAAGACCCCGATATCGACAATATCGCTTGCCGCCCAGATGCTCAAAGACGACAGCGTGCTCAAGAGCCCTGCCATGCTCAAGCACGTGAGCACCGTCATCAACGACGAGACCAAGCGACTGCGCTTCCAAGTCGAGAAGGTGCTGCAAATGTCGATGTTCGACCGCAAGAGTGCCACCATGCGTCTCGGTGAGGTCGACGCCAATGCCGTGATCGACGGCGTTGTGAGCACCTATAAGATTAAGGTGGAAAAATTCGGCGGCCACATCGCTGCCAATCTCGATGCCGAGGACTCCATTGTAAATGTCGACGAGATGCACTTCACCAACGTCATTTTCAACTTGCTCGACAATGCCATCAAGTACCGGCGTGAGGACGTGGAGCCCGAGTTGAGCGTGTCGACGCGCAATATAGGCGACGACACGCTGGAAATAAAGATAGCCGACAACGGCATCGGCATACGCAAGGAGGACTTGAAACGCATCTTTGAGAAATTCTACCGTGTTTCGACCGGCAACCGGCACGACGTGAAGGGCTTCGGGCTGGGACTCGCCTATGTGAGCAAGATGATATCCCTCTTCAAGGGCTCGATCAAGGTTGAGAGCGAGGTCAACAAGGGGTCAACATTTGTAATAACATTACCACTATTAAAATAATAAAATTATGGAAGAGAAATTAAGAATTCTGCTGTGCGAAGATGACGAGAACCTCGGCATGCTTCTGCGGGAATATCTGCAGGCAAAGGGCTACAACGCCGACTTGTTTGCCGATGGTGAGAGTGGCTACAAGGCCTTCCTGAAAGGCAAGTACGACATATGTGTGCTCGACATCATGATGCCCAAGAAAGACGGCTTCCAGCTGGCTCAGGAAATACGCACTGTCAACAGCGAGGTGCCCATCATCTTCTTGACTGCCAAGTCGCTCAAGGAGGACATCCTCGAGGGCTTCAAGATTGGCGCCGACGACTACATCACCAAGCCCTTCAGCATGGAGGAGCTCGTGATGCGCATCGAGGCCATCCTGCGTCGTGTCAAGGGCAAGAAGGGCAAGGAAATCACCATGTACAAGATTGGCAAGTTCACCTTCGACACCCAGAAGCAGGTGCTCATTGCCGACGACAAGCCCACTAAGCTCACCACCAAGGAGAGCGAGCTGCTGAGCCTGCTGTGCGCCCACGTCAACGAGATTCTCGAGCGCAACTTTGCCCTCAAGACCATCTGGATCGACGACAACTATTTCAACGCCCGTTCGATGGACGTCTACATCACCAAGCTGCGCAAGCACCTCAAGGCCGATCCCAGCATCGAGATCATCAACATCCACGGCAAGGGCTACAAGCTCATCGCACCCGAGGCCGAGGCTCAGTAAAAAGTCATTTGGTCCCGTATTTTGCGTGCGACAGCGCGGACGTCACATGTTTTTTAATCGTGGCAACATGTTGGGTTGTCACGATTTTTTTTTACCTTTGTACTATTGCAAGAAAAATAGGATCATTTCTTAATGCCAATTATTACATTCAACTAAGAAAAATGAAAATCCTCTTTGGTATCTATCAGTGGTGCATAGCTTGCCCCATTATCATTGTTGCCACGTTGCTCACGGCCATAGGCACGCTCATCCTGGCACCTTTCGACAAGACCTATTTTGGCTACTACGTCCCCAAGTGGTGGGCGCGGCTGTGGTGCTGGCTGCTTTTTGTCAAGGTCGAGGTGCGCGGACGCGAGAAAATCGACCGCAACACCAGCTACATCTTTGTGGCCAACCATCAGGGAGCCTACGACATCTTCTCTATCTATGGATTCCTGGGGCACAACTTCAGGTGGATGATGCGCAAGGGCCTCACCAACATTCCACTTGTGGGGTGGGCGTGCGAGGCTGCCGGCCACATCATGGTCGACCACCACAACAACACCGCCCTTAAAAAGACAATGACCGATGCCGAGAAGCGACTGGCCGACGGCTTCTCGCTCGTGGTCTTTCCCGAGGGCCGGCGCACCGACACCGGCAAAATGGGGCACTTCAAGAGTGGCGCCTTCAAGCTCGCGGCCGAGTTCAACCTGCCCGTAGTGCCCATCACCATCGACGGGAGCTACCAGGTGATGCCGCGTTCTACCTTCAACGTCACACCCGGTACCATCGTGCTCACCATGCACGAGCCCATAGCGCCGGGTAGCAGCCAGCTCGACGCCAAGGCCCTTGCCCAGAAGTGCTATGACATCATCCACGCCGACCTCCCCAAGTCGATGCAGTGAAATTCTTTAATTGCGCCAAAACACATAGAAAGAGATTATGTCAAAACTTGAAATGCTATACCAGACCCTTCAAAACATGAGGGATTTAGGCCTTGAGATTGACAACGACTTGTTGATGCAAACCAGCAAACTGGAGGAGAAACTCATCAAGGAAGAAGTCCTGCCCTCGCTCACTGCCGACATTGCACCCAAGCTTGCAACGTGTTGCAAACCTGCAAAATGACTGCCGCCTTGCTGCTCGTTGTGCATGATGTTCTGCTCGTTGTCATAGCATCTGTCAAAAATAAATCTGAAAAAAATGAGCCATAATTTTTGCAGGTATCAAAAAAAGCGTTACCTTTGCAACGCATTTGGGAATTGTCCTGTGGTGTAATGGTAGCACATCGGATTCTGGTTCCGCTTGCGAGGGTTCGAATCCTTCCAGGACAACAACATGAAAGTGGCTACAACGCGTGTGGTCACTTTTTATTTTAAAACAACAATTTAAACTTAATTTTATTTTTTACAATGGCAACTAAAATCAGATTACAACGTCATGGCCACAAGGACTATGCGTTCTATCCAATTGTCGTAGCCGATAGCAGGGCACCACGAGATGGTAGATTTATTGAGAGGATTGGTTCTTATAACCCTAACACTAATCCTGCTACAATAAGTTTAAATTTCGAGAGAGCTCTCTACTGGGTCAACTGCGGCGCAATCCCCACCGACACTGTGCGCAACATCCTCTCGCGCGAGGGTGTCATGCTCATGAAGCATCTCCAGGGCGGCGTGAAGAAAGGCGCCTTCGACGAGGCAGAGGCTCAAAAGCGTTTCGAGGCTTGGAAAGCTCAAAAAGATGCCAAAATTTCGGCAGTGAAGAACCAAGCTATTGAGGCCAAGAAGGCCGACAACAAGAAACGTCTTGACGAGGAATCCAAGAAGAACGAGGCCAAGGCCGAGGCCGTGGCTAAGAAGAAAGCCGAGATTGCAGCCGCCAAGGCAGCTGCCGAGGCCGAGGCTGCCAAGGCTGCCCAAGAAGCTGCCGAGGCTGCTAAGCAAGACGAGCAGGCTCCTGCTGCCGAGGACGCTCCTGCCGAGGCTTAAAGTTCTCTACCTTTTTACAACACCACAAAGCGTTGATTGCGCAATCCTGCAATCAGCGCTTTTTTTGTTTCTCTTGAATCGGCTCTTGTCGAGTGGTTTCACCTGCCGCGCAGTGGGGGAGAGCAGATGACGTTGCGTGACGTTAATTTGCGTTAATGTGCAACCTGCTACACCGCTTTGGGAAAAGAATTAGTAACTTTGTGAGGCAGTTTAATAGTATATACTACGTGTAACAATTCTATATCAACAATGACGACTAAAGTAACCAAAAAGATGGCTCTCGACTATCATCATCTCGATGACAAGCCGGGCAAAATCAGTGTAACGCCTACCAAGCCCTATCAGACCTCCGAGGATCTCTCGCTGGCTTATTCCCCAGGCGTGGCTTATCCCTGCCTCGAGATCCAGGCCCATCCCGAAGATGTGTTCAAGTATACCAACAAGGGCAACCTTGTGGGGGTCGTGAGCAACGGCACAGCAGTGCTTGGCTTGGGCAATATCGGCGCCATGGCCGGCAAGCCAGTGATGGAGGGCAAAGCGTTGCTGTTCAAGATATTTGCAGGTCTCGACAGCTTTGATATCGAGGTCGATGAGAAAGACCCCGAGAAATTCATCGCTGCCGTCAAGGCCATTTCTCCCACCTTCGGCGGCATCAATCTTGAGGATATCAAGGCTCCCGAGTGCTTCGAGATCGAGCGCCGCCTCAAGGCCGAGTGCGACATCCCCGTCATGCACGACGACCAGCACGGCACTGCCATCATCTCAGGTGCAGGCCTCATCAACGCTCTCGATATACAAGGCAAGAAAGCAAGCGACATCAAGCTCGTGGTAAACGGTGCTGGCGCCGCAGCAATATGCTGCACCCGTCTCTACATGCAACTGGGCGTGAAGAAGGAAAACATCGTGATGTGCGACAGCAAGGGCGTCATCACAACACGTCGCTCCAACCTCAACCCGCAGAAGCAGGAGTTTGCCACCACACGCGATATCACAACCCTGGCCGAGGCCATGAAGGGGGCCGACGTCTTCCTGGGCCTCTCGGTTGCCGATGTGGTCACTCCCGAGATGGTGCAGTCGATGGCCGACAAGCCCATCGTCTTTGCCCTGGCCAATCCTAATCCCGAAATTTCCTACGACAAGGCTATGAAGTCGCGCAAAGACCTCATCTATGCCACAGGCCGCAGCGACTATCCCAACCAAATCAACAACGTGCTCGGCTTCCCCTACATCTTCCGTGGCGCTATCGACTGCTCGGCCACCGAGATCAATGTTTCCATGGAGCTTGCTGCCGTGCATGCCATTGCCGAGCTCGCACGCAAAAATGTGCCTCCCATCGTCAATGCCGCCTATCACATGAACAAAATCAAGTACGGCCCCAAGTATATTCTGCCCAAGGCCATGGACCCGCGCTTGATTACCGAGGTGTCGATCGCTGTGGCCAAGGCTGCTGCCGAGTCGGGCGTGGCCAAACGGCCCATCGACGACTATGATGCCTACAAGAAGGAGCTGCGGCAACTCATGGGATACGACAACAAGCTCATGCGCCGCTTCATCGAGGAGGCTCAGCGCTCTCCCAAGCGGGTGGTGTTTGCCCAAGCCAACACCGACAATATGCTCCAAGCTGCCGTGCAGGCCAAGGAAAACGGTATATGCATTCCTATCCTGCTGGGCAACAAGGAGATGATCACCAAGCGCGCCAAGCGGCTCAACATCAGCATCGACGGTATCGAGATTGTGAATCCCCGTCACGACAACCAAGCCGATCGCCGCCACCTCTATGCCACCAAGCACATGGAGAAAAACCAGCGCAATGGCATCAACCTGGCCGAGGCCGAGGAGAAAATGCTCGATCGCAACTACTTCGGCATGATGATGGTCGAGAACAACGAGGCCGACGCCTTTATCACAGGCATGTATGCCGGCGGTGGCAACACCGTGAAGATTGCCAAGGAAGTGGTGGGCATCATGCCCGGCTATTCCCACTTTGCAACCATGCACATCCTCAACACTCGGCATGGTGCTCTCTTTATCGCCGACACCTCGATCAATCACGAGAACGACACCCCGACGCTTGTCGACATCACTCGCCTCACTCACCAGGCAGTGAAAAACTATGCTCACTACCCTGTGATGGCGATGATATCCTATAGCAACTTTGGCTCCAACCCCGAGCACGGCCCCATCGAGCTGCATCGTGCCATCGACATCCTGCACCGCGACTATCCCGAGATCACTGTCGACGGCGAAATGCAGGTGCAGTATGCGCTCGATCGTGAGTTGCGCGACCGTTCATTCCCCTTCAACACACTCAAGGGCAAGGACGTGAACACGCTCATCTTCCCCAACTTGAGTGCGGCCAATACCGTCTATCAAATGCTGGCCAAGGCTGGCGCCGCCGAGGCCATCGGCCCCATCCAGATTGGCTTGAACCGTCCCATCCACTTCACCAGCATCGATGCCCCCGTGCGCGACATCGTCAATCTCACGGCAATGGCCGTGATCGATGCCAACGTCTACGACAAGCTGCATGCCGCCAAATAGGGCCGAAAAAACGATACTATAGCTCTTTACAACAACGAAGAGGCCGTGACACATCGTGGTTGCGGCCCCTTTTCTTTAAAGTTTCACGTCAGCTTTCTTTTTGCGCTACAAGGTGGCCGACAACATAGCCCGCACGGCGTCCAGTGCCCCCCTGCAGTCGGTGCTGGTGAGCATCAAGCAGCTCTATGGCGTGACGTGCCTGCTGGGTTGTCTCTTCTTGCTGCTCGTGTTGCTCTACGACGTGCAGCCCTTGCGTAGCACCATGAAGAAGATACCGCACTGGGCAGCGCTGGGCAGGCGCATGGCACGTGATTTGCGCATTTCGCCTCCTGCCGGCGATTGATTGCTACAGCTTGTGTCGTGCAGAGGCATCTTCTCTGCCCGCTATGCTGCATTTTGCTGGATTGCTCAGTTTTTGTGTAGATTCCAAAACGAAGTGCAACATTGAGGAGGCTACATTGGTGTAGATTCAAGGGAAAGCGTTGACTTTGCCCCGTGAATCGAAGAGGAGGCGAGCTCTGCTGAGGAGCAACTCGACCAAGCAATGGATTCAACCGCCATGCTGAAATCGTGGAAACAGACGGGGATGTCGTAAGGCAGCTCCGTTTTTATGATTTCAGAAGGCGGTCATGGCTAAGATGTCCACACAATAACCACAGATAATGGAAGTGAATTCATGAATCACAAAAACATTTGCAAGGCCCTGGAATGCACTGTCTATTTCGCGGATCCTTACTGCTCAGGACAAAAGGGCGCGATTGAAAACGCAAACAAGATTCTCAGAGAATACTTCCCTAAAGGCACTGACTTCAGACCTGTCACTCAAGCACAACTCAATAGAGCACAATATCAAACCAACGAAAGACCAAGAAAGAAATTAGGCTTTTCAACTCCCAAAATTGAGTTCTTCGCAAAGATTAGCTACTTTTGCACTTGCCACTTGACTCTACAACATGCAAAATTGTTTGCATTTTTTTTGCAGATTAAAAATATTTTGTAAATTTGCAAAACTGAACACTTAATACTAATCTTCTTTGCATACCTCATTTAAGACCACAGAGCCATTCTACCACAATTTTGACTTAAGCGTGGTAATCCCTTTCTACAAAAAGATGAGGGAGTTTAGGCGTGTGTTCCCCAAAAATCGAAAATACTTCGAGCGCAACGGCATAGAGGTAGTGCTTGTTCTCGACTCTCCCGAAGAATCTATTGAATTACTTGACTTCATATTGCAATACCCGTTCGTTAACTGGCGCATCGTGATGAATGACAAGCCCCACGAGTGGCGCAATCCTGCCAAACCGCTGAATGTGGGCATAAGGTTTGCAACGAAACGTTATGTAATGGTGTGTTCCCCCGAGTCGGAAATGGTAACCGATGTAATAGCTATTTTGCGTAAGTCGTTTGACGACTACTCCGATTGTCCACATTATGCTATAGGCAGGGTGTGTTTCGCCGACGAGGAAGAAGTGACTGAAGCCAATTTCAATCAATATCAGTTTATTCCTTTTGGTAGCATTATGCTGGAAAAGCGTCATGCCGAGCAAATTCATGGGTATGACGAGACCCTCTCAAAGTGGGGAGGCGATGACAATAATTTTCGTTCTCGCCTTGACATGATTGGCGTAAAGGAACTTTATTTTAATGAGGCGATGATGGCTCATCGCGATATTGATAATCAGGAGGGCAAGGTGAGAAGGGGAAAGCCTTTTGAAAAAACGCCAAATGATGTGTTGCGTCATTTCTTTTTTCCCGAGATGGCCGTGGCCAACTATGATAATTGGGGTAGGGACTTTGACAAACTGGTGTATGATTGGCGAAATAAACCATCGTCATCAGAGGGGCAATTGGAGAACTTTTGCTGTAAAAACTTCACAGAGCATAGTATAGCCACCCATTTTGGAGGCAAGTCATACCCAGTGCTTCTGCTGGTCCAGAGCTATAATGAGAGTGGCAGAATCATCTCGTTTCTTGAGAATGTTTCGTCCTTGTTTGATGGAATCATATTGCTTGACGATGGCAGCAACGATGGTACTTATGAGCTTGCGCGGAGCGACAAGTTGCTTTTCAAGTGCAAGAAACGCCGCACAGAATTCAATGACTTGCAGAACAGAAACATGCTGCTCGACTTGGCATCGTTCGTGAATCATGAAATCGCTTTTTTCCTTGATGTGGATGAAATGCTCGATGAACGGTTCAGCGATGTTCATCAGTATGTGCGTAGAGATGTTGCAGACGCTTATATGGTTCCATATATTCATCTTTGGGATTCCCCGGACACTTTCAATGGGCAATACCCCAGCTCAATTGATGGCATATGTTTACGGTATAAGATGATGCGAAACATCGGTCATGCACAAATATTCTCCAATAGAGGCAAGCTTCATTTCCATCAAGCTCCCACGATGGCTAAATCAGCTATAGCCGAACGTTTGTTGATTTTGCACTATGGGCTGTTGTTGGCTGAAGATAGAAAGGCTAAATATGAGTTCTATATGGCAGAAGACACAGAAGGCTGCCAAGGCAGTTATGAGCATTTCGGCGAAAATGCACACCCCTCGTTAAAAAATGTGGGTGAAATAACTATGCAAAAATTGCACCTGCTGTCGCAAAAATTAATATCCAGGTCATTATGAAAATATATTTAACGACAACTAGTGTTCAAGCAAAGTATAGTATGCTTTATACAAGCGTGTATCAAATCTTCTCAAAAGAGAATGCTTTTGAAATAATCGATGTGTGCAATGACGCCGATTGCATTGTGAGCGTTGGCGACATTACAAATGAGATTGTTGAATGTAAACAAAAGTATAAAAAGGCGGTTGTCAGATTTCTTTTTAGGTCAGATATATCCCAGTACTTTTACACCGATGTCACGCAGGTCGACTACACATTTTGGGTCTGTGATTTGGATATTAACATCCTTTGTCCGTATCAACAAACGTCAGAAAAAATAGCCGTTCCATTCGACTTTTCTTTGACCAATGACCGCAAGTGTGATTCGACTCCAGAGTTTGACATCTATGTGAACACTGGTGAATTTTTGTATGCCGACAGTGCACTTTTTAAGATTTTACGCACATTGAATAGGCTCACTCATTTGAGAATTGATGTGTGCAGCAAAAACGAAAGCATCAAGCATCTTGCCAACGCCAATATCCACTTATCCGACAGTTCCAGCGACATTGAAAACCATGTTAGGCGAGCCCAAATGGTGATAGGTTCTGGCTATGCAGTGCTTTTCGCCATAAAGCACCATAAGCCGTTTATCGTTGTCGGGGAACGTGGCTATGGGGGTATACCTACTTCTAACAATATTGTGCAGTTCTATCATGATTTTTTCCAAGGCACAATAGGTGGACGGTTTGACGGGGCTTTGCCTGAAAAACTCGTTTATGAGGATATTATCAATATTCAAAATAACATGGAAATGATAGATTTTACGAGTTCGCTATCGGGATATTTATTCGGAATAAAGATTGGGCTTATTAAACAGGTTAACTTCATAATATCACGTGGCCACCTCATGGCAGATGCTGGCGAGTTTAGATTTAACACCGACTATACCATTGTTCAAGGGAACGGAAAATGTTGGCTCCTAAACAGGTTTACACGGTTTATTGAGAGAAAATTAAATCCTGTGGAATTAGAAGTTTTAAAAGGGTATATCAGTGCCAGAGGAGTGGTCTGTACTCATAGTCAAGATAAAATAGAGGAACTTCAATACAAAAAAATCCTCTTATCGAAATAGAAAGCTTTAAATAGCAGTCTATACAAAATTAATTATTAACTTTTAACTAATTTTATTATGACCGAACAGAAAGATGATCTTAGAGAATTTATTGAAGGCCTTGAATTAACCGTCTTGAGAGAAGAAGATGCTGTTCTTTTGGATGGTATGGTGGGCACGAGCGGAAGAGGTACAAACAATTGCAAATGTGGTTTGTTCAGCTCAGACAATTGTGAATGTCATGGTAGTAACAACTGCAAATGTGGTTTGTTCAGTACTGATAACTGCAGGTGTTAATTTTTGATCCATTCCACAGTGAAATTTTAGGCTGTGGAATGGATTTTTTTAAAATCACTGAATATGGTTTTTAGTAAATTTAACAATATAATAGAGGTGACTCAGACAACTGTTGCCTTATACAATGCATTGACTGACAAGACAATATTTTTGCAAAAATCGGACTTGGAGATGCCATCTGATGACTTGAGGCAGAAAATGGCAAAGCATGGATTTATTGTACAGTCTGATCTGGATGAAACTGAACAATTTCTTGAATATGCGAGGAATGTTGAATATTCGAAAGATCCATTCCACTTAATTATTAACCCTACTATTAATTGTAATTTTAATTGCTGGTATTGCTACGAGAAACACGTTTTTTCGAAGATGGAGCAATCTACTGTGGTTAAAATTGACAAACTAGTGGAACATCTGTATTGTAAGCATGATAATATTCAAATATCTTTTTTTGGAGGAGAACCATTATTATACTATAAAAGTGTGATGTTGCCTATTTTGGAGCATACAAAGAATTATGCTCAAGTTATGAATAAGGCATTCTCTGTAAATCTGACAACGAATGGCTTTCTTTTTAATGAAAAAATGATAAAAGAAATGAAACGCTATAACTTCAATGGTGCACAAATAACTTTAGATGGTAATCGTGAAGAACATAATAAAATCCGATTCTTAAAAAGTGGTGAGGGTAGTTATGATAAAATCGTAGAGAATATTAAACAGTTAGCACGACATGGAGTGCCTGTAAGATTAAGAATTAACAGTACAAATGAGAATATTAATTCATTAGAATACATAACGTCGGATTTTTCAGATTTGGATGTTGATACTTTGAAGAACATACATATTGACATACACATTGTATGGCAGGAAAGGTACAAGCATATATTAGAAAAAAAAATACCAGGTGTGATAAGTGTATTTAAGGAGAATCGGCTTAAAGCAGCTAAAATGACGTTCAGAGAATTTTGTTATGCCGATAGGCGCAATCAGTGTGTTGTGCATTATAATGGTGATATCTACAAATGTACCGCAATAGATTTTGAGAACACAGAGCGTGATGGCTTCTTAAACGACGAGGGGGCAATTGTGTGGGAAAATGATAGTCTGGAAAAGCGAATGGAATCAAAATTTAATAATGTGAAATGCCGAGATTGTTCAATATTGCCATTGTGCCATGGAGGTTGTTCGAGTTTTAGACTGAAAAACAGGAACGCCTGTGTTTATAATGATGATTCGCTAGCCATGCAGAGAGCTATTAGAGATCGCATTAGTTATAATTTATCTATGAGTGGATCATGTTACACTAAGTTATTATAAAATGAAACGAGCTATTATACTGTTTTCGCTTGTGCTTGTTAGCATTCATGCCTTTGCATATAATCTTGTCGGTAGAGTGCTTGACGATAAGGACAAAGAGCCTCTCCCTGGTACGACTGTGCGGGTGTTTGTAGAATCGTCTAATTCATTAATCAATTACACAGTCACAAATCATGAAGGGAAATTTGTAATAAAGGACATTCACCACAAAGGCAATGTCAGTGTCACACTGTCATGCTTGAGCTACAATCCCATTACTATAAAATTGAAGGACAATAGCAAGTCAATAGATTTGGGCGATATTCTGTTGACCGGGAAAGCCAACAGTCTCGACGAGGTGGTGGTGACCGCTAGAGAAACGATCGAGAAATACGACAGGATTTTAGTCTTCGCGACTGCAGAGGAACGCAAGAACTCATCAGACGTAATAGGCTTGCTTAGCAATATGAAAATGAAATTGCCGGGAATTGACGTGAACGAAATGGCGCGCACTATTAGCATTTATGGTAAAGAACCTGTTTATCAAATTAATGGCAAGGTGGAATCTTTGTCAAAGATTAGAATGATCAACAAAAACAGGGTATTGCGTGTTGAGTACAAAAACCAAGCAGACATAAGGTTTTCAAACGATGGTATAAATGGCGGTGTGATAAATTTCATTTTAAAAGAAGACTTTGATGGTGGTAGCCTGCACACTCGTGCAGGTGTTACGGTGACCACGCCCAGAACAAACGGAGAAGTTGGCTTCACCTACAACAACAAACGCTCGGAATGGTCGTTGAACTGTGACAATGTTTGGAGAAAAAGTACCAAGCAATACACCGACAATTACGAGACATACAAGGGGAAAAGCTATGAAATCGAGCGCCAGCAAATAGGTCTTCCATCCTCATTTAAGGACTTTGACAACAACCTGTCTTTGGGCTACACTTACAAGCATAGCCAAAACACGACATTCGCCACTGATTTAGGCTTGCGTTATCACAAAGTGGACGCAAGCGATGAATATTTGATGCGACAGATCAAGGGAGGGCAGACCGCCGACTACACAAAAATAAACGCTCGCAACTCTGAAACCATAGACCCTACATTGAATTTGTATTTCAACAAGAACTTTGGAAAACATACTGTGGAATTTGACTTGACAGGCGCATTTTCGTCGGGCGATTATTCCAGGGGAATGAATTACATATATAGCCCGGCTGAGCAATACATTCAAAACAACAAAACCGACAACAAAAGCTACTTGGCGAGTTCTGAAGCGCTCTATACGTATGCTTTTAAAAACTTCACCACAAAATTTGGTTTGAATTATTCCTACAATTACGTGACCAATGGTTATTCCGAAAGCGAGAAGGTAATCAACAACACCCTGGCAAAGCATAAACTATATCTTTACGGAAACATAGGTGGAAGACTAAGAAAAATAAATTATGCAATCGGAGTCGGCGGAAGATACGAGGCCGTGTCGAATGGTGACATATTCGAGCACAGCATGCGACCCAATCTTTCTGCCTCGATCAGTTACCCAGTTTTGAAAAGAGGCAATTTGAGCTTGAGCTACACTTATATGCCCTCGTTGCCTTCGTTGTTCAACTTCTCCGAAGTGATGCGGACTATCGACGACATATCTCTGCAAACGGGCAGCCTGAACATAAAGCCAACAGAATCTCATAGTACAAAGCTTGCATTTAGAACTATGATATGGAAGCTGAGTGCCAACCTGTCGGCAGAGTATTCAAGAACCACAAAGCCATTGGTCAATGTGTGGGAATACGATTCTGATCCCGAGAGCAAGTACTACGACAAGTTTATAAGCAGGACGGCAAATGGGAAATATCAAGATTGTGTGAACTTTCAACTGGATATTGCCACACAGAGATTTCTCAACTGCTTGGCTGTATATGGACAGTTTGGCTGGAACAGGCATAAAATTTCAGGCTGGGGAGAATACAATTATAAGCTCAGCAAGTTTTACGCGGCAGTAGGGGTTAACGCTGTAGTCAAGAACGTGAGTATAATCTCAAAATATGATATCCTTCCTCGATACAGCGTAAGTGGCCTTTCTGTTTCCAGCAATTCGGGTAATTTTTATATGGGGTTTAACTGGAGGTATAAAAACATCGCTGTCGGTATTATGGCAGGAAACTTATTTACGAGCAAAGCCAACCGGGTGAAAACCACCTATATTTCTTCTGTTAGACCAATGACACAGGAATACTATATCAAAGATTTCTCGAATATGGTTGAATTGACATTTCAATACAATATTGATTTTGGCAAGCGGTATGGAAGCTCAAGCCGCTCTTTGTCGGGAGAAAAGATTGACAGAGGCGTAAATAATGCATATTAAAACAGATGAAGTTGAGAGACAGAAAAAGTACAAGGCATTTTAAAGTCTTCTGGCAAGTGGAAAGTACAGATTGTGGCCCCGCTTGCCTTCAAATGATTTGCAATTATTGGGGGAGGACATACTCACAGCAATGCATCAAGCAGGGGATAAGCATTTCTCGAATAGGTGTCACTTTAGGAGACATTAAGCGTCGATCTGAAGAGCTAGGCTTTAATACCGCAGTGGTGAAAGCGACAGCAGATCAATTACAAAAAATTCCATTCCCAGTGATATTGCATTGGAGGGGAAATCATTTTGTGGTTTTGTATTGTGTGAGGCTAAAAAAAAACAAGCAGGCTGAGTTCATGATAGCTGATCCATCGATAGGCAAGATTAAATTTCAGGAAAAAGAATTTATTCAAAGCTGGCAGAATGGCGAAAGTGAAGGGTTCGCGATTTTATTAAAGCCCTCAGAGCGCTTCTTTACCACAAAGATAGAGGAGGAAAAGACCGACTGGTCAATTGCCAAAACAATACTTAAACAGTATGTCTCCCAAAAGTTGAAAGTCATATTGGCTCTATCGCTATTGATTTTGTCGATGTTTTCTGGCTGGATGATTCCGTACATATACCAACTTGTAATAGACAAAGGCGTAATTGGAAGAAATATAGATGTCACATGGCAACTGTTTATGGTGCAGCTGTCTTTTTTTGTCGGTTATGTGTTCTCTAATACATTGAGCTCATTGGTAATGAGCAAGGTGAATTTTTTAGTGGGCATTACATACATTGAGAGCTTGCTAAGAAAGTTAATGCATTTGCCTATGAAATACTTTGATACAAAATTGAACACTGAGTTTATGCAGCGGCTTGATGATTTTAACAGTGTAAGGTCTTTTTTTACCGACAACCTTATAAACTTGGGATTTTCACTGATCAATGCATTGGTATATTTGACATTTCTTGCTTACTATAGCTTGGTTGCAACAGTCACATTTCTGATAGTTTCCATCATTGGTATTATATGGAATGTTTATTTTCTTCATGAAAGAAAATTCATTGACTACTCGTTATTTGTGGAACAAGCGAGAAATAGGAATTTACTGTATGAAATTCTTAATGGTATGCCTGACATAAAGGTAAACAATGCCCAATATAAGCAGACAGAAGTATGGAAGAATAATCAACAATTAATTAACAGCTTGATGATTCGCCAATTGGGTCTGAATTTTAAGCAGAGCGGTGGAGTTCAATTGATTAACAAGTTGAGAGACATTGCGATTCTTTGCCTTTGTGGTATTTTAACAATTCGGGGTGAACTTACGTTGGGCGTAATGATGAGTGTGAGTTATATCTTGGGACAATTGGTTACTCCCGTAAGTCAATTTCAATCTTTGGCAAATAGTATTCAGCAAGTAAAAATTTCTGTAAATAGGTTGTCGGAAGTACAAAGGAAAAAAGAAGAAAATAGCGATGGAGAACTTGTAAACAATCAATTACGTTACAACATAATAATTGATTCTATTACTTTTAAATACGAAGGAAGTTTTTGTCCTTATGTCTTTAACAATTTGTCTATTTCATTACCCGAGAATAAGGTGACAGCAATAGTTGGAAATAGCGGGAGTGGGAAAAGCACTTTGATAAAATTGATATTAGGTTTTTATGAGCCACAAAAGGGAGAAATTCTTGTTAATGGAGCGCCTCTAAATACGCTTAATATAGATATTTGGAGAAGTGTATGTGGTGTTGTGTTGCAAGATGGAAGAATATTCAGTGGAACTGTGGCTGAAAATATTGCGTTAGGGGACTCATGTATTAATATGGACAAAGTTAAGAGTTCTGCCAAATTATCATGTATTAATGATTTTATTGAAAAACAACCTGGGCAGTATGATATGAAGATAGGACCTTCTGGTATAGAGTTGAGCCAAGGTCAAAAACAAAGGATATTGATAGCTCGTGCTGTATATAAAGATCCTAAGCTTTTGATTTTTGACGAGGCTACATCCTCTCTCGATACTGTCAACGAGCGTCGCATTATGGACAACCTCGAAGATTTTTTTAAGAATAGAACAGTGATAGTTGTGGCTCACAGGCTTAGCACGGTGGTTAATGCCGACAACATTGTTTTCCTGGAAAATGGTATGATTGCTGAGCAAGGCACCCATCAGCAATTGGTCGACCGCAAAGGGAAGTATTACGAATTGATTAAAAACCAACTTGAATTAGAGAGTTAAGAGAATGAATCCGTTGCTTTCAATTATTATCCCGATGTACAGCTCCGAGAGATACATTGTACGGTGCATCGAATCATTGCGAGAACTGAAAATCCTGAAAGAAGTTATTGTGGTAGATGATGGGTCTTCTGATGGTTCGTATGACATAGCGAGAAAATTCGCTTCAAATGGAGAAATCAAGCTTTTTCATCAAGAAAACAAAGGCGTTTCAGAGGCTCGAAATCTTGGCCTGGACAGATGCAGCGGTGATGTGGTTGTATTTGTTGATAGTGATGACTTTATTATTGGCGAAGGCTTTCAATCTATGTATAATAACTTCACCTTGTCCAAAGCGGAAATGGCGATGGGTGGAGTGAAAATAAAATGTGCCGACCAACATATAGAAGTAAGGATGGCATACAGTGAAATGGTTGGAAGGTTATGGAAAGGAGATGAATGTTTCGCAAATCTTATGCACACAAACACATTCACACCATTGGTGTTTTGCTATATGTTCAAGAAGTCGTTTCTTGATAGAGTAAAGTTAAGATTTCAGCATAGAATGTCGGAAGATGACTTGTGGACAAGCATAGCCATGTGTGAAGCCCATAATGTGCTGGTGACAGATGACCTTCATTATGTGTATTGCAAAAATTCGGATTCTATAACAGGCACAAATGTTTCGACCATATTTCGAGCAGACAACCACTTGGCAGTCGCCAACGATTTGTATGACTATTTGCGCAACCACACACTGAGTGAAAATGCGGAAGTATGGCTATGCTGTAAAATTCTGTATATAGCCTCAATAGCTGTAAAAATATACATCGACAACGACTATTATACCTTTAGCCTAAGTATTGAAATGTTTCAAGATTTGTTTAGTCGTGTACTTCAATCTTCTAATGAATATGCCAAAAAGGTTGGGCTTATGTTTGGTAAAAGGCTATTAGACACAATAAAATCAGTGAAATAAAGATTTTGATCGTTTGTGCCACATTGCTGATAATGCCACTTGTTCGGAAGAGATATGTGCAAAAAATAGAACAAGTCTTGTTCATAAGTACTGTGAATCCACACATGTGTGTCTTAAATATTCACAACCTCGCTACAAAATTCCCGTTGTCGGGAATGCGAAACTTTCCCTATACGGAAATTTCTCTGCTCCGATGTAGAGTGTGTCGAAAGCGTCGGTGCCGTCGGTGCGGTGTTCGAGGAGGTCTTCTTCGCTTTCGGCGAGTTTTTCGCCGGCTTTGTCTTTGCGGAAGCCGTTGCGGCCGCGGCTTACGCCGGCTGACTGGAGGCGAGGATGAGGTCGTCGTTGTTCTGGCGGTTGAAGAATGGCATGAGGCGTTGTTTGCCGGCAAAACCTTGGTTGATGAGTAGGTACTTTTCGTCGTGGCGCATCGGATTACCGATATACACCGCCTCCACTGTCCAGCCGTGACGTTCGAACTCGTGGACTACGACCCATCGGAAGTCCTGCTCATTGACGGCATAGTTTGAGCCGAGTGCGGTGGCATCGTAGTAAAAGACCACCGTCTTGCACCGATGCTCCGCGTAGTAGCGGCAGAAGTCATCGACAAGTTCAGACCATATTCAATAACGAAGTGCAAAATTTCGTTCTGAATGGCCCTGCACACATTTTTGTCGTTCGAGACTTAATGGCGGATTGGGGATGGGGCTTCACATGCCCCCAGCCCCTCCCCAATCCGCCATTAAGTCGCGCAAAATGTAACTTTCAACTAGCAATACAAAAAAAAGGAGACCGAAGTCTCCCCGAGATTAACCGACTTTGTATTACGATATGTATTATCAATTAACCTCGCAGCAAGGGTCGCAAATTTTCGCCTTACTGCAAAGAAGGACTCCGAGAAAAGTTATCGTTTCGATAGTGGGGTGCAGTCAATCAACACTGAATTTCGACTGCCCAAAGAATGTTTCCTTCCGGCAAATCGCTAATTTTGCACTTGCCACTTGAGAGTAGGGGTGTTCTATAAATTCCAAATATGTTCTTTTTTTTGTTTTGGTCATCTTTGGTTTCTTGCTGGCATCTTTGCCCTCATCTGTTTAACCTGTAGCCCGCTACTATGTCTTCACATCTGAGTCCAAATCTACTCAGCAATAAATCCAAATCTGACTCAAGCAATTTATAGAACGCCCTTTAATGATTACGGAATTAGTTTTCTGCAAAATTAGCGGTTTAATTACAAACAAGTGCCCCCCCCTTAAATATTGTTAAACGATATAAATTGTAGCTTTACTAAACCGTAGGATATCGGATTTTACTGTAATATTGCAGAAAAATCCGGCTAATAGCTTGGTCCTATTCGGAATTTATTGTAATTTTGCAGTAAAATCCGAATAAGCATGGGGCGTTACATTCAAAGAGAGACTTATCTCCGTCAACTGATGGACAGGATGGGAAACGGCGAGGTGAAAATCATCACTGGTCCCAGACGTTCGGGCAAGTCATGGTTGCTCAACAGAATATTCAAGGATTATTTGCTCGAACAGGGTGTAGCAGAAGACAATATTATTATTGTCTCCTTCGACATGGACGACGATGAGGAGACCGGCGACCTGACTGACCGTCAGGCACTGAAGTCCTATCTATATAGCCGCATCACTGACGACACGACACCTTATTACATTATTCTCGACGAGGTGCAGGAAGTGGAGGGGTTCGAGAAGTTAGTCAATGGCCTGAACGCCAGAGACAATGTGGACGTTTACATTACCGGCAGTAACTCTCATTTTCTTTCTTCCGACATCAAGACCATTTTTCGCGGACGGGGCGATGAGGTGAAGGTATGGCCTTTCTCCTTCCGTGAGTTCTGCACCGACAGGACTGAGCCCGTCAGTGAATTGTGGAAGGAGTATTACACTTACGGTGGCATGCCAGGACTGCTTCGCCAACGCACGTCAGAACAGAAGGTGGCCTATCTGCAACGGTTGTGGAACAAAACCTACCTCGATGACGTGGTAGAACGTCACAAGGTAAAGAATCGCGAGGCTCTTTCTGCTCTTGCCGACGCGCTATGCTCATCTGTAGGTTCGCTGACCAATCCCAACCGCATCAGCAATGTGATGAGAAGTGTGCAAAACACCAAGATTGATTCTGAGACTGTCTCCAATTACATAGGCTATTTGGAAGAAGCTTTCCTATTTGAAGGCGCCAAGCGCTACAACATAAAAGGCAACAAGTATTTCGAGAGCATCAAGAAATACTATTCAGTGGATGTGGGATTGCGCAATGCCAAACTTAATTTCCGGCAACAGGAGATCACTCACATCATGGAGAACGTCATCTACAACGAGCTCCGGATGCGAGGTTTTGCTGTGGATGTCGGTGTGGTGGAGGCTCGCGAGATGCGAAATGGCAAGTCTGAGTATATCCAGTATGAGATAGATTTCATTGCCAGCAATGGGAGAGACAAATACTACATTCAGTCGGCATTCTCTTTAGACAGCGAAGAGAAGCGGCAGCAAGAACTAAGGTCGCTCCTCAAAGTCGACGACAGTTTCCAGAAGATTGTCATCACAGGCAGCGATATTGCCGCATATACCGACAATAAGGGCATCCGTTTCATGGGACTCTTCCAATTCCTGCTCTCTGGCATTTAACAAGAATCCCGCCGCTCGGTGCATCGATGGCACTATGCGGCGGGAACTTTAGAAATATCGATGCAAGAGACATGCTGTTAGATAACCTTTTCGCAAACCTTATCTTCACCTACAAAAACGGTAATTACATATTTACCATTTTCTGACGGATACTCGGGGCATTCGAAAGCCTCTTCTTTCACTAATTCTTTCTTCTCATTGCCAAATTCTTCCAAGAAATCATCGATAGAGTCATAGGAGTCAAGGTCATATTGTTCGTCATATTCACCATTTTCAATACTTTGGATGAATGAATCAATAGTATCTTGTGATAGCGGTTCTGCTACGTTATAATTCTCATCAATCCAGTAGAATTTGTGATTGACAATCATGTAGAGATAAGCATACTCACCACCATCCTTACTGGTAAAGGAAAAATGCACAACTGCATTTTGAAGATCTTTAATATCCATATTCAAACTAGCGATTCACCTCCACATCGCGAGGTTTTTAAGTGGTTACCCATCCCTAAACATATAGAGGAAAAACTCCATCACGACTACCAAGCCACCATCGAAGAAAATGGCCCCACCAGCGAGCCATCGTGATAACCTCGGGCAGATTTATTTTTTCACCATATTCAATAACGAAGTGCAAAATTTCGTTCTGAATGGCCCTACACACATTTTTGTCGTTCGAGACTTAATGGCGGATTGGGGATGGAGCTTCACATGCCCCCAGCCCCTTCCCAATCCGCCATTAAGTCGTGCAAAATGTAACTTTCAACCAGCAATACAAAAAAAGGGAGACCGAAGTCTCCCCGAGATTAACTAACTTTGTATTGCGATATGTATTATCAATTAACCTCGCAGCAAAGGTCGCAAATTTTCGCCTTACTGCAGAGAAGGACTCCGAGAAAAGTTATCGCCTCGATAGTGGGGTGCAGTCAATCAACAATGAATTTCGACTGCCCAAAGAATGTTTTCCTTTCGGCAAATCGCTAATTTTGCACTTGCCAGTTGAAAGTAGGGCTATGCTGCATTTTGCTGGATTGCTCAGTTTTTGGCCTCATTATTTTGTCGAGATACGACTATTCACTAACTTTGCACAATTAAACAGCACAAAACGTGAAGTACAATCCACTCGATACATTCATGGCAAAGCACCCGGTGCTCAGCAATTTCATTTTGGCCATTATAGTCTTTTTGGCAGGTTGCTACGCAAGCTTGCTTTTGCTTGATGTTTTCACAGTGCACGGGCAGGAAGTGAAAGTGCCCGATGTGCGCTTCCGCCCCCTTGCTCAGGCCACCGAGATGCTCGACCAGGCAGGCCTGTCCTATGAGATCGACTCCATTTACAACGAGGATTTCAAGCCGGGCATCGTCATCGACCAGACGCCCACTGCCGAGTCGATGGTCAAGAGCACGCGCACCGTCTACCTCACTGTCAACATGACTTGTCCTCCCATGGTGGAGTTGCCCCGGGAGCTCACCGAGCTGCCTGGAGCCGATGGCGTGACGCTGCTACAGTCGCTGGGCTTCAGAAACATCACCGTCGACACCATCCCGTCAGACAAGGCCGACCTCATACTCCAAATTTCGGTCAACGGCCACAAGGTGGCCGTGGGCACCAAAGCTGCCGTCAATGCCCGCGTCACGCTTTCGGTGGGTGCCGGCAACATGGACGTCCCCGAGTATGACCCCCTGGGCCCTGTTTTGCGCGATTCACTCATCCGCCAGCAGATCAGGAAGGGCACAATCCAGCTCGAGCAGGATTCCGACCAGATAAGTCCGCACATAGTTTATTAGCACGATGATTGAGGATTCCAACATTTACACGCCCTCCAGCTCCGATGCTCCCGTGCCTGATCTCGAGATCAGGCGCGATTTCTCTATACCCGATTTTGTAGAAAACGGGCGCGAACTGTGGGAGCACTACAACTTTGAGGTTGAGCCGGGGCAGGACCTGTTGCGCATCGACAAGTATCTCGCCGTGCGCATCAAGGGCACCTCGCGCACCCGCGTGCAGCACGCTGCCGAGGCCGACTGCATACGTGTCAACGGTCGCCCCGTCAAGAGTAACTACCGTGTGCACTCGGGCGACAAAATCAAGGTGGTCATGGACCGTCCTCGCTACGAGAACGAGATTATAGCCCAGAACATTCCCATCAACATTGTCTATGAAGACCGTGAACTGCTTGTCGTCAACAAGCCGGCCGGCATGGTCGTGCACCCGGGGCACGGCAACTACGACGGCACCCTCGTCAATGCCCTGGCTTGGCATTTCAAGGACGACCCCGACTACGACGTCACCGACCCCCGCATGGGGCTCGTGCACCGCATCGACAAGGACACGTCGGGCTTGCTGGTCATAGCCAAGACCCCTCGTGCCAAGACCTCGCTGGGCCTTCAATTCTTCAACAAGACCACCCAGCGCCAGTATGTTGCCGTGGTGTGGGGCCAGATGAAGCAGCTCGATGGCACAATCGAGGGCAACATTGGCCGCAGCCTGCGCGACCGCCTGCAGATGGCCGTGTTCCCCGATGGCGACTATGGCAAGCATGCCGTCACCCACTATCATGTGCTCGAGAACCTGGCCCACGTGGCAGTGGTGCGTTGCCAGCTCGAGACGGGCCGCACCCATCAGATACGTGTGCACATGAAATACATAGGCCATCCGCTCTTCAACGATGCTCGCTATGGCGGCGACAAGATACTGCGCGGCAACACATCGGGCAGCTATCACCAGTTTGTGATGAATTGCTTTGCCACCTGCCCCCGCCAGGCCCTTCATGCCAAGACGCTGGGCTTTGTGCACCCTGTCACCCACCAGCTCATGCAATTCGACAGCGAGATCCCGCCCGACATGCAGGCCCTCATTCAGCGGTGGCGCGACTACACCGCCGCCATCACTGCAGGCCGTGTGCTCTAATGAAATCCATAAAATTGGCCCTTTTGTAGCAAGTTTTGGTCATTATGTAGATTATTGCCCTTCGGCTGGCTGCGTCGAGTAAACTTTGCACAATTTTTGCAGTCTGTCAATAAGATAAAAGATTATAATCGACAGGAATTATGAAAAAGATTGTCATTCCTATATTATGTGTGGGCTTGATGCTCTCCACAAGCAGCTGCGAGCTTGCTCAGTGGGCAGTGTTCTCCTCGCCCAATTCCTCCAATACTGAGAAGGGTGCTGTGGTGGGTGCATCGGCCGGCGCCCAGACGGGTGCCTTCATAGGCAGTGTCACCAGCAACTGGCACAATCATGGCCAGAACACGCTGCTGGGTGCAGTCATCGGCACGGCAGCGGGTGCCGCTATTGGTGCTGCTGTGGGCTCGAGCATGGACAAAGCCAACAAGGGCGGCGTTGTGTCGACCAGCCCTGAATGCCAAGATTACAGCTACTACAACGACAACAGCAATTCAGGGTCGGTGGTGACGCGGGTCTACACCCCGGCTGGCCAGGCGGTGTATTTCGGCGCCAAGAAGACGGGGCTGAGCCGCGATGCCAAGCATCGCCTCGACCAGGTTGCCGCCCAGTTGCGCAACGACCCATCGGCCAGTGTCGAGATATATGGCCATGCCGACAACTCGGGCAGCTACAACGACCGCTTGCGGGTATCGACCGAGCGGGCCACACAGGTGGGCAACTACCTGCGCAGCCACGGCGTGCCCTTGTCGCAAATCTACTGCCAGGGTTGTGCCGACCGTTATCCCGTGGCCGACAATGCCTCGCGTGAAGGTCGCGCACGCAATCGTCGTGTCGAGATTGTGGTGACTCATCACAGTGCTACTGCCGATGGCCCCGCATCGCCGTGGTCGTCGGGCGGCGACAATGTGCCGTCGATTCACTACGGCGCGGGCGAGAACAGCTATTGATGACCGCCAGTTGCGATTTCTCTTTTGTTTACAATACAGTAGGGTTGTGCTCGATAGTGCAACCTTTTTTTTCTTAAGTTGCCCCTCGTTGACACTTGGAATGTGAGGTGGCAGTTTCACCGACAGGCATTTGCTAAAATTGATGCCAAATAGGGTCGGCGTATGGAATGTTTTTACTAAATTTGCAATTCAAAATCAAGTGTGACGTGGTGCTTTAGAATCATGAGTACAAAAAATATATTCCGATTTGGCTTCATTGGTCTGTTGTGGCTTGGGTTGGTCTATTACATCCTCATGACTGCCAAGGCCACATTTACTACCTATTTCTCAATCATAGCCTCGGGCATCATCGTCTTTGTGCCCATGTACAAGAAATATATTAAGAAAAAACAAGATTGACAGTCCACTTATGTCTAACAACGAATATATCAACAACACGTTTCCCATGCTTGCCTCAATCGACAGCCCGGCCGACCTCAAGCGTCTGCCCGTCGACTCGTTGCCCACGTTGTGCAAGGAGCTGCGCGGATTCTTGATTCACGAGCTGTCGACCAATCCTGGCCATTTTGCCTCGAGCATGGGAGCTGTCGAAATCAATGTGGCCCTGCACTATGTGTTTAACACGCCCTACGACCGCCTGGTGTGGGATGTGGGCCATCAGGCCTATGTGCACAAGATACTCACGGGCCGGCGCGACAGGTTCGACACCAATCGCAAGATGGGTGGCCTCAGCGGTTTCCCCAATCCCAGCGAGAGCGAATATGATACTTTCATAGCCGGCCATGCCAGCAACTCGATATCGGCGGCTTTGGGCATGTCGATGGCCTCTGAGCTGGCCCACGAGCACGATCGCAAGGTCGTCGCTATCATTGGCGACGCATCGATAAGCGGCGGTTTGGCCTTTGAGGGCCTCAACAATGCTGCTATGCACAACAACAACTTGCTCATCGTGCTCAACGACAACGACATGTCGATCGACACGCCTGTGGGCTCGCTGGGCGAGTACATGACCGACATCACCACGTCTAAGCGCTACAACACGATGCGCTACAAGGCCTACCAATTCTGCCGCCGCCACCACATCGTCACCGAGCACGGCCGCGGCCTGGCTCTGCGCTTCAACAACGCCATCAAGTCGCTGCTCACGGGCCAGCAAAACATCTTTGAGGGCCTCAACATACGCTACTTCGGCCCGTTCGACGGCCACGATGTCGTGAAGCTCGTGAAGATTTTCAACGACCTCAAAGACATGACGGGCCCCAAGATTGTGCACCTGCGCACCATCAAGGGCAAGGGCTATGGCCCTGCCGAGAAAGACCCCACCACGTGGCACTCGCCCGGCAAGTTCAATGAGGCCACTGGCGAACGGGTCAAGGCCGACACGACTGGCCAGCCCACCAAGTATCAGTATGTGTTTGGCCACACGCTCGTGGAGCTGGCCAAGCAGAACCCAAAGATAGTGGGCATCACAGCAGCTATGCCCACGGGCACATCGATGTCGATGCTGCAAGAGGCTTTCCCCGAGCGCACGTTCGACGTAGGCATCAGCGAGGGGCATGCCGTCACCTTCTCGGGCGGTCTTGCCAAGGAAGGCATGCATCCCTTCTGTGCCATCTACAGCAGTTTCTTGCAGCGTGGCTACGACGAGATCATCCACGACGTGGCCATTCAGAGGCTGCCCGTCACTTTCTGCATCGACCGCGCAGGCTTGGTGGGCGAGGACGGTGTCACTCATCACGGCAACTTCGACCTGGCCTATCTGCGTTGCATCCCCAACATGATTGTGAGCGCCCCCATGAACGAGCACTACCTGCGTCATCTCATGTACACCTCGCAGCTCCCTGGCATGGGGCCCTTTGCTATACGCTATCCCCGTGGCAAGGGTGCTCTTGTGCAATGGCAGTGCGACATGCAGCAGCTGCCTGTGGGCAAGGGACGCAAGCTGACCCAAGGTACCGATGTCGCCATCTTGAGCATTGGCCACATCGGCAACAATGTGGCCCGGGCCGTCGAGCTGCTCAGGCAAGAGGGTATCGCGGCCGCCCACTACGACATGATATTTCTCAAGCCCATCGACCAGGCGATACTTGCCGAGGTGGCCAGCAAGTTCAAGTGTGTGGTCACTGTCGAAGACGGCACTGTCGTGGGCGGCTTGGGCAGTGCTGTGGCCGAGTACATGGCTTGCAACGGCGCTGCTGTCAAATTGCTGCGCATGGGTATCGACGACCACTTTGTCAATCAAGGCACTGTGGCACAGCTCCAGCACCTGTGTGGTATCGATGTCGAGTCAATTGTCAACCGTGTTGAAAATTTAGTGAAAGGAGAGTCTAAATGAAGATTATCATTGCGGGTGCCGGAGAGGTGGGCACACACCTGGCCAAGATGCTAAGCAACGAGGATCAGGACATTATCATCCTCGACACCGACGAGCGCCGCTTGACCAGTCTCGAGAACTACAACTTGATGACCTGTGTGGGCAGTGCTATCTCGTTTGAAGATCTCAAGAACGTGAGTGTAGACAAGTGCGACTTGTTTATTGCTGTCACGCCCTATGAGACGCGCAACATGCTGGCCTGCTCCATGGCCAAGCACATGGGAGCCAAGAAAACGGTGGGCCGTATCGACAACTACGAGTTCCTGCTCAAGGCTCACAGCAACTATTTCAAGCAGCTGGGTGTCGACGACTTGATCTATCCCGAGTACTTGGCTGCCAAGGAAATACGCACCGCCTTGAAACATACCTGGGTGCGCAACTGGTTTGAGCTCTTCGACGGTGAGCTCATTGTAGCGGCCGTGAAACTGCGCTCCAATTCCAAACTGCGAAACAAGCCATTGCGCGACATGGGCAATATTGCCGACTTCATGCACGTGAGCGCCATCAAGCGCAATCGCGAGACCATCATTCCCCGAGGCGACGACGTGATTCGCGCCAACGATATTGTATACATCGCCACAACTCACGACCATCTCGACAAGGTGATCGACGTGTGTGGCAAGTCGCAAATCGATGTGAAGAAGCTCATGATGATGGGCGGCAGTCCCATCGCTGTGCAAATAGCCAAGACCCTGCAAGACCAGGTGAAAATCAAAATCATCGAGCCCGACGAGCAGCGTTGCCAGTATCTGTCCGACATATTGCCCAACTGTAGCATCGTGCACGGCGATGCCACCGATGCCGACATTCTTGAGGAAGAGGGCGTGAGCGACACCGATGTGTTTGCAGCTTTGAGCGACCGCAGCGAGACCAACATCCTGAGCTGCATGATGGCCAAGGAGCACGGCGTGCGCAAGACCATTGCCGAGGTCGAGAGCATGCAGTTCATCGCCGAGGCCGAAAGCCTCAACATAGGCACCATCATCAACAAGAAACTGCTGGCCTCGAGCCGCATTTTCCAAATCCTGCTCGACAGCGATGTCAACAACGCACGCTGCCTGGCGCTGGCCGATGCCGAGGTGGCCGAGCTCATTCTCAAGCCCGACAGCAAGGTGTGCAAGAAGGATGTGCGGGAGCTCAGTCTGCCCGACGGCATGACCATTGCCGGTGTCGTGCGCGACGGCGAGGGCATGCTGGTCAAGGGCGACACCCGTCTGCAACCTGGCGACCACGTGTGTGTGTTCTGCCTGAGCGGTGTGTTCCACACGGTGGAAAAATACTTCAGCAAGTAGCAATGAAAAGATTTTACACGCAAAATATCAATTTCCCCATCATTCTGCGCATGATAGGGTGGCTGCTCATGATCGAGGCTGGCTTCATGTCGATACCCTTGTGTGTGTCGCTCTACTATTATTTCTTCGAGGGCGTTGCCAGTGAGCTTCATGTGGCGTGGGCCTTTGGCTACTCGGTGGGCATCACCCTGGCCACAGGCTTCTTGATGACAACGCTCATTCACCCGTCTACACTCTCCATGCAGCGCCGCGAGGGCTTCTTGCTCACTGCTGTGACGTGGGTGTTTTTCTCGGCTTTCGGCATGTTGCCCTTCTTGTTTTCGGGCAGTATCGACAATGTGGCCGATGCTTTCTTCGAGACCATGTCGGGCTTCACGACTACCGGCGCTACCGTGATACGCGATGTCGACCACACGGCCAAGGGCATCCTCTTTTGGCGCGCGCTCACCCAGTGGATAGGCGGCATGGGCATTATCGTGTTCACGCTTGCTGTGCTTCCCATGCTCAACTACAAGGGGGGCATCGCTCTTTTCAATGCCGAGGTGCCAGGCATCACCCACGAGCGCTTGCGTCCGCGCGTGAGTCAGTCGGCCAAGTCGCTTTGGGGCATGTACATCATTCTCACGGCTATCCTTGCCGTGCTGCTCATGTTTGGCCCTATGGACTGGTTTGACTCGGTGTGCCAGACGATGTCGACGGTGTCGACTGGCGGCTTCTCGACCAAGACCATAGGCCTTGGCTACTGGCACAACTACTACAGCGACGTCATGATCATGATTTTCATGTTTTTGTGCGGCACCAATTTCACTCTGCTTTTTCAGGCCAGCGGCGGTAAACTGGGCGTGTTCTGGAAGAGCAACACTTTCAAGTGGTATCTGGGCGAGACAGTTCTGGTCTCGGTCATCATCATCTTGCGCATGTGGACCGAGGGCTTTCTCGACAACTGGCCCGACCGCATCTTGTTCTCGTTTTTCGACACCATTTCGGGCATTACCTCCACGGGATTCTCTACCTACAGCTATGAGAAGTCGGGCGAGTTCATTTCGTTTGTGCTCATGATAGCTATGTTCTTTGGCGGCATGACAGGTTCTACTGCCGGTGGTGCCAAAATCGACCGCATGGTGGTCATGCTCAAGAACACACGCAACGAGTTCTACCGCGCCTTGCATCCCAATGCAGTCACCTCGGTGCGCGTCGACGGCCGTGCTGTGCCTCACGACATTGTGGCCAAGGTCATCGCCTTCTTGTGCATCTATGTGCTCATTCTGGTGGCTGTGGCGCTTGTGCTATCGATGATGGGATTGCCCATTTTCGATGCTCTGTTCTCCTCGATGTCGGCCTTGAGCAATGTGGGCTTTGGCTACGGGCTCACGGGCGACACGGGCTCGTTTGCCCTCTTGCCCGACTTTGGCAAGTGGCTCTTGAGCTTGGAAATGATGGTGGGCCGACTCGAGTTGTTTACCGTGCTGGTGATCCTGACCCGCGATTTCTGGGTTAAGGATTGAAAACAAATGCTAAATGCTATTGCTGATAGGCGTAAAAAATTGTAATTTTATAGGCTGATAATTTTAAAAGGAAATTTCAAGTGGCAAAAGACACATCATCTACATATTTCAACCCCGACATCTCCAGTGTGAAGGAGAGTGTGGCCTACAAGAAAGAGGAAGAAGCCAAGAAAAGAGCCCAAGAGGAGAAGCTCACCCGCTGGCAGCGTGTGGGGCGTTTCTTTGCCAACGGGCGCACTCGTTTTGCCATAGGCACGATTCTGCTCCTGGCCGGGGTCTATCTGCTCATCGCCTTCCTGTCGTTTGTGCTCGGGGCAGGCGATGCCGACCAAAATCAAGAAATGTATTACAGCACCGTGCAGAATGCTCGGCAGTTGGGCTCGATTCACAACGTGGTGGGTGCTATGGGCGCCACCCTTTCTGAGACGCTTGTGCGTCAAGGTTTCGGCCTGGCCGCTTTCATCATTGTGATATGGTGTGTGACCCTGGCCGTGAGGTTTTTCAAGCCAGGTCGCAAGATTTTCTTCTTCAGCTTCACGCTCATAACGATTTTCAGCCTGTTCACGATGTCGCTCATTTTGGGTGCATGCTTTTACTACTATAGCCCGTTCTCTTTCCCCATAGGCGGCGAGTTTGGCAAGTATGCCAATGTATTTATTGTGGGGCTCATGGGCTATCCTGGCTTGATAGGGGTCAACTTTGTGCTTGGCCTCATTTGGGTGCTGCTGTGCTACGAGACCCTGCGTGCCATCTACAACAGCGTGAAGCGTCGCATCCCGCACCGCCGCCATTTCAATGGCGACGAGGTCGACGATGGCCACGAGAAGCCCGTTGTCACTTCCAATTTTCCTGGCGACGTGGTCAAGACTCCCGATTCGCCTGCCAGCCCTGCTACACCCCCGGCTCCTCCTGTCAATACAGCTCCGTTCACGCCGGCGGCCCCTGCCAGCGGCCCCTTTGTGACGCTCAACGACAAGAAGCCTAAGCCCAAGAAGAGCCGCGGGGTGCCTGCTGTTGCCCACGACAGCGGCAGTGCTTCGGGCCGGGGGGTGAAGATGGCCAATATACCCATGGCCGACAATGGCAAGTCGCGCGGTGAGGAGAACCTGAACGACCCCACTGGCGAGTACCGCCACTACTTTTTCCCGCCGCTCGACCTGCTGGCCGATATCAAGATGAAGACCGACAGTGTCGACGTGGAGGAGCAGGAAGACAACAAGCGACGCATCACCGAGACTTTGGGCAACTATGGCATCCAAATCAAGCACATCGATGTGCACGTGGGTCCCACAGTCACACTCTTTGAAATCGTCCCCGAGGATGGTGTGCGCATCTCCAAAATACGCGGCCTTGAAGACGACATCGCCATGTCGCTTGCCGCCTTGGGCATTCGCATCATTGCCCCCATGCCAGGCCGCGGCACCATAGGCATCGAGGTGCCCAACCGCGACCCGCAAATTGTGCCCATACGCGAAGTGCTGGGCTCGAAAAAGTTCAAGGAGACTCGTGCCAAGCTGCCCATGGCGCTGGGCTGCACAGTGTCCAATGAGGTCTTTGTGGCCGACTTGGCCAAGATGCCCCACTTGCTCGTGGCTGGCGCTACGGGCAAAGGCAAGTCGGTGGGCTTGAACACCATCATTGCCTCGTTGCTTTACAAGAAGGGCCCGTCTGAGCTCAAGCTCATTCTCATCGATCCCAAGCGTGTCGAGTTCAGCATCTATGCCGACCTGGAAAAATACTATTTTGCACGAGTTCCCGGCGAGGACCGCTGCATCGTCACCGACACGAGCAAGGTGGTGAAAACCCTCAACTGCCTCGTGCAGGAGATGGAAAACCGCTACATGGTGCTCGAAGAGGTGGGGGAGCGCAAGGTCGAGGACTACAACAAGCGCTGGCGCAACGGCTTGCGCAACGAGGTTGACGCCGATGGCAACCACCGCTACCGGTTCATGCCCTACATCGTGTGCATCATCGACGAGTTCAGCGACATGATTATGACTGCCGGCAAGGAGGTGGAAACTCCCATCGTGCGCATTGCCCAGAAGGCTCGTGCAGTGGGCATTCACATGATCATTGCCACCCAGCGCCCGTCGGCCAAGGTCATCACTGGCTTGATCAAGGGTAACTTCCCCGGCCGCATGGCCTTTGCCGTGTCGCAAAACATCGACAGCCGCATCATTCTCGACCGTGGCGGTGCCGAGCACCTCATAGGCCGCGGCGACATGCTCTTCTCGGTCGATGGCGAGATTACACGCCTGCAATGCCCGTTTATCGACACTCCCGAGATTACCAACATATGCGAGTACATCAAGGAACAAGAGGACAACGACCTCGATGTAAACCACGAGGAGCCCTACGTTCTGCCCGAGTATGTGGCCCCTGCCTCTGAGGCCGATGGCGGCGAGGGAGGTGGCTCGGCTGCCAGTCTCAACGACCGCGATCCGCTCTTCGAAGAAATCGCACGTTGGGTCGTGCAAGGCGACACGGCATCCACGTCGAGTGTGCAACGCCGCTACTCGATAGGCTACAATCGTGCCGGCCGCATCATGGACCAGCTCGAGGCTGCCGGTATCGTGGGACCTGCTACCGGAGGCAAGCCCCGCAAGGTGCTGCTCACGCCCATGGATGTCGACCAGACGCTCTTCAACTCGCTGCATTGATGCTGCCTCGCCTTGCGCAGCATGGCAGGCGGGTACATGGCACGATTGTTGCTGGTAGTGTGTAATATTTCTTTTTTTCAAATGTAATATGTGTAAAAAAATATTTTCTTTGCTATTGCTCTTCGTGGCCATGGCCTGCCAGGCACAGACGGCCACCCAGATTTTTGACAAAACGGTTTCGGCCTTTCGCAATGCCGGCACGGTGAGTGCCTCCTACTCGATGAGAGGTTCGCACGGCACTATTGTCATGCAGGGCAGCAAGTTCCGCATCTTGGCCAACAACGTCAAGGCCTGGTACGACGGAAAGACCGAGTACACCTATTCCAAAGCTACGGGCGAGGTCAACATCACCACACCCAGTGCCAGAGACCTTGTGATGGTGAGCCCGCTCTCGGTGGCCGGTCAAGTGCGCAACGCCTACAAAATGAAGGCCAAAAAAAATACAGGCGGCTACACTTTGTATCTCACGCCCAAAAAGAAAGGACATGTGAAGTCGATCACTTTATATATCAGCAAGGCCTATGTCTTGACCAAGGCCGTCTACACCACCAGCAAGGGCAGCCAGTCGCTCACGATAAGCAACTATCGCACCCATGTGGCGGCCAGTGCATCCACCTTCCGGTTCTCCAAGAGCCAGGTGCCGGCGGGCACCCAAGTGGTCGACTTGCGCTGACGACTGGGGCTCGTCGTGCATGCTACCTTTTGTGGTCAGAACTAATTTATAAATTTCAATATCTTTATCTTTTTCAATTATGGAACACATCCAGTGTCTAATTATAGGGTCGGGCCCGGCAGGCTACTCTGCAGCAATATATTGCGCCCGCGCCAGCGTGAATGCAGTGCTCTACACCGGACTTCAGCAAGGTGGACAGCTCACGCAGACTACGACTATCGAGAATTATCCCGGCTTCCCCGACGGTGTCGACGGCTTCGAGCTCATGGAGCTCATGCGCAAGCAGGCCGAGAATGTGGGTGCGGTATTGCGCCAGGGAGCCATCACTGCCGTCGACTTGAGCAAGCGCCCCTTTGTGGCAACTGTCGACGGTAAAGACCAGCTTGAGGCCGACACCGTGATTGTGGCTACCGGCGCCTCGGCAAGGTATCTCGGGCTGCCCGACGAAAAAAAATATGCAGGCATGGGCGTCTCGGCTTGTGCCACTTGCGACGGCTTCTTCTACCGCAAGAAGGTGGTGGCCGTGGTGGGCGGTGGCGACACTGCCTGCGAGGAGGCCTCCTACTTGAGCCACATGGCCAAGAAGGTGTACATGATCGTGCGCAAGCCCTACTTGCGTGCCTCGGCTGCCATGCAGGAGCGCGTGAAGGCCATCGACAATATCGAGATCCTCTACAACACCAACACCGTGGGTCTCTTTGGCGAGAATGGCGTGGCTGGAGCTCACTTGGTGCGTTTCAAGGGCACCGACAAGGAGGAGCTCTACGACATCAACATCGACGGCTTCTTCCTGGCCATAGGCCACGACCCCAACACGGCATTTCTTGCTGGCCAGCTCGAGCTCGACGACCAGGGCTACATTAAGCTCAAAGGCGACACCCAGGCCACAAGTGTCGAGGGCGTCTATGCCGCAGGCGATGTCGCCGATCCCCGCTATCGACAGGCTGTGGTGGCTGCAGGCACTGGTGCCTGCGCTGCTCTCGATGTCGAGAAGTTTCTCGCTCAGCATCGCTCATAGCCCTGGCAGGCCGCTTCGCCAGGCCTCAATGTTGGGTTAAACTACGTTAAACTGGGTGAGTCCCAAAAATTACATAAGTCTAAAGCGTTATTTTTGTAAACGTTTTAGACTTTTTTATTGCACATTTTGAACAGTTTTAGATACACACTCGTCTTTCTCCTGTTTTGGGCATCGTCGGTTGCCATTGCGCAAATCAACACCGAGCAGGTGCTGCGCATAGGGCAAAATGCGCTCTACTTTGAAGATTATGTGCTCTCGATACAATACTTCAATCAGGTAGTCGCGGCCAAGCCCTACCTGGCCGAGCCCTATTTCTATCGCGCTGTGGCCAAACTCGATCTCGAGGATTTCCAGGGAGCCGAGCAAGATGCCACGTTTTGCATCGAGCGCAACCCGTTTATCATCGATGCCTATCAGGTGCGAGCCATTGCCCGCCAGAACCAGAAAAAATTCCAACTGGCCATAGCCGACTACGACAAGGGCCTTGAGCTCAATCCCGCCAACAGGTCTTTTGTATTCAACAAGGGTATATGCCTGCTCGAGCTCAAGCAGTATCATGCCGCCGACTCGGCCCTCAACATCGCACGCCGCATTGATCCCAAAAACGACCGTGTGTTGCTGGCCAAGGCACAGATTGATCTCGCTGCAGGCGACACTGCCCTGGCTCTCGCCCACATCGACAGCAGCCTGGTCATCTCCAAGAGCAGCGAGATGGCCTATGGCATGCGGGCCGACATCCACATCAAGCACCGCGCCACCTATCCCGATGCCGTGGCCGACCTCGACTCACTCATCAAGTTCCAGCCGCGCAATGCCAGCAATTTCATCAACCGTGCCTATCTCAAGTATGAAATCGATGACTATACTGGTGCAATGAGCGACTACGACTATGCCATAGGGCTGGAGCCCGACAACGTGACGGCTATCTACGACCGTGCCCAGCTCAGCGCCGAGGTGGGGGAGGACCAGAAAGCCATTGCCGACTTTAGCAAAGTGCTCAAGCTGGAGCCTGCCAACTTCCTCGCGCTCTACAACCGCGCTCAGCTCTACATGCGCACTCGCCAGTTTCGCAAGGCCGTGGCCGACTACGACCGCATCTTGCACAAGTATCCACGCTTTGAATCGGGCTACATGGCCCGTGCCGAGGCCAAGCGCCTGGCTGGCGACCTCAAGGGCAGCGAGCGCGACAACGAGACGGCCGTCGTCATCTTCAAGCAGAAGGGCATAAGGGTTTCGACCTACGACCCCGTCAAGGCCGAGGTGCGCATGGCCGAGAAGAAAATACGACAGGAGCAGAAGGCCGCCCAGGCCAAGATGGACCAGCCCGAAACCAGCGACGACATCATCAAGAAATTCAACAACATCTTGACGGTAAAAAGCGACAACTCGTTTAAGCCCGAGTACGACAACCGCACACGCGGACACATCCAGAATGCCAACTTCGACATCGACCCCGAGCCCATGTTTGCACTGTCCTACTACAGCTACGTCAACAAGCTCAATGGCAAAACCAACTATATGAAAGAGGTGACCGAGGTCAACGACTCCCACCTGCTGCCCATGTTGCTCACCCTCACTTGCGACAATGTGAAAATCGACAGCAGCGAGGTGGCCAAGCGTTTTGCCAGCATCGACTACTACAACGGCCTGCTGGCTACTTCCAAGCCCCGCTCGATCGACTACTTGGCCCGTGCCCTCGACTACATGATGGTGAAAAATCCCGAAGCCGCCTTGCTCGATGTGGACCGCGCCATCAAGAGCAGCCCAAAGTTTGTGCTGGCCTATTTCCTGCGCGCCAACGCCCACTACCTGCAATATCTGCTTGAGTCGAAAGGCGAGGGCAGAGCCCCCGACGCACGGCCTGCCAGCGCGGCCGAGCATGAGGCCGCAGCCATGCTCCACCGGCGCGAGGCCGGCAGCCGACTCGACGACCTGATTGCCGATCTCAACCAGGTGCTCGCTCTCTCGCCCAAAAACGTGTATGCCATCTACAACAAGGGCAATGCCTACATGCTGCAAGGCAAGTACACCGAGGCCGTGAGCTGCTACACCCAGGCTATCGGCATCAAGCCCGACTTTGGCGAGGCCTATTACAACCGCGGCCTCGTCTACATGCGGCTCGGCAACCGCCCCAGCGGTGTCAACGACTTGAGCAAGGCTGGCGAGCTCGGCATCCTGCCCAGCTATACCGTGCTCAAGCGCATGAACGATTGAGCCTTGTACACGCAGGACACTGCCTCGTCTCTCCTGGCCAGAACGCATTTCTGGCCGATAGCGGTAGAATTGCAATGAAAAAAAGTTGCCAAAATGCTTGCTTTTTGCTCACGATTATTGTACCTTTGTGTTGTGAGATCATTGAAACATTGCCGCATCAAAGTGGATCGGGATACTCTTCAATTTTTTATGAAATGCCGAGTATACGGCTATGCCAATGGCGGGCCTCGACCGTGAGGTGCACCCCCTTTCGGGTGCCGGAGGATTACAAAGGTGTAGTCGCACTCAAATCCTTGTATTTGACCGGAGTTTCATCACATCCTTTGATGTGGCTTTTCTATAGCAGGATGCCAGCTTCACACGCGCTGTGGGCAGGTATCCTGCCTTTTTTTTGTGTTTATCCGTTTGCTACGATTGTGCATTGCCCGGGGGTAAATTTTAGCGACGGGGCTGGCACGATATCGGCAATCTTTTGTAACTTTGCACAAAAGTGCGTTTTTAAGTGCACACAACATTACATCACGTGATTATGCCAGCAGATACGATTAAAGAATATGAGCAAGTGATAAAGACTTGCCGACAGATCTTTGTCGACAAGATGGCCGACTATGGACCCTCGTGGCGCATCTCGCGCCCGTCGACCATCACCGACCAGATTTTTATCAACGCCAAGCGCATACGCACCATTCAGCTCAATGGCGGCTCCAGCAAGGTCAACGAAGACATCTACAGTGAGTACCGCGGCATTGTGAACTATGGCATCATCGGTCTTATCCAGCTCGAGCGGGGCTTCAGCGACACTGTCGACATGACCCGCGACGAGGCTGTCGAGCTCTACGACAAGTATGCAGCCCTCACCAAGCAGCTCATGATCGACAAGAACACCGACTATGGCGAGGCCTGGCGCGACATGCGCCCCAGCAGCTATGCCGATTTCATCCTCACCAAGGTGGAGCGCACCAAGTCGATCGAGGACCACGGCGGTGTCACCAAGGTGAGCGAGGGCATTGCTGCCAATTATCAGGACATGGTCAACTATGCCGTCTTTGCCTTGATACGCCACAACGAGGGGACCGATTGAGACGCGAGTACTGGCATGTGGCGGCAATTGCCGCTCATGCGCCGGTAAAAAATAAATAAGCAACTAAAATTTTTTTTGATAGCAGTGTCGATTTTCAAACTCCCAAACTGGGCCTTGCCCATAGCTCAAAGCAAGTGGAACACCGTGGTTGTGTGGTTGCTGCGTGCAGCAGTGGGCTGCGTGTTTATTTTCTCGGGCCTTGTCAAGGGCATCGACCCTTGGGGCGGCTACTACAAGCTCATCGACTATTTCAATGCCTTCGGTTTCCCCGAGCTGGTACAGGTGGCCCTGCCTTGTGCCCTCGCACTGGCATGTTTCGAGTTTGTACTGGGCGTGTGTGTGCTCGTGGGTGCCTTTCGCCGTGGCTCGGTTGCCTTGCTGTTGCTCATGATGTGCGTCATGACACCGCTCACGCTCGACCTTGCGCTCACTGGCAAGGTGCCCGATTGCGGCTGCTTTGGCGATGCGTTGGTGCTGAGCAACTGGCACACTTTTGTCAAAAATTTGATTTTGCTGCCCGCCCTCGTCTACCTGCAATGCTTCAACCGCCGCGTGCACGGCCTCTACGGGCCGGCTATCAACTGGGCGGTGGGACTCTTTGCTCTCGTCTATATCGCCGTCGTGGCCTACGACGGCTACAACGTGCAGCCGCTCATCGACTTTCGGCCCTACAAGGTGGGTGCCAGGGTGGGCGTGTCGTCGACAGCCGACACCGATGGCGACGACTATGTGTTCGTCTATGAGAAAGACGGCAAGCAGCAGGCTTTCGGTCTCGACAGCCTGCCCGACGACGACAGCGGGTGGCAATATGTGCAGCGGCGCTTCAAGCCTGGCCGTGAACCACGCGGGCAGGCCTCGCACCCCTCAATCGAGATTCTCGACAACGGCAACGACGTCACCGACCTTGTCTTGCCCGACACTGGCCGTCAGTTGCTCATCCTCTTCCCCGATCTCAAGAATGTGAACATCGCCTATACCTTCGACATCAACGTGATAAGCGAGAATGCCAAGAAGCAAGGCGTCGCCATGATGGGGCTCACTGCGGCCGACACGGCTGCTGTGGCCGAGTGGTACGACATCTCGATGGCCCGCTATCCCATCTACAACGTCGACGAGAGCCAGCTCAAGACCATTGCCCGCGGCAATCCGGCGCTGGTCTATGTCGAAAACGGCGCGGTGCGCTGGAAGCGCACGCTCACGTCGCTCAACCCCGACTATGTGCGCAACGGGCAATTTCCCATAGCCCGCTACAACAGCGACTACGACGCCAGCGGCCAGCTCAAGGGGCTCACTGGAGCCCTGGTCATTGCCATGCTGGCCTTGCTGCTCATCAACCGCACCCATGTCGTGGTGCTGGCCATGTGCCGCCGTTTCAGGTCCCAACGCAGCCCCCGGGCCGACGCTGCGCAAGCAAGTGATAAAGAATTATAAATATTTGCTATTTTCTTGGTGCTGCTGTAACTTTGCAGTTCGGAAACAAGAGAAACGATAATATACATTAAATTTTTTAACTGAAATGAGAAAGAATATTGTAGCAGGCAACTGGAAAATGAACACCACAGTGCCTGAGGGCGTGAAGCTCGCCAAGGAAGTTAACGACGCAGTGGCAGCTGCCAAGGACCTGAAGTGCGAGGTCGTCATTGGCGTGCCTTTCACTCACCTCACTGCCGTGAAGGCCGTGATCGACATCAACAAGGTGGGCCTGGCAGCCGAGAACTGCGCTGCCAAGGACAAGGGCGCCTACACGGGCGAGGTGTCGGCAGCCATGGTGGCTTCGACTGGTGCCAACTATGTGATTCTGGGTCACAGCGAGCGCCGCGAGTACTTCAACGAGACTCCCGAGATGCTTAAAGAAAAAGTTGACCTGGCACTTGCCAATGGCCTGAAAGTCATCTTCTGCTGCGGCGAGAGTCTTGAGCTGCGTGAGAATGGCACCTACAAAGAATATATCAAGAGCGAAATCGAGGGCTCGCTCTTCCACCTGAGCGCCGACCAGTTTGCCAACATCGTGATCGCCTACGAGCCCATCTGGGCCATCGGCACCGGCAAGACTGCTACCAGCGACCAGGCCGAGGAAGTGCACGCCGTGATACGTGGCCTCGTGGCCGACAAATATGGCAAGCAGGTGGCCGACGACACCACCATCCTCTATGGCGGCAGCTGCAAGCCTGCCAATGCCCCTGAGCTCTTCTCCAAGCCCGATATCGATGGCGGCCTCATAGGCGGCGCCTCGCTCAAGGCCGACTCCTTCATGGGCATCGTCACCGCTTTCTGATTGCCAATCAATGCTTGGCGTTTGTCGTGAGCGGCCGTGACGGCCCGCGCCGAGGCAAGCGCAAGTTTAAGACATAAAATTGACTACATTGATAATTTTTTATTACCTTTGTAGTCAATTTTGTTTTTAGCAGTTTCACTGTCCCGCCGGGGCAATACAAACGCAGTAGATAAAGCATATCGCAATGACAGATTCTCGCTTCTTCCGACTCTTGGGCATCTCGCTTGTCGCAGCCCTGTGGCTCTCGCTGGGCCCCCAGGCTGCAGCACAGGTCACCGTCAACGCTCCCCAGGGCTTGCTGGGCGGCAAGGACAAGAAAGAAACCAAGGCGAAACCCGACAAAGACTCTAAAGACAAGTCGCAGCAGAGCAAAGACAAAAACTCCGACCCAGGCATCGTCGCGCCGGGCGAGGGCGAGACCCAGCTGGGCGACGGCCAGGCTCAGAGCCCCGCCGAGCCCCGTCACGACACGCACGCTGTCAAACCTGCTGGCCGGGGCAAGGTGAAAATCACCGGCGCGATGAAGGAAAGCTTCCACTACTATGACCAAGCCATAACCAAGCAGGTCACGGGCTACCGCATCCAGGTGCTCTTCAGCTCCCGCCGCGGTGCACGCAACCTGGCCTATGCCCGCGCTAAGGAGCTGGCCATGGCCTTCCCGCAATATCACTACTACGTGTCCTACAATGCTCCGCAGTGGCGGCTGCGTGTGGGCGACTTCACACGCCGCGAGTCGGCCCGCAGGGCCCTCAGGCGCATCAAGAAGGCCTTCCGCAAGTATGCCTCCGAGACCATCATTGTGACCGACACCGTCAATGTGTGGGGCGACGCTGCCGCCCCCGTATCTTTTTAATCGTTGAAAATGAACAACACTCCATCCAATCATTGCAACTGCGACACGCAACTCATCGATACAATTGCCGAGCACTACCGTGCCATACTCCAACTCATAGGCGAGGACCCCTCGCGCGAGGGCCTCGTCAAGACCCCGCGGCGCGCTGCCAAAGCCCTGCTCGAGAACACACGCGGCTACCGCCAGGACGCCGAGGCCATCATTGCCTCGGCCGTGTTTGAGCACCCAGGCTCCCACATGGTCATCGTCAAAGACATCGAGTTCTACTCCTTGTGCGAGCACCACATCCTGCCTTTCTTCGGCAAGGTATCGGTGGGCTATATCCCCGATGGCAAAATCGTGGGCCTGAGCAAGCTCGCACGCACCGTCGACGCCTATGCCCGCCGCCTCCAGGTGCAGGAGCGCCTCACGGGCGAGATATGCGACGCCGTCGACCATGCCCTGCCCAACAAGGGCGTCATCGTGGCCTGCGAGGCTTCCCATCTGTGCATGAAGATGCGCGGCGTCGAGAAGCAGGAGTCTACCACCTTCACAATGCACTACAAGGGTGCCTTCGAGGACGTTAGGCTGCGTCAAGAGTTCTTCGAGCTTTTGCACCAGCAAAAATAATGTGATTTTTTTGGCCCCAAAGTTTGGTAGTTTCAATAAAACCCATTATCTTTGTACCCGCAATTGAGAGACAACCGATATTGCAAAACGCGAAAATAGCTCAGTTGGTAGAGCGCGACCTTGCCAAGGTCGAGGTCGCGGGTCCGAGTCCCGTTTTTCGCTCAAAGCGTTCTCTTAAAATAGCTTCACAACAATAAGTTGAAGCCGTGCAGAAAATGCGAAAATAGCTCAGTTGGTAGAGCGCGACCTTGCCAAGGTCGAGGTCGCGGGTTCGAGTCCCGTTTTTCGCTCAAAGCGATCTTTTAAAATAGCTTCACAACAATAAGTTGAAGCCGTTCAAAAATGCGAAAATAGCTCAGTTGGTAGAGCGCGACCTTGCCAAGGTCGAGGTCGCGGGTCCGAGTCCCGTTTTTCGCTCAACATGTCCAGGTGGCGGAATTGGTAGACGCGCTACTTTGAGGGGGTAGTGAACATTGGTTCGTGTGAGTTCGAGTCTCATCTTGGACACTTAATTTTCAAGCAAGTCGCTAAAATTCAGCGACTTGTTTTTTTTGTACCCCTATTTCTGCATCGATTTTGCACCGATACTATTACCATATACTTTTCAACTGGGTCATTTTTCCAAATTGCACCGAAATTGCACCGTTAAAATTCAATCTCTTTTGGTTAATATCGTTTCTGTTTTCTTTTTTCATTCAACACTACAGTCTATAACCATCTCGGCTTTTCATATAATGCTGCTGTCAGTCTGCAGTACTCGGCTAAAATCACAACAAATGTTAAATATTCAACGACATTGACCCCTCAAAAAAAACGAGTGCCACACACTTTCCAAAATATTCCACACATTCCAAAAAGTTCCACAATATATTTGTATCTCGCTAGAAATCAAGTTGCTATAATATTACATATAATTGTCATTTAGAAGATTGTAATAGCTAATCTGAAAAACAAGTATATTTTATTTATAAATTGTTTTTTATGGAAACAACTATATATCAGTAGATTATAACATTATCCACCTATCCTAAATCTTGTCTTTTAATAAATCCTTAATTGAATCTACTTTTGCCACGTCACATTTGATAACGTTGGCGAAGGTGCCATCCTATCAAAGACTAGTCAGATGTGAACATGCGCTCGCAGTAGACTGGCATACCGAGTGGAGCGCCACAAACAAATGTCAACTATTCAAAACATATTAAATTCAGAGAGTAACATCATCATCCAAGTATCATTCGAGGACTTGAAGGCATTTGCCCAGGAGATTTTAATCGAGGCAAAGACTATCGCTATGATTCAGGCGGAAACCGCCGCAAGCAGCGACCAGTTGTTAACCATCGACGAGGCTGCAAAGTTGCTGTCGGTGTCAAAGATGACGCTCTACCGTTGGGATCAGAACGGCATCCTCAAGAAGATAGAGATCGGAGGCAAGCGCCGCTACCGCAAGAGTGACATCGAACGTTTGGCCGGTTGTAAAATGTGATTGCCCTATGGAGAACAAGATTTTACAACCCAAGTCTGGCAAACTCAGTCTTCATGAAAACGTCGAGCTGCCCATCGATGGTATGCCCGAATTTGTACAGCAGTATATCAAAGAAATCGTGCGTGTGTACCATTGCCCCATTGAGTTCCCCACCGTTGCCGTGTTCAGTGTTATTGCCACTGCCATCGGCAAGCGTGTGAAACTTACTGACCGCAAATACACCAATCCACTCATGCTTTGGTTCGTCAATGTCGCTATCAGCGGTTCGAACAAGACACAACCTGTCAAGGAAGTCCTCCGGCCATTACGCGAAATAAACCGAGAGAACTATCAGGTCTACGAGGTTGAGTATGCCGCATGGAGGGTCGATAAAGAACGTGACGAGGCCAACCCTCCTACATTCAATCAACTCCTGATAGGTGATTGCACAGAAGAGGCACGGATCAAAATCCTGCAAAACTGTTCACACGGTGTGCTTGGCCACTATCCGGAAATCAAAGGATACTTTGACGACATGGAACGCTATAATAAAGGCGGCTTTGTGGACAAACTGCTCCGCATGTTCGATGGGGATGATGTCTTTGTCAACCGCAAAGGCGAATATAAGCCAATCGTCATCAGTGATGTGTTCATGAACATCCTCGGAGATCTCCAGCCGGGTCTGCTGAGTGCAACTTTCGGCAGCCCTCAGTTCATGGAGAACGGCTTGAATCAACGTTTCTTGTTCACAATGCCTAAGATTGTAGAGTTTCCAGACCGTGAGATTGAGTCAATGAACCATGACTTGGTTGAATGCTGGTGTGATGTCGTCAAGCAAATCTATAAGATGGATTTGACCGACTGGGGGATAATCTCTCTTTCACAAGAAAGCGATGCACTATACACAGAGTACTTCAATCAGTTGCAGCGAAAAAAAGACGAGGTTAGTAAGACCACCGGTGACGGTTACCTCCTCTCGGTATACAGCAAGCTGCAAATCCAGGCTCAGCGTTTGGCAGGCATAGTCCATCTGATGGGGCTGATAAACTCGCCTAACAGCTACAACTATCGCCAGGTGTCAGCCGAAGACATGGAGTACACAATCCGTTGTATGGACTACTTTGAGAAGTCAGCCATCGCAGTCTATGAGCATCTTGGTGGCAATGTGCAGGGCGGTAATCCTCAGTCAATGACACAGGCTGAAATCATCCGTCTGGTCGGTGAGAAAGTCGGCATACAAAATCAAGCCGCGTTCTCTCTCGGCATCGGCAAAGATCCAGCCTATGTCTCTCGGGTTCTTAAAAGCTAGAAAGAGAATCGAGGTCAATGTCAATGCCGAAACATGACGTAAACGTCCTTGTATAAACGCTTGTCATCACATTTCGGCATTGACTTTCTCCAAAAACAGCCATTGAATTTCAAGTGGTTACAATTTTTCAGAAAGTCAAGACTATTGACTCCTTAGTGGAATCTTTCATTTTTCCTGGTCAATCGCCAAATTTGGGATTAACATCTGTATTTTAATGAGATATGTTATACACGAACATTGATGATTGACCTCGATTTTAAACATCTGACTAAAATGAAAACAAATGAAGAAGACTCGATTTTCGACAGAAAAATCAGCTGGTTCACGTCGATGCTTGACGTGGAACCTAAGGACACCACTCTCGGAGAGTTCATTGCCAAAAGTGGGGAATACAGAGAACATATTGAACGGCTCCGTGCGTGTCGGAATGCCGACGAGCGAAGGTTCCTCAAAGGCCAATTGCCTCAAGCCACCATCAGCGGCGTTTTTCAAGGGTCACGAAAAGCGGACAATCTCACGGCTCATAGTGGACTGATATGCGTCGACATTGACGCGAAAGACAATCCAGATGTGAATGACTTTGAACATCTCAAGGAGAATATATTGAGCCAGATTGACGAAGTGTCCTATGCGGCCCACTCTGTAGGAGGCAAAGGTTACTTCGTCATCCTGAAGCTGGCATATCCCGGCAGACATGCCGCTCAGTTTCGTGAGTTGAAGAAAGACTTTACCAAGTACGGCATTACCATTGATGGTGCATGCAGCGATGTGAGTCGGCTGCGTTGCCTCAGTTATGACGATGCACCATTCATCAATGAGAATGCCTCATTATATAAAGGTATAGAGGAAGAGCCCAAGCGCATTGTCCGACCATTTCGCTCGTTCAGAGATGGTTTCTTCGATGACACTGACGAACGCGTCTATATGGCTTGCATGGAGATAAAGCGTCGTAACATTGACATGACTGAGAATTATGATGATTGGATTAATATCGGCTTTTCGCTGGCTTCACAGGGTGAAGAGGGCCGCGAATACTTCCACATCGTCAGCAGTCAGAACGGGAAATACAACGAGCGGGAAACCGACCGAAAGTTTGACGGTTTCCTGCGAGGCAATGGCCGCATCGGTATCGGCACATTCTTCCATTATTGCAAGCTTTTTGGTGTGCTTTGAGATAACATCACTGATAGATGTTACTACACCCCTTTCTGCAAACCGCTGTCACTTTCGGGCGACAGTGGTTTGCCCGATATACGATGATGTGCCGTGTGCGCCACTGTCCGAATTGCCGAAAAATTTTAACATTTCGTCTCTCGTTCCCGAGTGGGCGTAAAACCAGTGTACATCGGCACTCTTTCGGGATTTTAGTAGCTGATTTTCTCTTAAATGGTCGATTTGTAAAGGATTGAAAAAGTTAGACCATTGCAAATCAGCATTTTAAGGATTGAAAAGGACATTTCCTTTCCAGACTTATCTCTTGAGAGCCCCCGATGCCCTACGGAACGTGTCCGAAATTTACCCTTTAGCCGAGCGGAATATGCAGAGCATTGTGCGGTGATGATGCTGGCGTGCGTGAGATAACCAACACGCAGTATTGGTTTCGCTCACGCTTGCCAATTCCGCTTTTTGAGATTTTTGGCTCGCCGAAAAACGTTTGACGAAAATGTGGCTCAACTTGTTTGCGCCTTAATTTCGTGTTTAGGCGATGTCGATGTGCGGTGAAGTGTAGGCAAGGGAGCAAATGAGCGACAGCGCAGGAGTATGTCATCAGATCACAGCACGGACACCCCCGAACGCAGTGAGAGTGTTGGGCTTGCAGGGAATGGGAATGGAGAACCAGCCGATTGACGGCGGTGAGTGTGCCCAGGCCCCCACAGGCGTTGCAGGACAGACTTGACTGAGCATTGGGCTGCAGCGCAGCGCAAGCCGTATGCGCTCCTGCAAACGCCGTGAGTGGCGGGCCATAGCCGCAGGCGTAAGCACTTTCGCAGCCGGATTGAGGTTCAGGGCGCAATGGTAATGACCGAAAGAGCCGAACACGCGGGGTGTCCGTGCGACCAGTGAGCCGATAAGACACTCTCCAAAGCGCAGCGATTGCAGCGGACGCAGCCGTAGTGTAACTGCCCAGCGACATCGGGGGCTGCGGGTGGGACATTAGACGATGTGTTCACACCTCTCTGCCCGAATAGGCACTTGTTGGCGTGGGCAGCGACTGGAGCAAAAAGCGAGAGTGAAACGAGCCGCAGATTGGCGGCAGTGTGGTGCGAGTGTCCTTTCCCCTTAACCGGCGCAAACGCTTTTGCGCATAACGAAGAACCATATAGTAGCGCGTGCGGCTCACTGCCGGCGACCGACCGCAGGGCGGTTTGCTGGCGATCTGGCAGGAACTCGTCTTCCTGCGAGCCGCTTGGACAGGGCGAATGTAGTGAAAGCGAATGAGTGTGTACAGGCTCTCCATAGGCGTTGACCAACGACTTGTCGAGCATTGGGCTTGCGGCGATTGTCGAATTGGGGTTGGAGCGCAGCGCATACCCCAATGTACTCGAACAAGCAGAGCGAGCCGTATGCGCTTGGGAAACGCCGTCAGTAGTGAGCCGAAAGCCGAAGGCGGTACACTTTCAGCAGCGCAACGGAATGCCGAACAGACCAACCTGCGCCACGATTGATGAGCGGTAAGGCGCAAAGCACATAACGCAAACAACCGCAGCGCAGCGGAGGTTGGCTTGCGTGTGAAGGCTGCCGCTTGCAAGGATACCCCATAAGCGCAGTCTTGGGGTGTCCCTGCAAGCACGAGGCCAGCCTGTTGTGCCTTGCGTCCTGTGAGCGAATGAAGTTCATAGTGTATCAGTCAAGAGGTATAAGCAGGACACGGCACAAGACGAGACCGTGCAGCGAAGCAAGCGGTCTCATCTTGTGCCAAGCCTCTCCCTACAAGCGTAACGAGTGCCAAAGGTTAGCAGTCTTATATGTGGTGCAATCTATAAATCGCGGTTATGTGGATTCTGTTTTGGGTATTTTTGAACTCAAGCTAACGCATTAGTCCTTCAAACATCCCACAGGAACAATGATTACACCGTCAGTCCGCATGTACGCATATTGTCCGACGGCCGTTAAAACCATCTTAAATGATGGCTTTTTCATTTTTGTTGTGTCAATCTTTTCTGCCAAAGTGTTCAGGTTTGTAGCCCCTTCTTCTATAAGTGTGTCACCACCCAATTTAATCTCAATGAGACCATAGCTACCATTTCTCAAGTGTACAACAGTGTCACATTCCAGACCGCTCTTGTCTCTGTAGTGGAAAACGTTTCCATCATTAGCTTCTGCATATACCCGGAGGTCTCGCACACAAAGGGTCTCGAAGAACAATCCCAAAGTGTTCAAGTCGTTCAACAAGTCATTCGGACCAATGCCTAATGCCGCAATAGCCAAAGATGGGTCAACAAAATAGCGCGTGTCGCTGGTTCGTATAGCGGTTTTTGAACGCAGATTGGGATTCCAGGCTGGCATGTCCTCTATCACGAATATCTTTTTCAAAGCATTGATATACGACGCGACCGTTTCGTCACTCATACCTTCTGGTTCATTCGTCTTCATGTCTTTTACGATTGTAGGAATGCTGGTCATCGCACCTTGTAAACGTGCATACGAGCGCATAAGTCTCTTTGCTCGGAACTCATCCCTTTCAACTCCGTCAACTCTTGAAATGTCAGAGCGTGTTATGGCTTCAAAATACTCAGTGACTTGGCGAAGCGCAGCTTTTTGGCTTTTCTTTGATAAGGATTTCGGCCAGCCACCTCGACAAATGACATAAGCAATGTCTTCCATATTCATTTTGTTCTCACCATCTACTTTTTCTGATTGGGCAAAAAGGGCTTTAAGGCTCACATCTCCAGAAGACTCGCCTGATTCCCACAATGTCATGGGGCGCATGGTAAGCCAAGCGAAACGCCCGGCACCGGTATGGCGAATTTTTGATTTATCCGCAGGAACAGCTGAGCCTGTCAGCATGAATAACCCATCTTCTTTTCGGTGGTCCGTTTCAAAACGTACAGCATCCCATATCTGAGGAGCTATCTGCCATTCGTCAATCAGTCTCGGTGTATCACCTTGAAGCAGCCGTTTGATGTTGGTTTCTGCCATCTGGAGGTTTTGTCCGATGCTTGTGGGGTCATCCATATACAAGATACTCTTAGCTTGCTGTTCGGCAGTTGTTGTCTTGCCGCAAGCTTTTGGCCCTTCAATCAAGACTGCGCCCACTGCTTCTAATTTCTCTTCTAAGAGAATGTCTGCAATTCTCTTTCGATAATTGAATGTATTTTCAGTCATAAAAATAGCATTGTTTGATTCGCGCTGCAAAGGTAGTAATTTTTCCTTAAAATGAAAGAACTTTTTACGCGTTATTTGGTTATTTGGCGCATTTTCGTTTTGTTGTTTGGCGCATTTTTGTTTGGTTATTTGGCCTAATCCTATTTGGTTGTTTGGCGTATTAGCCTTGGTCTGTTTGGATAGACAAAATCTTTTGATGGAATATCCGTCTCAACGTCAATTAATACCAAGTAATATCGTTTATTTCGGTTTCTACTCGCCAACATCAACAATTCGGTTGCTGACGTTCCGCCACAAAAAAAGAGAACCGCTCGGGCGGCTCTCTCGGTGTGGTGGGCGGTGCTGCGGCTTAGCAGCAGAACACATGGCCATCTTGGTAATCGTAATCCCAGCGGAAAAGGTCATCAGCATAACGCTCGAAGTCAAAATAATCCTTTAGGCTCTCGGGCACATTGTCGAGCATTCCGCACTCCTCGACGATGTAGCGGGCGAAATCTTCTTCGCTGTCCCATTCGCCTTGATAGGCATCGCGGAAATCGTCAACGCTGATGTGGCTGTCGCATTTGACATCCAAAAACGCTTCATAAGCCTCGCGCTCATCCTCATCGAGTTCGGCAAACTCTTGGATTAGGTCAAAAATGTCCTCGCTCATAATGTCCTCAGAATACCACTCTTCGGGGTAATTCTCGTAATCTTGGCACATCAGCTCGGGGTCATCCTCATCACGATGCAGGAAACGGCACACGGCGCAAAACTCGTCATAGTCCGCAAACGTGGTCAAATCAAACCACATTCCGAAGATAGAACCACAATTATATTTGTGGTAGGTGCCCACATACACGGCAGGATTGCCAGTGTGGTAATCGTACTTGTAATCGTCAAGGTCAAACTCTTCGACCTCATCAACCTCAACATTATTGAGATTGGAGGAGCTGGAGCTGAAGCTTTTTACAGCCGGCTCTTGTGCCTGGGTGCTGTCAGCACCGCTTGCAGGATTGATAGAAAGGGATTTTGTACTCATAATTGTGAAAATTTAGAGATTAAACATTATTGATCTTGTTCTCGCTTTCGCTTCGCTTTTTACGGTGCTTCATAAAGTGAGGCAGGAAAGCGGACGACCGCAAGGCTTGCCAGAAAATTACTACCCGCAGGGTTGGAGAATTTTCAAGGCAACTCGACATGGGCCTTGCAGTAAGCGGCTGCCCTTAACTTTGCAGCGGAAAAACGAGGCGAGAAAGCGAGGAAGAAACAAGTCAATGGGCTTTAATCAATTTTCAGATGAGTACACCTTTCTACCTGCAAGCGATGTAGACATCAAAGTGCCCAGGCAACAAGAGCGGAAAAACAATCCGTGAGGTTCCGAACACCAAACTTCTCAATCAGATTGAGGGGTAATATTAAATAGTGAATAATCATGTTGATTCGACGACGCTTTCTCGTCACTTGTGCCGATCACGATGTCGAGAATTTGCGATGGACAAATCGTGCAAATGAGCGCAGAGGGCAAACTTATTTGCACTAAGAGGCGCAGCCCAATGACGGGCGTAGACAAAAACTAAGCAAGGAGAAGAACGGTGCCAGCCGTTTCCTCTCCTTACCTTGAAAATAATAGAACCGCTACCAGCGGTTTCTATTCAACAAAAAGCTCCGGATCGCGCCAGCGTTCCGAGGCAGTAAATCTGAAGTATATAAAACTACTACTTGTTGTGTCGACCGAAATTATTGGGCCACAAGTCTATGCTTTTACCTATCTGAAGTGCGTACTTTTTATCGGCAAATGTAGTCTTGATAGCACCAAGTGCTTCTTGGGGTACACAAGACTCATTTTTTACATAGATGCAGAACATCATTTCATCTAACGGCAATTCTCCTTTGGCGATAGATGTTACTATTAAACCTGGCAAAGTTGGAATATACTTATTACCTTGTCTCGTTGGTATAATGATTCTGCCAGTTCCACCACCAGCAACAGTTAGCGAAAAGCTATCTATTATGGCTTCAAACTTCATCAAGATTTCTTCTGCCGTTTCTTCACTGAAGTTAGTTTTGATAACAATAACATTGCCGTACTGTTTAAATTCTCCAATATGGAGTTTCTTGCGTATTCTCTTTTTCATTGTTCCTAGTTATTTATTTGGAATGTCATAGCTTATTGTCAGCGGATTGCCTTTTAGTGGGCATTCAGCCGTTGCCTTGGCGACTTCTGTGGAGCCATATTCTTTTCCCTTGACAATCTCAATTGAAATTTCGACTTTGGTATTTGGCAAGGCTTCTGCCACATCTACATAAGTCGAAAACTCAACTTGTGAGCCTTTAGGAACACGACTTATAGTGACATATTCTTCCGTTCCGTCAAAGCTTCTATTAATCTGCGTCGGTTGCCCAGTATATTTTACGGCATTGTTACTGTAGTCAAAAAAACTAGTAAAACTGATATAAGCAATATTGTGGAAGTCGTAAGTCGTCGAATAGGTGACGTTATAACGCACGGTATATTCATCCTTGTGCGTGTCATATTCGGAGATGAAATCATCATCACTACAACTCGACAGTGCCACAAAGAGACACGCAAAGATTGAGAAATATTTGAAAAATCGTTTCATGTTATGTAAGTCTTTTAGAGCATTATCTGGTGCAAAGTAACGATGCACCTGTGCACACTATCTGCACAACAAAATGATTTATTCGTTATGGTTGTCTATCTTAAACTTTAAGAGTTGAAACTCCGTGTTATATGCCTTAAGATAAGAGTAAAACTCGTTAATTATAAACGATTTGATTTTAGGCAAATCATCCATGAAATATTCATGCCAGTCTTCGTCTATAAGGATAAAGTCATCATGAATGGCGTATGGCGTGCCAAAATCACTTTTTTGTGATTTTTCGATGACATCAGTGTCGGATGTATAATGTATCCATGGCGAAAGGAAACGGTAAGGCACATTCTTCAGAAGCCCGATAATAATTGATTTGATTCCTTTATATCTGGTTTTCAACATACTACGCACTTCAGAAGTATCGTAGTTGGCTCGAAGAACTCCATTGGCAATTAACCTGTCGCCCATGTTCTTGAGCATATCTCGCGACCCTAATGAAATATCGTATTGATACATGATGGGCCATGCAATAGAAACCATTTCTATTACCAATTCCTCCATCGTAATAGAAAGTTTATCGGTTCTTTTGAGGATAGATAATATAGATGCTAGCCAGAAGAACTTATAAGATGTAGCCCTTTTCTCAAAAACCTGGAAAATTTTTTGGTGTTCTATTGGGGCAATGTTTGCTTTGGGTTTGAATTCTTCTACGATTTCACTCTCGGGTTCAGTATCGATTTCCAACTGATTTCCCACCTCAACGATGATGTCCTTATAAAAAGGAATTTGTGCAGCATAATATTCCAAACAACCATCGGGCACCACAATTTTATTAAGGCTTGGACATTCAATTATAGGGAATTTGCCAAAAGCTAAACCTTTCGGGACAATGGTTATCTCTTTCAGATTCTTACAATAGGCAAATGCAGTATCTCCAACAAATTGTATACTTTCGCCAATTTCGTATTCCGTTAAGTCATCGTTCCATAAGAAAGCATTATCACCTATAATACTATCATTAAAGTCACCAGAAAGAGCCTTGGCTTCTTCTGCCAATACTTTGTTTCGGTATTTAGCTTTAGGTGCTTCAGAATACTTTTCAAAAAGCTGTAATTGTTGCTCGGTGAAAGATTCTTGCTCGCAACATGAGTTGAACATACTCAATAGGTTGTTGAAATCTTCGTCAGCTGCACATTCCTTAATAACAGGCACAAGGTAACGCCAGTCAGAGCCCTTAAATGATGATTCAAAAATCAATTCATTAGACCGGCATAAGTCAATAAAATCGTGGTTTATCGATATTGCTCGAATTGACATTAATATTGGCAGTAATTTTGAAGCACGACTGAAATTTTTGAATACGCTGATGGCAGTGGGTTCGGGAGAATAATATTTGCCAATCCGTACATAATATGCTTGTTCTTTAAGCATCGGATTTGTTATCAAGCACCTAAATGTATAGTTGAGAACCTGCATTGAATAGTCATCATCAACATTTGATCTGATGAACTGGACTAGTTGTATGATTTTCAAGTTTTCCATATTACACCATATCTTTATCTACATATCTGCTTTCTTTGGCTTGGTCAGCTTTTAGGGGGACTTCTCCGAAGATAGATTCCATAGAGTATAATTCTACTTCGTCGTCATCTTTGGCTGAAACGAGTCCGAATGACACAGACAATAATGTGCAGATTTTTTCAACTTCCGATTTGTCTTTAACTTGTTCTTCTTTCCAAATAGTTTTTTCTATTCGGCGAACATCGGTAAAAGGCTGGTGCTCATTAGTGACGTTGTTGAACGTACTACCGCCTCCCATATACACTAAAATCCTATCCTTTAGAGCCGCTGACAACCTATCTTTGCCAAGGATGGTTTTCGAAAGTTTGGCATACAGCATTGTAATTAATTTTCTGACTACTTTGGTCTTTTCGTCATTGAAGGCATTGACAACGCCGACCTTGAATTCGTGCTTAATATCATGCTCGAAATAGTCAAAGCCGGACTCCTCCGCAAGGTAGTTAAGGCCTAATGGGATTGACCAGTATTTATAGATGCAAGGTTTCCTACCAACAATCGTAAAAAATGAAATATCAGTTGTACCTCCGCCAATATCTACGGTCAAGCTCATGCCTTGAGTTAGTTTCCCCCTGGATGTCAAACTGAGAAGTCCAGCGTATGCTTCTGGGAAAACATTTATGGCATATTCCTCTTTAACATCGTTAGAGAAGGGAATAATCTTTGTTTTCTCCAAGAGTTCATCTAAATGTGCACTCAAGAACGCATTAAAATCGTTGTCGAACACATTCTCGACCAAATGATAGGCACTTGCCAATGTGCTAACAGCCAGCATTCTTTTCTTTTCAAAAGATTGGTCATCTGTTGGAATTCCCATGTGAATTGAGAAAAGTGTGCCGTATTTTTCTTCAAGAAGAAATATGACGTATGCAAGATACCAGATGCAGAGACGCAGAGCGTCAATCTTGGCATCCCATTCACGAGTTGAGAATGTGGCTTGCTTAAAATAGCGGAATGTGTTTCTTGATGCTCTATATTTCTTGACAGCTTCATTAAAGTTTGAACGACGGATTTCATTCTCGTGTTCAATACGTTGTCTTTCGATGTCTGATTTCAGCACCAGCATGTGCTCAATGGCATCTATGTCGTTTTCATCTTGCTGAGGTGAGGCATATTTTTCAAACAATTGCTTAGCCTCTTTGTTTATGTCAATAGAAGGAATTTCAAGCAACTCAAGCTTAGGCGCAACTCCTGCATTCTTCTCTTTTGACCTGTCAACAAAACCATAGGATAAAGTGTCGTCTTGATTTATTTGTACTATTGAAGGCAAGAAGTAAGACTTACCGCCTTCAAGGTCTTCAAAAGAGAAAAACTCATAAGAGGGTTCTCCATGACCCTCGTCAGGAGTTTTTTGTATGCAGATTTTAGTTTGGTGAGTACCAAAATCAAGTCCTATTTTTATTATATCATTACTACTCATCTGCTTAAATGATCTTTATGAGGTTCAGAGACTGAATCGAAGACACGACTTTCAATGCCACGTCTCGCATGATGCGTTCTTCATCTGCTTCTCGTTTCGACTTGAGTTCTGCAAGATTGTGCCTTAAAAGCCTTAATGTATTTTCTGCCCTGCGTATGTCGTCATCTTTGTTCTGTCCAATAGCGTATTCTAGTAATATTTCATATTGGCTGATTGTCGATTCGTAACTTCGTTCACGAGAAGCGTAGTATTGAGCGGTTTGCTCCAAGCGCATCTTTTTGCTGTTCTCAATTCGGTCGTTAATGTCGGCACGTATCTCCGCCACATGGGCATCGACAATATCTTTCATGTCGAAGCGCATATCTTCAAGCGTTTCGGCTGATGGTAATGAGTAATCACCTAATGGTGCATATTGTCCACCTATTTGTATTCTACCTAATACTTTTTCTGTAAGCTCGGTTTCTTCGATGGCTTCCTTACGCTCCAAATCATAAAGAATTGGGAAGAGATAGTCATTGGTTATAACTTTATCTCCATACTGTGAGCGTGATGTGCTTACCTTATACAATGCGAGCATGAAGCTCTTGTTTGCGAACTCATGCGGCAAATCGCCAGCGTTGACCTCAAAGAAGAATGTATTCTTCGACGGGTCTTGTTTCTCTTGAAACAGTTTAACACCTGCTTTGATTATGGGGTGATAGATGTTAATAAAAACAAGAGATTTATCTTGGAAAGCGGTTTCTTGGTCGAATGTGATTTTTAAGGAAAGAGAGTCTTCAATGTCAGCGATAAAATGATTAAACAGCTTGTGGCTTTCATTATCGTTAGGCTCATATCGTTGAAGGAATCTCTTTAAACAATTAGGGTCACTCTTGGGAATAGCAAAATCGAAGATGTTTCTATCATCGGTTTGCCTGAGTTCGCACACAGTTAGATGTTCTTTAATGATTTGAGATACAAAATAATACAGCTCGTTGGCTGTGACGTATGCGTTATTGTTGATTATTTTGTTGATTTCATCTCTGAAGTACGAGTCGTTGGTCAAAGTGTCGGTGAGACCGTCCTCAATTTTCTTTAGGTTGAGGCGTTCATTCTCAATCGCTCGTGCTATTTCCTTTTCTTTCTTCTCAACCTGCTCTTTCGAGAGTTTGTCAGCATAGAAGTCTCGTTCGAGATTTTTCAATGCGTCTCTAATCGAAATGATTTTTCCGTCATCATTAATATCGCTATCCAAGATGGCTTCCAAGTCGCCTATTGACTCCTTGAATATGCCGATTCTCATTAACAGACGCTCATAGATGTCTTCAAGAATTGATTCACGAACAATGATATTGTAGATGTGAACAATTGGTGACTTTTGACCGAAGCGGTCGATACGACCAATGCGTTGCTCAACGACCATCGGGTTCCATGGTAGGTCATAGTTGACCAAGGCATTGCAGAACTGCATGTCGAGACCCTCACTTCCGACTTCGGACGACAATAGCACTTGTATGCTATCGTCGGTTTGGAATTGACGCAGGACTTCGTTTTTATTGATTTTAGCCCCACCGTAAATGACCACACTTTTATAACCTGCTTTAGCAAGTCTGATTTTAAGGTATTTGAGCGTTTTCTTGAATACGGCAAAAACAATTATTTTTTTGTTGCCGTGATCGAAAACCGTCTTAAGGATTCGAAGCAACGCTTCAAACTTGTTATCAAGCATATCTTCGAATCGGTCAATTCCATTCTCAAGGTCAGAATCATTATTTTCACATGCCCATACACTGCTGGCAAGTTGGCGTTTGAGGGTAACAAGTCCCATCGCCCCGGAACGCTCCCTGCCATATTCGTCTATGTAGGTGTGCTCATCTACATAGTCATCGATTAAGTCATTATAACCGTTTTCTTCTTCATTAGTGAAATCGACTCGGAATGTTTTAGGATTGCGTTCAGCTTGACTCCAATCTTGTGTCACCTCACGCTTTCGCGTTCTTGAAAAGATTGTACTCATTGGACTCATCTCCGACAAATCATATTGGATTTTTGCTCTAAGAGCATAATTATCAATGCCGGTTGTGAGGTTTTGCATGATGCGTTGATAAATGGGATATTCTCTAAAGTATTCATCAACGCGTACTGTCATTATTCTCTCAACATCGTTAATGACATTTATAATGTCGACATTAGATGTTCTCAATTCGTCGGCGATACTGTTCAGGTTTACGCCCGCATTGAGTTGGCTAAGTGCTCTCACGAATGGGCGGTTAAGCTGCACGTTGTTTCTAAAAACCTCAGGATGGTTATATGTGTCTGCATCGAGCAAGCTAAGTTGGTAATACAAATTGTTCACATCAATCATAATCGGAGTAGCGGACATGAATACTACACTGTCGGCATTGATGAGCAAAGTCTGCGCACCACGGTAAAGCTGTGTGGTGTTGTTACGGAGTTTATGAGACTCGTCGCAAACAATGAGACCGAACTTGATGTTGCTCTTTCCTATATAATTGATGATGTCGCTATTCTCTCTGATTTTATCGTAGTTGATGACTGCAAGCACATGACCGTTGTGGTTCTTCAGTTCATGCAACAAAGTGTCCTTACTTTCAATCTCGATAAAATCAAGACCGAACTTATCGGAGAGTTCAGTTGCCCATTTTGAAATCAGCGACTTCGGGCAAATGACCAATGCGTTATGAAGCTCGCCTCTTGCTTTTAATTCAAGCATGATATGACCAGCCTCGATGGTTTTACCGAGACCGACCTCATCAGCTATCAACAAACGTCTGTTGTCTGAGTTTAGGAATTTCAGCAAGGGCTTGAATTGGTACGGTCGGAATAGCGTCCTCGATGCTTTCAGCGACGAAATCGTGCTATTATTTGAGCTCAAGATTTTGAAAGTAGTGTTTCCTTTCATGAACTCGGAATAATAGCCGAACACACCCATTTGCCACCTCTTGAACGGGTCGGTTAAGTCCTCGTCAAGCCGTAGCGAATCGCTCCGTTCATCGTCTTCCCTTTCGGCATAAAGCACCCTATAAAACTGACCACGGCGACTCTTATTATGCACATGGATAATCACGCCATGCTCATTCGTGTTTATATTTATAACCTTATCTCCCTTGCTAAACTTACTCATAACCGTGAAATGCAAGACTTAACAAATTCATCTTTTCGTTTTGTTCCTAATAAACACTATTTTAACAAATTGTGCGATTGCAGGAAATCGATAAAAGCATTTTGTATTTTGAGGCTTCTATCCTTAATATCTGATTCTACAAAATCAGAGGCGGTTTGCGCAAGATGAACCAATTCATGGATGATGGTACCTTCTTTGGTCTGCCCTCGGCCATTAACAAAGCCCTCATAGTATTTCTTTTTATCTGCAAATCTATAATCTGCTGCTCGAATGTTGATTTTCTTTTCCAAAAGAGATTTATTCCCAAGAGATTCCAAGTTTCTTGCATCTTGCAGAGAGCGCTCGTTAACTTGACGGTTACGGGCAAAGATGTGCTCAATTTCAAATTTGCGTTCCAAAGTCGGACGTTCTTGACTCTTGTCTCGCATTGCCCACCAAGTCAGTATTGATTTGGTAATAGCACGAATGTTGCTAAAGTTGTAGTTATTCCATACATTGATAACGTGTTGTTTATCAAATTTGAAGTCTGCAAATTCCACTTCTTTGCCGTCATACATATTGACTAACTCTGCATACATTGGGGTGCGTAGGGCGTTAACACCAGGATTGGTTAATGCGTAGGTCCAGATGAATGCAATTATAATATCCAAAAAACGACAGAACTTGCTGTCATCAAGCATGTCAGTTTCATCCCTATTGACCATATAGTAAACAGAAACGGCATAAGTCCACATGCCATTAGGTGCATAATTCAATACGAACAAACGCCGTAAGGCATCTTCTGAAAATTTGTCGACATCTTCGTCAAGGACAGCTTTCCAGAAGTTAGCAAGGTCAATGAGGTTGTTGAATGTTTCCTCTTTTTTTAGCAGCGCATACGAATTGCGCTCAAAAAACTTGCGTAGGGCTTCGGTGGTTGTGTTCTTGTTCCCCATCTTGGCACGCTCGTAATACATATATCGTGTAAACAACTCGTCCATCGGTGTGCCAGAAATTGGGTGAAAATAGTTGGTACATAGCACTTCAAGGTCTTTCCATTTGGCAATGAATTCATCCTTTCGATTTTGATTAGCATAGAATTTATAAAACTGAGCCTTGAAAATATCGGCATCTGATAGAGGTTTGCCTCTATCATTCAACGTTGAGAAAATTCTAAGTGCCGTATCTTGTGATTCTGCTTCAATTGGGAGCAAAATGCAGTTGTTCAAGATTCGTATCGGCAAGTATGAGAAATAACCGGGGAATGTATTGAGGAACTCAGCAATCTTACCTTGAAAGAATCTGTAATTAATAGCGTAGTTGCTTTTGTCACTATCCTCAGCATTGCCGGTACGTAAAATTCTAAGGAACTGTTCTTTCTCGTTGTCTGTTGCCACTTCAGAGTCTATTTTCAACTCCGACTTATTAGGGTTGCCAAACTCATCGGTTTTCCAGATACATTTCTCAATCATCTCTTTGGTCTTGATTGACTGCTGATCCATCATGCTGCCATATCTTTCATAGAAAGCTCGAAGGAGTAGCATGAGCGTTGTCAATCGCTGTTGACCATCAATGATTTCTTGTTTCTTGTCTTCATTTTTGAAGGTGACAATGGGTCCCAAGAAATACTCGTCATTTGATGAGTTAAATTTGGTATAATCATTGTCTGGGAACGCAAAGGTAAAAATGTCGTCCCATAATGTTTGACACTCTTTTTCTTGCCAAGCGTAAGGACGTTGGTAGTCAGGGATTAGGAAATCTGCCTTGTTGTCACTAAATAAGTCCTTGATTGATTTCTGATCAATGTTAAGTTTCGACATTTTAATATATGTTTTATTATTATTTTATGCTGCGGAAATGACTTTGTTGAGCTTTTCTTCCAATGTAATCTCTTTAGTCATCGCTGTTTAATAGTACATCTCAATATAGTTGTACGCTTTCTCGAAGACCTCGTTGTCTTTGATTTGGTACTTAATCCGAAGAATGGCTCGTAGCTTCTTCTTGATTTCGCGACGAGCTGTGACACTCTGGAATGCATCGTTGAACTGTCGGATGATATTGACCACTTCATTATCGATGTCGTTCACCACTTGTTCAACAATGATGGGCGTTTCTTCAGATTTGATGCTCTGGAAGAGGTCGGTCAACGCTGCTCTTGCCTGAGCACGCTTGTCCATCGGTTTCTCTATTTCCTTCTCTGCTTCCAGCAATTCACGGGCCATCTGCAACAGTTGTTTCAGGAAGTCAATGCTCGATATCAAGTTCTGCTCCATACGTTCGCGCAGTTCATCCAGCTTGTCGGCAAACTTTTTGAACTTCGGGTCACCCTTATGTACACCCAGTCGAATCTTCAGCATCTTCTCCACCTCGATAATCTTCTTCTCGCGCTTTTTCTCATCTTCCAATACGGAGTCAATGATATCAGCGTCCACAACAAGATCTTCCAGTGGTGTACCTATGTCGATGGTATCAATGTTATTGTGGATAATCTCGATGGTCTTAGCACCGAGCAAAGTCCAAATAAGGTTACCGCCACTTACAGGACGCACACTCTGATATACCTGCGCCAGCCAAGTGTAATCACTTGAATATGGAGCCAGGAATTCGTCTGGAGAAACAATCTCCCAAGCTTTTGCCAGACGTGCGAAGTGGCGTGCGAAGTTTGTCTTCACACCTTCTTCCTTCAGGCATTGCTGGGCAGCCGTCAGTCCTTCCCATCCACCAATGGTGCGGTCAATGCCGGGGAAGAACTGAATACATTCTTGCATGAATGTGGGGATAAGTGCTTTTATCTCGTCCATATTCTTGATGATGGTCTTAACGCTTTCCTCATCGAAGGCAAGGCTCTTGGCTACATCCTCAAACACACCGACAAAGTCTACTATCAATCCGCACTTCTTGTTCTCGTTATAAGTGCGGTTGGTACGACAGATAGCCTGTAGCAGCGTGTGATTCTTCATCGGCTTATCCAAATACATGCACTGTAGGATGGGTGCATCAAAGCCTGTCAGCAGTTTAGAGGTCACGATGACGAACTTTAGTGGTGATAGCGGGTCGCGGAATTGGTCGAGCAACTTCTTTTCCTTGTCGCGGCTACGCTTGTATGCCTTATACTCATCAGCCTTGTCGCCGGCAGTATGCATCACAATGGTTGTCTGATCGTCTGTACCAAGTAAAGCATCAATGGCCTTCTTGTACTTTACGCAGCAGTCACGATTATACACTACTACCTGTGCCTTCATACCCGTTGGCTCGATATACTCGCGGAAGTGGTTGACGATGTATTTGCATACATCATTGATACGCTTGTCTGCCGTAAAGAAGGCCTCTACACTTGTGCGCCGTACCAGTTCTTGCTTGTCTTCCTCGCTTATCTGGTCGGTCAGCGCATCAAACTCTTCCTGAAGCTTTGCCTCGTCAAGGTGCATCTCAACAGGAACCGTCTTGAAGTTCAGCTCCAGCGTAGCTCCGTCATCGACTGAGTCCTGGAAAGTATATTTCGAGATATAGCCATACTCGTCTTCTTCGCTACCGAAGCATGCAAAAGTGTTGTGGTCATTGCGATTGATCGGCGTACCCGTCAATCCGAAAAAGAAAGCATTGGGCAGTGCCGTGCGCATCTTCTTTCCGAGGTCGCCTTCCTGAGTACGGTGTGCCTCGTCCATAAGCAGGATGATATTGTCTCGGTCATCAATCACCTCACCATCGTTTAGGTCACCAAACTTAAAGATAGTAGTGATGAGAATCTTACGCTGGTGAATCTTGGTTTCCAGTTCTTCTTTGGTCGATATGCCATCCACATTCGGGATTTCGGCACGGGTAAAGTCACCTGTAATCTGGTCTTCCAAGTCAATACGGTCATCTACAATTACTACAGTCGGAGCCTTCAGGTCATTCTGGCGGCGTAGTTTCTGGGCAGCGAACACCATGAGCCACGACTTACCCGAACCCTGGAAATGCCAGATGAGTCCTTTCCTCGGACCCTTTCCAGCACGGTATGTACCCAATACTCGCTGCACGATGGCTTCACCACCAAGATACTGCTGATAACGGCATACAATCTTTATCTTCCTGCCACCCGTGGCACCAGTGAAAACCGTATAATAGCGATAGATGTCAAGCACACGTTCAGGTGTAATCAGTGAAATGTAGTTGTGCTCCACATCTTCGAGCGTTCCGTGCCGACGCTCTTCATCGGCAAACCAAGGTCCCCATTTATCCACTGGGCAACCTACACCTGCATATTGCAGTTCGCGTCCTTCGCTGGCGAAAGTGAGGATGTTTGGTACAAACATTTCTGGGATGCTCTTCTGATAGTGAAGGATATCCGTAGCACCATCAGCCCATGTCACAGAAGATTTGACTGGTGTCTTGGCTTCACCAATTACCATCGGTATGCCATTGATGATATATACCAGGTCAAGACGTTTGCCGCCCTCCTTGCTCTTGCGAGGGAACTCCCATTGATTGGTGACTACACAGCGGTTCTCTGACGGTTTGTCGCTGAAGAAGCGGATGTTGATATTCTCGCCATCCTCGCCGAAAGGATAGGAGTTTTCCTCAAACAACAAGCGACGGAAACGGTCATTAGCGTTAATCAACTCTTCATGATTAGTGCCAATGCTACATGCAGCCCGAAGTCTGTAAACCACCTGTGCAGCCTGGTCTTCAGTGATGGGGTTAAGCCGCCTCAGTGCTGTGACAAGCCATTCTGTCACCAGTACTTCGTCAGGCAATCGTGGAACTTCCTGCGGCTCCACATAAATCCAGCCACACTTTCCTGTGGCATTGATGAGCATCTGCTCAACGGTATTTTCTTCATTAAAGTATGCCATAATATGTTGTATTTTTATTTTCGTTTAACATGCGATTCTATATTGCAGGACAGATCCTGATTTATCGGCCTGTTTATAGATGTTTTCAAACCTGTTTTGTCCTTCAATTGGAGGAAGACCTACCATGAAGTTTTCAAGATAATATGCAGGCACTCGTTTCTGTCCTCCAGTTCCAGTCATATTCTTGCTGGCTCTTTCTCTAAAAATCGGCAATCTGGTTAAAGCCAACAACCAATATGGACTAGATACTCCTTCTATAGGTCTAAGAACATGGAACTCTGTGGAACCCATGCCAATGTTATTCGTAAGTCCTTCTGCAATAGCACCTTTGCCATTTTCCATGCAAGGAGTTATCTTTGCGAACAAGACATCTCCATTTTCAAAATACGTAAAGCCCTTCTTGACTTTTCCATATTCTTCATCTGCAACATCCTGAAGATAGCCATTTTCACTAACCGATGGCATTGGTACAAATGAAATATTATCTGTATCTTCTAGATCCAGACTTGGCCTTCTTGGATTTAGTTCGCAACAATCGCCAAGTTTCTTGAGCGGGTATCTTTGAACTGATGATAATGGATTCCCAAACATCTCGATAAATTGCGATTTGAGCCCGTCAAATCCTGATTTGTCGGCCTGACGATAGATGGTTTCAAACTCTTTCTGGCGTTCAATAGACACATCGGCAATAGGAATTTGCCAATACCTATCCATTTTTAAGTTTTGGATGCCAGTTGTCTTATTACCCATGCTTCTTATCACATTCTTATTCATCTGATAATAGTTGAACAACGAATAGAATATAAAAAGGGAGTTGACACCTTCTTTACATCTGAGAAGCTGAGTAAAATTGTTGAACAGATACACTCCATCTTCCTCGAAATAAACGACTCTGCCGACAGGATTTTCATTTGTTCCACCTGACCGTTCTAGTATGATGTCGGCCTTGGAAAGTTTCTTCTTCTCTACCTTTACTGAATCAATATCTCTAGTGACAACATCAGATAAATCCAACTTGCCATTATTAGTGAAGTTGGTTGTTCTAATTACCTTAACACCAGAGCCTTCTTTATCTTCTTGGCCCCATTCACCAGGAAATGAGACTTCAATATAATCTGTAAGTGGCTTTGTCGATTCAACTGTTCCAAACATCTCGATAAATTGCGACATACTATCCAATGAATTTATGGTGAGACAACTTAACATTATTCTGATTCACCATCGCATATTGCAATGTTGTATCGAGACTTTGATGGCCAAGAAGATGCTGGACTTGCTCTATAGGCATTCCTTTATCTATTGCCATTGTAGCGAGGGTACGATGGAACTTGTGAGGATGAACTTTAGGAATGTTCAATTCTCGCCCAAGTCGACGAAGACGTATTTCGACTCCACTGATTTGGAGCCGTTCATTTGGAGCTAACAGCGATACAAACAGAGCTTCGTTCGTGTCCGTTCGGCTATTCACATACTTCTGAAGGTGTATCTTGGTACGAGCATCGAAGTAAACCTTTCGTTGCTTATCGCCCTTACCTGTAACAATACACTCTCTGTTCTGATAGTCTATATCATTTCTATTAAGCCGGACCAGTTCGCCTACTCTCATTCCTGTGGAAGCGAGCAGATCTATTAGAGCAAGGTCACGTATATTGGAGCAATGGTCGCGCATCTGCTCTAAGGCTTCATCTGTATAGGTTTCCTTTACAGTCTTGCCAACTTTTACTTTATGTATTCGCCGTACAGGACTCTTGACGATGTAGTTCTCTTCTTCCAACCATGAGAAGAAGCTTGAAAGAATACGACGGATGTTGTCAACCGTCACCTTACTTGCACCACTTTCTTCCTGATACTGGTTCAAATAGCCTCGCAGGTCGTCGGTGGTGATATGAACAACTTCTTTCTTAATCTTCAATAGCGCATTATTGATGGTGCTCTTGTAGTAGGAGATTGACTTATCTGAGCACCCCTCCACCTTTTTGGCAGAAATGAAATTGTCAATAAGAGCCTGGTTGTTACTTTCTGTGTTTACAGAATCCTTCTTGGTCACGGAAATATTGCGGAAGGTGTAATCAAGCACCTTTCGCAACTGGCTTAACTGCTCATTGTCAAGAACATTGAGCATCGCCTGTTCTATTTCATTAATTAAGTTGTCAATCATACTTTTATATGCTTTGATTATTTAATTAACGTGACCTTGTATTACTTTAATTGTTTATCAAACTCTTATAATAATCCTTTATAGCGTTAAGATATTCCTCTGTTAGCTTTGGATCTACTTTACGGACGGTCTGCTGCTGATAAAGAACCGAAATCTGATCAACAGTTTGCATCAGAATCTGTGTTGCCTCCTTTATCATATCCGGAAGTTGTTCATTAATTCTGTTATTCTGCGAATAGAACTTATTGCGTGAACCAGATGTTACAAAATGACCATCAACCATATCTGGACTGTAGATTATCACATCCGCTGGCTCACCATTTACGGCAGTATAATAAATACAACTCCTTAAATCCCAAGGACCATTATGAACATATTCATTTCTAAATGTCTCAAACTTCCTTACAACCTCTGGATCTGTGAACAACAACCCATTTTGCTTGAGAGATGGATCGATATTCTGTATATTAGGCTTATACATAGCCTTTTCTTTTTTACAATGCATATCCTTATAATTAGTAAAGTCGTATTGGTCAAACATAAATTGCTCAACTGCTATTTTGGAAAGTAAGTCAAATATGGAGGCGTAAGACACAAATATGCTATTCAGAAGTACATGAGCGTGCGTCTCGCGTTCACCTCCTTGTCTAGAACCTGATGTGTATTGCTCAGGCTTATAATTCATCTTGCAAGGCACAAATTTGTAAAATTCTTGCATATATAGCATTACAGCCGATATTCTATCTTGAATAGCAGCCACAAGGCTCCACAAATCATAATAGTAGATAAATTTATTAAATACAGGATGAGTTGCCTTTGTTCTCAACTTCTCGTAAAAAAATTTTGAGGAACATCCTTCGGGATTAATGCCTTCATCGCACACCCACATTGGCATGATAGAAATTACTTTCTCGAATTGGATGTCTTGGAAGAGGAAAGCATTAATACTATCATATAGTCTAATGATGTTGTTATCAGAGAAATCTTCCAGCAATTTTCTACATTCAAAAACTGGATGCAATGGATCATCTGCAATGGCCTTTTCATAAACCTCCCAGTCAAATACATCATCATTATTATTTGAAGATTTATTTTTCATAAATAAAGTTTTAAAGAAATGCACTAAACTCATAATATTAATACTTTTCTGTAAACCTATAGATTTTCGTTGATTAAACTTTTGATTACTTTATCAATAGACACGATTGATTTACGAAGTTCAAATCCTGATTTATCGGCCTGTTTGTAGATGTTCTCAAACCTGCTTTGTTCTTCAATTGGAGGAAGGCCTACCATGAAGTTCTCAAGATAATTTGCAGGCACTCGTTTCTGTCCTCCAGTTCCAGTCATATTCTTACGGGCTCTTTCTCTAAAAATCTGTAATCTGGTTAAAGCCAACAATCAATAAGGACTAGATAGTTCTTCTATGGGTCTAAGAACATGGAACTCTGTGGAACCCATGCCTATGTTATTCGTAAGTCCTTCTGCAATAGCCCCTTTACCATTTTCCATGCAAGGAGTTATCTTTGCAAATAAGACATCACCATTCTCAAAATACGTAAAGCCCTTTTTGACTTTTCCATATTCTTCATCGGTAACATCCTGAAGACAACCATTTTCGCTAACTGATGGCATAGGAACAAATGAAACTTTATCAGTATCTTTGAGAGACAGATTTGGTCTTCTTGGATTCAATTCACAACAATCGCCAAGTTTCTTGAGCGAGTATCTTTGAATTGATGATAATGGATTCCCAAACATCTCGATAAATTGCGATTTCACCATTTCCTCAGTGGCTGCAAGAAGCTTCTTGTATGATTCCTTCAGACGATAAGCCGCCCAAAGCTTATCTGCAAGAAGCTTTTGTTCTCCAAGAGAAGGAAGGGAGAACTCCTGTTCACGAAGGTCTTTCCAATTGATGGTCGGTGATAGACCTCCAACAGAGATTTGGACGGCTCTCTCCATAAACAAGTCGGAGCTCATGAAAAACGGGAAATAGTTCTTATCAATTACTTCTTCGTTTGGTCGAAGCACCATTCCGTGAGCTGAGAATATACCATCAAATGGCGCAATGGCAAGTTTCCTTTGGTATGCACGTCGCTTACCAAACAAGACATCCCCCTTTTTCATGATTAACTTCTCACCAATAGGAGCAACATCAGAACCCCAGCGAGTGATTTCTAAACACTCGCTATCAATGTGCTCCAATCCGATATAATGCTCTTTGTCAGATTCGGTAGGGGTTTTCTTTGCTGTGCTATTGAAAGCTATTTCGTCAAATCGATAGTTCATGAGCCTAACATTTCAATTAAATGGTCTATAGAATTGGTCATCGAAGAATGGCACTTACACCATGTTTCGTATGCCCCTTCAAACGTAATATTTTCCGTTTTGTTTATTTCGCTGATATACACATACTTTTGAATGCTTAAGTCAAAACGATTCTTCTCTATTTCCTCGATGTCAACCAACCGCTTAAAATCTGCTATGTCGTTTACACTTTTGTATGCTTCTATTATTTTCTTGATGTGATTGTCCTCCAAGAAACTTTCGGCATTCTTGCGTGTTACTTCATACTTGGCATTGATGAAGATGACCTTGTCTTTCAATTCTTTTTTCTTTCGATTATTACATATCAAAACACATGCCTCCATTGGGGCGTTATAAAATAGATTTGGCCCAAGGCCTATCACCGCCTCAATCTTATCAGAAAGGACAAACCCTTTCCTGACATCCGACTCTTCATTCCTAAATAATATTCCGTGAGGCAAAAGAATGGCACAACGCCCATGTTCGTCATTCATTGAAGCAATAATGTGCTGAATGAATGCATAATCCGCTCTCCCTTGCGGAGGTGTTCCCCACATATTTCTTCCCCACTTGTCATTTTCAAAAGCCGGACGGTTCCATTCACTTATACTGTACGGCGGATTAGCCAGCACTATATCAAACTTCCTCAAATGGCTTCCATCTACGAAGGCTGGATGTGCCAGCGTATCTTTACGGACAATACTGAAATCCTCCACGCCATTCAGGTAGAGATTCATGCGGGCAATAGCAGATGTCAGAGCATTGATCTCCTGCCCGAACACTTTTACACCTTGCCAAGGCTGTCCCTTCTGACGAAGGAAGTCGAGACACTTCACAAGCATACCTCCACTACCACATGTTGGGTCATAGATGCTCTCGTCTGGCTGTGGCTGGAGAATCTCTGCCATCAGTGTTACCACCGTTCGGTTGGTATAGAACTCCTGTGCAGTGTTTCCTGCATCGTCGGCAAACTTACCTACAAGATATTCGTATGCCTGGCCCATCTCGTCGGCAGGACAGGAAGACAACCCCAGGTTATAGCGAGAGAAGTCTTCAATGAGAGATGTGATGATATGGTCAGGCATCTTATTCTTGTTGGTCCATCCGTCTTTCGGGCCAAAGATACCGTCCAAGCCACCTATGACACGACCATCCGCTTCTTCACCAGGATTGGCCTGTTCAATGGCGATAAAAGCTTCAACTAAACGCTGACCAACATTCTCCGTTACCTCTCGAACATCACGCCAATGGGCTCCGTTAGGAATACGGATGGCCAACTCAGCAGCTTGCATACCAGCATATTCCTCTCCACCTTCTGCTACAAAACCCTCAAACTGTTCGTCATATACATCACTAATGCGCTTAAAGAATAGTAGCGGGAAGATGTATTCCTTATAGCCGGCTGCGTCTATCTGTCCACGAAGACGGGTGGCAGCACCCCAGAGGAATGACTTCAGTTCGTCCAAGGAGATGGTCTCATCTGGTCTTCGGTATTGTGCATTCTTATGCTCTTCCATCTTTCTATGCATTTATAATGTTTCTGAATTCCGCCTCTCGAAGCTTCACTTCTTCGTAAGCAGCCTTGAACGCTGCAAGCACCTCTGCATAAGGCTTGATAGCTTCGCGGTGGTACTGCACATATTTGTTGGGAGAAAGGTCGTAACCCTTGGCTGCAATATCTTCGAGCGTGACCACCTGCGAGAAATCTTCTACGTTCTCATAGTTGATATACAACTCAAACAATCGGTCAACGTCCTTCTGTTCCAAGATGTTCTGGGAACGTTTGGGGGTCAGAATCTTGGTGCCATCAATCATTAGCACTCGCGCACTATGTGCTGCGGGCTTCATCTTGCGAATGATTAGGAAGCACGGTGAAAGACCTGTACCATAGAAAAGTTTGTCACCGAGAGTCACAACAGCTTCCACCATGTCACTCTTCACTAGTTTCTCACGAATGCGACCTTCTTCATTGCCTCGGAAGAGAACACCTTGCGGCATCACCACGGCCATACGACCCTTACCCGGAGCCATCGATGCTATCATGTGCTGAATCCAAGCGTAGTCGCCACACGAGTCGCTGGGCGTTCCCCATATGTTACGACCATATTTGTCGGATGACCATTCCACCGAACCCCATTTCTCCAACGAGAAGGGAGGATTGGCAATCACACAATCGAATCTTGCAACTTCGCCTCCTTGCAAGATTTTCGGATTGCGCAAGGTGTCGCCCTGCATGATGTTGAAATCGCTTGCGCCATGCAGGAAGAGGTTCATCTTTGCGATGGCAGAGTTGACCACATTCTTCTCCTGTACAAAGATGTTCCCACAACACAGGCTGCTATGATTCATGTGGTGGACAGCCTCGATAAGCATACCGCCAGATCCACATGCAGGGTCATAAACACTTTCACCAGGCTGAGGGTCGAGGATGCTGACAAGCAACTGCACCACAGAACGGGGAGTATAGAACTCACCGGCCTTGGCCTTTGAGTCATCAGCAAATTTCTTCAGCAGAATCTCGTAAGCATCACCCATCAGGTCGGTAGGATAGTCCTTGTTGCCCAGCTTGCGAGTGCTCAGATGCTCAATGAGGTCACGTATTTTCCCATCGGAGAGATTCTTCTTGTCCGTCCACTTCTGAGCACTGAACATACTGAGCACACCATAGAGTGTGTCGGGGTTAGCCAACTCTATGCCACGCATGGCACCAACGATGGCAGCACCAAGATTCTCCGTACGTTCTCGCACGTCCTGCCAATGGCAACCGTCAGGGATAACAAAGCGGTGCTGTTCTGGAAGCGAAGCGTATTCTTCATCGCCACCACTTTCCTGAAGCGCATCCAACGTTTCTTCATCATACACATCACTGATGCGCTTAAAATAGAGAATAGGCGTTATATAATCCTTGAAGTTGTCTTGGCTCACAGGCCCGCGAATGATATTGCACGCCTCAAACAGGAAGTTGTACAAGTTCTGTACACCTTCTATTCTCAGCTCCTGTGCGGTCTTGGGCTTGTCGAACAACCCAGTAGATGTTTCTTTCTTTTTTCTTACCATTATTCTAAAGGACGTACTAATTCGTTTACATTAACTTCAAGTACTTTTGCTATTTGCAATAACATCTCCAAATTAGGTTGTGTCGTATTCGTCACCCACTTGGAAATGGTAGCTTGGTCTTTGCCTAATTGCTCAGCAAGCCATTTGTTAGTCTTTTCTTTCTCGGCTAAAACGACCTTGATTCGGTTGAGATGCTTACTATCCATATTATTAATAATGTGTATTCTTGGTGCAAAGTTACATGTTTTTTTGCCAAATATATTCTTCTCATAGATAAAAATGAGTTAAAACCGCAAAATATTTGAAGAAAACGCCAATTTGTCAGCTATAGTGACATGATTGACCTGCATTTTTTACTCGACATCAAAATAAACAGTCATTTGACGGTTTGGCATCTGTTTTGCTGATTTTTTAAATAAAAGAAAAAATATGTCTGACAGTGTAAAATCATGTTTTGATGTTTTTATGAGGGATTCTGTGAATCTTGATCCCGAACGAACAACTACAGCGAGAGCAAGCCGTGACTGGCTTGTTCACAAAATTGAAAACCTTGCCGATAACGGAGAGATACCGCCATTATATAATGGGACTAATCATCTTTTCTTTGGTTCTTTTGCAAGAAATACAAAAATCCGACCGTTAGATGACATCGACATCATGATTGTGTTTGACGCACAAGGATGTACGACAGATGATGTGACAAAGATAACCAGAAAAACATATCCCATATATGTCAATAATCCCCATGCAAAGTTGCTCCCAGATTATTGTGATGGAAATGTTCTTAATTCGAGGAAAATGATTGAGACTATCAAAAGGGAGTTGGGTGCCATTCCCAGTTATAGTAAGGCTGATATACACCGTAACCAAGAAGCAGTAACTCTTCAATTATCTTCTTATGAATGGAACTATGACATCGTCCCATGTTTCTATACCACTACGGGCTTCTTTATTATACCTGATGGCAAAGGGAGCTGGAAAGGAACGGATCCTCGAATAGATCTAAACAGAGTGACCCAAGCAAACCAACGGGTCAATGGGGCATTATTGCCTGCGATAAGACTTATGAAATACTGGAAAAAGGAACATTGGAGAGACGAAGTTAGCTCTTATCTTTTTGAAAACTTGATGATTGATTGGGCTAATAGCTTATACTCATTCCCTATGACATATCCCCAACTTGTTAAAAGTGCTTTAGATGGTTTATCTTCCCTAATCATGAGGGATTATTATGACCCAAAAGGATTTCAGGGCAGCATTAATGATTTGGATTTGTACGACAGAAGAAGATTGGCAATAATGGCATCACAAGATGCCTCTGAAGCTAGTACAGCTATTCAATATGAGCAGAATTACATGACAGAAGCTGCGATAAATAAATGGTTTAAAATGTTTGGTAATGAATTCCCTAGACATGGCAAATAACATAGTAGAATTAGAAAACAGGCAAGAACATATCAATCAGCTCAAAGCAGCACGCCACCTTTATACAAAGGCTGGTAATTATACTACTGCATATGTGGTTATATGCGCGCTAATTCCAATAGTGATATCTATTGGAAGAATCTTCATTGATTCTCTTGCTCCACTAGTTCTTCATACATTGACGGCATATACTTTAGTGTCACTTGTCATGGGATTCCTCCTTGAATCTCGAATTAGTAAGTTTCGAAATACAGCTGCAAAAATACAACAGCTATTCGATAGTGATGTTTTGGGCTTAAAATGGAATGCCTACTTATGGGGGAAAAAACCATCTTTAGAAGATGTCAATGAAAATATTGGTGATTTACCGGATAAAGACTTTATTGATTGGTATGACACTCAAGTTGGGGTTATGACCAAGATGGAAGCAACTCTTATTTGCCAAAGGACAAATCTTGTTTATGATTCAAAGCTAAGAAAAGATTTCAATTCCATTATAAATTTAATTGCGTGGAGTGCCTTAATTCTAATCTTAATTGTTGGCTTTTATAAAAACGAAGGCATGCAAACAGCCATCGTTTTTATAGGTGTACCACTAGTCCCTATCATTAAATGGATTGTATCAACAAGAAAACAAAATCTTGATGATATTGAAGCATGTAAGTCCTTAACTTCCTTTATTGATTGTTGTCTTGAAAAATTGAGAAAGAACCAAAGATCAATAAATGAAAGTGCCTTGTATAGAATACAAGATGGAATATATCATCACAGAAAAACCGCATTTAAGATACCCGATTGCCTCTATAATTATATGAGAAGTGGCCAAGAAAACAGAGTCCATATGATGGTTAATCAACTTAGCCAGTAATAAGAGATGATTTCGTAAACTCTCATAAAATGTTTTTATATTACAGAAGGTCACCTATAGGGCACTTCGGGTGGTCTATGTTCACCAACAAAAGAAAAAGCACCTATAAAATCTTTGCAAGTGCTTGATTTTCAACACGCCAGGTAGGACTAAAACTTATGGCCTCCAGATTATGAGCCGTAAATAACGATTTTTACAGAATCTTACAAAATTCCCCTAACTGAAACAAAAAGTTTACGCATTGTTTACGCAGACCATTCCTCGTATATAGATGAATATCTGCAAGTTAAAATAATTTACAGCCTTGAAAAAAGTAACATTTCTCCCAAATTGTGTTTTCCCTATAGAACACTCCAGACTATTCGTGATAAGTTTTCATTAAAAATAGCTGTTTACGCAAAAACTCCAAATGTTGTTAGTGCAATGAGTGCTTTCATCTCTCTAACGTAAAGATGCATATTCCCGACATTAGGTATTCGATAATAAAACTATCTTTATCATAACTCGCGCAATTATTTTGCGTCAGTTACACATAAAACATTCACAAAATTTAAAAATAGCAGCAACTCACGAAAATATAATACTACAAGCCCATTTTAACCAATTATATTGGCAATGATACAATATAGCCATTTATTCTCCATGTAGGATCGCCAATCTTGAGGTTCACCTCTGAATGGAATAAGTATTTTCACTCAGATAATTGTTGTGTTCCTATTGCCAGTGTCCAGGATTATCCCATGTCAATCCAAATGAATCCTCATATCTGTAATGGTCTGAATGAAATTTATCGAGAGCTGAGATGTATTGTGATACAATGAGTACAGCATCACTCATCGAAGGCAAATTATCTTCTTCCAGAATATCTAAGTATTCTATACTAGATTCATCTTTTAAAATGTCTTTAGCCTTAATAAGAAGTCGATTTATAATTTTTACTTTACTAAGGTTTATAGGATCGTTCTGATTCTTTTTTGAAAAATCCTTAATTTCTATAAACATCGATTTCAGCAAGGGATATATTGTACTATACAATTCTATCTGCTGGTCTGTTGTTCTTTTATTCTTTTGATTCTTAGCCATATTATTTCTTATATTTGGTAGGAATGTAAGTTCGAATCTCATGACTTTTCACATCTCCATCAATATTCCAATACCACCAGCCAGAATTCATGTGAACATTGTCCTTCCTAAGTTCTTCTAGGCAGTTTATGTATTGTCCTAATATCATAACCACATCACCATTATTTGGCATCTCATTTAAGTCAAATTCAGAGAAGTCGTCAAATGGTTTCATGTCACCAAGAATATCATTTGCTTTAACTAAAACCTTGTTGATTAATTTTAGTTTGAATGTATTCATCTCTGCTTTCGGTTCTTTTTTGACCAGTATGGATGTTTCTGCGTAGAAACTATCAAGCTGTGTAGCAACTTTGTCAAAGTTAGCAATTTCTTCTCTTGTCATATTTAATCTTAATTAATTTGGACACATACGAGTGAATTCGATATACTTCTTTTTTATTACCTCAATAGGTTGCCGTTGCTGATTATTGTTACAAGAACACATCAGTTCTAGATCTGAGTCATCCATTATCAAAATACATCTCCTTTGACCAGACCAAAGGTCGACCGTATTTTGAAACATCTGCTTCGACGGCTTGTTTCGCGTGAAAATAATACCGAATCGGCCAAAACTATCCGACATGTAGCGGTTTAATTGATTAATATGTTCTCGCTCTATATCCTTAACATTTTTCAGTTCAAATACAATTTGTTTGCAATCATATGTTTGGTAAATTTCAGCAAGAAAATCTGTACTTGTATTATTATAAAAAATCAAGTCACGTATTTGTGTGCCAGAATCAATCCTACTTTGTTCTTTGGCAAAATCTAAATGAGGAAACAAAAAGGAAGATAGGACCTTGCCCATTAATTCTTCGTATTTCTTATCTGCATTATTAATTTTTCCGGTCGGAAGTGCTTTTATGTCAAGAACCTTTCGATTGGCAGAATGAATAGGGATTTTTGAAAATAAAGGATCATTCTCGCATCTCCCACATTCTCTTTCTTTGAGTGCAATATACTGTTCCACCATATTGAAATTTTTTCGATTGTATTTCAAAACCTCAATACGGTTATTTATACCATCATATTCTTCCTCAATGTTTTTGATTAGATAGTGTTTGAAATAATCATCATAATTCAACCATGGAGAATATCTTAACCATCTTTTGGGCACCAATATAATTGGTTGCTTATTATCTTCATTAATTGGAAGTGTTATCTTCTCATTGATAATTTTGCATGTTTTATAATCATACAACGAAATCTTGCTTAATCTTATTGGAATGCCAAGTCGCTTACATTGATCTATCGTATAATCTATAAGGAACGACTTAATCAGGGAACATGACATGTCACATATTCTGTCTTTTGATATGTTGTCCACAAGAAGTTGAACCTGTTCTAGATGCTTTAGTCCATATTGATTAATCTGCGGTACATCTTTGTAAAGGTCAAGTATGGCTTTGGCTTGCTCCTTTGACATTGGACGTCCCTTTCTTGTTTTTGATGTACCAAGACCAACTTCAGCACATTCACTCAGATATATTATACTTTCAATTGCTTCATCTCGCTTATTACCTACATACATACTTCCAAGTTGGTTGAAGCTTTGCATAATTCCCGCATGTAGCATGTTATCCATTTGAGATGGAGACTTCCACATTAAAAAGGGATCTACATACAGAGGAATATCTTCGTCCATAAACGGAATAGCAAAATCCACTTCGCTTTGCAACAAAGGAATATTATAGTAATCTGAGAGTCTTGGTCTTACAATCATATCATTTCTCTTTTGCTGTGTTTGCCATTATCATCCTCAACCTGAACTTCAGTTTTTTCTGCACAAATTCCTTGAATTCGTTGCCTAATCGTATGAGTACATCTTCTGCAAAAACATGCATCTGGGTAGAGAGAAGATTCGGTATACCATCCATTTCTTGATAATGCTCTTTTGAATGGACTATTCCATCCTCCAGTCGTTCAAATGCTTTTCGTGTATCTAGTCCACCTCCATTATTAAATGTGCCATTCAGGGTCTTCAACTTCGAACTCCTTAGAGATTCCTTTTCTTCAATTACAGCCTTAAGTTCTTCATATGGATTATTTCGATAGCAATAATAAAGCCAGATTTCAAAATCAGGATTGCTGATAATCCATATTGGGGCAGCGCTTTTTCTACTTACAAGAATCCCTTTTAACTCGTCTTTATAGTGGTCTACATCTGTAAACATATAAACAGTATCTACTGCATCTAACTTGATTGTTCTACCCGACATTTTGATAATCCCATCCTTGCAAATTTCCTCGTATGCCGATTGCATCATCTTTGGTGTTAACCCACCAAGACCTTTTTTGGAAGAAACGAAAATTACCTCAACTCCTTTGAATGTATGTTTTCTCTCCAATTCGTTGAGAAAAGTACGCTCACGGTCAGTGCCACCTGATATCACACAAATCAGACTATATGATAACACACCATCTTCTTTCTTGTAGATCGATGGTATTTGTACGGAAGAATCATGCGAAGATATGACAACTTGAGGTGGAACGATAGAATAAGAATGTTCCACCTCAAGTGCTCTTGCACCTGGTTGTTTCTTATATGTCAGTTTCCTGTCCATTCTTCTGAAGCAGATTTATGTAACGGATAGCACCGTATCTACCTTCTTTATATCCACGCATAGGTGAAATGGTGTGATGCTCCTTGAAGTCGTTATGAGAATAAATGATCGATGCACCTTCTTTCTTGTCCACAAACCATATCTCGTCCGAACGAAGTATATCACGTTCGTCTAGTAGTTGCTCTTCATGGGTGGTAAATATCAGCTGACCTACAGTATCAATAGTCTTAGAGAAGAATTCTACGATACCTTTCACCATAGTAGGACTTAGGCAACAATTGATTTCATCCACCACCACCGTCTTTCCCATTTTTGCATAATACAAAGCGGGTAAAAGCGTAAGTGCACGCAAAGTACCATCCGACTGAGAACTAGTGTCCAAATGTCCAACGTATCCATCTTTGCCAATATTGTCAAACATTAGCTGGTAAACTTTCCTCACTCCATCCTCCATACTGATAGACAGAACCGGTGTGTTATTAGCGTTCAACGACATTGATTTCACCTTGTCAATATCCCCAGGTAGAGTATTTGCTAAATTAATGTGATTTTTTGCCCATTGATCAAAATCACTTTCAGCCATATTCATATCATTCACTCCAACTTCAAGGTCATAGATAAGTTTGCGGGCAAACTCCATCATTGGTTTGTTGTCACGTAATAAGTCGATAAGAGTAGGCAGAAATGAATGTACACCAATTATCTCAAGTTGCCCTTTGAACCACTTGGCTGCAAACTTACATCTCGGATCTTGCACAATTGGGAACTCACCATTTAAGGCTAACAATGAAGCCATAGGATTCTTTGCCAGCATTTTCTTTGTTGCCTCGACTATAGCATCATCTACTGTTGTGCTATCTGCAAATGTGACTTTTAGCCTTTTTCGTTCAAAAATAGGTTCTACTTTATTATCTAATGGGAAAGTCTCATACAAGCCCTCTTTTTCGATATCTCTCTGAGAAATTTCTATCTCATAGAAAAAAAATCTGTTCTGGTTTTCAAATTCAATCGCTAAGCAAATGGGAGCCTTCATTGCATCTTCTTTCAACAGATAGAAGAAATTTTTAAGTTCAATGCTTTTGATAAAGTTTTTATTCAAAGCAAATGCTCTAATAAATTCAAGAGCCTTAACTAAATTAGATTTACCCGCGCCATTCGCCCCATAAATAGCCGCCATTTTAAGTACAGGCAATTTGCCAGCCAACATTGAGATATGGCTAGACAGCGAAGTACGCTTCATGTTTGGAAACATGTCAAATTGAACCTCTTCATCAAACGAAAGAAAGTTCTTAAGTATCAATCGGAGCATCATAACACATATAATTATTTTGAAATGAAACTAATATGAGAAATAATGATGTATTTCGAGTGCAAAGATAAGCATTTGTTTTTAATCCGTGAAAATATCACGTGATTTTTTCACGGATATTGTCGGTTTTTAACACTTATATTTAGTTGCATCTGTGTATATATTATAGTTTTTATGATGATTTGTTATTTTGCTGTACTGTGGAATCCTATGATTTATTTGGTTCTAAAAATCAAGCATCATATAATAAATAATATTCATTTTCGCCTAAACGGATTATTCCAGAATGTGAATTCTTGGGGCATTTCATAAAATAAATGGTAAGTCATTCTATTATCTTTCTTGTCGGTTTCGGGATGGATAAGGCTTTGCTTGTCTTCCTCCGTCAGCAACTTATCATCGCACTCGATGAAAGGATCTAGCCAATCAATTTTTTTAAGGAGCCAATGAAGTTTTTTCTTATCTTCGTCATTCATGAATTCTTTCTCGGCAAGAAATGATTCATATTTTTCTCTATAATCCCTCAGAATATTAGCCAATGAGTAGCATTTTGCAGAAACGATAGCCGCTCTTAATTCCTTCATTTCCTCTTTCCTTCTTTTTTCCAGTTCCCTTTTTTTCTTTTCTTCCTCTTCTCTTTTTTTCCGTTCTTCCTCTTCTCGTTGTCGCCTTCTTTCTTGCTCTGCTCTAAATTCTTTAATGGAAATGGCATCGTATTCAATTTTCAAGATGATATTAAGTATCTTATCTTCTATTTTTGTGTTAGAAGTATCTTCAACGCATATCGGGCTAGAACGATAATAGATACTGCTTGGAATCTCAAATTTGAGTTTTCCTGATGGGACCAATACATATTTAGGATAATCGGATTCTGTATTAGCAATCTGTTTGTTCTTTTCTGAAAGATGTATAGGAATCTCCTCTTCATTCACAATGGCATAGGTATGAAATCTATCTTTTGCGACAATCTGATGCCCACGCAATTTCAGCAATCGGATAATTGTCGTGTATATTCTCAATGCACGATCAAGATTATCTTGATGGACACTGATATTCAATGGAGCCTTAATTTTGCTCTTATATGGATTCTTGTCTAAATACTTACTATTTTTGTCTCCTCTGAAAAATTCCTTTGTGTCAATAATCAGAGGGTCTTTAGCATATAGCACTTCTGGTACGACGAAAAGTGTTGGATCCAAATTATTTAGTTCAAATTTGATTTTCTGTCGTGGATCTGTAATTTCCTGGATCTCATATTTTGTCTTAGTTGGAATAATCTCTGTAGTTTTAAATTCATTGCTAGATTTTTCCTTTTCGGAGGTGTCTTTTTTTCTTGATTCTCTATTTGGCTTTACACTTTTCTGATTTTTGGCAAGTATGCTATTATGAAAAGAATCTAGTGAGATGTATTCCTCATCAAATTCTGGCAAAGCTGGAACCTCTACCGGTTTTCCAAATTTTAGTTTTGACCAATACGCACTTGTAGGAGTTGGAATGTTGAGGCGTTGACAATATTTCCTTAGTATTTGAGTTGGAATACCTAATTTTTCAGAAACTTTAGTGACGCTTTCTTTCCATATTAAATCAAATATTTCTTGTCTTGTAAATTCCATTTTAGCACCCTCCTAATATAATTTTCTATGGCGTTTATACTCTTCTTCAAATGTTTTCACCCTTGACTGTTCAACCCATTTTATGAGTTCATCCTCAAAGAAGTATATTTTTCTACCTTTATCATAATGAGGTATTTCTCTAGCACGCACCATCTTCTTGATTACGTTTTTTGTTTGTCCAAGGATTTCTGCTGCTCTCTCTTCATCAATTGGTCGGTGCTTGTCAACTCCGAGTCCTAATTGTGATTCAATATGTTCTAATACTGCTCTCATTTCAGCAATCTCGTTTATCAAATAATTGACTGCTTTAGGAACATTCTGAAGAGTCAGTTCCTCTTTCTCGTTGCTTTCTTCTTTTTTCTTTTCCATCTCTGTATTACAGTTTTTGCTCTTCGTGGGCAGCCCAAGGGCAAAATTTGCACTTTGGACACCCTAAAAGTTTATCAGTAGAAATAATTATTTTTACCAGTTTCGCCCCTTTCTCTGAAAGATAATAACGCTGTTTAGAGTGGCTCGGCTTGTCGGGGAATGCTCGCAGGACATAGCCTTGTGCGATGGCCGGCTTTAGCATTTTCATCTGGATGAAGCTACGACTAGCAATGTTCAATCGTTTTTGTATCATGCACATCGTTACAGCGTCTTCTCTAATAGCATTAATTAACATTTGAACCTGTTCACCAGCCTGTTCACTAGCTATACCTCTATCTGTGCCCCTTACTTCGCTATTTCCTTGACTATCAGTTTGGTTAACCTGTTCACCAGCCTGTTCTCTAACCTGTTCCCTAGCTTGTTCCGTTTCAGCTTTGATTGTCCTGTCATTCCGCTGAATATCAGTGCTATTAACTTGGTCACCAACTTGGTCACTAGCTCGGTCACTTATGCGTTTTAAAACGCCAAAACAGTTTCCTTACCATTGTCGGGCAACTTACGGCTGCTTTGCATTCAAAGTCCTCCATTCAATATCGTTGAGCCTTTTGATGAGTTCGTTTGAGCCAAAAAAGTAAACTCGCGCAAAAATACTTGCAAGAGTGGTGAAAATCAACCGATAAACATGGATTTGATTAGGCAATGATTAGCCTCATGATTTGTTTGACAGATTGCCTAATCTGGTCGCTTGGCGGGATGGGACGGAAAGCAAGCATCTCCAACTCTTCTTCGTAGCGTTTGTTCAGCGATGCCCATAATGGGTCGAATGCGGTCAATAATGGCGAAGTGGAGATGTCCGCATTTGGCCATTTGGCAGGAGTGCTGAAGGTCTCCTTGTCGTGTAGGACAAGCTCTTGCAACTCTGAAAGGAAGTCTGTAGCAAGATATTCTTGGCAGGCGTTGTCCTGCGAAAGAAAATGCAGGTCGTAGAAATGGCGAATCTTCTTGCCCAGTTCCATCGCTGGGTTGTCACCAAATGAGAAGCGCAACAGCGAAGCCACTTTCTCGCACAAGGTGCGGCGAAGGTCAAGGATATTGATTTCAAATGGTTGAAGTCCAAAACTATCAATTAACTGGCTATGGCCTTTTATCTGTAGTGCTTGGGCGATAAAGCTTGACACTGGTCGCTGCTCGTAGGGGTAGGGGGTGGCGAAAGAGTTGATCTCCACAATGACATGGTCGCCAACCAATGACTTCTCGTTGCCCATGGCAATCACGCTTTTGTAGCGATGGTATGTTTTGCGTTATCTCGACCCTTTGCTTGTTTCGCCGGGCATATCTACCTCGTTCATCTCCTCAGTCATTAGCTCTGTCGCAGTTGAGAGCAAGTTTTTGATTTTATTGCCGCTCATTTCGCCGGCTATCACAGCAACATCAATATCACTGGAAAACCGGTCTATGATGCCATATCCTTTTGACAAGGATGTGCCGCCCTTCCACACTATATGGGTAGCAAGGTTTGATTCGGATAAACGGCGCAGCATCTTCGTAATCCAATAGTCTTTTTCGACGTAAATTGGCGAGATGCCAAGAGTTTCCGATGCGAGGCGGATGGCATCGGCGAATTGTTCTTTATGCTGGTCAAGAATCATTTGATTTTCCATTGTTGAGAGAACGATAAAACAGTTTGTGAAATGCCGTAGTTATAGGAACTGATTGGATTCAGCCGACCCCGTAATGCACTTAAGTCTAATTTGCAGCCCATTTGTTGTAGCAACGCTCCGAGTAGAGCGATGACCCTTGGAGGATAGAGCTGTGCCATACGCATTAACGCGTTTATTTGCCGTTCGTTCAACTCCGATAATAAAACCAACATTCGGGCACAAGATTTATCAATGTCAGTATCGGGAATTGATTTAATCGACTTGATGACATCAAGCAATTGGAGCTGGTAAATGCTCGCTTTTGTTATCTCGTTTCTCTGTAAAACAAATCTGATTTCTGTGTTCCCCCTTCGAGTTTTGCTGCGTTTCGTGTTGGAGCCGATAACAATCGTATTTGGTATCTGTGAAGTCAGTCCCAATTGGTTGTACACGCTATAGTTTGTGAGATAGCCGATAATCTTGCCATTTTTCACCAAAAGGTCCTTCACGACCTCTTCAACTGGTGGATTAAGGGCGCCAAACATACTTTTCTTGGGCTTGAAAAATCTCCCTTTTGAGAGCTTGGAGATGGCACCGCTTTCTGCCAGCCGATTCAATTTTTTGATGACATTGGCACTATCCTCGGCAGTTAGCCCCAGGTCACGATAGGTAAAGACAAAGTCCTCAGGGAATTCGCTTACAATTTGTTCTATTTTCTTTGCTGTTGTCATCTTTCAGTCGTTTTGCACTGCAAAGGTAATAATTTTGTCTTGTTTTTAAGTCAAAAAACTAGACATTTTTTGCTTCTGGCTATAAATTCGCTCTAATCGAGCATGTCGGTTAGCGACTTTTTAGTTCCATTTCCACTTTGCGGTAGCGAGCGAAAGCCTTGCTGCCCTCGGCATGACCGGTCATCGAACCGATGGCGCTGGGGTCCTGAACTTTGTGATAGGGTCCGCCGACGAATGCTCGTCGAGCCATGTGACTGCTTGCAACCTCGTAGAGCGGCTTAATCTCGTGCTGCCGTGTCAGGGGATTAAGCACAGCGACTCTATGGTTTAACCCTGCTTGCTTGAAGGTTTTCTTTATGTTATCATTATAACGCTGCTGCGAAATGAATGGGAATAACGCATCGCGATTGGGGTCATAGTATTTTTCAAGTAAAGCCTTTGCTGTCGCATTCAATGGCACTTCAGCAAGTACCGGATTGTTGTCTTTGGTCTTGCGAGGAGTGTAGGTGAGAATGCCATCAACGATATTGGCGTAGGTCAGTTTGTATAAATCGCCTACGCGGCATCCAACACAGCATTGGAAAACGAATATATCACGCTGCACGGCAACCATCCCATCAAGTTCCGCTTCTTCTAATTGGTGTCGTTCGTCAATGGTAATATAGTATGGAGTGCCGTATTCTGCACTCTCTATAGTAAACTTATTAAACGGATTACGCTCTGTATACCCATGTTTTATACACCAAATCCAAAATGTCTTTAGACGAACAAGGATATTGTTTAGTGTGTTCTTACTACGTGGTTCGGGGCAGCGTTTCTCCAACTTCAAGCCAAGCTTAAGGCATTCGTCATTAACCTGAGTGTACGCTTTGTTATATCTTCGGTTGCTGCATTTTAGGCGATTTGTCTTCTCGTCACGGCTCCAGTATTCATGTTCGGAAATAAGAAAACTTCTAAAGTCATCCAAATCTTCATTAGAGAACGTTTCAAACTCAAATGTTACATTTCGCCAAACCTCAAAACGGCGGAACACTCTCCACAACGACCAACATATGTTTCTCACGGTTCTCAGAAACCTTGTGCTTCTTCATATATTCGATGAAGATTGATGTGACGTTCGTTTTGCGAATTACTTGTTCTGCATCCGCCTCAAACTTTTCAGGATGGTTGAAGCGGTCTATCACATCTTTCAGCCAAGTGGGACTGATGTTTTTTCTGTCAGTTTGTTCCCATTCTTTAGTAATGGCTGAACATAAGTTTTCAAGTTTCACTTTCATTTCGCGATGATAACGAACTTCATCTGTCATCATCCGTGCCCGGAGAACCATCTTCTCACCATCCCAATAAATGGGTTTATTGAGGATGAAGATTTCTGTTCCGCTTCTTTGGTAGATTGTAGATCCCTGGCGGAACGTGAGAATAATCTCATTTCGGCCAAGTTCGTTGTGACGCTTTGATAGTCTAAGATATATGACAGCCATTGTAATAATGTGTTTAAGAGTTGAAATCTGCCACAATGATAATCAAAGAATCTCAATTAGCGAAGTTTTTAATATTTATATTGTTGGCAATAAATGCTAATAAACACATACAAAATACAGAAAAACAATTATTATAAATAAAGTTCTGTCCATATATAGGACACAAATTTCCTGCACCGAAATTGCACCGATAGCTGATATTTAAGATGATTTGACGATATTGTATGAAAATATTAAGCGTACAAAATGTTAAAAATCAGATATATTAGCCTCATTAGATAACATCAAATATCAGCAAATATCAACACTACGTCCTCATCTTGGACACTATTTAATTGGTCAATCAGTCAACATTCGACTGATTGACCTTTTTTGTTCGCCCGACATGGGCATAATCTAATGGGTGCAAGTCCCGAGCGTGCCCCGATAGCGGGAAGCGCATAGTCCGAAGCAACGGTGTCGACCGCGAGGAGAATCGGAAGGAAGCTAAGGACAAAAGTCTGGCTCCACGCACAGAAACTTGATACAAGGCTCAAAGTCAGGGGTAAGGTTGCAAAACAAACCAAAGCCCGATAGCTATCCGGACTGACGCGAGTAAATCAAGGGAGTATAAGACTGAAAGATTATGTTCTTAATCGGGGATGTCTGTGGGGCGAGCCGCAAGGCAAGCAGTAACAACGAACCCACAGAAGTCAGCAGATGCCATAGTAGTCAACGCCTTAAAGCTCGTGGGCGGAGACGAAGGGCAAAACTTAACCACACGAGCAAAACTTTATTTACCCGATGAAAGGAGAAAAGCCGAAAACAACAGAAAGCTGCCCTCGGAAGAATAGCTCGGAAAGCGAAAGGTATGAGGGAGCGCCTACTTTGATTGGGATAGTTGGAGACGAACTCGTAGAAGTGCAACTATCGTCAGACAGGATGTTGGAGTACATCCTCACTCCCGACAACCTTAACAGAGCATATAAACAAGTCAAGGCTAACAAGGGGAGCGGTGGAATCGACAGAATGGAAGTAGAGCAACTGCTGCCATATCTGCGGGAACACAAGGAAGAAATAACTGAAAGTCTGCTCGGCGGAAGCTACCGCCCCAATCCCGTAAGGAGGGTAGAGATACCCAAAGAAGGAGGCAAGAGGCGCCAGCTCGGCATACCCACCGTGGTTGACCGCGTAATCCAGCAATCCATATCCCAGGTTCTGAGTCTGGTGTACGGACCGAAGTTCTCGGAGACAAGCTACGGCTTCCGACCGAGACGGAGCGCGCACCAAGCACTGCGAAAGGCGCAGGAAATCATCAACAGCGGATATAAATACTGCGTAGACCTTGACCTCGAAAAGTTCTTTGACACGGTCAGCCATAGCAAATTGATACAGCTACTTGGCGAAACCATCAAAGATGGCAGGGTCATATCACTGATACACAAGTATCTCAACGCAGGAGTAATGGTCGGACACAAGTATGAGGACACAACGGAGGGCGTGCCACAGGGCGGACCGCTCAGTCCCATACTGAGCAACATAATGCTGACGGAACTCGACCGAGAACTTGAAAGGCGCGGACTATCCCACGCTTACGGAATATTACGAGAAAAAGCACCCGCGTTAAGAACCGCCGTATGCCGAACGGCACGTACGGTGGTGTGAGAGGTCGGTAAACACGAAAATAGGAGATAAACACCCTATGATTAGTGTTTACCTCCTACTCGATTCTGTTTAGTAATTTCCTCGAGATATACTTGCCTCGATTTTCTGCCGTGTCCATCTTCTCGCAACGGCCACGTCGGCCCCACCCATGTGCACAATAGACCGTTGTACAATTGTCTCATCGTTTTTAATTTCGCACATTACTGATTACACGTTTAAGCGATGACAATCCAAGAGAAACTGGGCAATGCCCTGCGACGGTTGCGCAACAGGCAGGGGCTCTCTCAAGAGGCTGTAGCCCTTGCAGCCCACATCGACCGTCGTTACATGAGCGATGTAGAGAATGGCAAGCGTAATGTGTCGCTCGACATCCTCGAGCGTCTGGCCCATTTTTTCCAAATCCCCGTGCGTGATCTCATGGCCGAAGCCGAACGTTGTACATTGCTTGATAATGAGCTGTTGAAATCGTGGCTTTCCGACAATGACCATGGCGATGCCGTTGTTTTAGAGGGCGACGAGTTTGCAACTGCTGTTGTGGGGGTGAGCAACGATGGGCGTGTGGTCTATGACTACGACCAAATGATGAATTGCCTTGTCGACACGCAGCACATGAGCGAAGATGAAGCTCTTGAGTGGCTCGAGAACAATACACTGCGTGCCATCGACTATATGGGCCCAAAAGCTCCGATTGTTGTCCACAACCTAAAGTTTTGATCGGAATGGACGCTAAGCAATTATATGACATAGTCCTGAGCATGGCACGCGATTTTGGCATGACTCAGAAGAACGACGGCCACGACATTATTGATGAGAAAGGCAACACAGTAGTGCGTAAGAACCTGGGCAAGGATGCTTTTTCAAGCGGAGGTGCATTCTTTGGACTTCTTCGTTCCGACCAGGACTTCTCGGGTCCGTATTCTGATTTCTCATTCGCGGTTTGCCCTGGCTCAGAGACTTCAATGCATGTTTGCCTTGTGTCGCTGTGCATTGGGTCAAACGGTTTTCAAAGTGACTACGACTGCGCCTCGCAACCAGGGGTGAGACGAATGTTTTTGAAATTGCAAACACAAGACGGACTCACTTTTTTCAAAACTGATTTCCTCGATAAAGAGTCAACTTCTTCTGATTTGCTTAAGATGGTGCGTTCCGATTATCCTGACCTCTCGACTGTGACCGAGACTTACAAAACGGTATTTCCGGCAGCGCGCATTGTAGACTTTGATTCCCTTGGCGACGATGGAGCTGTCGCTGTCATCAAGCAGTGGCTGGCCATGTATGCCAAGATGCGCGATTGGGGCACCAAAGTGCAGAAGAAACTTGTAGACGATGTTGTCAATCTTATCCCACCACTTGCCGGCAACGACGAGGAAACCGAAGTGAGGCATTTGCTCGATACCCGCTGCTATGTGGTGTTGCAGGGAGCTCCAGGCACGGGCAAGACCTACACGGCATTGAAAATAGCCAAGTGCTACGACAAGTGCTTCTTCACCCAGTTCCATGCCGAGACCACCTATTCCGATTTTGTTTATGGTATAGAACCCAATATCGATGCAGGCTGCAATGGGCCTCAATTCCGCCCTAAGCCAGGCGTCTTGTACAAAGCCATCAAGTATGCTCGCGACAATTCAAGCGAGCGTGTGTTGCTCATTATTGATGAGATAAACCGTGCCAATCTTTCCAATGTGCTGGGTCCCGTTTTCTATTTGTTTGAGTATCAAGCTGGAAACCGCAATGAGCGTGTCAAGATTTCTGTCGGCGATATGCCCTTGAGCAGTATGCCCGCCAATCTTCACGTCATAGCCACAATGAACACTGCCGATCGTAGCTTGGCTGTAGTCGATTTTGCCCTGCGCCGCCGCTTTGCCTGGTTCACTTTGCATCCCCATGTGATAAAGACCGAAAGCGGGAAAAAATTTATGGAGAAAACGTTTAATGCCATCGATGCTATTTTCAAGATGTATGCCTCCGACGGCGAACTCTCTCTTCAGCCAGGTCAGTCCTATTTTGTGGTCGATAAGGTAAACGCCGAGAACAACATGAGAGAGAGACTCGTGTATGAACTTATGCCTTTGGTGAAGGAGTATCTTGAGGCTGGCTACCTGCTTAAGGCCAAAGATGCCTTTAGTGAGTTTTTCCGTCGTGAAACAGGCAGGCTCTTGTATGAGTAGGTCTGGAATCATTGCATTTGGCCGGCTGTCGACGCGATCTGCTGTTGTGTGGGACACTGGCCGGTTCCGCCAGTGGAAATGGCGTGACCGCTCCATGGAGAGCGTGATGCAGCGTTTTGTGGCTTTGAATCGCACCAATTTCCAGTTTCTCGGTATCAACGCCGTTGTCGAAACACGGAATTGCAAGCCTGTTGTCTCTCTCACAACGAGCAACTATGCAGGCGCTATCCCGTTGTTTTCGCCCATGAGCGGCAAGCCTGCCGGCGATCTCGTGGTAGGCGGCAGTTATGGGGAGAAAATCGATGATTTGATTCCCTTGTTGGGCGATTCGCTTGACAAGCAGTGTAACGATGCTATGCGTTTAGTCAATGACACTCCTGTCAATGCACCGATCTATGTTGAATGCTGCAAGTATGTCGACCTCTACCTGGAAGCACGTCGGCAACATTGGCACAAGTTTGCCAATGTGGTTAAAACTCAACATCATCCCTCTTCGGCAACCCTTTGGACTGAATATGCTCTTAGAACAGCGTCCGACCCCTTGCAGAAACTGGTGTATAAAAACAAGTGTAATGTTCTCACTACCGACCATATTGAGTGGAGAAAGCTCAACTATGTGCTCGCACTGGCCTTGCATGAGCTGCAATCAACCCAGGTGCCGCTGAGCACGCGCATGATATATGCCGGCAGGATTCACTCCTTGCTCATCACTTTGCGCAATTCCGAGCTTGTGAAAACCAGTATATTGCCTGTAGAAGCCCGCGACCCTCTTCCCATCAAAAAGCTCAAGCAGCTGGGCAATTATATTCTCAACAATAAGACTCAAGAAAAAATGGCATGGCGCATGGACTATGCCCAATTTTTTGAGCGATATGTGCAATATGTTTTGCGTGATGTGGTTACTCGAAAGGGGGGTGTCGCCGTGAGCAATCCGCACTACGACGTGAGCATGAGGCAACGCCCGCAGTGGGGGCTTGCCTGTCTTGAACCCGATGTGGTTTTGCAGAAGGGTGACGTGCAGTGGGTGATAGATGCCAAATACAAAAGCCACCTCTACAACTGGTACGATAGTGGTGAGGCTCTTAAGGATGCTTTTCGCCACGACTTGCATCAGGTGCTGGCCTATTGTTCTTTTAACCCAATGATAGAAAAGCGTGCTGCGCTCATCTATCCTTATTCTACTTTCACAGTTCACTGCATGAAACTCTACAGCAGCGTCACGCGCGCCAGTGCCTCGGTGTACTTGGTAGGCATCCCTATCGACCGTAGCATGATTGCCCGCATTGAGTCGCATTTGGCTCAGCTCATCGACTTCTCAAGATGAAAGCATGTGTGTGTGATGTGGCGAACGAAGAATTTTTTGTAGCTTTGCACATATAATAATTTTATTTCATGGTTTATGGATACAGAGATTACCATTGAGGACAATCGCGGGGTTGTATGGGCCCGCGACGGCGGCGAGGAGGCCGGCCGTCTCGACTTCACCCTGCAGGGGCAGGTGATGCGCATCGAGCACACGCTGGCCTTGAAGCGAGGCATGGGCGTGGGCGCCACGCTGGTGGAGGCTGCTGTGCAGCATGCAGCCAGCCACGGGCTCAAGGTGTGGCCAGTGTGCTCCTATGCCTACGCCTGGTGTGAGCGTCACCCGCAATGGGCCCATGTGCTCGACGAGCACATGGGCGAGGGGGTGTCGTGCCAGCTGTGAGCGGGCAGGGCAGTGTGCTTGATGCCACATGGAGGAATGCCAGGGCTTGAAACTGCACCGTCGTTCATCTTCTGGACGTCTTCAAGAATCCATCACTGCTGTCGATGGAGGGGGGCTACATCAGATAGGCACACGTTTAGACGTGCGGCGCATCACGGTTTAACGGTTTTCTTCCCGTTGACGATGTATATGCCGCGAGGCAGAGAAGAATTTTCCAGAGAGCTGGCAGGAAACTTTCGGCCATCGAGCGAATACACATTGTCGTCAACCATGCGATTTGTTTTTACCGTTGTGACGTCATTAGTATTTGCACCCGATATAGCCACCTTCACACAGTTGAGCACTTTGCCACGACTGTCGGTAACTATTGCTACCATCGACACTTTGTCTTTCCTAATTGCAGCAGGAAGCAAATCTTGGGCAGCTGTACTGTATTTTGCTCCTACAACGGGTAGGGCAAGCGTGTAGTTTACAGTTGCCTTTGTGTTGGAAGCCAGGTTTTCGATGCGTGGTATCTGCGTGCGCCCCATGCTGTAAGAGCTCGCTATGGCCACATCGTCGTATACCCATTTAAAGCCGCCCTGGCCATACTTGCCGCCTTCACAGAAGTCGGCCATGCCTGCAGGGTAGTTTTGTGCATCTCTATTGTAATAGATATTTGACTGGTACCAATCGGTCTCGCTGCCTGTGAGGCTGTCGGCTACAAGCACCATCTGCACTTCGTAGGTTTCACCCTTTGTTTTTGATTCTATCGTGGCATTACCCACAACGGCAGTGCTGTCGGCATTCCACGAGGCGTCGGCTTGGATATCAACATCAGACGTTGTACTTTGGAAGTAGCTTGATGCCGCATCGACTATCTTGCCATTGCCTATTTCCCATCCGTACAGAGGATCGTAGTGGTAGCCATCTCGGTTGAATATACAGTCGGGGAAACCGGCGAAATTGCAGTCAGGATAGTTGCTGTGACGCAGATACATAGGGTCACGGTTGTCGTACTGGTGCACTGCGATGAAAACTGCACGGTCGCCATAGGCCTCTTTCAACTCTTTGATGCCGACAAATCCGCGTGGACAATTGGGACATCTTGTGCCCGTGCCCTCTTCAATAAGCACACGGCGCTTGAAGCTGCCGCTGTTTTGAGCAATCAAGGGCAGGGTGAACAGGGCCGAAAGTAATAAAATAATAAGCTTGTTCATGTTATTCATGACCATTAATAATGATTTTTTTGCCATTTACAATATAGATCCCGCGCCGCAACTGATCCTTGTCCAAAAGAATACGTCGTCCCTCCAGATCGTAGATATAGTCATCTCTACGCTCTGCTGCCGCCGACGGTGTTTCCCTGATGCCGGCAGAGACTGGATTATGGCCGAAAACAAAGTCCATGGTCATATCCTCGTTCTTCCTTATCTTGTAGATAGGTTTATGGAGCAGATGCGACCCGTCGTAGTTCTTATTGAACAGTGTGGGATACGGCCTGCTGTTGTCAGTCAGCGAGTCGAGAGTGCGTTGTCCGTTCATGTAGGTGTAGGGCCAAGCGTCGGTGTCGGCAGTTTTCCAATCATAGAGCCCGTCGGCAGGAAGAAGCGTCATCCGCTTGTGTTTCTTGTCGGCATTCACTGTGTTGTTGCTCCATGCGTCGGCATCGTAGTCCACGTGTACAGCCACAAGACCGGTGCTGTAGAGCCCGTTGTCGAACCCCACACGTTCGCGATTGTCAATGAAGTAATACTCATTGCGATTGGCTTCATTATATAGTATGTACGTTTCGCCGCCACTCACGAGTGGCTGCCAACCGGCAATCGTGCAAGTGTCTTTCAACTCCACAGGTTCTCGCCATCCACACATCCATCGCTCATATCCTGTATAGGCAGCCGGACAGTAGGAACTGCCATTGTAGGCCCCTTGGTCCATAAGCTCAAATGCATCCATGCAGAAGTCTGTCATGTCAGATGTGTTGTAGAAATCTGGAAATCCCATGCAGTGGCTGAACTCGTGGCAGATTGTACCTATGCCATCGAGTTGGCTCCCTTTGTTTGAGTGTAGCTCGCAAGAGCAAGCAAAGGTGTTGATGGTCATTCCGTTATATTGAGGCAGCGACGTCATGCCTGCAAAATTAGACAACTTTCCTTCGCATGGCCATATAGTCCACTCTGGTCCATATTGCGCCTCTCCATAGCCGGCATAGAGTAGGAACACCTGATCGACTATGCTGTCGCCATTCCAATCGTATTGAGAGAAATCGACCGAGTCCTTGACCAGGTTCAATGTCTCGAGCACCATTTCAGAGATATTTACGTCAATGCCCCAACTTGAATTTGAACCATAATAGCTCTCGCTTTTCGACATTGTCACTGGTCCTACGACATCGAAGGTCAAGTCAAACTTGCCGTCGCTCTGCTCGAGGAAGTAGTCGTGGACAGAGCCCACAAACGGTCTTGTATGATAGCCTTTCATGTTACAGATGCTGTCGTATACAGCTTTGATGTCGGCCCTGGAAAACTTGATGTCGTCGAATTCAACGAGGATGAAGAGTCCTTTTTTCTTTCCAGTGTAGGCAGTTTTGCGAGTCCGGTTCTGAATGGACTGCTGTATTGGCTTTGCATTCCTCATTTCTGCCGGCCTCACTCGTTGCTGATTGCGTTGCAAATACTCAAAGTCGCCATTTGTGGGATTTCGCTTTAGTACAAAACTGTCGGCCGACATGTAATAGTGGCAGTGCTCATCACCGCACAGCATATAGGTTATCTCCTTGCCATCGCTCTGCTTGTGAGTGCGCCAAAGGCGCTGAGCAGGAATGGCAAGTGCTGTTGATGCCCACGACAGTGCCAGCAACATTGTGCACATTGTTAGTCCAAGTGGTTTCATAAGCTGAAATGTTTTTTCACGGTTCCATCATTCTGTTTTTCTATAATCAGCCCCTTGTAGTCTTTACCTACACGTCGGCCTGTCAAGTCATAGTATTCACACTCCTTACGGTTGTCATAGACGGTAGTAGACACACCTTCTGCGCTACTTCCACCCATGAATTGGAATGAGGCAACACCGTTGTTGTCGACGCTTATCTTCGTTATCGGTTTCTGTAGAATATTCTTGAAATTCTTGTTTACATTGAATACTACCGCATTTGGTGTTGAAGTGTCTGTAAGAGAGTCGTTGTCTATATATGGATAGGTCTGCCCGGCCTGTATGCTGTCGGAGTATTCTTTCATGTTGTTGGCTGGCACTACAGCATAGCCTTCCTTGCCGTAAGTTGTGTTTACACTGTTGCTGCGCCAGTCTGATGCGATGTAATTTACGTGCGTGACCAGCACTCCGTGTCCTGGCAGGAAATAGTCGAAGCCACTCCACTGGCGGTTCTCCAGCATATAAAACTCATTGGTCTTCTTGTTGTATTGGTCGTTATAGACCACATAGAAGTCGCCGCCTTGAGACAGCGCCTTCATGTCACTCACTGTCATCGGCTTGTCGAGCACTATCGGCTCTTGCCAACCACATAGCCACTTCTCGTAGGCTGTATATCCTGCAGGGCAGTATTCTGCATTGTTGTAGCATCCTTCGTCCATGACGTCCCAATAGCCAGTGGTGAAGTGGCCGGAATTTGTTGGATCATAGAAATCTGGCAAGCCAAGGCAGTGGCTGAATTCATGGCACATAGGACCTATACCGGTTATGATCTTTTCTCCATCAAATGCATTTTCATTGCCAAGCAGCTCGCAAGTGCAGGCGTAGGTATCAAGAACAACACCGTCCAGATGCAATTTGCGCCCAAAGTCGGATTTTGTGAGCGTGTATTCTTGTGGCCATATGGTCTCTTCGGCGGCACCCATGGCCTCGCCATATCCGGCATAGATCACAACCACTTGATCCACAGTTCCATCTCCATCCCAGTCGTACTGCGAATAGTCTACACTGTCGTCGGCCAGCTGAATGGCTTCAGCCACCATCTCTCCCACGTGTTTATCTCCAAACAGACCATTCTCTCCATAGTAGGCCAGGGGCCTTGACAGCTTCACGGGACCTACAACATCAAACGAAAGAGAGAATTTACCGTTGGACTGCTCTGCAAAATAGTCGTGCACAGAGCCAGAGAAATAGCCTTGACGATAGTCTACTGTATTCATCAAACTGTCAACCGACGCACGAGAGAAGGTGAAATCGCAGTCGGCATAAGCTGCAAGAATGACGATGCCCTTGCGTTCCCCAGTATGAGATACACGTTGTGGATATGAGATGTCATGCATGCGGGCAGCACGGAGGTTGGCCAAGTCCTCTGGAGTATTCTTAAGCTTGCGGCCGAGTTTCTTCATTGTGCTCATGCTGTTCACTTGCAAGCCTGTGCTCACGAGTCCGCGTCCATTGCTTTCAGCAAGGCAGTAAGCACCATTGGAGTCCTTTACGACTGGTTCACCTGATAGCAAAGTGTAGTAGTGGAGATGCTCATCACCACAAAGGCGCACCTCAACAGTCGAACCGTCGGGTTGCGTTATTGTCTTTGTTATCCTCTTTGCTGGCAGGGCCATAGAGGCTATTGCCAGCAAAGAGAGGATAATAGAGCTATAGAGACGTTTTGTCTTCATGTGCGCTTATTTCATGATCTTCCTTGTAGAGCCATCGCTCATCTTCACGATATTTATGCCCTTTTGCGGAGCACTGAGCTGTCGGCCGGTAAGATCGAACCACATAACTGGCACTATAGGAGTATCCTTGACGGTGCTGATGCCGGTTGTCTCGAATGTCAGCAGGTTGTCTTCATCAAAGAACTTCTTGAATACTGTTGACTGTTTGTAGGCGTCTAATGCCGACTCGGGCACATAAACCTTTGTCTTAGTGTACAACCCGTAGAAAGGCTCGTCTTTAGTACGCTCGCCAGTGGCTGGCTGGGTGCCGAGGAAGTAGAGTGAATCTGGAGTCCAGCCGAAGCATGTAGAATTGCTCAAGGTCGTGAGCGTGGAAGGGAAGGTGACGGTCTTAAGCGATGAGCAGTATTGGAAAACAAATGCCTTGACTGCTGTAAGTCCTTCTGAAAGCTCGACCGAACTTAGAGACTCGCAACTGTTGAAGAGGTCTTTTTCGAGAGTTGCAACTCCCTTGCCAATCTGCACATGCTTAAGTTTTTTATCATATTGGAATGCCTTCTCTCCAAGAGTGGTAACATTATCTGGAATTACAACCTCCTCAAGATTTGAACAGCTTGCAAACGCCTTGGCTCCTACCTCTTGGATAGAACTTGGCAGAGTAATGGATACCAGCCCATTGCAGTAGGAATAAGCACCTCCACCAATGGATGTAACATTTTCAGGAAGGTCGACTGATGTGAGAGCATTGCATCCAGTGAAGCAATTGTATGGTATCTCTGTGATTCCTGTGCCAATACTGATGCTTGCCAGATCTTTGCAACTACTGAAGGCGAAATCGCCGAGATAGGTGAGTGAATTGGGTAGAGTGGCAGTTGTAAGACCAGACTCGCTGAAGGCCGAGCTCCCTATACCATCGAGGCCATCGTTGAATGTAACAGCTTGCAGAGCAGGGGTCTTTGTGAATGCATTCCCATATATCTGCCTAAGAGAAGATGGAAATTTTACAGAGGTCAAACTTGTGCAGTCACAGAAGGCATAAGACTGAATATTCTCAATGTTGCAGGTGCTCAAATCAATGTTTTCCAGTGCTGAACATCCTTTGAATGCGCCATAAGCAATTTCTTTGAGGCCTGTTCCGAAATGGATCGTCTTGAGGTTTTTATTATAGGCAAAGGTGAAATAATTTATGGTATTTAACGAGTTAGGCAATGTCAGTTCTTCGATGCCGTTACTTGTGCATGCGTCTCTCCCCATGGTTGTTACTCCCTCAGGAATGGTAAGTGAGAGAAGATAGGGATTGTCATGGATGGCGTAATCGTCGATAGTGCTCACATTATTGCCTATTTGCAGATTGACAAGCAGCGGGCAGCGACTTACAAACTGTCTCGGAAGCCTCTTTAGCTCGTTAGGCAGAATGAGAGACACGAGCTTATAGCAGCGGTCGAACATGTATTTATTGGCCTTGCCATCACTCTCGATCGAATAAGTATCGCCTAAATATTCATGGGTATAGTAAGCTTTGCCCCCTTTAACCAAGTGAGCTTCTGACAGGTCGAGCACCGCACAGTTGCCCAGCGGCGTGTCGTGGCCGTAGTCGCTGATAACTTCTCCACTCTCAGACCAATCAGAAGGTACATTCTCTGGCATGAAACCTGCCATTGTTCTCAACGTTGCAACGTCGTCGCTGTTGATGCTTCCCGTCACTTTCAGATTGGTGATCGTGTACATCTCGGCTCCAAGTGTCTGAGCAAGTTTGCCAGGTGTGGTGTTGTTGATGACAACAGTTTCGTTTTGTGCAACGGCTAAGGTAGCCATGAGCAGTGCACAAACTGCTAGTAGAACTTTTTTCATAGTAAATAATTAATTAATGGAATAGAATTGTCGACTGCAAATATAGAAGCAGAAGTAAGTGGGTGAAAAAAAACAGGCAGCCAAGATGTTCTAATTTGGCATTTAACAACAAAACGGAGTGAAATCAACAAGTTTTTGATGAAAAAATAACATTTTATCCTAAAATCCGCAAGCAATCTCAATGACAATCTCAATTGCAGTAAAGAGCTTGAACACTATGCATCATGATAGTATGAGCGTGAATTTTGTCCGATTTGTGCACACCATCCCCTTACCCCACGATGCGACTTGAGGTAATACGCAGATTAAAACCATAAGGAACGGATTTTATCCGAATCCAGTTTTGAAAGGTCTTACATAAGCCCGATTTTCAGTATAGATATTCAGCACGTATTGCCTTGCTGTCATGATCCACTTGGCAGGTACGGAGATGAAGCTGAAGACAAAAGCCTTTATGCGACTCGTTTCCTTGAGCCCAAAAGCCTTGGTGTCAAGCCTGCTCATGATGGTCTTATAGAAATTGTGTATCAATGCAGTAAGCAGAAGAAAGACAGTATTCTCCGCCATGAATGACTTGGGGAGCCTGCTCCAACCGAATCCGTTGTTCATATCATCGAATATACGCTCTTTGCCCCCACGCTTGTTGTAAAATTCGACGATGTCTCTTGTTGATGAGTCGTAATCGTTGGTAAGAATACAACGGTAAGTGTATTCGCCTTCCCACAGGTCAAGGTCGCCACTGTTGCGTCTTTGTCTCTGGATGACAAGACGATAGCACTTGCCTTCCCATTTCTCAACGAGAATGGAATTGAGTTCGAACTGGATGCCGTTAATCTCCTCCGTCTTCCATCCTCTCAGAGCAAAGATGTCATTGTAGAGCGAACTGCATCGGTTGGCACGGATGTAGAAATGTTTGCAATGCTTCTCTATCTCACTGACGATTTCCTTCGAGCAGGAACCGCAGTCTGCCCTGAAGCGATTTACACGGATGTTCTGGGATTCCAGAAGAGCGAAGAATCTCTTATGGGTGTCTGCCTGATGAAAACGCACATTCGTGTTACCATCGCTGTTCTCGATATAGACTATCTTGTCACCGATAACATATACGCCAGGCCTGTAGCCGAGGAACTTTTTGTAGGTCGGTTTTGCATCATACTTCTCCGTTTCAAGGAACTGATGGTCAAAGTCAACATCGTATTCCTCAATTTCCTTCAACTCGCCTGTAGAAACCAAAGCGTTTATAAGCAATGTGTTGAGTTTGTCTGCAGTATTGAAATCATAGGTCTTGCCTTGGTCGGAAGTATAGGAGATGTTTTCCTGTGTCAGTTCCTTGATGGCTCTGAGGATGGTATCAGAGCTGCATGTACGAAGGGTAGGATGATACGAGAGATGGCGCATCAGTTGTGACGTTACATCTTCCACGCATGAGCCGCCACAGAAATAAACGCTCATCAGCGAACGGACTATCTCGCTGAACTGATATCCGAAGATACTGCTGCATCTCTGACCCAGTGTTGAGTCGATAACGGGTGAAAGCATGGAGTCAAATTTCTCCATGATTGAAAAAATTCCTCCAAAAGGTGTGAGTTTCTCAGATTTAATTTGTATTTTTGCCATGTCATATTAGAGTTTTGCTTGTTTTCTTTTTGCAACACTAAGATAAGTGAAAATTCTGACATGGCAAAATCCTGGGCAACTTTTTGTTGCTCAGGAACTTATAAATAAAGTTAAATTATAGTGTTGCGGAATTAAGGTTTATTAGGTATTTGTTTAGATATTATTTTTTCCTAACTTTGTACTTAAAAGTAAACCTACCTCTGATATGAACTACAGAATAAGACATTGCTTGACCATCATAATACTGCTACTGCTGCTGCCAGTTGCTGTGCAGGCAGCTCGCCAACAGCGCCCCTCCTTCTATGCGCGCTATGAAAGGTTTTCTACACGTGCACTGTACAATATGGGCTACACCTATTTATATAAGCGACAGATGGCAGACAGCGCACTGGTTTGTTTCTCGATAATTGCCGACAGAAAAGACAGCAGGCAACTTGCCGACGACGAACTGCGATTGTATGTCAATGCAATGAACTACATGGGCAATATTTACTCCACATACTACAACCGCTTCGACCTGGCCGACGAGTATCTTGACCGTGCCCTGCAAACCGCACAGGAGAACCATTTCACCGATCGATTGCCCTACATCATTGGCAACAAAGCGAATGTTTCCTTTGTTTATGAATCGATCAACGGCAGTAAAAACGCCGCATCACAGTTTATCACCGATAACAAGAAAAACTTTTGGGAAGCTGTAAAAGTGAAAGAATGGAGGTGCGTCACTACAACTTACTATAATTTGTCACTCTCTGCCTTCGATTCACCACATCCCGACAAGATCATGAAGCTTATCTCCAAGGAGACTGCCTGCATAAGCCGGCTGAAGATACCCAAAAATACCATGATGCTTGACGAAGCAATGCTCTACAGCAAGATAAACATTGCATACAGCAAGAAAAACTATGCCGAGTGCGCAAGGCTGCTCAACAGCAACATGCCATCAAAAACCGACTATGCAAAGTACGACGTGATGCCGATGATGCATGTAGTTCTTGTACAGATATACAGAAAAATGAATCGCGATGACCTCGCAAAGGAGGAACTTGCCAAGCTCGACAAGATGAGCAGGGCCCCGAGCACCCAGCCGGTTTTAAAATACAGTATCAATGACATTCTCTATGAATACTACCAGCAGAATGCCGATTCTGCCTTGGCGGCTCATTACGACTACCAACGGTTGAAAGCAAAAGATGAACTCAACAATGGCAACAACTTGTCAACCGTGAAACAAGGACGCTTCCTGCGTGAGCTCGAGCAGATAAGGCTGAATTTTCAGCATGAGCAACAAAAGCAGAGAACTGCTGCTATTGTGCTGGTCATCGTATCGTTGGCGCTGGTAATCTTAATTTTTCTTGTGGCCATTATCTATCGTGCTTATAAACGCCAGAGGCAACTTATTGATGTGTTGTACAGCCGCAACCGCCAGTTGGTGAAAAGCAATCAACTGCTCTTGCCTGTTGATGAAGAGCCTGCAAGCGATAATTCTCCAAAGCAAAAGACTGCCGATCTTCCAGAAGAAATTTTCGACAGCATAATAAAGATAATGGAGGATACAGAGGTTATATGCAACAAAGGCTTTTCGATGACCCAGCTGTGCTATCTATTAGGCTACAACCGGACATACGTCTCAAGAGCCATACGAGAAAAGTGGGGCACTAACTTCAATGGTCTACTCAACTCCTATCGCATCAAGGAAGCATGTAAACGGATGTGTGATACAAAAGCTTATAGCAATCTTACCATAGAAGCAATAGCCGAAAGTCTCGGTTATGCTTCGCGTTCCAACTTCTCGACTGTGTTCAAGCGCACTACCGGTATGTCGGCAGCCGAATTTATAAAGCGAAACAAGGAAGAATCAATGAGATAGTACTACTTATTGAGCCTTCTTATTAATAATATTGGTATCATTTTCTATTGCTGCAAGCAAGGTTGCAAAAAAAAAAACCTGGGGCCGATTCTGGCTCCAGGTTTTGCTCAACTTAATAGTAAATTTTTAATCAGAACTTATGGTTACTTCTCGTGTGTGTGTTTTACTGTTTCACGATCTTGTTGAAGCCGTAGCGGGCCTGCCTGCCCAGTTGCTCCTCGATGCGCATGAGCTGGTTGTACTTGGCCATGCGGTCGGTGCGGCTCATGCTGCCAGTCTTGATCTGGCCCGAGTTGGTAGCAACGGCAATATCGGCAATGGTGGTGTCCTCGGTCTCGCCGCTGCGGTGGCTGGTCACGGTGTTGTAGCCGGCGCGGTGTGCCATCTCTATGGCATCGAGGGTCTCGGTGAGCGAACCTATCTGGTTCACCTTGATCAAGATGGCATTGGCAGCTCCCATCTTGATGCCTTTTTCAAGAAACTTGGTGTTGGTCACAAAGAGGTCGTCGCCCACGAGCTGCACCTTGTCGCCCAGGGCCTGAGTGAGTTTCACCCAGCCTTGCCAGTCGTTCTCGTCGAGGCCGTCCTCGATCGAGTCGATAGGATACTTGGCGATGAGTTGCTTCAAGTACTCGATTTGCTCGTCGTCGCTCAGCCGCTTGCCGTTGGGATCCTTGGGCATGCCGTTGGACAGTTGCTTGTAGTTGTAGTAGTAGCGACCGCCTTCTTGCTCGCTAAACTCGCTGGCGGCGCAGTCCATGGCTATGGTTACATCCTTGCCAGGCTCGTAGCCGGCATCCTTGATGGCTTGCACGATGCTGCCCAGGGCATCCTCGATGCCGTCGAGGGCTGGGGCAAAGCCGCCCTCGTCGCCCACGGCCGTGCTCAGGCCGCGCTTCTTGAGCAGCTTCTGCAAGGCATGAAACACCTCGGCCCCCATGCGTATGGCTTCTTTCTCGCTCGTTGCGCCCACGGGGCGTATCATGAATTCCTGGAAAGCAATGGGAGCATCGCTGTGCGCACCGCCGTTGATGATGTTCATCATGGGCACCGGCAACACATAGGTGTTGGTGCCGCCTATATAGCGGTATAGTGGCAGACCCAGCGACTTGGCAGCGGTGTGGGCCACAGCCAGCGAAACGCCCAGAATGGCGTTGGCACCCAGCTTCGACTTGGTGGGCGTGCCGTCGAGCTCAAGCATTTTCTCGTCGATGGCGCGCTGCTCGGTGACCTGCATTCCTGCCAGTGCAGGAGCTATGATGTCGTTCACGTTGGCCACAGCCTTGAGCACTCCCTTGCCGCCGTAGCGCTTCTTGTCGCCGTCGCGCAGCTCGAGGGCCTCGTTTTCGCCTGTTGATGCGCCCGATGGCACCGAGGCACGGCCCATCACGCCCTCATCGGTTGTAACTTCTACTTCTACTGTTGGGTTTCCTCTTGAGTCGAGGATTTCTCTTGCATGAATCTTTGAAATTTTCATCATCTTTCTATTCTTTGTGCAAGCGACGCCTGTCGCCTGCATCGTTCTACATTGTTTTTGAAGCAGCTTGCTGGGCGTCGTGGCAACATGTTGCCGGCCTCGCATTGCTTCTCTATCTGTTTTACTGCAAAGGCTGTGCCAGAACGCGCCGTTTTAAGCTATATTCAGCAATTTTGTTACTTGTTAAAGCAAACTGGCAATTTGGCCGGTCCACTGTGCAATGCGGTCGTTGATCTTGTCGTCGTCCTCGTCGATGTCGATAGCCAGGCCCACAAATTTTCCGTCGACGACGCTGGCCGAGTCGGCGTAGTCGTAGGTGCTGGCGTCGACCTGGCCTATCAGGTGGGCACCTTGCTCGGCCACTGCCTCATAGAGGGCGCTCATGCCGCCGCAGAAGGTGTCGGGGAAACTTCCCGACTCGCCGCAGCCAAACAAGGCCACTGTGCGATTGCTCATGTCGAGCTTCTTGAGCAGCTCGATGCCGCTGTACCAGTCGTCTTGCACGTCGCCTGCTCCCCAGGTCGATGTGCCCAGGATGAGGTTGTCGTAGTTGTCGAAGTCGGCCGCTGTCATGTCGGCAATGTTCTTAACGTCGGCCACGCCCAGCTGCTTGGCTATGCGATGGGCATAGTCCTCGCAATTTCCTGTAGTGGAACCGAAAACAATCAATGTATTTTTCATTTCCTTGATTTTGTTTATTTAGTTTGTTGTTTTAGTTTACAAAGGTACTTTTCTTTTAGCCCTTGTATCAATCCCCAATGTTGGGGCTTTTTGTCTGTTACAGCTCCTTATTATGGGGGAGGCCACATGCCACTCACCCGCGTATCATGGTGAGCATCATCTTGAAGCGCTGTGCGGCGTTCACGGCGTGCAGCGCATTTTGAGGGATGATGAGCATTTGCCCGGCTTTGGGATGGTAGAGCCTGCCAGCTATCATGATTTCGGCTTCGCCGTCGATCACTTGCACCAGGGCATCGTAGGGGGCTGTGTGCTCACTCAGCTTCTGCCCGGCATCGAAGGCAAAGAGCGTGATGCTGCCGGCCTTGCTGTGGATGAATTCTTTGCTCACGATGCCGCCTTCGGCATAGGAGATGAGGTCGTTGGCTGCCATTACTGTTGCTTTTTCAATCTTCTGTTCCATAATTCTCATTTATTTATAATGTTGTTGTTTTTTTTGTTGTCGACGCAAAGGTATATCGTTTATTTTGCTCGATAGGTAACAATTGTTACTTCAATCACTTAAAATGTTTTAATGCTGCTGCCAATATTTTTTACTATCTTTGTCATGTTATGATTGATGCAAGGATTATAGCGGCTTTGGCCAAATGCCCGGTTTTCCATGGACTGGAGAAAGCCCGCATCGGGCAGGTGATGGAGCAAGTGAATTATCGTGTGGTGCACTACGACAAGGGGGTTGTCTACGCTCTCGAGGACGACCCTTGCCGCAATGTCGACATCGTGGTGAGCGGCGAGCTCACCACGCGCATGACAGGCCAGTCGGGCAAGTATGTCGACGTCACCCGCCTGCAGGCTGGCAACATCGTGGCCCCGGCATTTGTCTATGCCACGGTCAATCGTTTCCCTGTGAATGTGGATGCTGCTACCGATGTTGACCTGGTGCGCATGATTCCCCACGAGTTTACCCGCCTCATCGATCGTGATGTAGCCGTCAGGTGGAATTTCATAGCTCTGCTCTCCAACATCAACCACTTCATGGCCGACAAGGTGCGTTTTCTGTCGCTGCTCACCGTGCGCGAGCGCATTGCCACCATGCTGCTGGCCGAGGCCAGTCGCAGTGGCAGCCGCGTGATCACACTCGACAAGTCGAGGCAGGAGCTTGCCGACTCCTTCGGCGTGCAGAAGGTGTCGCTCATACGCTGTCTCACAGCCATGAAAGACGAGGGAGCCATTGCCATCGATGGCCGCCACATCACCATTGTAGATGCCAGCAAGTTGAAATGACGACTACTGCTGCCGATGCTGCTCGAGTATCCAGTCGCGCAAGATGAGTGCATGATTGCATGTGGGGCTTTTGGCGCCGTAGAGTAGTGTCACGTTTCCCTTGTCGAGAAGCTGGCCCACGTGCCCGGCAAAGGCGGTTGCCTCGGGGTTGGAATCCAGCTCGGCACGATACTGAGTGTTGAATTTTTCAAAATTCTCCTCCTTGTGGCCAAACCACTTGCGCAGGGCAGTGGTGGGGGTCACGGCTTTGTTCCACTCGTCGAGGCAGGCGTCTTCTTTCTTTATCCCCCTGGGCCATAGCCGGTCGATCAAGATGCGGTAGCCGTCGCTTTCCTCGGCAGGGCTGTAGACGCGTTTTATTTTCAATTCATTCATTGCAAAGTCTCCTTTCTTATGCTTTGCCAAAGTTATAATAAAATATTGAATGAGAGGGTAACATTTGTTACCTCACACCTTTTCTTAATTACACACCCTATAGGGGCAATATTGTGGGCAATGTTGCGTTTTCTTGTTGATAATTCGCGGTTTGTGCCGCCTGCTGCCATGGCAGGGCTATTGGCAAGTGTGAAAGTTTAAATTTTACAGGTATGGAAAATAAGTTGTTCAAGATGTACAATGGCACGCTGATTCCAGCTCCAGGTTTTGGCACCTATCGTGCCGACGACGACCACACGTGTGCCAGTGTGGTGAAATGCGCCCTCGAAGCAGGCTACCGCCACATCGACACTGCTGCATCCTACGATACCGAGACCGCCGTTGGCCAGGGCCTCAGGGAGTGTGCGGTGGCTCGCAGCCAGGTGTTTGTGACAAGCAAGGTGAAGAATAGCGAGCGTGGCTACGACAGCACACTCAGGGCCTTCGATACCACACTGGCCAAGCTCGGCCTCGACTATCTCGACCTCTATCTCATACACTGGCCGGCCCACGTGAAGCAGTATGGCGACAAGGCCGAGGCTGTGAATGCCGACACCTGGCGCGCCCTTGAGAGGCTGTACCGCGAGGGCAGGGTCAAGGCCATAGGCCTTTCCAATTTCATGCCTCATCACATCGAGGCCTTGCTCAAGACTGCCACGGTGATGCCTATGGTCGACCAGATTGAGTTTCATCCTGGTCTGCTTCAACCCGAATGCGTGGACTACTGCCACGACAAGGGCATTGTGGTTGAGGCCTGGAGTGCACTCGGGCGTGGAGCCACGTTGACCCACGCAGGCCTCAACGCCATTGCAGCCCGGCATGGCAAGACGGCCGCTCAGGTAGTGCTGCGCTGGGTGATGCAACATGGCGTGCTGCCCCTGGTGAAGTCGGTGCACGCGGCCCGCATCAGGGAGAATTTCGGGATCTTCGACTTTGAGCTCTCGGTTCAAGACATGAGGGTCATCGACGGCCTGCAGGCTCCGCGCATAGGTGCCGACCCCGACGAGCGTGACTTTTAGCCTCACAGTTGCCGTCGTGGTGGGTGTGGAATGATGCTGTTTTCTTTATTGTAATATCACACTATGAGTAAATCATTACTTTTCACAATTCTGGCTATGACCATGAGTCTCAACCTTTGGGCTCAGGCCAAAGACCCTGCCTGTCGCTGGGCGGCAGGCCTCGCAGGCGGCTTGGGCGACAACTGGGACCTTGAGCTGGCTGCGAGCTACAGGCCCGTGCCTTATGTTGGCATTGGGGCCGGCTTTGCCGTGATGGGCGCCGTGTCAACCGACGATGAGTTTATGGGCACTACCGCCGATGGGGTGGCGCAATATTCGGTCGACAACACCACCAGGGTGGCTGCGCTGCGTGGCGAGCTGCAGTTCACCACTCCCGGCATCAAGATTCCCCGCCAGGACGGCTGCAGCCTTGCACTGCGCCTCTCGCCGGGCGTGTCGCTGGCCCTGCCAGTCAACAACAATGTGCATGTCACTTTTATGCCCAACGCCCCAGGCGTGTATGACAACCACGACCAGCGTTACTTCGGCAACCACGGTGGCGATGCCTGGTATTTTCACCTCAAGGCCCAAGCTGTGTTCACTATCGACCGCTTTGAAATCATGGCAGGCTACATGTTTTCCAATCTCGACATCTATGGCGGCGCACGCAATGTGTCGATCTATGGCAAGCGGCTCAATTTGCCCAAAAAGTCCAATGAGAATATGGTGACTTTGGGCGTGGCTTGCAAGTTTTAGTTTTTTTTCTCCTCGTCAATACAGGGAAAAAACGTATCTTCAGTGCACAGTATATTTCTATTTTTTATTTTTCATCACAATGGATTGCAATTTTGAGCAAATAGCCGAGGCGATAAGATATGTCGAGGCCAATAAGCCGCGTCAGCCTTCATTGGCCGAGGTGGCTTCCCACCTTGGCCTCAGTCAGCTTTATTTCCAACACATGTTTACAGCATGGGCAGGAATCAGTTTCAATCGATTTCTGGAGTTTTTGAGCGTGGGCTATGCCAAGAGGGTAGTCGAGGAGGAAAACTTTTCCAGGCCTGTGGCAGCTTGCACGACCGGCTCGTCGTGCGCCTGCGGGCTGCACGCCCCCGTTGTGCACATCGATGGCATGACGCCTGATGAATGCCGAGGTGGGGCGGCAGGATTGCAATTGCACTATGTGTTCTCACAGTCGCCTTTTGGAGAGCTCATCGTCGCATCTACAGGCAAAGGTGTGTGCTATGCAGCCTTTGCCGACGGTGGCCGCGAGGCGGCAATCCGAAGCCTGCAAGCCGCATTTCCGCTTGCCACACTCCAGGAGCACCCCGATGTGCACAACACGTGTGCAGCACGCATTTTTCAACTCGACGGGACTGGTGTCGACGAGGTGCGGTTGCACCTCAAGGCCACGCCGTTCCAGGTGAAGGTGTGGAAGGAGCTTGTCGAGGTGCCGGTCGGGCATCTCACGACCTACCTGCAGCTTGCCCACTCGATAGGCAACGCGAGGGCCTCTCGTGCCGTGGGAAGGGCGGTTGCCTGCAACCCGGTGGCCTTGCTCATTCCTTGTCATCGCGTGATACATTCCTCAGGCCGCATCGGCAATTACCACTGGGGGCCAGAACGCAAAGCTGCTATCATAGGGTGGGAAGCGGCACTTTGCACATCGTGCACAACCGGTTGTTGAGCCAGTCATGCCCGCGCACAAGGCACACGATCGAGCCCGACCGCGGCACAGTGACGCGATCGCAGGGCGCGAATGCAATAAAAAAAAGGAGATAGGCACCTGTGTATAATTGGCGCCCATCTCCTTTGTGTTGGGACTCGCAACGTGCTTCTACATGCCCGACATGATCTCGTCGAGCTTCTCCTGGCTACAATTGTACTTCTTGGTTTTTTCCTGAATCAATTGTCCCACCTCATTGCTCAGTCTTTGCGCTTTCTCAAGGTCTTTACCTTTCAGCTTTGTCATTATTGCATTCACTTGGTCGCCTTTCGCCATCCACGCTTTCAGTGCCTTGTACACGTCGTCGGCGCTCTTGCAGGCTTTGAATGTGGCAATACCGTCGTTGAATATCTTAAAGGTGTCGTCGACTTTGGCCTGTGTTACTTCTTCGGCAGGCTGTGATTGCTCGGCAGCCGAGGTCTCGGCATTTTGCACTGAGCTCGTCTCCTCTTGCTCAGCGGGGGCCGCACTCGATACAGCCTCTACACTTGCAGTGGCCGAGTCTTCGGTGTTCTTGTCGCTCTTTGAGCACGATGCAGTGGCAAGTGTCACGGCTATCGACAGAAAGATAATGATTGAATGTTTCATGCTTTTTGGGTAAAAAATCCCGGTATTTTCATTTTGAAATACCGGGATTAATATTTCAGTTGTTGTTAAACCAGTATTTATTCAGCTTTGGGTTCTTGACCCCATTGCTGCTGTGCAAGGCGGCGGTAATTGTTGTAGCGCCACTGTGCATTTTCCTTGGCGGCATTGAAGAGCTCGTCGGCCTCGGCAGGATACTGCTTCATCACCGATGCATAGCGCACTTCACCCTTCAGGAAGTCGACAAAGGCATCCCAGTTAGGCTCCTTGCTGTCGAGCGTGAATGGATTCTTGCCCTCTTTCTCCAGCTCAGGATTGTAGCGCCACAGGTGCCAGTAGCCGCATGCCACAGCCTTGGCCTCCTCGGCTTGGCTCTTGCCCATGCCGGCCTTAAGGCCGTGGTTGATACAGGGAGCGTAGGCGATGATAACCGATGGACCATCGTAGGCCTCGGCCTCGCGTATGGCCTTGAGCGTCTGCATGTTGTCGGCACCCATTGCGACTTGGGCCACATACACGTAACCATAGGTCGATGCAATCAAGCCCAGGTCTTTCTTGCGAATGCGCTTGCCAGCTGCTGCAAATTTTGCAATGGCGCCTAATGGAGTGGCCTTTGAAGCCTGGCCGCCGGTGTTGCTGTACACCTCGGTGTCGAGCACGAGGATGTTCACATTCTTGCCTGTAGCTATCACGTGATCCAAACCGCCGAAGCCTATGTCGTAGCTTGCACCGTCGCCGCCAATGATCCACTGCGAGCGCTTCACGAGGTATTGCTGCAGGCTCTTCACCTTCTGGTCGATCGGGTTTTCGCTATGGGCAATGGCATCGATAATCTTGTCGCTCAGCTCGCGGCTCTTGCCGCCGTCGTTCATGTTGTCGAGCCACTCTTGATACAGGGCCTTCATCTCGGCAGTTTCGCTCTCGCTGGCAATGGCCTCCTCGACATAAGCCTTGACACGTGCACGCATCTTCTCGTCGGCTATGGCCATGCCCAGACCAAACTCGCAGAAGTCTTCAAACAGCGAGTTGGACCATGCAGGACCATGACCCTTGGCGTTGGTGCAATAGGGGGTCGAAGGCACAGCTGCCGAGTAGATCGACGAGCAGCCTGTGGCATTGGCCACCATCTCGCGGTCGCCAAAGAGTTGCGAGATGAGTTTCACATAGGGCGTCTCGCCGCAACCGGCGCAGGCGCCGTTGAACTCAAAGAGGGGAGTGGCAAACTGTGAGTTCTTCACATTTTGCTTTATTTCGACCAGGTTTTGCTTGCTGGTAACATTCTTGACGCAGTAGTCCCAAAGCTTCTGGTTGTCTTCGTTGCCCATGAGCGGCACCATCGACAGGGCCTTGTTGCCTCTCTTGCCTGGGCACACGTCCACACAGTTGCTGCAACCGAGGCAGTCCATCACATCGACCACTTGCACAAACTTCAGTCCCGTGAGTGTCTTTCCTATTGCGGGCAGCTTCTCCTCGTCTCTGAACGGCGACTTGGCTGCCTCCTCCTCGGTCATGAGGAACGGACGTATTGCTGCGTGGGGGCACACAAAGGCACACTTGTTGCACTGGATGCAGTTCTCAGCATTCCATGTGGGGACAAAGGTGGCAACACCGCGTTTCTCCCAGGTTGATGTGCCAGGCTCCCAGGTGCCGTCTTCGCGGCCCTTGAATGCGCTCACTGGCAGCAGGTCGCCGTCTTGGGCGTTGATGGGGCGCACGAGGTCGTTGACAAATGCCGGAGCATCGTCTTTGGCCTTGTCGTCGACAGGAAGTTCGCTCCATGCGGGGTCAACCTCGAGCTGCTTGTACTCGTCGCCGCGGTCCACAGCCTCGTAGTTCATGTTCACCACGTTCTCACCCTTGCGGCTGTAGGACTTCACGATGAACTCCTTCATTTGCTCCACAGCAAGCTCGGTAGGTATCACCTTGGTGATGCGGAAGAATGCCGATTGCAGGATGGTGTTGGTGCGATTGCCCAAGCCTATCTCTTGGGCAATCTTGGTGGCGTTGATATAGTAGACGTTGATGTTGTTGTCGGCAAAGTATTTCTTCACGCGGTTGGGCAGGTTGTTGGCCAGCTCGTCGCCCTCCCACACTGTGTTGAGCAGGAAGGTGCCGTTCTTCTGCAGGCCGCGTGTCACATCATACATGTGCAGGTAGGCTTGCACGTGGCAGGCCACAAAGTTTGGCGTTGTCACCAGGTAGGTGGAGTGGATGGGCTTGTCGCCGAAACGCAGGTGAGAGCAGGTGAAGCCGCCCGACTTCTTGCTGTCGTAGGAGAAATAGGCCTGGCAGTACTTGTCGGTGTTGTCGCCTATGATCTTCACCGAGTTCTTGTTGGCTCCCACTGTGCCGTCGGCACCCAGTCCGTAGAATTTGGCTTGGAACATGCCCTCGTCGCCCATGTTGATTTCCTCTTTCTGAGGCAGCGAGGTGAAGGTGACGTCGTCGACAATGCCAATGGCGAAGTGGTTTTTGGGCACTGGCAGCGACAGGTTCTCGTAGACCGAGAGTATTTGGGCCGGAGTAGTGTCTTTCGAGCCCAACCCGTAACGACCGCCCACGATGAGCGGAGCATTCTCGGTGCCGTAGAAGCAGTCCTTCACGTCGAGATACAGGGGCTCGCCGTTGGCGCCCGGTTCCTTGGTGCGGTCGAGCACGGCGATGCGCTTGGCTGTGCTGGGCACGGCTGCCAAGAAATGCTTGGCCGAGAACGGACGGTAGAGGTGTACTGCAACCAAGCCCACTTTCTCTCCCTTGGCAGTGAGGTAGTCGATCACTTCGCGTATGGCTTCGGTCACCGAGCCCATTGCAATGATCACACGCTCGGCATCGGGTGCGCCATAGTAGTCAAAGAGACCGTAGTGGCGGCCTGTGATTTCGTTTATCTTGTTGATGTATTCTTCTACTACGGCAGGAATGTTGTTGTAGTACTCATTGCTCGACTCGCGGTGCTGGAAGAAGACATCGGGGTTCTCGTTGGTGCCGCGGGTCACAGGATGGTCAGGATTCATTGCGCGGTGGCGGAAGCGGGCCAGAGCCTCGCGGTCCAAGAGCGGCTCAAGGTCTTCTTGCTGCAGTGCCTCCACTTTCTGAATCTCGTGACTGGTGCGGAATCCGTCGAAGAAATTAAGGAATGGCACGCTGCCCTTGATTGCACTCAGGTGTGCAACTGCAGCCAGGTCCATCACCTCCTGCACCGACCCCTCGCAGAGCATGGCAAATCCCGTTTGACGCGTTGCCATCACGTCCTGGTGGTCGCCGAAGATGCACAGCGTGTGCGAGGCCAGCGTGCGGGCCGTGACGTGGAACACGCCTGGCAGCAGCTCGCCGGCAATTTTATACATGTTGGGTATCATCAGCAACAAGCCTTGCGATGCGGTATAGGTTGTGGTGAGTGCACCTGCCTGCAGCGACCCGTGCACAGCACCGGCTGCACCGGCTTCGCTTTGCATTTCCTGCACCGTTACTGTCTCGCCGAAGATGTTTTTGCGCCCGGCGGCGGCCCACTCGTCAACGTGCTCGGCCATGGGCGATGAGGGGGTGATGGGGTAGATCGAGGCTACCTCGGTAAACATGTAGCTGATGTGGGCAGCTGCAGTGTTACCGTCACATGTCATGAATTTCTTTACTTTACTCATGATTCTGAATATGATTAAATAATGAATTAGTTGTTTAGTCGCGTATTATATTTAATGTGCGAAGTTACGCAAAAATGGCAACTTTGACAAGACTTTTCTTCGTTTTATGCTTATTTAAGACGCGCTTGTTTCTCGCGTTTTGGCTATGTTTTTTCTCAATGGCGCCAATGCGCATGCGCCTGCCTGTCGACGGCGGCTACGGGCTGGCCTTGTTACTGCTTTTCTGACAAGGAATGAGATTTTTTTGTGCCACTATTTGTTGAAAAATCATATCAATTCTCGATGATTTTTTGTAAGTTTGCACCAAATTCGTAAATAAGGTTAGACTCAAATGAAATTCAAAATATATTCTCCCCAATTTATCAACAGCGATCACGACGTGATCATCCCCTGCGACGACCAGTCGATGAGCGAATATCCTGTCTACATGGTGTGTGACGACGAAATCGTGGCTACTGAGCTTTACAATTACATCGTTTCCAGCATTAAACTCGACAAGAACGTGACGAGTGAGGAATTCAACGACGCTCTCGACCAGGCTCTCAACACGCCCGAGCATCGTGTGAAGCGGTGCAATCTGGCTGTGGCCATTTACAACCACGGCGGCTGCTTCGTTGCCCAGATGGGCAAGACGCGTGTGCTGCAAGTGAGGCCGGCAACGCAGGAAATTGAGTATGACTCGCGTGCGCAGGTCTTGGACATCTACAGCAGCAAGGCCAAGGTGGAGCTCATCAAGGACCTTAAGGCCGACGACTACATCATGTTGTGCTCGGCCGAGAATATCGACGAGAAGGCCATTCGCAAGGCGTTGTGCAATGTCGACAAGGATGACCATGCCAAGATCGACGAGGTGAACCGTCTCGTGAGCAAGGTCAAGACCGTGGGCGGAGCTACGCCGGCAGTGGTGTTGAATCATGTCGAGGAGTCGAGCGGCAGCGGCGCTTCGTTCTCTCTCTCGTTTTTGAGCGGTTTCAAGGCAAAGTATCTGGGCTATCTGCTCCTGATTGCCGTTGTCGCGCTTCTTGTAGTGGGCGCGGTGAAGTATTTGCCCGATATGTTTAGCGGCAAGGGCGACACCATGGTCAATCCTGAGGTGTCGATTTCAACCACTCCGTCGCACGATGCCGACGTTACCTATGTGAAAGACTCATTGCTCATCAAGGCCGAGCAAGACTCGCTCAAGAGAGCCGCCCTCAAGGCCGATTCCTTGAAGAAGGTGCAACGTCTCAAGGCCGACTCTATCAAGGCTGCCAAGCGGCGTGCCGCCGCAGCCAAGAAACTCGATGCTGCGCAGAATGAGGAGATCAAGGAGGTGCACGCCGAGCCTCAGCCCGAGGCCAAGCCGGCAAGCGAGCAGCAACCAGCTGCCACGCAGCCTGCCACGACACCTGCACCATAAATATATAGAATGAAGAGTGTGGCAAGTGTGCCCTCTTGGGGGTGGCATCACACCGCACATCGACACACACACACACACACATAGCGCCCCGTGAGCCACAACTCACGGGGCGCTATGGTTTTGTCCTTGCTATTGCTGTGCTTGGGGCGAGCTACGTGCCACACTCAGCAAGGCCGGCTGGGACCGTGCAAAAAAAAAGCCCGGCGCACTTGGGGCACCAGGCTTCTCCTTTCTTTGTCTGCCGTCGGTCTCGAGGCAGGCTTTTGCGATTTCATTTTATCGCATCACTGTATTGCAAGCTGTGATTGAAGGATCGTTGTGAATAGTTTCCATCTACACCGGGTCACGTCACAGCCATTAGCGGTATTGAGGGCCACAGCAGCACATGAGCTCAGTGTGTGGCGTGACAAGCGCGATTATTTCCCTTCCTGCTCGTAGTAGAGGGTCTTGGATGTTTGGTTGCACACCTCATCGGGACCGAAGTACTGCACCGGACCTGGGTATACATAGCAGGTTTCTCTTGCCCACTTGGCACGATGCTGGGCAAACACCTGGAACGGGCGGCCGTTGAGGTCGACCAGGGCCTTGCGAATCACCGGTTTCTGCTTGCCGTTGCGTTGCTCCATGTTAAACATCATGGTGATGGGGATGCCGCCGGCAATCCACTGGATCGACGGCTTGGCCAAGTTGCGTATCGACGACATGTAGCCCGTGGCTCCGCAGTTCACGAGTTGAGCGGCATTGTAGCCCAGAGCATAGCAGTAGTCGGCATCAAAGTTCGACGGGTCGGCGCAGCGGCCTTCATATCCGAAGAAGTGATGCAGGGCCGAGAACTTGCCCACATACTCGCCCTTCTCCTTCATCTGCTCAAGTTTTTTCTCGACCATGTCGCTCAGCAGCTTCTCGGTCTCGATGAGCGACACTTGCACATTCCCGTGGGGGTCGCGGTCGAGCGAGAGCTGGCGTTGCACGTCAACGGGCAGGCTGTTGAAGGCTTCCACGTTCTCTTTGGTCAGATGATCGACGACAAACTTGTGCTGTGCATCGGGCTCCATTTGCTTGATTTCGGGATGCTCGGCCAGCATGTCGTTGAGCTGAGCAATGAGTTTCTTCATTGCCGGTATAAACTCGATCAGGCCTTCGGGCACGAGTACCGACCCGAAGTTGTTGCCATCGGCAGCGCGTTGTGCCACTACCTTGGCTATGTCGGCGACAATGTCGTTGAGTGTCATGTTCTTGGCTTCCACTTCCTCGCTCACGATGCAATAGTTGGGCTGCGTCTTCAGGGCGCACTCCAAGGCAATGTGCGAGGCCGAACGGCCCATGAGTTTCATGAAGTGCCAGTACTTCTTGGCCGAGTTGGCATCGCGCTCGATGTTGCCTATGAGCTCACTGTACACCTTGGTGGCAGTGTCAAAGCCAAAAGAGGTCTCAATCCACTCGTTCTTGAGGTCGCCGTCGATGGTCTTGGGGCAGCCCAGCACCTGCACAGGCACATTCTTGGCCTTGTAGTACTCGGCCAGCACGGCAGCGTTGGTGTTGGAGTCGTCGCCGCCAATGATCACGATGGCGCGTATGTCGAGCTCCTTGATGATTTCGAGGCCTTTCTCAAATTGCTCTGGGGTCTCGAGCTTGGTGCGGCCCGAACCTATCATGTCGAAACCGCCTGTGTTGCGATAGTCGTTGATGAAACTTGCAGTGAGCTCCTTGTATTTGTGGTCGACCAACCCGCCAGGACCCATCAAGAAGCCGTAGAGGCGGTTTTCTTTGTTAAGCGCCTTGAGTCCGTCAAACAGACCGCATATCACGTTGTGTCCGCCTGGAGCCTGACCTCCCGAGAGGATCACGCCCACATTGAACTTGGCAGGCTTTCCGGTTTTTTTCTTGGAAGCATCGGTGTCTTTTACAAATTCCAGCTCAGGAAGGCCATAGGTGTTAGGAAACAATTTTTTGATTTCTTCCTGGTCTCCTACCGACTGGGTAGGTTCTCCTTTTACTGCTTTTACCGGGCCCCAAAGTACCGAAGGCAACTTTGGCTGATAAGCGGCACGAGCTTGTTGAAGTACGCTCTTTTTTGTCATTTTTCTAATCAATTATATAGTTGTAATTTTCCTAATATTCATTATTCGTTGCAAAGGTCGCAAAAAATTGCAATTCAGACAATATTTGTTAGTTATTTTTAATACTATTATTGTCGCCTGCAATTACGATTCGCATCTTGTCGATGTCGAAGTACTTGTGTGCAGTTTCCATCACGTCGTCGCCTGTCATGGCGTCGATGGCCTTCACCTGGTCGTTGAAGTATTGCGGATAGATGCCAAACAGGAAGCACGACCCCACGTAGCCGGCTGTGTTGAAGGGGGTGTCGAGTGTCTTCACGAGGTCGCTGTACATGTATTGCTTCACGGCATCGAGCTCGGCTTGGGGCAGGGGGGCGGTCTTGAGCTGCTGCATGGCTTTCTTCACCTCGGCAATGAGTGGCCAGGTGTAGCGGGCGTTGCACTGGGTCGAGATGCTTATGTAGGCATCATCGGCTCTGCCGGCCAGGCAGGCCTGAATGCCATAGGTGTAGCCTTTCTCTTCCCTTATTACCTTGTTGAGCCGGCTGCCGAAGTACCCGCCCAGGGCCGTCGTGGTTAGCCTGAGCTTGAAATAGTCGGGGTGCTGACGCGGTATGGCGCGCAAGGTGATGCTCACGGCCGATTGCTTTGCTCCGGGCTTGTCGACAATGTCGAGCATGGCTGGCGATGGCTCGGGCTGCAATGGTGCCTCGCTCACTGTGGCGCCAGTGCTCGACCAGTGGCCGAAGGTGTCGTCGAGTGTCTGTATCTCGCGGTCGGTGATTTTCCCTGCCAGCACGAGCCGGCAATTGTTGCGATTGTAATAGGTGTCGTGATGCTTGTGCAGGCTGGCCAGGCCTATGCCCATGACTCCGGCCGATGTCATCTTGCGGGCAAGCGGGTGGCTCTCGCCGTAGTACAGCTGTTTCATGCGCTCGTCGGCAAGATACTGCACTCGCTGCCGGGCGGTGTCGATGTTGCTTGCCAGTCGTCGCTGAAACAGCCGGCATTCTTCGGCAGGAAACGTGGGGCTGGCTATGCAGTCGAGCAGGATGCGCGCTGTGTGGGCAAAGTTTCGGTTGAGCGACGAGAGCGAGATTTGGGTGACCGAGTCGTAGGCTTGTGCCGACTTCCAACTGCCATAGTAGTCGAGCGCCTCGGCAATGCTCCTGGAGTCCATGTTGGCATTGCCCTCCATGCACAGTATGCCGGTGAGCGCGGCTTCCATGGGCACGCTCTCTTGCAGCATGCCGCCTCCCATGTACACGGCCAGCCGGTTGATGTCGTCCTCGCCGTTACCCACGACCCAGAGCTTTATCCCGTTGTGCAGGGTGATGGGCTCAGGGTATTCAAGGCTGAAGTCGCCGAGCGGCTTTGTCGAGGGTTTCTTGTAGCGGTCGAGCATGGCAGTTACTTTTGTTTACAAGCCTTGCGCAGATGCTCCTCGGCCCGGGCAAGGTCTTGTGGGGTGTCGATGCCTATGGTCTCGATATCGCTCACGCCCACCTTTATGCGGTAGCCGTTTTCAATCCATCGCAGTTGCTCCAGGCTCTCGGCCAGTTCAAGCGGCGACTGGGGCAGGGCAGTGATGGCTTGCAGCACGCGGGCCCGGTAGGCATACATGCCCAGGTGGGTATAGTACTGGTGGCGCAAGGGCCAATCGGTCGGCTCTATGTTGCGCAGGTAGGGGACGACCGAGCGGGAGAAGTACAGTGCGTTCCACTTGTTGTCGACAACTACTTTGGGCGAGTTGGGGTTGGCAAGCTCGGCATAGGGGCGCCTCGGGTCAAAAGGCTTCACAAGGGTGGCAATGTCGGTGCTCTCATCGTCGAAGCATTTCATGATGGTCTCGAGCTGTGAGGGCTGGACAAAGGGCTCGTCGCCCTGGATGTTGATCACAACGTCTTCGTTTCCGCCATTTCTCGTGTAGGCTTCCATGCAGCGGTCGGTGCCGCTCTTGTGGTTGGGGCTGGTCATCACGCACTTGCCCCCAAACGCTTCCACAGCATGTGCAATGCGGTCATCGTCGGTGGCCACTATCACGTTTTCGATCACCGAACGCACTTGGTTGTAGACCCGCTGTATCACGGGTTGACCGCCCAGCATGGCCAGGGGCTTGCCTGGAAACCTTGTCGAGGCATATCGGGCAGGAATGATGCCTATGAATGTTGTATGTTGCATTGTGTATTTTGTTTCTGTGATGCAAAGTTAGGCATAATATTTGACAGATGAAAGCCGACTTTTCTCTCTGCTTGCCGCCTTATTTCACAGTAGTTTAGCTTCTGGCCTTTGAAAATGTTGTAAAAATAAGTCGAGAAAAGTTTGGCGTTTTGGCCAAGAAACCGTAACTTTGCACTCGCAATTCGGAAATGGCGGGATAGCTCAGTCGGTTAGAGCGTCGGATTCATAACCCGGAGGTCCTGAGTTCAATTCTCAGTCCCGCTACCACAATCAGGAGATCCACTTTTGGGTCTCCTTTTTGTTTTTGTGCCACCTGGCACAGTTATTGCATCGTTGTCGGTCGAAAGTGTAACTTTAAATTGATCTACATTATGATTATTTCAACGACTCCCAACCTCGAGGGCCACCCCATTCAGAAGTATCTGGGCGTGGTGACTGGCGAAACCATCATTGGCGCCAATGTGTTTAAAGACATGATGGCTGGTATCACCGATTTTTTCGGAGGCCGGTCGACAACCTATGAGAAGGTGCTCATTCAGGCCAAGGACACAGCCATCCAGGAGATGGTAGACCGCGCAGGCCAGTGGGGCGCCAATGCCATTGTGGGCATCGACATCGACTATGAAACCGTGGGCGGCAGTGGCTCGATGCTCATGGTCACCTGCAGCGGCACTGCTGTCGTGATAGGATGAGCCCCCAGGGCGCAACAGCTTTCTGTAATGAAGCAGGAGAGCCATGGCCCTCCTGCTTCATTACATATTTAGGTATCGTTTTTTTTGTTTTGACAATGACAGCTCGGTCGTGAGGCGCTGAGGCTAATTGAATAATTTTTGCTAATTTTGCAGCCCATTTTACTACCGATGAGATTTTTTTTGATGACGATCACAATACTGCTCGGTGTGCTCTTGTGCCCTCGCGTGATGGCACAGGAGGCTCAAGTCGCCGACAGCGCCAGTGCCCCTGCTCTCACCGCCGACGCCAGCTACACTGCCGATGTAGCTGCTACAGTGCATGGCGGCCTCAAGCGTGGCACGGTCTATTTGGGTTTCCTTCATGCAGGTATTCATCTCGACCTGGGCAGGCTGGGACTGCTCAAGGGCGGTGCACTCTATGTGGCTGCTGCCAGTACCCACGGCGGTATGCCCAGCGCCGACTATACCGGCGACATGCAGGTGTGGGACAATATCGAGGCTGGCAACCACACCTATCTCTACCAGTTGTGGTACAGGCAACGCTTGGGCCGCTGGTGGCTGAGTGCCGGCATTCAAGACATGAACGAGCATTTCATGGCACTCGACGCAGCCTCTCTCTACCTGAACAGCTCCTTTGGCCTCAACTCGGTGATAGCAATCAACGACCATCCTTCTACCTATCCGCAGATGTTGACAGGCCTTGACCTGGGGTGGGATCTCGACGATGCTCTCACGCTGGCTGTGGGCATCTACAACGGGGCGGCTCCGTCTTTTGCCGGCAACAGGTGGAACATGAAGCAACGGGTGAATGTGGATAACTGCTGCCTGTTGCTCGGTCAGGCTTCGTGGCAAGCCAGGGCCTCGGCGGTCAATGCGGGCGTGTGGTATCACACGGCCGAGCACGACTTTGGCATGTGGGCCATGGGGCAGCACCGCCTGCTGCAGGATGGCCGTCGCACTCTCGATGGCTTTGCCGCCGCTGCCTGTAGCCCGACCAAGCAAGAGCATGTGACCGCCAATCTCTTGGGCGGACTTAACCTGGGCGGCCTGGTGGTGGATCGCGACATGCTGGGCCTGGCAGCAACTGCCATCCGGGTGGCAGGGGAGGGCTGGGAAACAGCCCTGGAGCTGAACTACAATGTGCCTGTGGCAGGCGAGCTCTATGTGTCGCCCGACGTGCAGTACATCGTTAGCCCCGGCGCCAGTCGCCAGTCGAAAAACGCGCTTGTGCTGGCGCTGCGCTGTGGCATGTCTTTTTCGTTGTCGACTCGCCTTTAAAAGCCACGACGTGATTTTTTTTGCTACCTGTTTTGATAGTTTGTATTTGTTCAGATATTTTTAGAAAAATAAACAGGTAGAATGCTTGTTTTTTTTGAATAATTGTTTAATTTTGCAATTGAAAAAATGTGTCTGTCCTAATTGTTTTCCCAAGAGGAATATCATTGAGAGTGAAATAGCATTACATCTTCTATACTGGGTGGTGCTTGAATAGGAAAAATACCATCTCAATTGAAGGCCTCGACTGCCATTTGGCTGTCAATGATATTCCTTTTTACTTGGAGATTGCATCTGATAATGCCAAGCACACCATTTTTTCCTTTAAATTTTGCAACAACGGGTCACTACGCAAGTTGCTGACTGAGATATATGTATAATTATTTATGTTCTAATTGTTTTTGATATGAAAAAATTTAGTTTACTACTGTTGAGTGCGCTCCTGAGCATGGTCTTTTTCAAGCCGCCTGTGAGTGCTCAGTCGGTCGTGAAAAGCAAGGCTTATTACGACGCAATCACCTACACGTGGACCGACGATGGCGGCAACACCGTCACCAGCAAGCTCACCGACAAGGCTACCGACCCCTACCAAATCATCGCCCTGCTCGAGAAGGTGTACGGCGACCCCCGTGTCCCTGGTCCCTACTACAGCGCCTATGGCTCCTGGAATAAAAGTGGGCGCTATTACAGTTACAAGGAAGGCCGTTGCGACGAGGTGTACTACGGCCCGGTCACGACCAATGGCTGGAACGTCACGGCCACCAAGCCCAACGAGGAGGGCTACACCGTGCTGCTTGTGGCGGTGAAAAACAGTTTCACCCCCAACTTAAACAATCCACGCTATGCCTCCAGCATTACCAACTATCGGGATTTGGTGAACTACATAGGCAGTTCGATCGATTTTGTCCAGCTCATGACCGATGGCATGCGCGTGGGCAGCGGCCAGAATGCCGGCACGCTCTTCCCAGTGCAGGGGGCGTTCAACCGCTTTTTCTTCTTGGGCAAGGGCCAGGCTCGCAAGCAGTATTATGCCAGTAGGATGATGGTTCCGTTCCTCAACATGTTTGAGCAATTCAGTCCCACCGATGGGCAAACGGGCGACAATACCCAGGACCTCACCGACTTCTACGACAAGATGGTGAAGGGCGAGACCTATCCTGTGATGCACGATTGCAACTCGGTTATGGAGATTGCCCACTTCTTCTCGATGAGCGGCAGGAAGGGTACCACGAGCTACGACATGACAGGCCTCAACTTCTTTGTTCCCGACTATCGACTCCTGTGGTGGGGAACAACTAATACTGGTTGGATTAGTGGCAAAATCACCAGTTACACCGACAGTCGCGACATGAATGAAAGCTCAAGTAGCGCCTATGCCCAGTACGGTTTCTACAACACCGACCACACCCCCTGGACCTTCCTCTACACCATCAAGCTACGTGCCCAGGCCGACCAGGAAGGTGCCCCTGCCGACCACAAGTACAAGGTGACGCTCAACTGGACCTCGAGCATCGACGAGCTGGCCGGTGAGAAAATCGACCAAGTCTACGACCTGTACCGCGTGGTCGACGGCGTGGTCGAGCCCACTCCCATCGCTACTGGTCTCACAACCACAACTTGGAGCGAGATTGTGGACCAGCGCACCAGCGGCTACAGCCTCGACTATGTGGTGAAGGGCAAGCCCGTGAAAGCTACCTACAACCCCGTGCAGAGCAACATCGCCACCGTGGCCATCCCGGGCTACGACCCGCTCGAGCGCCTCAAGCTTGTGATCGACGGCGACTATCGCAGCACCTACGATGCCGTGGCCGAGGTGAACAACTACGCTAACACCATCATGATGAACAACGGCGTGGGCACCAGCGTCATGCGCGAGCACCTCATGGCCAATCCGGTCTTCCAAGTGCTGCGTTACGGCAGCGACGGCTCGATGCTGCCTGTGGCCACGTTGCAGATGAGCGGTGTCACCAGCACATCCTCACGGTGCAACTACACCTTGCACTACGAGAACCAGCGTGTGCCCAAGAGCGACAAGACGGGCTCCTTCACTTTCAACAACAACGGCGAAATCCAGTTCAACGACTTCAAGGTGGTCGACGATTTCAGTGCCGACGTTTCGACCAATGAGCATCCCTCCAAGTATCGCTATCAGGTGAAGTTCACCTCGGCAGTGGCAGTGAAGGATGAGAACGGCGACGACCAGACCGAAATCTACAGCAACATCGTGGATGTGCCCGTCTACAAGACCAACACCGCCCTGCACGACTGCTACGACAAGGCCACAGTCGATGCCGACGTCTACCGCCCCGACCACGAGAGCGTGGTGATACCCGAGAAGGACGCCGACCCCATGGGCTTGCGCTTCAACGTGGTCGACAACCCCAACATCTTCCGCTACTTCACCACTCGCGACGGCGACGAGTACGGCCATGCTCAGCGCATGACCGACGGCAGCTATGTCGTGTCGTCGGTGCGACCTGGCGAGAGTGTGAAGTCGCACGTCGAGACCGTGACCTTTGCCACCGGCGAGAACTCCAAGCATGTGGGTGTGCGCGACTACGCTATCAATGGCCTCGAGTACAACGCAGGCGACATGGTGACCTACAACTCGGTGATCGAGGCCTTCCTGCCCAACAGCACCTCGACCGACCACAACACCTACGGCAGTTGCAAGCAGGTGAGCAAGATCGTCGACCTGCAGGCCGAGTGTGTCAACCGCATGAAGAGCAACGACATCTTTACCGACGCCTCTGGCGCCGAGGGCCGCTACTACCTGTCGCAGCTCGAGATAACGCCTGTCATCCCCGACGGCTTCAAGCTCTACAAGCTGCGTGTGTGGCGCAAGACTGCCGACGGCGTGGCCATGGAAGTGAAAGACGAGTACAAGTGGCGGCTCGACCAGGTGGCCAAGCCCTTGGAAATTGACTTCGACGACAGCGGCGAGATCGTGAGCTTCAACTTCAACACCCTCAAGGGCCAGGAACCCAAGTGGGCCGGTAGCTCGATCTTTGTCAACGACTACTTTGGCGCCGTCAACCAGGAGCTCAGCACCACCTACTATGTGCGTGCCTACCTGCGCTATCCCGATGGCACCACGCTCAACGGACGCAAGCGCGCAGCTGCCGACGTTCACCACTACCTGGCCGACCAGGCATCGCTCGAGGTGAAATTCGACAACCAGGTCGTGACGGGAATCGACGGCGTGAGCAGCGCCCGCAAGGTGCAGCGAGTGACCTATGTCAACGCCCTGGGCATGCACAGCGATGTCCCCTTCTCGGGCGTTAACGTTGTGATCACTACCTACAGCGATGGCTCGGTGACCAAGGTGAAGAAGATTATGAAATAGAATGTGCGAGGAAAGTATACATTTTGTCCTTAATGAAATTCAATAATTTGTTTTAGTTGAAAAAAGAGTAGTTTTACTTTATTTGTTTACAGGCTCATCCGCAGTGACTGCGGATGGGTCTTTTTTTTGATTGCAAAAACACATAAATTTTTTTGTATTGCTCACAACTTGCAGTAACTTTGCACCTTGTTAGCGACGAGATAGTGACGGGTGCCATTGTAGGGCACCGCAACTACAATATGTGTAACAGTGCCGTTGTAGGGCACGAGTAATTTAATTAAGGTATATGATAAACATTAAATTTCCTGACGGAAGTGTTAAGCAATTTGAGAGCGGCGTTACACCCCTCGATATTGCAAAAAGCATCAGTGAAGGTTTTGCACGCCAAGTGCTGGCTGCAACATTCAACGACGAGGAGTGGGACATCTCTCGCCCCATTTGTAGCGATGGCGAGATCAAGCTCTTCAAGTGGGACGACGAGGAAGGCAAGCACGCCTTCTGGCACACATCGGCTCACTTGCTGGCCGAAGCTCTTCAAGAACTCTATCCTGGTATCCAGTTTGGTATAGGCCCCGCTATCGAGAACGGGTTCTACTACGACATCGACTTTGGCGACAACCAGGTGACCAGCGCCGATTTTCCCAAGATTGAGAAAAAGATGCACGAGCTTGTGGCCAAGAAGGAGCAAGTGGTGCGTCACGACATCAGCAAGGCCGACGCCCTCAAGTTCTTCGGCGACAAGGGACAGACGCTCAAGTGCGAATTGATAAGTGAGCTGCAAGACGGCCACATCACCACATACACCCAGGGCAACTTCACCGACTTGTGCAAGGGGCCTCACATTCCATCGACCGAGCCCATCAAGGCTATCAAGGTGCTCTCGCTTGCTGGTGCCTACTGGCGTGGCGACGAGAAGCGCCAGCAACTCACGCGCGTGTATGCCATCACCTTCCCCAAGAAAAAGATGCTAGACGACTACCTGCACATGCTTGAGGAGGCCAAGAAGCGCGATCACCGCAAGCTGGGCAAGGAGATGGAGCTCTTTGCCTTCTCGGCCAACGTGGGCCCGGGCCTGCCGCTGTGGCTGCCCAAGGGCACGGCAGTGCGCAACCGCCTGCAGGAGATGCTCACCCGCATCCAGAGCCGCTACGGCTACCTCCAGGTCATCACCCCGCCCATTGGCAACAAGAGCCTCTATGTGACCTCGGGCCACTATGCCAAGTATGGCAAGGACTCGTTCCAGCCCATTCACACCCCCGAAGAGGGCGAGGAGTACTTCCTCAAGCCCATGAACTGCCCGCACCACTGCGAGATATACCGCGTGTCGCCCCACAGCTACAAGGACCTGCCGCTGCGCTATGCCGAGTTTGGCACGGTGTGCCGCTATGAGCAGAGTGGCGAGCTGCACGGACTCACGCGAGTGCGCAGTTTCACACAAGACGACGCCCATCTTTTCTGCACCCCCGATCAGCTCAAGCAGGAGTTCCTCAACGTGATGGACATCATTACCCACGTATTCTCGATATTCGGCTTCGAGTATGAAGCTCAAATCTCGCTGCGCGACCCCAACAACAAAGACCACTATGTGGGCACCGACGAGGTGTGGGACAAAGCCGAGCGCGCCATCATCGAGGCTTGCGAGGAGAAAGGCCTGCATGCCAAGCAGGTGACCGGCGAGGCTGCATTCTATGGGCCCAAGCTCGACTTCATGGTCAAGGATGCTATAGGCCGCCGCTGGCAACTGGGCACAATACAGGTCGACTACAACCTGCCCGAGCGCTTCGGCCTCGAGTATGTGGGTGCCGACAACAAGAAGCATCAGCCTGTGATGATACACCGTGCACCGTTTGGCTCGCTCGAGCGCTTTGTGGCCGTGCTGCTGGAGCACACCGCCGGACACCTGCCCCTGTGGCTGGCTCCCGACCAGGCTGTGGTGCTGCCCATCAGCGAGAAGTACAACGACTATGCACAGCAAGTGGCTCGCGAGCTCAACGAGAAGGGCATACGCACCATCGTCGACGACCGCAACGAGAAAATTGGCCGCAAGGTGCGCGACAACGAGATGAAGCGCATACCCTACATGCTCGTCGTGGGCGAGAAAGAGGCCAATGCTGGCGAAGTTTCGGTGCGCAAACAGGGTGAAAAAGATGGCCAAAGTGTGCAAGGTACCGAAAAAATTGCTACCTTTGCAGCCAAGATTAATGCCCTGGTTGAAGAGCAGACCAAGTTCTGACACCTGCAACCGCGTGGTTTTACAGAGACTTAGGCCTCTGTAAAACCTCACATTATATTAACTTTTAAAATTACTTGATGGAGAAAAAACCATTTTGGAGCGGGCCCCGTAAGCCCGCAGGTGGTGGGCCTGGCCCACTGGGCCGTCGTGGAATGAACCGCGGCCGCAACATGAAAAAGGATAAAGACAGCCACGCAATCAACGAGCAGATACGCGCCCGTGAGGTGCGCCTGGTGGGCGACAACGTGGAAGAAGGCATTTATCCCATAGCCAAAGCTCAGCGCATAGCCAACGAGCAGGAACTCGACCTCATCGAGATTGCTCCGCAGGCCACGCCGCCCGTGTGCCGCATCATGGACTACCAGAAGTTCCAGTACCAGCAGCGCAAGCGGCTCAAGGAGCAAAAGGCTAAGTCGACCAAAGTGGTTGTGAAGGAAATCAGGTTCGGCCCTCAGACCGATGAGCATGACTACGATTTCAAGCTCAAGCATGCCATCCAGTTTCTCAAGGAGGGATGCAAGGTCAAGAGCTACGTTTTCTTCAAGGGTCGCTCTATCTTGTTCAAGGAGCAGGGCGAAGTGCTGCTGCTGCGGTTTGCCAACGACCTCGAGGACTATGGCAAGCTCGAGCAGATGCCCGTGCTCGAAGGCAAGCGCATGACCATCATGCTCTCGCCCAAGAAACCCAAAGAGGCTCCTAAAAAGTCCAAGCCGGCACCCGACGACAAGAAGGCCGAGGCCAAAAAGCCCGAGGAGTAGCGGCTGGGCAACTTGCTGAAAAAGCTGGAGCTCAGGCTTGGTAAGTGCCTGACTCCGATTATTAATAACATTTTTAAATAAATTTCTAAAAAATGCCAAAAGTTAAGACTAATTCCGGTGCTAAAAAAAGGTTCTCCTTTACCGGAACAGGTAAGATTAAGCGTAAACATGCTTACAAGAGTCACATCTTGACAAAGAAGACTAAAAAGGTGAAGAAAAACCTGCGCAAGTTTGCTATTGTCGACAGGACCAACCTCAACTCGATTCGTCTTCTTCTCAACAAGAAATAACGCATTGTAGCGAGTTTATCAAGTTTAATCAAAGAGATTTTTAATCATTTTTATTAACCGAATGCTTAGCACAAGCAAAGTGCATCTCGTAGCGAGGTGCCGCTAACATTCAAAACAATTTAAAAAATGCCAAGATCAGTAAATCACGTTGCTTCAAGAGCTAAACGTAAAAGGATTTTAAAACTTACAAGAGGTTATTTCGGCGCTCGTAAAAACGTGTGGACCGTTGCCAAGAACACTTGGGAAAAAGGTCTCACCTATGCCTATCGCGACCGCAAGGCTAAGAAGCGCAACTTCCGTGCTCTGTGGATTCAGCGCATCAACGCTGCCGCACGCCTGGAAGACCTTTCCTACTCCAAGCTCATGGGCTTGCTTCACAAGGCAGGTATCGAGATCAACCGCAAGGTGCTCGCCGACCTGGCTATGAACAATCCTGAGGCTTTCAAGGCTATCGTTGAAAAAGCCAAGAACGCCTAATGCCCGGTGTGAGGATGACCTCAAACTTTTCTTCTTGACCGGAGGGGAGTGGGGGTGTACTGCACTTCCTGCACTTTCCGGTTAGAGAATAAAAAAACGGACTCTCGGCCCCATTCAGGGGCCATGAGAGCCCGTTTTTTTTGTTCGCCCGACATGGGCATAATCTAATGGGTGCAAGTCCCGAGCGTGCCCCGATAGCGGGAAGCGCATAGTCCGATGCAACGGTGTCCACCGCGAGGAGAATCGGAAGGAAGCTAAGGACAAAAGTCTGGCTCCACGCGCAGAAACTTGATACAAGGCTCAAAGTCAGGGGTAAGGTTGCTAAACAAACCAAAGCCCGATAGTTATCCGGACTGACGTGAGTAAATCAAGGGAGTATAAGACTGAAAGATTATGTTCTTAATCGGGGAGGTCTGTGGGGCGAGCCGCAAGGCAAGCAGTAACAACGAACCCACAGAAGTATGCGAAAGTATAGCGAAGTTCATAGAGAGGAAACTCTTCCTCAAAGTAAACCGCGAGAAAACGCATGTCGGCAGTGTCCACGGACAGAAGTTCCTCGGCTACTCGTTCAATATGTGAAGAGGAAAGGCTCGCTTGTGCGTTCATCCGAAGACCAAAGCCAAACTGCGCACAAAGTTGAAAGAACTGCCATCGCGCAGTAACGGCTGGGGCTACGAGAAGCGCAAGGAGAAACTGACCTATGCAATCCGAGGGTGGGTGAACTACTTTCGGCTTGCCGAGATGCGCAACTTTCTAAGGGAAACCGATGAATGGTTGCGTAGTCGCATACGCATGTGTATATGGAAATGCTGGAAACGAGTGCGGACACGCTTCAAGAACCTACAAAGATGTGGCATCGCCAAATGGCAGGCATGGCAGTGGGCAAATACCCGAAAAGGCTATTGGCGCACCGTCCATAGCCCCATACTTACACGTGCTATATCCAATGAGAACTTGAAACGAGCGCACTATCCCACGCTTACGGAATATTACGAGAAAAAGCACCCGCGTTAAGAACCGCCGTATGCCGAACGGCACGTACGGTGGTGTGAGAGGTCGGTAAACACGAAAATAGGAGATAAGCACCCTATGATTAGTGTTTACCTCCTACTCGATTTTATGTGCGTTGATTCTTGAGGTTGCTGCTGCCCGGCTGCTATTGGGCTTTGGCCTGGCCCAGAATTTCGGCCAGCACATACATGCTGCCGCCTACATAGACGAAGTCGTCGTGGCGAGCCGCTTGCAGGGCCGCCTTGTAGGCAGCCTGCGCGGTGGGGTAGCTGTTGCCCGCCAGCTGGTGGGCAGCGGCTTTCTCTTTCAGGGCTTGTGCCGGCAGGGCACGGGGCGACTGGGCGTTGCAGTAGTAGTAGGTGGCTTCGCGGGGCAGCATGTCGAGTATGTCGTCGATGTCTTTGTCGTGCATGAACCCCAGCACCATGTGCAAGTGGTGGTAGTGCTCTTGGTGCAGTTGCTCGACGATGTAGCCAAATGCGCCCAGGTTGTGCCCCGAGTCGCACACCACCTTGGGCTTGTGTCGCAGCGTCTGCCAGCGCCCTATGAGTCCCGACAGCTCTTCGACGTGTCCAAATGCCCATCGCGTGGCCTCGTCACTGATGTCGAAGCCCTGCTGGCGCAAGGCCTCGATGCAATGCAGCACCGTATTGGCGTTACGCACCTGGTAAATGCCGCCCAGTTCGTCGGTGATGGGGCCCATTGCCGTGTCGAGCTGCAGCCGGCCGTCGTCGTTGTGCCCGGCAGTCACTATCGGGCGGTCTTGGGCAAATGTGATGGGGGCCTGCATGTTGCTGGCCTTGTCTTGAAACACCTTGCGCACTTCGCCTTCGGCTTCGCCCACCACCACAGGCGTGCCGTGCTTGATGATGCCGGCTTTCTCGCCTGCTATCTGGGCGAGCGTGTCGCCCAGAAACTGGGTGTGGTCGAGCGAGATGTTGGTGATCACACTCAGCACAGGGTTGATGATGTTGGTGCTGTCGAGCCGTCCGCCCAGTCCCACTTCTATCACAGCCAGGTCCACCTTGCACTGCCTGAAGTAGTCGAAGGCCATGGTCGACGTGAGCTCGAAGAAGCTGGGCCGGCCCTGGAAGTGGCTGTCGAAATAGCGTTGCATGAAGTCGACCACCGCCTCGCGCGGTATCATGTTGCCGTCGACGCGTATGCGCTCCCTGAAGTCGACAATGTGGGGTGAGGTATAGAGCCCCACCTTGTAGCCGGCCTGCTGCAATGTTGTAGCCAGCAGGTGCGACACCGAACCCTTGCCGTTGGTGCCGGCCACGTGTATGCACTTGTAGTGCCTGTGGGGGTTGCCAAATGTGTCGTCGAGCGCCATGCTTGTGCCCAGGCCGGGCTTGTAGCCAGCGCTGCCTTGCCGCTCAAACATGGGCAGCTGCTTGTAGAGGTAGTCGATTGTTTCGTCGTAGTTCATGATTCTTCTATATAAAAATGAAGTAGCCTATGATGCCGGCTGCTATGATGACCAGTATGGGGTGAATCTTGGTGAAATAGACCACGCCGAAGCTGCCGGCGCACAGCAGCACCGACTTGATGATGTCGGGCTCGGTCGTGCCAAAGTTTTCGCCGTTCATGAGCAACAGCGCTGCCGAGGCAATGAGGCCCACCACCACCGGACGCAAGCCCATAAAGGCCCCCTTGATGATGGTGCTGTTCTCGTGCTTGGTGATGAAGTGGCTGGCATAGAGCACCAGCACAAAGGGCGGCAGCACCACGGCTATGGTGGCCACCAGCGACCCGAGCACACTGTTGCCGCAGGCCACATAGCCAATGTAGGTGGCACTGTTGATGCCTATGGGGCCTGGCGTCATCTGCGAGATGGCCACAATGTCGGTAAAGGTCTGGTTGGTGATTTGCGGGCACCAGCTCGAGCCCACTATCTCGTTTTGGATGAGCGAGAGCATGGCATAGCCGCCACCGAAGCCGAACAACCCGATTTTCAAGTAAGCCCACACGAGCTTGAGATAGGTCTCGGTCATTGCTTGCCCTCCTTTCTCTCTGTGGGTGCCACCCAGTTCACATAGTAGATGTAGCCGCCCACAGCACCCAGCACGATGTAGACGATGGGGTTTGACACGTAGGCCCATTTGGAGTAGATGAGCAGTGCCACTGCCACCGGTATGGCTATCGTTTTCCAGCCTATCTTGGCACTCTTGGCTGTGGTTATCACTGGCGCGATGATCAAGGCCACCACAGCAGGCCTTATCCCCTTGAATATGGCCGTGAGCGTGGCATTGTTCTTGATGGTGTCGGGTGTGAGAAAGATGGCGATGAGCAAGATGATGACAAACGAGGGAACGATTGTGCCTATCGATGCTGCCAGGCTCCCTTTCACCCCGCGCAGCCGGTCGCCTATCACGGTAGATATGTTCACTGCCAGTATGCCGGGCATCGACTGGGCGATGGCCAGCAGGTCGAGAAAGTCGTCCTCCTCAATCCAGTGCCACTTGCCCACAATTTCGCGCTGAATGATCGATATCATGGCCCATCCGCCCCCGAAGGTGAACAACCCTATCTTGAAAAACGTGGTGAATAGCTGAATGTAGATGTTGTCTTTAATTTTCATTGTGTATCTCTACAATTGTGCCCACAAAATTACAAAATTTTATGCTATTTCACATCCACCGCCCACGCAACAACTTTTTCAGCTCTCTTTTCATGCAACCAAACCTCCCTGTAAACATTGCCCAGGGTTGCCATTAAGTAATTTGTTGCTAATTTTGTAACCAAAAGGTATTTTGAGAACTTTCCACATGAATAATTAACATAAATCTTCTTTGCATACTTCATTTAAGGCCATAGAGCCTTTCAACCGCAATTTTGACCTGTGTGTGGTAATCCCCTGTCTACAAAAAGTTGAGAGAAGGAAATTTTTCAAGATTTGTTCAGCCGAGTGGTTCATGTGCATGATGAATATGCCGCAAGATAGGGCTCATGTGTGGAATACGACTGATATATGCTATAAAACCATATACTACAGGTCGACCTTGAGTGCCTATTTGTGTAGAGCCTGCTGGCCAGATACAAAAAAAGTGGGTTGCCCTGTGTGGGGGCAATCCACTTTAGTATTAATGAATGATGCTTGCGGTGCGGTTAGTTGTTGAAGGTGAGCTCGCCGGCTGTGGCATCGATGGTGATGGGCTTGTCGCGGTTCACACGCTGCCCAATGATGTCTTTGCTCAAGCGGTTGAGCACCAGGTCTTGAATGGCACGCTTCACCGGACGAGCACCAAACTCGGGGTCGTAGCCAGCCTGTGCCAGCACCTTGATGGCTGCATCGGTGGTGTTGAGCGTGATGCCGTTGTGTGCGAGCATCTTTGCCACGTTGCGCATCTGCATCCTCACGATTTGCTGTATCTGCTCCTCGTCGAGAGGCGTGAACATGATGATGTCGTCGATACGGTTCAAGAACTCGGGACGCATGTGCTTCTTGAGCATGGCAAACACGTCGGCCTTGGTCTTCTCGATCACCTCGTGGCGGTTGGTCTGGTTGAGGTGCTCAAAGCGCTCACGTATCAGGTCGCTGCCCAGGTTGCTGGTCATGATGATGATGGTGTTCTTGAAGTTCACGGTGCGGCCCTTGTTGTCGGTGAGGCGGCCGTCGTCGAGCACTTGCAGCAAGATGTTGAACACATCGGGGTGAGCCTTCTCAATCTCGTCGAAGAGCACTACCGAGTAGGGCTTGCGGCGCACGGCCTCGGTGAGCTGTCCGCCCTCGTCGTAGCCCACATAGCCTGGAGGCGAACCGATGAGCCTGGTGACACTGAACTTCTCTTGATACTCGCTCATGTCGATACGGGTCATCATGTTCTCGTCGTTAAACAGGTAGTCGGCCAGTGCCTTGGCCAGCTCGGTCTTACCCACACCAGTGGTGCCCAGGAAGATGAATGAGCCTATTGGACGGCGCGGGTCGTTGAGGCCTGCACGGCTGCGGCGCACGGCGTCGGCAATGGCAGTGATGGCCTCGTCCTGACCCACGACACGCTTGTGGAGTTCCTCCTCGAGGTGCAGGAGCTTGTCTTTTTCGCTCTGCATCATCTTGGTCACGGGTATCCCCGTCCAGCGGCTCACCACATCGGCAATATCGTCGGCGTCGACTTCCTCCTTGATGAGGGCCTTGTCGCCTTGCATGGCCTTGAGCTTCTCCTGTATGGCTTTGTTCTCGTCTTGTTTCTGTTTCAATAGCGAGTAGCGTATCTCGGCCACACGGGCATAGTCGCCGTTGCGCTCGGCTTTTTCGGCCTCAAAGTTGAGCTGCTCCATGTCGATTTTGTTCTGCTGGATCTTGTTGATGAGCTCTTTCTCGCTCTTCCACTTGGCCTTGTAGGAGCTTTCCTTCTCCTTGAGTTCGGCGATCTCCTTGTCGAGCTGGGCAATGCGCTGGGCGTCGCCGTCGCGCTTGATGGCCTGGCGCTCGATTTCGAGCTGGGTGATTTTGCGTGTCACCTCGTCGAGACCCGTAGGCACCGAGTCCATCTCGATGCGCAGTTTGGCGGCAGCCTCATCCATCAGGTCGATGGCCTTGTCGGGCAAGAAGCGGTCGCTTATGTAGCGCTGGCTGAGCTGCACGGCAGCGATGATGGCGTCGTCCTTGATACGCACCTTGTGGTGATTCTCATATTTCTCTTTCAAGCCGCGCAGTATGGCGATGGCGTCGTCCTCGCTTGGCTCGTCGACCATCACCACCTGGAAACGCCGCTCAAGTGCCTTGTCCTTTTCAAAGTACTTCTGGTACTCGTCGAGGGTGGTGGCGCCAATGCTGCGCAGGTCGCCACGGGCCAGGGCTGGCTTGAGAATGTTGGCTGCATCCATGGCGCCGCCGCTCTTGCCGGCACCCACCAGGGTGTGTATCTCGTCGATGAAGAGGATGATGTTGCCATTAGACTTGGTCACCTCGTTGATCACGGCCTTGAGCCGCTCCTCAAACTCGCCTTGGTATTTTGCACCAGCTATGAGGGCGCCCATGTCGAGCGAGAACACTTGCTTCTGCTTCAGGTTCTCGGGCACGTCGCCGCGCACGATGCGCTGCGCCAGGCCCTCGACGATGGCCGTCTTGCCGGTACCAGGCTCGCCTATGAGGATGGGGTTGTTCTTGGTGCGCCGGCTCAAGATTTGCAGCACGCGGCGTATCTCGTCGTCACGACCTATCACCGGGTCGAGCTTGCCCTGGCGGGCACGCTCACACAGGTTGATGGCATACTTCGAGAGGGCGTTGTATTGCTCCTCGGCACCCTCGGCAGTGGCTTTCTTGCCCTGTCGCAGCTCGGCGATGGCAGCCTGCAGGTCCTTTTCGGTCACGCCAGCATTCTTCAGTATGGTCGATGCTGGAGAGCTGGTGAGGAAAATACCCATCAGTATGGCCTCGACGGTCACATACTGGTCGCCTTGCTTGGTGGCATAGTCGGTGGCCTTCTCAAGGGTCTTGCTTGAGTCGTTGCTCAAGTAGGGTTCTCCGCCGGATATCTTGGGCAGGCGGGCAAGTTCCTCTTCAAGTGGCCGCTCAATCATGGCTTGTGCTATGTCGAGCTTCTGGAAAATGAACTTCACAACCGCATCGCCTTCGGTCATCACGGCCTTCAGAAGGTGCACAGGCTCAAGGGCCTGGTTCTTGTTGCCTTGGCATAGCTGAACGGCCTTCTGAACAATTTCTTGTGCTTTGATTGTGTAGTTGTTGAATGTCATAATTTTATATCTTTGCCCGTGTTTCCGCGGGCTCCTTTCTGCCTGATACCTATGCAAGATGTGTGCCCATAAAAAAGACTGTGCCAAAACGTGACATTTTGGCACAGTCTCCTGCTTCCTTTGTAGTTTTGGCGCTACAGCGGTAGCGTGCTATTTCGGCTGTAGCAATCTACGAAATGCCGCATGTCGTCGTAGTGCGACTCCATCGATTGCAGCAGGGCATACTGTGCCCGGGCGCGCACGAGGTTGTGGTCGGGGTAGGCCGTCTTATAATAGGTGTCGCCGTCGATGTAGTCCATGAGGAAGCGCAGCACTTGCTCATAGGTGATGAAGCGGGCCGACAGGGCCAGGTTCTGCAGCTCGGCGTCGGTGAGCGTGGAGCGGCGTTGCAGCAGGTAGCCCCGTGTGTAGGCCTCACACATGGGCAGGCTCAACGACACCCTGTCGAGGTCGCGGTCGTCTTCCGATCCGGTGTTGGCATAGGAGCGTATGGCGTCGCCATAGTCGTTGAGCGAGGTGCTGCTCATCACGGTGTCGAGATCGATCACGCACATCACATTGCCTGCTTGGTCAAAGAGGATGTTGCTTATCTTGGTGTCGTTGTGAGTCACTCGCTTGGGCAGGGTGCCATTGTCGACAAGCTGCTGAAAGCGCATCATTGCCTCTCGTCGCGACTCGATCCAGTCGATTTCGCGGGTCACGAGATCTCGGCGGCCTGCACGGTCACGTGCAAGTGCCTCGTCCCATTGCTGCAGCCGGTGCCCGAGGTTGTGAAATCCCGGAATCACCTCATAAAGATCTTGGGCGAAATCGGCCAGTTGCGACTGGAATCGGCCTATTGCCAGCCCTCCCTTGTAGGCCAGCTCGGTGCTGTCGGCGCGATTGTGGGTCACAGCGCCGTCGATATACAAGGTCATCACCCAGTATTCTCCCGCTTCGTCCCGGTAGTAGGGGTGACCGTTGGTGGCAGCAATCACCGTGAGCACCTCATGCTGCGGGTTGCCGTGGGCTGCCACCACCTTCTCTCGCAAGTGGTTGGTCACGCTCACGATGTTGTTCATCATAGCAGGCACGTTGGTAAAAATGTGCTTGTTTTTGCGTTGCAGCACATAGCTGGGTGAGTTGCCCTTGGTGTAAACGGTGAAGGTGTCGTTGATAAAGCCCTCGCCCAATTGTTTTACTTGCACGAGGTCGCCATCTATGGCAAAATGCGATGCGATGGCCAGGAGTTGCTGAGCGGTGTACATGTTTAGTATAGTATTATTTTTCCAAAAAATTGTGGCTGATGGAAGTTGGGCTCGGGCGTGTCGATGGGAGCCCAGCTCAGGTAGTGGGGCTGCACAGTGTTGTCGCCGCACTTGTAGAAGTTGCCCCACAGCACTGGCGGCACTGTGTCGAGCCCCAGTAGTGAGAATGGCACCCCCACGGCCAATTGCCACGACAGCGCTGGCCCATGCTTGTCGATGGGCTTGGGGGGCAGGCTGCCCAGCCTCACTATGCTTTGCACTTGAGAGGGGGCCAACAGCTGGAACACGTCTTGGCTGCAGCGTCGTGCCGCAAGCGCCGTGCCGATGCAGTTGATTTCGAAATTATAGTAGTGGCGTCCGTCCTGGTCGGCGATAAAAATCTCGACGCAGCTGTCCTCCCACACATTGGAGTTGGTGACCGTGTTGCGGGCCAGCACATGCTGCTCGCACACATTGAACAGGCACCACAGGCGGCTCGACGAGTGCCCGAGATAGAGGTTCACCATGGGCTTGTAGCCGTATTTGGCCCAATTGACGACGTCGATGCACGTGGGCCGCCCCTGGCTTTTTAGTTCTTGGGCAATGGCCGGGAGCGTCAGCTGGCCAATGTTGACTGCGGGTATCTCAATGCTCTTCATTGTTGTAGAAGTCTTGTAGGACAAAGATAATTGTTTTGAACAATACAACACGTTTTTACCCCCCCAAAAAAATGTTGCCCGGTTGCTGGCAGTGGGGCAGTGGTCATGTGCCGCTCTGCTTGGTGTCGAAGTTCTTGATGAAGTTGGTGAGGTTCTCCCCCTGCTCGAGGTTGAGCTTCTTGCGCAGCCGGTAGCGTGCTGTCTCCACGCTGCGCACGCTTGTGTTGAGCAGTGCGGCCATCTCCTTGCTGCTCAATTCCATTTTCAAGTAGGCACACAGCTTGCGGTCGTTGAGCTTGAGAAGCGGGAATTGCGCTACAAGTTTGTCGAGGAAGTTGTTGTATACGAGATTGAAGTTTTCCTCAAATTTTTCCCAGTTATCATCGTCGGTGATATTGCGTTGTATCGACCTGCGCACATCGCGTATTATTTTTGCAGCCGCCGCTTTGTTTTTCTCTTTGGTGATTTCGGCAGCGAGTTGGCCCATCTGCATGTCGATTTCTTGCAGCATGTCGTTTTTGCGCACCAGGTTCATCGTGGAGTCGGCCAGCTCGCTCGACTTGTGCTTGAGCTCGATTTCCAGGTGCTCGTTGCGCAGCTTTATCAGCTCTTTTTCTTTTTTCTCTTCTTCGATTTGGAATTGCGCCTCTTTGGCCCTCAACTCTTGTTCCTTGGCCATCTGCACTTGCGCCACCTTCTGGTCGGTGCGGCGTTTCATGTATTTCAGCAATTGCGCTATTGCAACGGCTACAAGGGCAAGATACAGCAGGTAGGCCCACCAGGTCTCGTACCAGGCGGGCAGTACCCTTATCTTGAAGGCCGCCTCTCGTGTTACGTCGTTGATGCGGTCGTGCGCTTTCACATGAAAGGTGTAGCTGCCCTTGGGAAGCTGGGTGTACTCTTTTGAGGTGGCCGTCGAGGGAGCGCTCCAGTGCTCGTCGTAGCCCTCCAGGTAGTAGCTGTAGTCGACGGCTTTTTCTTCTTGGTACTCGGGCAATACATACTCGATGCGCAGCGAGTTGAGACTGTGGGGAATCTTTATGCTCGTTTCTTGTGGGCCAGGGTAATTGCTGTAGAGCAGCGTGTCTTGGCGGTTGGTGCTGTAGATGCTCCTGATAAACACGTCGGCCGATTGGCGCGTGGCGGCAAAGTGGTTGTTGAGCAGGTAGAAGCCGTTTTCATAGTTCATGAGCGTGAGATTGGGCCCGAGAGATCCCGGGTGGCCCAAACTCATTTGCAGCCGGTCGACAATGTTGGCCATCGTGAAGCGATCGATCTGGTATCGGCCGCCAGCCAGCCTGTGCGCAATGGCCAGGTATCCGGGCTTGTAGGCCCAAAGGTCGCCTTGCTGCGTCTCGATGATGCGCAGCGATACTCCGTACTCATTGAAAATGCTGTCGATGTTCTTGGCTTTTTCAAGCCGCCGGGTTGTGGGGTTGTAGCGCCTGAAGCCGTCGGCCGAGGAGATATAAACCTGCCCGTCTATTTTACACACCAGGTTGTTGTCGTCGGCAGGCAGCTGGTTGCCCTTGTTGAAATACTGTAGTTGCTCTATTCGCGTGAGATCGCTGCTCAGCCTGAAGTGGTACACTCCTCGTTGCCAGTGGCTCATCCACAGGCTGCCGTCGGTGTCGGCGATGCAGCCGCCAGTAGAGAAGTTGATTCCGCTCACCCGGTTTTGCACCGTGTAGCCGCCGTTTTCCTGTTTTAAAATCACAAAGCCGTTGTAGTCGCAACTCAGCACATAGCCCTTGTGCCCCATGATGGGCAGGAAGCCCCAAGTGCCCTGGGTGCTGGCAATGTGGGTGGCGCTGTTGCCCTCGATGGTGTAGGCGCCCTGGTCGCAACCACACAGCAAGCTGCCGTCGATATTGCTGATGTTCCATATTTGGCCCGAAATGCCATTCACATAGTTGGGTTTGGTTTGGTCGATGTTGTTGGGCAGGGGATAAGGGATGACATAGAGACCTTGGTTGGTGCCTAAGTACAATCGATTGCCTTGCAAGAGCGAGGCATAGCCCGTGCCTATGCTGGCATTGGCGCCCAGCAGGTCGCGGCAGGGTGCCGCTGGCATGATATAGGAAATGCCGTTGTCAAGGCCCAGCCACATGTTGCCCATTTTGTCAAACTTGAGCGAAAGCACAGTATTGTTGCTCAGGCCGGTGATATTGTTGAAGAAGTAATTCCTGCCGGTTGCGAGTTCCTTGACGATGAGGCCGGCCCGCACGGTGCCAAAGGCGATATATTGCCCAGTGGCAGCCGCACAAAACACCTGGTTGTCGGCGAGAGCCTTACTGATGTCGAGCACATAGGGCCAGCACGATTTCCCGTCGTAGAGATATAGCCCGTCGCTGGCAGTCACTATCAGCGTCTTTCCGTCGTGGGGCAGCATGGCTCGCACAGCTTTGCCTTTGAGCTCTTGCAGTCCTGGCAGCGGCACGAGGCGGCCGCTTGTGTACTCATAGGTGCACTCAATGCACGAGATATAGAGTTTGCCATCGATTGCCGTTGCGTTCTCTATGCGATGTGGCACGTTTACGGTCTTGACACGGCCATTGCGCCCCACGATGAACACCTGGTTTTTGGCTTGAAAGGCCCTGTTTTTCCCAAAGACGAGTATTTTCCATATCTCTCCAAAGGTTTTGTATTGCACAGGTAGGCGGCTGGAAATCGAAACATAGCGGTATTGATGTGACTTGGGGTCGCCTTTGAAGTAGCCAAACTCGTTGGTCGCTGCCACATAGATCCTTTGTGTGGCTTTGTCGTATTGCACCCATCGCACATTGGTGAAGTTGGGCATGGGCCACACTTTCCACTTGTCGCCATCATAGGTGAGCATACCGTTGTTGTTGGCAAAAAACATGGTGCCGTTGTCGGCTTGGTCGATGGCCCAGTTTTGGGTGCCAGCCTTATAGTCGAGGGTTGTGAAGTTGCGCAGTATGGGCAACTGCGCAATTGCTGCTGTCATGCACAGCACAGTGGCGATTATAGTGGTGAAAAGTCGTTGCATCGGGCCAATGTTGTTGAGCTGTTGCAAAGGTAAAAAATTTATTTTAAACATTCCCTGTTGTGTGTGGTTTTTTAATTCTTGCAATTGCTGTATAATAACCTTATAGTCAATACAAAAAGACGAGTTGTTGCATGTCGTAAAATGAAAAAAGTGAGTTTTTGGTGTATTTTTTGTTCCGTGTTTTCTTGTTATAGTTTAAGACTTGATTTTAAATTTGCATTACTTATTTGAAAAGAAACAAAAACTGAATAACCTTCGATGAAATTTAAGCTATCATTATTGTTGCTGTTGCTACCCATTGTTGCGGCAGCTCAAATCAAGATTCAGGGAACCGTGATCTCGTCGTCCGATCATCAACCCATGATTGGCGTTACAGTTAGAATTGCTGGAACCAATATTCTAACAGTGACCGACGCCGATGGCCACTATATCATTTCGGCCAAAAAGCCTGGTGCACTGGAGTACTCATTTATAGGCTGTAAAAATGAGACGAGGCCGTTCTCGTCGACTACAACCCTCAATGTCGAGATGAGCGACGATGTCAACCAGCTCGACGAGGTTGTCGTCATCGGATACGGCTCGATGAAAAAAAGTGACCTTACGGGTTCGGTTGCTACTATAAGTGCCAAAGACTTGAAAAAGACACCCGCAGCCAGTGTAGACCAGGCTCTGCAGGGACGCGCGGCTGGTGTCACGGTCAATGCCTCGTCGGGACAGCCGGGCCAGGCCGCCGAGGTGCGCATTCGCGGCATTGGCACAGTCAACAACTCTGCCCCCATTTATGTAGTTGATGGTGTGATTACCGACAATATCTCGTTCTTGAGCCCCAACGACATCGAGTCGACCGAGATACTGAAAGACGCTTCGGCTACGGCCATCTACGGCAGCCGCGGCGCCAACGGCGTGGTTTTGATCACTACCAAAAAAGGCGAGAAGGGGGTCTCAACCATCTCGCTCGATATGTACTATGGCTTTCAAAGCCGCTGGAAGAAGCTCAAGCTCATGAACAGCTCCGATTTCTTCAACACCTATGAGGCCATAAACGCTGCCAAGAGTGAACAGACTTTCTATAACAAATATGGCTTCAACCGCTGGCTGCAGACCTACAAGCTGGGCAACGACCCGCACTTTGCCATAGCCAAGATCGACGGCTACACCCGCAAGGGCATCGATTATGGCATCCAAGGCCTTGACTACAGCGTCGTCAACACCGATTGGCAAGACGAAGTGTTCAAGAGCAATGCTCCCATTCAGAACTATCATGTGTCGTTTGACGGCGGTGGCGACAAGACCAGCTACTCAATGAGTGCCAGCTACTTTAACCAAGAGGGAACTATCATAGGTTCCAATTACGAGCGCTTCACGCTGCGTGCCAATACATCCTGCCAGTTGAAGCCGTGGTTGAAGATAGGCGAGAATCTGTCCTACGTGTACAGCATGGGGCGCACCGCAATGAACAACAGTTCGTCGGCCAACGCCTCGGTCATCTCGGCTGCCATTGCAATGGCCCCCTGGGACTTGGCTTACTATCCCGAAAATGCAGTGAACGTGAACGGTGCCGACATGGGTGGCCGCTATGCTGCACCCTCCAACTTCAAGAATGCCACCAATCCCTTCAGCATGGTCTACACATCGCACCCCAAGAGCCGCACCAGTCGCTGGATTGGCGACATTTACCTGGAGTTCACCCCGTTTAAGGGCTTCTCCTATCGCACCGATGCCAGCTACGACGAGGTGAATCTTAAATACCGTCTTTTCAAGGACGCACACGACGTGAGTGTGAAAGATTACCTGGAAAATAACTTCCTTGAGCGGTCTCTTTCTCACTATTCCACGTTCACTTGGGAAAATATTGTGAACTATGTGTTTGATATCAACAAGATACACAGCTTCAACCTCATGGTTGGCCAAACTACCGAGGAGTACAACTACTACAGTATTGGCAACTCGGGCAGTGGCATCCTCAATCCCGATGAAAAGAATTGGTACCTGAACCAAACGACTCTCGACAACACCAACAAGGCTGGCGATGGCGTGAGCCGCACCCGTCGCCTGTCATTCCTGGGGCGTGCCCACTACACGCTGCTCGACCGCTACATGTTCACATTCAACTTCCGTGCCGACGGCAGCAACAAGTTCCCCGAAAACACTTGGGGCTACTTCCCGTCGCTGGCAGCAGCCTGGCGTGTGAGCGAGGAGCCGTGGCTCAAAGGCAAGTGGGCTGCACTCGACTACTTGAAGCTACGTGCCGGCTGGGGGCAGATTGGCAATGACAAGATTGGCAACGATGCCTTCAACCAGACCATCTTCACCTCGGGGCCCACCTTTGTGGGATACCCGTTCAACGGGACTATTGCCAATGGCGCTACAATACTCACCTATGTGAACCAGGGTGGCAAGTGGGAGCGCACCGAGACTTGGAATGCCGGCATCGATGCCGCATTGTGGAATGGCAAGTTGAGCTTCACGGTCGAGGGATTCATTCGCAACACCAAGGACATGCTGCTTTATGTCAAAGGTCCGGCATGGGTGGGCAACCGCTATGATGCACAAGCCAATGTGGGCACCGTGCGTAACTCGGGCGTTGAAATCACTCTCGGTCATCACAACACTTTGGGCGACTTTACCTATGGCATCGATGGCAACATGTCGTTTATCAAAAATGAGTTGACAGCACTCAATGGCGGTGCACCTGTGTATGGCGACCGCGTGATGAGCGACGAGGGCCTCCCGTTGTTCACCTTCTGGGGCTACAAGTACAAGGGTGTCTTTGCCTCTCAGGCCGATGCCGATGCCGCCCTGCCTGGTTATGCCAAGAGCGGACAAGCCAATCCTTATGGCACCGGTGATGCCATATATGAAGACATCAATCACGATGGCGTGATCGACGACAACGACAAAACTAAGCTGGGCAACAATTTCCCCAAAGTGAGCTATGGCCTCAACTTGAGCGCCAGCTGGAAGAATATCGACCTCCAGCTTTTCTTCCAGGGTGTGGCGGGCAACAAGATATACAACGCACTCAACGAGCGCCTTTATGGCACTGGCACCGAGAGCAACTTGAGTAGCGACATGCTCAAGGTGTGGAGCTGGGAAAATGCCGACTCGCGCGACTATCGCGTCACCGACTATGCCCAGGCCGGCATCCCCAATCCCAAGCACTCGATCAACTTCTACAACAGCGATCGTTTCATTGAGAGCGGGTCCTACTTGAGGCTCAAGAACATTCAGCTGGGCTACAACTTCCCCGACCGATTGATAAAGCCGCTTGGGCTCAAGACGCTGCGGGTGTACCTGCAAGCCAGCAATCTGTTCACCATTACCGACTACAGTGGCTATGACCCCGAGGTGGCAGGCGGTGTCGACTATGGAAACTATCCCCAGGCTCGCACCTACTTGATGGGACTTAATTTGAGTTTTTAACAGTACCGCTGCAAGCAATTTAATCAATCACACATTCAATCAAGAAATCATGAGACTTAAACAATATATCAATATGGCTGTGGTAGCAGCTCTTGCGGTGGGAATGACGTCGTGCAATGACTGGCTCACCGACGACACTCCAGGCACCAACAATCGTGATGAGTATTTCACCTCGATATCGACTCTGGAAAACGTGACCAATGCCTGCTATGTGCCCCTGGCTTGGGAATACGGTGATACTTATTACTCTGAGTGGTTCTTCGGCGACATCGCCAGCGACGACGCACTCAAGGGCGGCCAGGGCATCTCCGATGGCGGCGATGCCTACGACATCGACAATTTTAAGGTAAACACCAACAACGAAATTGTGCTCGAGTATTACCGTGCACAATGGCAAGGCATAGCGCGTTGCAACCTGGCTCTCGACGAGATTGCAAAGAAGAAAGGCGACCTCACCAAGGCTGCCGACCTGCTTGAGGCCGACCGACTTGAAGGCGAGGCCCACTTCATGCGTGCTTTCTATTATTTCAGGCTGCTGCGGCTTTATGGCGGCATGCCTCTCATCGAGGAGGTCATCGACAGCAGTTCGAAATGGGCGCAGCACCGCGCTTCGGTTGCCGAAACCTTCGACTTCATCGTGCGCGACCTGCAACAGGCCAACCGTCAGTTGTGGCTCAAGAGCAAGTACTCGCCCAGCGATTTGGGCCGTGCCACCAAGGGTGCTGCCCAAGCCATGTTGCTTAAAGCCAACCTTTACTATGCCGACTATCTCGAGAACAATAACGATGTGAACGGTGCTCAGGCCAAGTTTCAGCTTGCCAAAGCCTGGGGCGACTCTATCATGGCAAGCGGCCAGTACAGCCTCGACAAGAATTTCTTCACCAATTTCACCCTTGCAGGTGAAAACGATGCCGAGTCGGTATTTGAAATACAATATGTGGAGGACCCGACCAGCGACTATGGCGAGGGTGAGGGCTTTACCCGCGGCACATTCACACTCATCTTGCAGCGATCGCGCTCCAGCTTCTGGGGCCAGGCCGGTTGGGGCTTCGACAAGCCCACCGAGAATCTTTACAACGAGTTTGAACCTGGCGACCCACGCCGCGACTCCACCATTTTACGCCCGGCCTACGGGCAAATGGAGACTCCTGCGCAAGAGATTTACACGGGCGACAGCTTGCTCAATCGCAAGTATGCCATGTATACCGAGGACAACGGCAGCTGCTATCATTTGACACACGACTCACGTGGCCCGCTCAACAACAAGCAGATACGTTACAGCGACGTGCTACTCATGTATGCCGAGGCCTGTTGCGAGCTCGGCGACCTGGGCCAGGCCCGGTCGGCACTCAACAGTGTGCGTGCCCGGGTCGGGCTCAAGAGTTTCCCCTACACTTCGATCATACAGGGCAAGACGGTGACCTATGCCGACACCCAGGCCGACTTGCGCGCCGCCATTCGCCACGAACGCCGCGTCGAACTTGCCATGGAGGGGCACCGGTGGTTTGACTTGGTGCGCTGGGGCATTGCCAAGGAGACGATGGACAACTATATCGCTGGCGAGTCGGAAGAAGCCAAAGCCCAATGGGGCAGCTTCACCAAGGGCAAGTGCGAGTTGTTCCCTATACCTTCCAAGGAAATCGACCTCACAGGGATTACACAGAATCCTAATTATTGAGAAATGCCATAGCCTCGAGAAGCAGGATTTGTCATCGTGTTATATCGACTTGCTAAGTCCTGCTTCATCCTGAAAGAAACAAATACAACATTCAATAACAACTTAAAATTTTCAACACATGAAAAAATTTACTCTATGTTTGGCAATTCTTGCCATGGCAGCAATGGGTGCCAAAGCCCAGACCGTTGCCAAAGCCCTCAACGAGCAGGGCGAGCCTACTTTTGACTGGAGCAAGGCTTCCAATTTCATGCCTATCATGGTGGGCGATGCCGAGTATGAGGCGATGAAAACCAAGGGTATCAAAGCCGATTTGCGTGTCGACGACCAGGTGAAGCACCTGTGGGTGTGGGAGAAGACCTATAATGCTGGCGACGGCAGCGGCATGAACTCATTTGGCCAGCTCGAGGACCACCTGGCTCTCACTGTGTCCAATGTGGGCTGGTCGGGCATGGGCATCACTAGCGACACGCCTGTCGACTTCAGCGACCTCGACGATACCTATGTGCTGCACTTCGCCATCAAGGGCAATCCTGCCAATGCTCAGTGCATCGGTTTTTGCGACGCTAAGTTTGCCCTTGGCGACAATGCTTTTGTCGACAATGGCACAACAGTCAAGAACCTGGGTACTTGGAAAAACGACGGTGAGTGGTATTATGTCGATGTTCCGATTTCGGTCTTGAAAAAAATCATGAATCCCTGGACGACTGCCAACGGCGGGCAAAAGGCCTACAAGAGCAACTACTTCTGGGCACTGAGTGGCGGCACTCAAGGCGTTGAGCTTCATCTCGACAATATTTTCATCTACAAGAGCAGTACGCTCACCCCATCCTTTGCCAAGGGCGATGTGAATGGCGACGGCCAGGTCAACGTTACCGATGTTACGGTGTTGGTCAACATCATCTTGGGCACAGTGTCTGATTCAAGTTTCGTGTCACGGGCTGACCTTGATGGCAACGGCACTGTAAATGTGACCGATGCGACCACTCTGGTCAACATGATTTTGTCAAAAAACTAATTATCACACACACACATATTGTTTTTACATAAACTAAACTTCATTTATTATGAAAAGACTAATGTTTTCGGCAGTTGCACTGGTATTGGCCGGTGTTGCTGCGTGGGCACAGCCCACAACAGTGCCTGCGCCTCTTGCTACGGGCAACGATGCTATTGGTATTTACTCTTCGGCACTTGGAAACACCGATGGATATTTCTTCGCCGATTGGCAATGTGGCAACGTGGGGTCAGAAATCGCTGTAGGCGATGCCAAGGTATTTAAAATTCCCAATTTCACCTACTATGGTTCTCAGTTCACTGCCCTCGATGTGACCAAGATGAAATATCTTGTAGTCGATGTTTTTCCTGAGACCGACATGACGCTCGCCATCGTGCCGATTACCGGCACTGTGGAGAAAGGCGTGCAGAGTGCTGTGACTGGCGGCAAGTGGAACACGATAAAGATTCCTGTTGAAACTTTCACCAAGAAGGGCTGCAACATGACCAACATGTACCAAATCAAGTATACGAGCACAGTTGTCGACAATGGCGACGGCAATGTCGACGGTTTTGGCAACGGTGATGGCACCAAGACTTTCTATGTGGGCAATGTGTATTGCTACAAGGAGGCTGTGAGCTATGAGGATACCGAGGCTCCTGTCATTACCAGTGCAACGGTGGCAAGTGTGAGCTATGCAAGCGCCACGCTATCGCTCACGGCTACCGACAACAAGAGCGAAAGCATATACTACACTGTGACCGACCAGAATGGCACAACCTACAAGGTGACTGGCAAGTCGGGCGAGGCTACAAGCCTCAATATCACTGGCCTGAATGCTGGCACTCAATACACGCTCACCGTGAAGGCTGCCGATGAGAAGGGCAACGTGAGCGAGGCCAAGACCCTTGAGGTCACCACCCAGTCGCTCCCCGACATTCCTCAGCCTGTGGCCAACGAGCTCAAGAGTGTGTTCTCGCCCTACACTGGCAACACCGACGGCTATTTCTTCAATCCTTGGGGTGGAGGCACTGGTGCTGCCATCAACATCAATGGCAAAGTAGGCTACATGATCAGCAAGTTTGCTTATTTTGGCAGTGAGTTTACCGCTATCGATGTCACGAGCTGGAAAAAGCTGCACATCGATGTGCTTCCTTTGCAAGACATGACCCTCACTATTATTCCCATCACTGGCACAATCGAGAAGGGCGTACAATTCTCGCTCAAGGCCAACGAGTGGAACACGCTTGAGGTGCCTGTGGCCACCTATGTGCAGAAGGGCTGCAACATGGCCAATCTGTATCAAATCAAGTATATGGGCACCCTGGCTGCCGATGGCGGCGACGGCAATGTCGACGGCTTTGGCACCGGTGACGGCACTCAAAGTTTCATAGTGGGCAACGTGTATTTCTACAACGAGGTGTCGACAGGCGTGAATGGCGTCAATGTGGCTCAGCCCGTTGTCGATGGCCCGGCCTTCAATGTCGCTGGTCAGCAAGTGTCGAGCGACTACAAGGGCATAGTCGTTAAAAACGGCAAGAAATATATCAACAGATAATTTCCTCAAATTAAAAAACTAATTATTATTGCGTGAAAAGGGGGGAGTCCCTTTTGGGGGCTTCTCCTTTTTTTATTCTATCCTATTTCATCGACTTTTTCATGAAGACGATATTCAAGTTATCGACATTTGTGTTGCTTGCAGCATCGGCAACGGCAATATCGCGTGCTGCAGCAAGCGACTACAAGCTGGTGTGGAGCGACGAGTTTGACGGAACTACGCTCAATACCAAGGTGTGGAATGTGGAGAGTAACGGTAATGGCGGGGGTAACAACGAGCTGCAATATTACTTGCCAGGCAATGTGAAGGTGACTGGCGGCAACCTTGTGATTACTGCCAAGAAAGAATCGTATGGCTCCAAATCGTTCACCTCGGGCCGCATCAACTCGATGGGAAAGGTGGCTTTCAAGCATGGCAAGGTTGAGGCCCGCATCAAGTTGCCCAAGACGGCCAACGGCCTGTGGCCTGCATTCTGGCTCATGGGCAACGACATGGCCGATGGCATGAGCTGGCCCTATTGCGGCGAGATCGACGTGCTCGAGGCTGGCGGTGCCAAGGGCATCGAGACAGCGACGCAAGACAAGTTTTTCAATGCAGCTATGCACTGGGGGCCTTACACCAATGGCAATCATCCCATGTATAGCCAGTCGACTACCAACTATACTATCGAAGACGGCAATTACCACATCTACACCATGGTGTGGGACGATGATGCAGTGAGCATGTATGTCGACCTCGACAAGCACCCCGACGAGACACCTTATTTCAAGATGAACATCAACGACACAGCGCAAGTCAACTCGGCAGGCAGGTATTTCCACAAGCGTTTCTTCTTGCTCTTTAACTTGGCTGTAGGCGGCAGTGCCACAGGCATCTACGATGCAAGCGGTGTCACTGCCCTCAATAGCGGCAATCAAGAAATGGCTGTTGACTATGTGCGTGTGTATCAGCGTGAGGACTCACAAAACTACATCACCCCCGATGGCGAGGCTGGCAGCGACAAGCCTTCGACTGCCGACAATGTCACCTCTCTGGGTGCCTACGGCTCGATTTCGCTCAACGATGACGGAACTCCCACTTTTGATTTCGCCCACTCCAAAGACTACGTGCTCATCGGGGTGAGCGATGGTGTCAAAGCACAAATGCAAGGCAAGATCAAGGCTGACTACAATGTTGACAACGTTAACAATTTTCTTTACATTTGGGAGAAAACCTACAATGCCGGCACGAGTACCGGCATCAATTCTTTTGGCTATCAAGAGTCTTATCCTGTATTCACAGTAGCCAATGTTGGATGGTCGGGACTCGGATATGCCTCGACTGGCAAAGGCAAGGACTTGAGCATGATCGACGACAGCTACATCCTGCACTTTGCCATGCGTGGTACCGACAATCTCGTGCACACCAGCCACGAGGTGATTGTGGGCAATGCCAAGTTTACGATTGGCAGTACCGCCTTTGTCGACAACGGCAGTGCAGCCCCTGTGTTGGGCGACTTCAAGCGTGATGGCCGCTGGTGCTCCTTTGATATTCCTGTGAGCGTGCTCAAGAGTTTGTCGGGCAAGTTGTTCACCGATTCGTCAAGTTATCTTGGCAATGTGTTTGCTTTCTTGAGCGGCGGCTCGGCGGGTGCGCAGTTGCAATTTGACAACGTGTTTTTCTATCGCAACGACAGCGTCAATACCTCGCTGCCTACGACCGACACCACTACTGTAATTGGTAAGTATGCCAGCAAGGCCCTCGATGCTAATGGGGCCACGACGTTTGACTTCGACGACGGCTATGACTATGTGCTCATCGGCACCAGTACTGGCGTGACCGATGCCATGACCGGCAAGATCAAAGCCAACTACAATGTCGACGATACCGACAATTTCCTGTGGATATGGGAAAAAACCTACAATGCACTCACTTCGACAGGCGTCAATTCGTTTGGCTTTCAGGAAGCCTATCAGAGCTTCACCGTGGGCACTGTAGGCTGGTCGGGCATGGGCTTTGCCTCTACAGGACATAAGGGCAAAGACTTGAGCATGCTCGACAACAGCTATTATCTGCACTTTGCCATGAAGGGCAACGACATCGTGCGGCATGCGTGCCACACTGTGGGCGTGGGTGCAGCACAATTTGTGATTGGGAATAGTTCTACGGGCACCACTGTCTTGGGCGATTACAAGCGCGACGGTGAATGGTACTACTTCGATATTCCTTACCGAGTGATCAAAAGTCTCTATGGCGACCCGTTCACTGCCGATGGCGGTGTCAAGGCCTATACGGGCAATGTCGTTTCTTTCCTGAGTGGCGGCGCCCAAGGGGCGCAACTGCAATTCGACAACATATTTTTCTACAAGAAGCACAGCGACGATGGCAAGGTCGACACGACCGACAACGTGCTGGGACTCTATGGCTCTAAGTCGCTCGATCGCGATGGCAAGCCCACATTCGACTTGAGCAAGGGTAAGGACTACGTGCTGCTTTATCTTGGCGACGCCGAGGCCACCCAGATTAAGGCTGCAACGGTGGCCGACTACCGTCCTGACGACACGCGCAACTTCCTCTATGTGTGGGAAAATACTTATAATGCAGCAACTGCAACGGGAGTGAACTCTTTTGGCAACGATGAGCCTTACCTGGCCTTTACCGTGGGCTCGGCAGGCTGGTCGGGTCTTGGCTTTGCATCGCAAGGCACAGGCAAGGACTTGAGCATGCTTGACAACGACTACTACCTGCACCTGGCTTTCAAGTCAGCCGACTCCACAACCCACGCCACCCATGCCGTAGGGGTGGGCAATGCTCATTTTTCGCTTGGTGCTACGGCATTTAACGACAATGGAACGGTCTATAGCCTGCTTGGCGATTTCTATCGCGATGGCGAGTGGTACAACTTCGATATACCCTTCAGTGAGATTGCTTCTCGGGCCAATCCAGTATTTCCTGGATCGACCAGCTACCTGGGCAATGTGGTGTCGTTGCTCAGTGGCGGGGTCTCGGGCACACCGCTCAATTTTGATGCGGTGTTTTTCTACAAAAAAGCCTCGCAATCGCTCGTGGGCGATGTCGACGCCGATGGCGATGTCGACGTGAGCGACGTTACTGCCCTGGTGGGAGTGATACTTGGCACCGAGACTCACGACAACACCGACATCAATGGAGATGGAAAAGTAAACGTATCTGATATTGATGTAATTATCAACATTATTCTAAACAATAATAAGTAGATGAACAACTATTATAGCATGTCAGTTTTGGCTGTGATTGCAATCGCTGGCATTTCGATCAATGCAGTTGCACAGCACAATTACAAACTTGTGTGGAGCGATGAGTTTAACAACAATGCGCTCGATGAAAAGGCTTGGAACATTGAGGAAAACGGCGACGGCGGAGGAAATAACGAACTCCAATATTATCGCCGACAAAACATATCGTTTGAGACCGATTCAGCCTCGGGAGCGGTTTGCCTGGTGCTCACAGCTAAAAAGGAAAGCTATAACGGCAAGGCGTTCACTTCGGGCCGATTGAATACTGCCGGCAAGGCTTGCTTCAAGCATGGCAAGATTGTGAGTCGCATCAAGTTGCCAAGCACGGCCAATGGCCTGTGGCCGGCCTTCTGGATGCTCGGCAATGATTTTGGCTCGGTGGGGTGGCCCCGTTGTGGCGAGATCGATATCGTGGAGATGGGAAACGCCGAGGGTATCAAACACAATACTCAGGATAGTTTTTTCAACGGTGCCTGCCACTGGGGCTACTACAACAGCCAGGGGCAGTATCCCAACTATGCCCGCAGCACGACCAGTGATTACAGTTTGCAGGACGGAGAGTTTCACACCTTCACCCTGGAGTGGGACGATGACTATGTGAGCATGTATCTCGACCAGGACAAGTATCCCGATGCGCAGCCCTATTACAAAATGGGAGTGAGCGACTACAGCAATGACTGGGGAACTGGACACTACTTTCAACATGAGTTTTTCATTGTCTATGACCTTGCAGTAGGGGGTAATTTCACGGGCATTACGAGCTCGACCGGCATTACCGCCCTGGCACAAGGCGAGGCCAAGATGTATATCGACTGGGTGAGGGTGTATCAGGACAGCGACGACTTGGCTGCCACTGCTTCCATCCCCGATGGTTGGGGAGCCGGCATCGACAATGTGGCAACTACACCCACCGACAAGCCTGTTGTGATATACGACACCCTTGGCAATATCGTGAGCGAGATGAATCAGGGTATTTACATTGTGAAAACGGGAGATGAAGTAAAGAAAGTATTCAATCGATAATTATAATGCTGCAACGATGAAAAAAATTTTGATATGTATTTTAGCCCTGCTTGCTGTTGCTCCGGCTGCGTGGGGGCAAATGAAGAAAAGTGCCAAGCGCGGAGTGGGAGAGAACGGCCTCAATCATGCGCCCGAGGTCGAGGCTCTGGCTCCAGGCGTGTCGTGGACCTACAACTGGGGCACCAATCCAGCTCGATATGTGGCCTCGCAGTTGCGGCCAGGCGGCATTATGGAGTTTGTGCCCATGTGCTGGAACGGCGGCTTCAGCGAGCAGGCGTTGCGCGACTCGCTCTCTAAGTATCCAGGCACCAGGTATCTGCTGGGCTTCAACGAGCCCAACTTCAAGGCCCAGGCCAATATGACCCCCGAGCAGGCAGCACAGCGCTGGCCAGCCCTTGAGGCTATTGCTCGCGACTACAACCTGCAACTTGTGGCTCCGGCGCTCAACTTTCCCGATGGCCCCATCAACGATGGCGTCACTTATCAACCCAAAGAGTGGCTGTCGAAGTTTGTCGAGGCCTATAAGAAGCTCTACGGCAAGGAACCGCGCATGGACTATGTGGCCCTGCACAGCTATATGAATAGTCACACGGCGATGATGAATTTTATCGACGACTTTGCCCGCACCTTCGGCAAGAAGGTGTGGCTCACCGAGTTCTGCTCTTGGGAGGGTACGGTCGACTCGGTCTCCCAACTCAATTCCATGGTGCTGAAGGTTCAGGATTTGGAGCTCGACACCATGGTGTACCGCTATGCGTGGTTCAAGGCCAAGGGTACCGAGACTCCTCCTTACTATCGCTTGCTGGTGAATCAAAACCTGCTCACACATCAGCCGGCATGGGGCACGCTCTCGCAATTGGGGCAGGTATATGTCAACATGTCGTCCTACGACACTACTTATTTTCACCCTGCGGGAGCGGTGATTGCTGCCAAGGATTGGGTGAACTCGACAGGTCCCACCCTGGAGGTGAATACCGACACCCAAAGCAGCCAAAAGATACAAGTGGGTAGTTTTGATGTCAACAACTGGGCCGAGTATCTTGTCGACGTGCCGCGTGCCGGCAGCTACACCTTCTCGCTGCGACTGGCGAGCGAGGAGTTCTTGTTCAGCCCCAAAATACGCATTTTTGCCAACGGACAAAAGGTGGCCGAACAAGTGCTCGATGCCACAGGCAGTGTGGGCAAATGGAAGACCCAGACCATGAAGGCTACTCTCCCGGCAGGACACGTGCGCATTCGCATTGTGAGTGGCCAAAGCACCAATTGCAAGTTCAACTGGTTCAGATTCGACAGCGATGCTGGCGGCGATATCAATGGCGACGGCCAGGTAAATGTGACCGACGTTACTGCCCTTATCAACAAGATACTGGGCTCGGCAGCCTACGACGACATGCTGTGCGACCTTAACCACGACGGCTTGGTCAACGTGAGCGATGTGACGGCGTTGATCAATATCATCTTGAGCAAGTAGTGTGAAACACGCCTTTTACTAATTTTTCCATCATAATATTGTTAACTTTAATCTTGAAAAAGCAATGAAAAAAGTTTTCCTTTTATTACTCCTGGCATTGACATCGTGGTCGATGCTGGCACAGACTAATCTGGCCGAAGGGAAGACGTCGATTGCCAGTTCGGGCACAGCCTCGCAAGGCAACGACGGCAACCTGGGCACGCGTTGGGAATCGGAGCACGGAAAGGACCCGCAGAAGTGGCAGGTTGACTTAGGCGAGCCCCTCACTTTCAACACCATTCAGATTGTGTGGGAAGGTGCCTATGGCAAGTCATTCACTATTGTGGCAGGCGACAATGTGGGTGATGACGGTTACATTACGGGTGGCGTCACGATTGCTACTGTCACCGATCAGTCGCTTTCTGATTTTCCTCACACTCAGACGCTGAGACTCGATGGCGACAAGAAGTATCGCTACGTTGAGTTTGTGGGCACCGCACGCGGCACTGGCTATGGGTATAGTTTTTGGGAGTTTCGTGTGTTTGAAGCTTCGGCACAGTCAACACTCACCACCCTGTCCTATGCCCCTGCAACCCCTGGCAAGAATGACGCCTCTCTCGGGCTTGCAGCCGTGGGCTCGGCAGTGCCAATGACCTTGACTGCTCTTGACCAGGATGGGCTTGAATATGATACCAGTGGTGCCAAGTTCACTGTCACGGGGGCTGGAGGCACCGTGAGTGCCGACGGGAAGACATTCACCCCTTCGGCCAAGGGGTTGTCGGTGATTGCTGCAACACTCGGCGACAAAACCGATACCGCCCGCATCTATGCCTATGAAGGCCTTAATCTTGCTCAAGGCAAGCTGAGTGCTAAAAGCGGAGAGGCCGACGGCTTGACTGCCACAATGGCCTTTGATGAGAACGAGGGCACTCGGTGGGCAAGCGGCACACCGGTTTCGAGCGAGGCTCCTGCCTATGTGATTGCCGATCTCGCTGCCTACTATGATATCGATGCAATGGAGCTGTACTTTGAAAATGCCAACCCGGCAGCTTTCACCATCGAGTTCTCCAAGGATGGCAAGGTATGGGCAACGGGAGAGTCGGTGAGTGGACTTTCGGGCTTCCAGGGTGGTCGTTACTACTATTATGCCCCCGCGTCCAACAGCCAGGTTCGCTATGTGAAATTCAACAGCACGTCGCCTGCAACCGACTATGGCGTTTCCATCATCGAGTTCAGAGTCTATGGCTCGGGCAAGACGCCCATTGCCGACAGCAATGCTCCTGCCGACTTTACTGCCACGCTGGGTGCATTGACGCCGCTATCGGCTATTGTCAATCTCAAGGCGTCCGACGATGTGGCCTCTACCATTACCTATCATGTCGTTGATGGTTCTCATGGTATCGATGTGACGGCTTCGGGTGCCAGTGGCGCAGTGGTGTTGCAGACGCTGCAACTTGAGCCTGCCACGGCCTATTCGCTTGGCATCACGGCAAGCGACGGGGTGAATGTCACCGACACGGTGAAACTCAACGTGACTACGCCGTCAATGCCCAGTGTGCCCACGCCGGCAGCCACATCTTATGTCGCCATCTATGGCTCTGCACTCGGCACAGCTGAGGGCTATGGATGGTACAGCTGGGGAGGCTCGGACAACTCGGGCAAAGCAATCGACATAAATGGTGACGAAGCCTTTGTGATTCGCAACTTTACTTATTACGGTTCTCAATTTGGCACGGTCGATGTATCGACACAAGACACGTTGCATTTCGATGTTTATGCTGCAGCCAATGCCCGGCTCACTGTGGTGCCCATCAACAGTGCAGCCACGGGTGGAAATCAACCAGAGAAAGGTTTTGAATGCAACTTGGTTGCAGGTGAGTGGAACAACATCAGCCTGCCCATCGACAGCATTATTGCTCGCGGCACCGACATGAAGTCGCTTTATCAAATCAAGTATGTGAGCACTATCGCTCATGTAGCCGATGCCGATGCAAGCGACGGCTTTGCCAACGGTGACGGCACGCTGACCTTCGTCGTGGGCAATATCTATGCGTTCAAGAAGCCAGGTGAGCCCACCGCTGTTGCCGATGTGAATGTTTCAAATGCAGTGACAAGCGTTGTTTACTACAACGCCGCAGGCCAGCAGGCCAGCACGCCATTCCATGGGTTCAATATTGTGGTTTCTTCTCGCGCCGATGGCACCAAGACCGTATCCAAGACTCTCAAGTAGTGCCCTTGGCAAGATGCAGAAAAAAATACATTAGTCGTGATAGTTAGTGATTGATGGCACCTGCAAGGTGCTGCAACTGCACGCCACACTGGATATAAGATGCTGTACCAGTGTGGCGTGCTCGTTTTGTGGTTTTGAAATTGGAAATTTTTATTGCTGATGTTGCATTGTTCTGATTCGTTTTGTGTATTTTTGCCGCGTAACAAAACACAGCAAACCGATATGAGAAAAATTACACTATTGTTGTTGCTTGCCGTCTTGCTGGTCACGGCGGGCAGTTGTGGCGATGATGACGAGAAAATCGACACCAAATTGATTAAAGGCCAGTGGGAACTCACCAGTGGCAGCGATGCGACTTCACCCTATATCTACAGCTTTGCGACACAAGACGAGTCGACATGGTCGTGGGGCCAATTGACAACCTACTATCTCACCGCTCAGGGCGGCCGCGTGAATGACAAGGTCTACGACTGGCATGTGTCGGATCCCGACAACGATACTCAGGTCTATCTCGACATTACCTATAAAGGCGACATCAACGGTGTCGACCCATGGGAGAATGATGACCGATATGTTGTAGAAAAACTCACGGCCACAACCATGGTCTTGCGCAAGTGGGAAAACGGCGACTCCAAGACAACGTTGACATTCAAGCGTCGCAACGACTTGAAATGAAGCTCGACAGCCTTGGGTGGCCGAGCTGCAGCCCAGAAACTCGCCCCGCAGTTGTGAGCGTTGCAGGGCAAGAATAGAGCAGGGACTGTGCCATGGTCGGCACAGTCCCTGCTCTCACAAGGGGCACGGCGTTTAAAACGCCATGTGGTGTGTTATTTGGTCAAGGTCACTACCAGTGTCACCACCGAGACAACAATGCCCAGTATGCTCGTTCCGAATTGCCATTGTGGCGGTATCGAGAAACTGCTGCGTTGCTTAGATGCATTGGGCTCGACATAGACAATATCATTCTGCCGCAAGTTGAAGTTGGGCGAAACAATGGTGTTCTTGTCGTTAAGGTTCACCCGGCTCACCTCTCGGCTGCCATCGGCATTGGTATGGATGATCATCACATTGTCGCGACGGCCGGTGATGGTGAGGTCACCGCTTTGGGCAATTGCCTCGAGCACGTTGATGCGACCGTTGCTTGCTTTAACCATTCCCGGATTGTTTACCTCTCCCATAGTGTAGACATGAAAATTCTGGAAGCGGATTTCAACATTTGGGCATTCGGTGATATACTTTGGGTAAATGAGATGGGCAATGTAGTTTTGAGCGGCAGCCTGCGTCATTCCGCCTATTTTGATGTGTCCCAGCAAGGGAAAGTCGATATAGCCGTTGTTGTCTACCAGGTAAAAATAGATCGAGTTGTCGCCGTTGGAGATGTTGTTGGCCCCGGTCGAGGTTGCAATATATTCGGTCTTGTTAAACGGCTTTACTACTTCGGGGTTGCTCGACGACACGTTGATTTGCAACATGTCGCCTGGTTGCACGACGGGCTCGTTGTGGGCTGCTGCACTCTTGAGCACCTCGTCGGGCAGCGAGTCGACGCCTTGCAGATAGGTAATGCCTTTGGGCGTGCTGCAGCTGCACAGCATGAGCGCTGCTGCAGTAATCATGATTAAAGATTTGATTTTCATTGTCTTGTGATATTTGTTATATTATTTTTTTCTTTTTTTCTGTTGTACACAGTGAAGCAAAGCATAGGCCGAGTGTCTTGCACTTTACATGTCGCAAAGATACTGCTTTTTGGCTTTGCGGCAGTAAAAAATAATTTGAATTATTTAGTAAAATGAGCAAAATGTGTTCGGTGTTATCGTTTTTTTTTTGTAATTTTATCAAATGAAATTTAACATGGGCTCAACAAAATGAAAAGAACACCTTTTTTAATCTTCATGATAGTTGCGTTGTCGCTCCTTTGCAGTTGCACCAAGAAGGCTGCTACGGTGACCGACGGCACAACAAGCCAGTATCCTATTTCGCTCACCAGTGTGAAAATGAGCGACACAGCCAGCTTCAAGCGCAGCAATGGCAAGGTTTGCATGGAGTTTGTCGACGTGTCGGTCACCTATCCCAAGTTTTTCATCGACAAGGCATCGACCGCCAAGTTGCAGAAGCTCTTCACGCGGATGGTGCTTGAGGGCAACGACAGCCTCGACATCGACGATGCGCTCAAGGAGTATACGCGCGCCACGCTCAACAGCAATTCGCTCGACAGCACCGATGTCAACGAGTATGCCGTAGCCGAGGGAGCCGTGTCCGACCGAATACTTATTGCCGTAAACATCACCATCGCTTACCACCAGCACGACATTCTCACGCTGTGCAAGGAAGAGACTGTGAAGAAAGATGAAGTGTCGTCTAAGACACACCAGTATTACAATATCGACTTGAAAAACATTGCTCCCATCGACTTGAGCATGTTTCGCAGCGATGCTTTCGGGGCCGTGTGTAAGGCGCTCAAGCAGCAACTCATGACACAAAACAGGGCTAAGAACAGCGACGAGCTCAATGATTTGGGCTTTTTCAATATCGACAACCTCACGCTCACCACCAATTTCTGTTTCGGCGAGAATGGTGTGACGTGGAGCTATCTTCCCCAAGAGCTCGCGGCCGACGCCAATCTCGAACCCAAGATCACGCTCGACTATGCCACGCTGAAGCGCTGGGCAAGCGACAAGTCGGTATTGAAACGGTTCTAAATTTTCCCCACCCTCACGATGCTTACCATACTCAAATATTTCCCATCTCTCACTGCCCTGCAACAGCAGCAGCTGGCCGTCGCCGAGCGACTCTATCCCGAGTGGAATGCCAAAATCAATGTGATCTCGCGCAAAGATATCGACAACCTTGAGGTCAATCACCTGCTACACTCGCTGGGACTCGTGAAATTTGTAAAATTTACTCCTGGCACCAGGGTTCTCGACCTTGGCACGGGTGGCGGTTTCCCAGGTATTCCCTTGGCCATTTACTTCCCCGAGGTCAGTTTTCATCTTGTCGACCGGGTGGGCAAGAAGCTCAAGGTTGCACGCGACATTGCCGAGCAGGCTGGATTGAGCAATGTGACTTTCCAGCACGGCGACGTGAGGGAGGTGAAAGGGCAATACGACTTTGTGACAAGTCGAGCAGTGATGGACTTGTCGCAGATCGTTCCCCTGGTGAAAAGGCTCATTGCCAAGGAGCAGCACAATGCCATACCCAACGGCATATTGTGCCTCAAGGGTGGTGACCTCACACAAGAGGTGAGGCCATTTCGCAACGAGGTGCTCATCGATGAGCTGAAGAACTATTTTGACGAGCCTTATTTCAAAACCAAGAAAGTCGTGTACCTGCCGTTATGAATGTATCCCGTTTCGAAGTGAATCTGTTTGGCGAGAATGTCTATGTCTTGTGGAACGACGCGACACATCATGCCATAGTTGTTGATCCTGGCATGATGCGCCCGCAAGAACGCGACGAGGTGGTGGCGTTTATCGACGGCCACCAGCTTCAGGTGAAACGCTTGTTGCTCACTCACTGCCATGTCGACCACTCGGCTTCGGCACGGTTTGTGGCCGACCGGTATGGCGTGGGTGTTGAAGCGTCGCCTCTCGACGCCCCGCTGGCACAGCACTTGCCCGAGCAGGCGGCTTTTTTCCATCTTAAAGTCGAAGTTAGCCCACTCCTCATCGATTCGCCACTCAACGATGGCGATGTGATAATGCTCGACGATGACGAGATTCATGTGCTGGCCACACCAGGACACACACCTGGAGGGCTCTCATTTTATATCCCAAGCAAGGGCTTGGCACTTGTGGGCGACAGCCTGTTTCGCGGCAGCGTGGGGCGCACCGATTTGCCTGGCGGCGACCACAATGCACTCATTGCAAGCATTAAGACGAAGTTGCTCAGTCTCCCAGCTGCTGTCACCCTTGCGCCAGGTCATGGTCCTGCGACTACGGTCGCCGATGAGAAAGCGTTCAATCCCTACATCCAGTAGTGTGCTCTGTTTTGAGCACGCAGGGGGGGGAGATGACTCCGCAATAAAAAAGATCGCTCAATCCGCATTGGGACCGAGCGACCTTGAATTTTTTTTTGAGTGGACAGATTGAGACGTTGTGTTTAGAAATTGAACTCGTCTTTCTCTTTGGCAACATTGCGATAGGCAAGTTTGCCGTCGATATACTCCTGAGTGGCAATCAGCGTGGGCTTGGGCAGCTTCTCGTAGTACTTGGAAATCTCGATTTGCTCACGATTCTCTGAGATTTCTTCCAAGTTGTCGTTCATCGATGCAAATTCCTGCAGTTTCTTTTCAAGATCTTTCTTAATCTCAACTGCAATCTGGTTGGCCCGCTTGCTGATGATACACACCGTTTCATAGATGTTGCCCGTGGGCTGGGCCATCTCGATCAAGTCATGTACTGTCGTTGTAGTAGGTGCGTTTGTTTTCTTGTAATCCATTGTAAAGAAAAGAATTGTATGATTGTGTTTTTGTTTTGTTCTGCCTTATTTCTCACTCACATGCTTGCTGGCAATCTTAAAGATGTTGTCGGCCTCTTTACGATCCTTGCTGTCGGGATAGTCATTGATAAATGAGTAGTACTCGTCGATCACGGTGCGGAAGCGCTCCTCCTTTTTCTCTTCTACACTTTGAGAGGCCTCGCTGTATCGAGCCTTGAGAATCAAGAATTCCAGTTGCTCTTTGTATTTGCTGTAAGGGTAGTCCTTGATTGCATTTTTGGCAGTGATCACAGCACTCTCATAGTTGTCGCCCATGTAGTTGCCCAGGTTGTAGTAGAGCTGGGCATTTTCAAGCTCCTTGAGCACAAGCTTGTCCTGCAGCTCAAAGATGGCATTCTGTGCAATCGACACCTTGTCGCTTTTGGGGAAGTAGTCGAGAAAGGCCTGCAGCTCCTCGATAGCCTTCACGGTCTCGCTCTGGTCGAGCTGGGGTTCGGGCGAGTCGAGATAATAGCCATATCCGCTATAAAAGCGTGCCAACTCGGCATACTGGCCCTTGGGATACTGCGTGTAATACTGCTTGAAATAGCTGCCTGCATTCAGGTAATCTTTATTCTCATAGTAGCTCAGCCCCAGCAGGTAGAGCGACTCTTCGGCCTTGTCGGTGCCTTTAAACACCGTGTAAACGCTCTCGAGCAATGTTGCAGCTTGAGTGTATTTTTTCTGCTCAAAGGCCCGTTTTGCGTATTCAAACCTGTAGTTGTAATCGGTGCTTTTTAACACCTTGTTGTATTCGCCGCAGCTTGTGAGCAGTGCAGCGACACACAATATAGTGAAAAATCTACCTTTCATTGACCGTCTTTTATTAGTTCGACATGCTTTTGCCTTCTGCCCCCCTTTGGCGACTTGGCGCTTTTAGCCCACAAAGTTACTCATTATTTCTAAGCAGGCAAGCGACACAGCCCAAAAATCTCATAATTCCCTATCCGAAAAACAGTTTTTAAATGAATAACTGCAATTTTTTCACGCTTTTTTGCTATTTTTGTGCACTATTATGAAAACAAAATTGCGCGAAATTGAGTTGCTGGCGCCTGCTCGCAATGCCGATATAGCGATCGAAGCCATTATTCATGGCGCCGATGCCGTCTATATGGGGCCGTCCTGCTTCGGGGCCCGTTCCTCGGCAGGAAATGCGACCAGCGATATAGCACGTGTAGCCGAGTTTGCTCACCAGTATGGGGCTCGCGTCTATGCAACGGTCAATACCATCATCTACGACAATGAGCTTGCCCGTGTAGAGCGGCTCATCCACGACCTTTACAAGGCGGGGGTGGATGCACTCATCGTGCAGGACATGGGCATCCTGCGTCTCGACCTGCCTCCCATAGCTCTTCATGCCAGCACACAGTGCGACTTGCGCACCCCTGAGAAGGCTCGTTTCTTGCAGTCGCTTGGATTCTCGCAACTGGTCATGGCTCGCGAGCTCACCTTGCATGAAATCAAGGCCATTCACAGTGCTGTCGATGTGCCGCTCGAAGCCTTTGTGCACGGCGCCCTGTGCGTGAGCTACAGTGGCCGGTGCCAAGTGAGCCAGTGCCTTAAGGGCCGCAGTGCCAACCGTGGCGAGTGCGCCCAAATCTGTCGGCTTGCCTATGATCTGGAAGATGCTCACGGCAACAAACTTGTCGTCGACAAGCATTTGCTCTCTTTGAAAGACTTCATGGCACAGCCGTCGCTGGCCCACATGCTCGACAGTGGTGTATCCTCATTTAAGATTGAGGGCAGGCTGAAGGACATGGCCTATGTGAAAAACGTGGTTGCCTACTACAGGCAGGAGCTCGACAAGGTAATAGCCGCTCATCCCGACTTGTATCGACGCAGTTCGCAGGGAAAGACCGAATATGCCTTCACCCCCGACGTCTCAAGAAGTTTCAACCGCTCGTTCACCACCTATTTCCTGCAGCAACGCCGTCCGGCCAACGGGCACACCATGGCCTCGATCGACACGCCAAAATCACTTGGCCAGCCCTTGGGCAGGATTACAAGCGTGCACGGCAAGCACGTGCGCATCGACACTCGTGTGCCGCTGCACAATGGCGATGGCATAAGTTTCTTTGACAAAAAGGGCAATTACTGCGGTTTTCGCATCAATCGGGTGCAGGGTCAGGACTTGTTTTTGAAAGAATCAGGAGATATACCGCGCATGGCTATGGCCTATCGCACCAGCGACAAGTCGCTCGACGATGTGCTCTCCAAGCCGTCGGCAACGCGACGCATCGATGTCGATGCCCGATTGTGGTGGTCGCATGGCAAGCTGTGCCTGGCACTGGCCGACGAGAGAGGAAATAGGGTAGTGCACAGCTTGGTCATGGAACGTGCCGATCCTGCCAAGACATCGCAAGAGGCTCGCCAGCTCGACGTGTTGGCCAAGTTGGGCAACACAATCTACCAGCTGAGTCGAGCTCAGGTGATGGGCGGTGTCTTCATTCCCTCGTCGTTGCTTGCCCAGTTGCGCCGCGAGACGTTTGCCATGCTCGACCGCGCTCAGCGACTCACGTTGAAGCGGCCTGTGAGAAGGCCCGAAGACAAGGCGGCACAATGCTATACCAGCACACTCTATTGCGCCGACAATGTTGCCAACAAGCTTGCTGCTCAATTGTATCGCGACCATGGGGTGAAAGAGATAGAGCCTGCGATCGAACTCGCGATGCCCGGCCGTGATGTGCCGGTCATGCACACCCGCTACTGCTTGCGGCGCGAGCTGGGAGCTTGCAAGCGCGATGTCAAAGCACGCCAGTTGCCCGACCCACTGTTTTTGCGCAGTGGCAACACGCTGCTGCGAGTCGAGTGTGATTGCAAGGCCTGTGAGATGCACATTTTTATTTCGTGACATTTTTACAAGTGCCATTTGTTTTATAATTTTGCAACAATTATAGAGGGTGTATTATTGAATACAATGGGATTATGAGAAGATTATCCTACATCATCATTTTTTCGTTGGCTTTTTTCCCGGCCATAGGTTTATGGGCCCAGCAGCGCACCGTAGATGAGGTGAAGAAAAGCATTGGCGAGCTTTCGGTCGACCTCAAGGCCTTTGAGAAAGCTGTTGAAAAAATTAAGCCTGCACTCACCAACGACGCTACCCGCGACAAAGCCGAAACATGGTGGGTGGCCATGCGTGCGCAATATGGCCTTTACTCCAAATACCTGGTGAATAAGGAGCTGGGCAACAAGGTCGATGTCAAAGCCATGGGGCATGCCTTGCTCGATGGCTACGATTGCGGCGTGCAGGCTATGAAACTCGACACGTTGTGGAGCAAGAACAAGGATGGCTCGCTCAAGCTTGACAAGAAAGGTGCACCCCGATACAAGACAAAGTTCTCTCGCGACATCCGCAACAAGATATATGACAATCTCGTCGACTATAGCGTGGCAGGAGCCGAGCTCTATGGCGTGAAAGATTATCCTGGCGCCTACAAGGCATGGGAAATCTACAACACACTGGCGACTTCAAGCTATGCAAGACAACGGCACAAGATAGAGCCCGACACCGTGCTCGGCATGACCCGGTTCTTTCAGGGCCTGGCTGCCGTTCAGTTGAAAAAAGGCCAAGATGCCCACCGTCTTTTCTCCATTGCGCGCAACTTGGGCTACGACAAGAAGAGGGTTTATGACAACGACATTGCCGTGCTCATGGGCATGGGCGACACAACCAGTGCCGTGCAGGTGACCCGTGAGGCTTTCCGCAAATATGGCAAGCAAGACATACAATACATGCGCATCCTTATCAACGACTGCATTGCCAAACAAAATTTTGGCGAGGCCACAAGGCTGCTCGATTTCGCCATCCTCACCGATTCAACCAATGATGCCTATTTCGACTTGAAGGGCAACATCATTGAGCTGCAGACGGGCTATCTCGATGCACGCCCCTTCTATGCGCGGGCTGTTGAGCTTAACGACAGCTCGGCCCAGGCTCAGTTTGACTTGGGCCGCTGTTACTATCTCGAGGCGTTGTACTACATGAGAAACAACACCCAGAAGCGCGCTGCAAAGCTACTGAAAGAGGTGACGCCCACTTTCAACAAGGCCCTTGCTCACCTCCAGAAGTCCTATGCGCTCGACCCTCGAAATCCCGACACACGCAATATATTGCGCGATATCTATTACAAACTGGGTGATGCCGAGAATCTCGAAAAGATTGAAAGTGTAAAATAACTTTCCTTTTTTTTCATTGCCATTTTACGCCATGTGATGTATCTTTGCGATATTATATCATATTTTTCTATTACTTAAATTTTTTATATCATCTACATGAAGTATTTATTATTAAGCCTCCTGGCTATGAGCCTAACCTTGAATGCTTCGGCCGACGACAAGGTCGTGAATCCCGACAGCACGGGTTTTAAGTTTACCGACATCAAGGTCGTAAAGCACACTGGCGTGAAGGACCAACACAAATCAGGTACATGCTGGTGCTATTCTACCAACTCCTTCTTTGAAGACGAAATTCTGCGCAAGACTGGCAAGGAAATCCACCTGAGCGAGGGGTTTGTGGTATACCACTGCTACTATGACAAAGCCGTGAAATATGTGCGCATGGACGGCACCATCAATTTTGCCGAGGGCGGTGCAGCCGACGACGTGAGCTATGTGTGGGACAAATACGGCATGGTGCCCAACGACGTGTACACCGGCATGACCAACGGCGACAAGAAATTTAACACAAGCGAGCTCACCGATATCCTGAGCAGTTATCTTGGCGTTGTCAAAAAGCAGCACTTGAAAAAACTCACACCATCATGGATGGCTGGCTTCAAGGGCATCCTCGATGCCTATATGGGTCCTCTGCCCGAAAAATTCACATGGCAGGGCAAGGAATACACCCCCAAGAGTTTTGCCGAGTCACTGCCCATCAAAATGGACGACTATATTGCAATCGCATCGTTCACGCATCATCCCTTCTACAAGCCTTTCATGCTCGAGGTCGCCGACAACTGGCAATGGGCAAGCTACCAGAATGTGAAGATCGATGAGCTTGTCGAAATCGTGAACAATGCTATCGACAAGGGTTACACCGTTGCCTGGGGGGCCGACGTGAGCGAGCCTTGCTTCAAGTGGCGCAAGGGATATGCAGTGCTGCCTGTCGACAAGGATGTGCCCGACCTGAAGGGTAGCGACATGGACCGCTGGACCAAGTTGAGCGACAAGGATCGTGAGAGCGAGAAGTGGGACATCAAGGGCCCGGTTCCCGAGCAAGTCGTGACCCAGGAAAGCCGCCAACTCATGTTCGACAACAAGGAAACCACCGACGACCACGGCATGGTGATCGTGGGTAAGGCTGTTGACCAAAACGGCAACAAATACTTCAAGGTGCAAAACAGCTGGGACACCAACCAGCTCTATAACGGATACTTCTATGTGAGCGAGGCCTATTTCAAGGCTAAGACCATGGACATTCTTGTCAACAAGGCTGCCGTGCCCACCAAGATTGCCCAAGAGATGGGCATCGCCAAGTAGCACGCCGCTACCAGCCGAAACATGACACGGGGAGATCCTCTTGGCAGGGTCTCCCCGTTACATATATATCGTCATTCCACCCATAACTGGGTGACACGCATGTGCAAATTATTGCTGTTGGCAAGTTGGGCGTGCGCTCACTTGTGGCGTGCCTGCCATTTGCTCACTACCTGGGTAAACTGGCGCCAATAGGACTCGCACTTTTTCTCGCCAATGCCGTACAGGGTGCCAAATTGTATCTTGGTTGTGGGCTGCTCTTGTGCAATCACGTGCAGCACTTTGTCGCTGAATATCATGTAGGGAGGCACGTGCAAGGCCTTGGCCAGAGCATATCGCGTAGCCTTGAGGTCGCGCAGCAGCTCGTCGCTGGCCTCGTCGCTGGCTTGCATGGCCGGCAAGTCTTGCGGCGCGGGTTGCGTGGCTTTCTTGCTGCGGAATGTTGTCACCGAGAGTTGCACCTTCTTTTTCCCAAACAAGATGTCGCGGCCGTAATCGGTCACCTTGAGATGGTTGCTCTCGTCGTAGGCAACGTCGATGATGCCCATCTGCAGCATCTGCAGCATGTAGGCATTCCATGTGCCAAACGACAGGTCGTGACCCACACCGTAGGTTTTGAGCCTGTCCCAGCCGGCTGTCACAATCTCGGCTTTGCGAGAGCCCCGCAAGATGTCGATTGCTGTGGTGAGTCCCACACGTTCGCCGGTGCGCAGTATCGCGCTCAGCGCCATCTGCACAGGGATAGTGCCGTCGATGTGTTGTGGCGGGTTGTTGCACACGTCGCAATTGCCGCAATCATGGTCATAGCGCTCGTTGAAATAGCTGAGCAGGATGCGCCTGCGGCACACGGTCGACTCGGCATATTGCTGCATGCGCCGCAATTTTTCCATGTTCACCTCTTGTTGCCCCGATTCTTGCGCCATTTTCATGCGAGTCACGACGTCGCCATAGCTGTAAAACATTAAGGCATCGGCTGGCAGGCCGTCGCGCCCGGCTCGGCCTATCTCTTGATAGTAGCTCTCGATGTTGCTGGGCATGTTGCTGTGTATGATCCACCTCACATTGCTCTTGTCAATACCCATGCCGAAGGCTATCGTGGCGCATATCACAGGGAGGTCGTCGTTGATAAACTCCTGCTGCGTGTGCTGCTTGTCGAGCACAGTCATGCCTGCATGAAAAGGCTTGGCCTTTATGCCCAAGCTGTTTAGCTTTTTGGCCATGCTCTCGGTGTCGCGGCGCCGCATGCAGTATATGATGCCGCTTTGGCCCTGATGAGCCTCGATAAATCGTGCGATAGCCTTGATTTTGTTTTGACCCGACACTTCGGTTTTCACGTTGAGCGAGATGTTGGGGCGGTCAAATGAGGTGACAAACATCTTGGCGCCTGGAATGTTGAGTTGTGTTTTGATGTCGTCGCGTGTGATTTTGTCGGCTGTAGCTGTGAGCGCCATGACGGGGACGTTGGGGTAGCGCTGCTTGAGCACCGACAGCTGAGAATATTCGGGTCTGAAGTCGTGTCCCCAGTGTGAGATGCAGTGGGCCTCGTCGACGGCTATCAAGCTTATCGCGATGCTCGATGACCATGAGTTGAGTTCGGTGAGAAGTCGCTCGGGCGAGATATACAGCAACTTGATAAACCCCTTAAACACATTCTCGGCCACATCGCGGTTTTCGGCCTCGCTCTGCATGCTGTTGATCGACGCGGCCGGAATGCCCATCCCCTTGAGGTTGTCGATTTGGTCTTTCATGAGCGCCAGCAGCGGCGATACCACAATGGTGCATCCCGGGCTTAGCAGGGCAGGTACTTGATAGCATATCGACTTGCCTCCGCCAGTGGGCATGAGCACCACGGCATCGTTGCCCTGCATGACATGGGCGATGATGTCCCACTGCATGGGCCTGAAACCGGGATATCCCCAAAATTTCCTCAGACAAGCCAGGGCTCGGGCCTTCATGTCGCGGCCTGTGGAGTGTTGTAGTGGCATTGTGCGATGATGAGTGTGAATGGTTTAAAATGCGTTTTGCTCGCCTTTGAACATGTTGACGACCGTGAGAAATATTATTTTCATGTCGAGCATGAAGTTCCAGTTCTCGGCATACCACACGTCATATTCTACTCGCTTTACCATCTTCCACAGTTCATCGGTCTGGCCGCGATAGCCATTCACTTGCGCCCATCCGGTGATGCCTGGCTTGATGGTGTGGCGCAGCATGTACTTGTCGATGAGTGCGCTGTAGGCTTCGGTGTGCTTTATCATGTGCGGTCGAGGACCCACGATCGACATTTCCCCTTTCCACACGTTGAAAAATTGTGGCAGCTCGTCGATGTTGCTCTTACGCAGGAAGTTGCCAAACTTGGTCTTGCGTGGGTCGTTGCGTGTGGCCTGCATGGTGTCGCTCTCGCGGTTGACCCGCATTGTCCTGAACTTGTAGCACATGAAGGGCTCTCCACGCAGGCCCGTGCGCTCTTGCTTGAAAAAGACCGGCCCAGGCGAAGTGAGCTTGATGACGATAGACACAGGGATGATGACGATGGGGGAGAGCACAAGAACTATGCTCGACACCACCAGGTCGAAACTGCGCTTGAGCAGGGCGTTGATGGGATTGCTCAGCGGGTAGGGACGTATGGCCAGAACCGGCACGTTGCCTATGGGATACAGCTCAAACCGTCGTGTGATGTGCTTGCCAAATTGTGGCACATAGTAGAAGTCGACGGCATTGCTATCGGCAATCTTGATGAGCTTGACCATCTCGTCGTTTTCGTTGTCGGGTATGCAGCAATACATCTCGTCGACAAGGTTGTCTTGCACAAATTTTTCTACTTGATTCAGGTCGCCGCGGTAATATTTCACACTCTTGGCTTTCTTGTCGTTGTCAAACATGCCCAGTATGCGATAGCCATAGCCGGCGTCACTCTCAAGCTCGTTCATCAGCCTGATGCCTACGTGCCCGCCACCTATGATGATGATGCGCTTGTAGTTTTTGCCAAACGCACGGTAGCGTTTCAGCAGTTTCCTCGACAGCAGCCACCACGTGCTCAGCCCTGCAAAAAACGCGATGTAGAATTTTACATAAGTTCTCCACGAGGCTTTGTCGAAGCCGAGAAACATGAGCAGCGCCATGAAAATGACGGTGTGCAACATCACTGCCTTGATGACCTGCAGCACGACTCGGTCGGCATAAACCACCCGGCGGCAATGAATGTCGGAGAAGAAGTAGCTCACTGCAATAAACGAGATGTTCATCATGAGCCACACCGTCTTTGAGAAAAAGTGCTCGGCGACTGGCGTGAGCGTGCACACTGCCAGGTAGGCAAGGTTGAGAATTAAGAAATCTACGCCGGTAAAAATCCAGCGTATATATTGACCATATTTTCCTCTACTCTCCAAAATGCTGTTTTATATCATTCATGTGTAATTAAAACTCTCTGCGGCTGTTGCACCGCAGAGAGGATGTGTGGGTGTGGTGTGATAGAGCGTGTGACACACATATCACACTTTGTCGTCAATCATTTTTATCTTTTTCTCAAGAATGGCAATTTCATCTTTGAGATTGGCGATTTTCTTTTCCATCTGCTTCACTATTGTACTGCCATTCTTGGAAGAGGCGTTGAAAAAGCCCATGTTGTTCTCATAGGTCTTCATTTCTTGGCACTTGCGCTCGTAGTCACGCACCAGTCGCTCGCGCTCGTGGTACACCTTGTCGTCGCCTCCCATCTTATTGAGCGAGTTCTCAAAGTTGGCAATGCGGGCATTCATGCCCTTCATGTCAAATTGCTCAAAGGCCTTGTCGATGGCAGCCTTGTACTCGGCATAGATTTTGTCTTTCTCCTTGTAGGGCACGTGACCCACTTCTTGCCATTGCTTCATGAGCTCGCGCACCTGGGTGGGGCCATCCTCCTTGTTGTCGGCTTCGAGCACAGCGTTGACCTGGGCAATGATGCCTTTCTTGGTCTTCAGGTTGTCGTGCTCTATAGTGTGAATGTTGGTGTTTTGTTTCTTCTTGTTATCAAAGAATGCATCGCAGGCTGTGATAAACCGCTTCCATATAGCGTCGCTGTGTTTTTTTACGACGGGTCCCACGGTTTTCCATTCCTTTTGCAAGGCGACAAAGGCGTCGGTGGTCTTTTTCCAGTCGGTAGAGTCCTTCATTGCCTCGGCCCGCTCGCACAGCTCGGTTTTCTTGGCCAGATTGGCGGCAAATTGCTCTTTCATCTGCTTGAAAAACTCGGCCTTCTTGCCAAAGAAGTCGTCGCACGACTTCCTGAACCGGGCAAAGAGCTCGGCATTCTGCTTGCGTGAGGCAAAGCCCAGTTTCTTCCACTGCTCTTGCAAGGCCAGTATGCCCTTGGTGGCTTCGTCCCATGCAGCATAGGTCTTGAGGCCGTCGGTCGAGATGGCCTCTATCTTTTCGCACAGGGCAGTCTTGGCTTCGGCGTTTTCTTTCTCTTTGGCCTTGCGCTCTTCAAAGAAACCCTGATATTTCTTGTTGATGACCGACGACGCATTCTTGAAGCGTTGCCACAGCTCTTCTCTTATTTCTTTGGCTACGGGGCCGGTTTCGCGCCACGTGTCGTGCAGCTCTTGCAGCTTCTTGAATGCTGCCACCACATCGTTCTGGTCGTCGAGAGCCTCGGCTTCAGAACACAGTTGCTGCTTGATTTCGAGATTCTTCTTGAAGTCGTAGTCACGCAACTCCTTGTTCATCTTGAGCAAGTCGTAGAATTTTTCTACTGCCAGCTGGTAGCTCTTCCACAACTCTGTTACATTGGTTGCAGGCACTTCGCCTATGGCTTTGAACTCCTGCTGCAGTTGCTGAATGTGGTTGTATTGACGGTTCACATTGTCGGGATCGGCCACGATGGCATTGATCTCGTCGATGATTTTGCGCTTCTTTTCAAGGTTCTCGGCGCGCAGGGCATCTTGCTCGGCATTGAATTGCGCTTTTTTCTCTTTCAGCTCATTCAGGAGCTCCTTGATTTTCACTTCGTCGGCGTCGTCGATAGCCGCAAAGGCTGCCTCTTCGTTGCCTTGGGCAAGGAATGCTTCTTTTTCTTTTGCAATTTCCTCCTTACGTATGGCAAAGAAAGCCGACTTGATTTGAGCAACGTCGTCTTTCACGCTGTCGATGGGCTGCTCTTTCAGCGACTCAAGCGCGGCGATAAGCTCAGTCTTGCTCATGGCAGCGTATTTGTGCTGTGGTTGTGCCTCGGTTTCGACCGAGGCCGGCTGCTTCTCTTGGGGCTCGGCCTGGACTGTTTCCTCGGCTGGAGTGCTTGCAGCTGCTGCCTGGCTTGCGCCTGGGTTGACGACTTCCTGGGCTTGCTCGGCAGCTGCCGAACTTGCCTCGGGTTGATTGTTGACAGAGCCTGTATTCTGCTCTTGTGCAGGCTCCGAATTCAGGGTTACGTCCTTTTCGAGGTCCTTGCTCGTAGTGGACTGTTCTTGCGATTCCATAATAATCTTTTTTAAAGGTCCTTCTTGTCGTTGAAGAAGGAAGCCAACAAATTAAATCCAAATATACACAATTTTTTTTACTTTGAAAAAGAAAAGCTTTTTTTTTTGATTTTTTTCTTTGAAATGGTGGGTTGTTGTTGGCACGTTTGAGGCTTTGCCGTGACTGTAAAAGCCGTGTGGGAATAAACCTTCGACGCACTCTTGAGTCTAAAAGAGTGCTTTCGCTCCTCTCTGGGTGATGCTTAGCAATCTCGAGAGTGGATGTGTAGGTTGCATGCCCGTCGTCGCTTTTCTGCTTGTCACATGGCTGGCGATGGCAGAGAATGATATATTAAATTAACGTAATTTTTTTTACATTAAAAAGGAAAAAATTGTACATTTGTAATTCAGAATTTCAGAAACTGTGATTTTTAAATTTAGTAAAAATATATTTTAAAATGAAGAAAGTAATGAGTTTGTTCCTGAGTGTGGCTCTTGTTTTGGGCCTCTCAGGTTGTGGTTCGTTGAACAATGCAGGTAAAGGTGGTCTCATTGGCAGTGGCGGCGGTGCTGCCCTGGGTGCTGGCATAGGTGCGCTCATAGGGCACGGCAAGGGCGCAGCCATTGGCGCAGCCATCGGTGCTGTGGCTGGTGGTACTGCCGGCACGTTGATTGGCAAGAAGATGGACAAGCAGGCCAAGGAACTGGCCCAGATTCCTGGTGCGCAAGTCGACACTGTTACCGACCAAAACAACTTGACGGCAATTAAAGTCACTTTCGACAGCGGCATCTTGTTTGGCTTCAATAAAACTAACTTGAGCGAGAGCGCCAAGACATCATTGTCGCAGTTTGCTACCTCGCTGCGCAACAATCCTGAGACCAACGTGCAGATTTTCGGTTACACCGACAATGTGGGTACGCGTGCTGCCAACGACAAGGTCTCTACCGAGCGTGCTTCGGTGGTAAAAACCTATCTTGTGAACTCGGGCGTGAACTCGAGCCGTCTCTCCAGCCAGGGCATGGCTTGGGAGAATCCTGTTGCCAGCAACGACACCGAAGCAGGCCGCGCACAAAACCGTCGTGTGGAAATCTACATCAGTGCCAATGAGCAGATGGTGAAGGAAGCCAACGACGGCACACTCAAGTAAAAAAATATAACTTGAGCGGAGCAAATTCTTTTTTTACCGACAAAATCTAAAGGCGGGCGACGACTCTACATGCAGGGTTGTCGCCTGTTGTTGTTGGTAGTTTGCCATATTTTTTTTAATTTTGTTCGGCAAAACAACATTAATTTTCTAATAAGTACGTAATTATGACATTGAACTGCAAATTCAGACTATTGCTTCTGCTATTGCTGGCATGGTTGACACAGGGAAGCGCTATGGCGCAAGACTTCACCAAGGCCGACACGCTCAAGTATTACAATGCACTCGACTTCAGAATGATCAACAAGGGCTTTGCCAACAGCGAGACCCCCTATTTCCGCATTCCTGGTTATCTCAAAGACAGCGTGCGCCCCACGCTCTATGAGCGGCAGCGCTGCACTGCAGGCGAGGCATTCAGGTTCCGCACCAACTCCAAGGTGGTGGCTGTGCGCTACAACCTGCTCACCAACATGTATATGGCTCACATGGCCCCCACGGGCATCAAGGGCACCGATCTCTACATCCTCGACAACGGCCAATGGCGATTTGTGAACTGCAACCGCCCGGTGCGCGACTTCCAAAACGTGAACCGCACATCGCCTCTCAAGGATTCTATTCAAAACAAGGTGTATATCGACAAGATGGACGGTCAAATGCATGAGTTCATGCTTTACCTGCCATTGTACGATGGCGTGAACTGGCTTGAAATAGGTGTTGAGCACGATGCCAGGATGGAGATGCCCAAGGTTGACAACCCGCGTGCCGACAAAAAGTTTGTGTTCTATGGCACCAGTATTCTGCAAGGAGGATGCGCCTGCCGCCCTGGCATGGTGGGCACCAGCATCATCCAGCGCGACCTCAATGCCGAGTGTGTCAACATTGGCATCAGCGGCGAGGGCAAGATGGACTATTGCATGGCCCGAGCCTTGGCTCAGATTCCCAATGTCACGGCCTATATTATCGACCCGGTGCCCAATTGCACGCTCAACATGTGCGACACTTTGACCTACAATTTCATCAATATCCTGCGCAAGGCACGCCCCAATGTGCCTATTTTCATGGTTGAGGGCACTATCTACTCCTATGCCAAGTACAGCAGCTACTACAGCAAGTACCTGGCCGAGAAGAACTATGCTTTCCACAAAAACTACTTGAAGTTGAAGCAGGAGAATCCAAAGAATCTCTACTATATCGACAGCAAAAACCTCTACGGGCCCGACAACGAGGGTACCGTCGATGGCACACACTACACCGACATAGGCTTCTACTTCTATGCGCAGAAGCTCGAGCCCTACTTGAAGGCTGTGCTCAACGGCACAAAAGTGCCCTATCAGGAAGTTGTCGACAAGCCATATCCACCCATAAAGAACCCAGGCAAATACACCTGGGACAATTGATTCAGGCCTATTTTGTTCTCACCATGCTGCAGTGAAAGGCAAAGGATACATAGCCGATTTGATAGCCCAAGGCGAGCACGAGCATCAAGACTTCAAGTACCAGATAAGTGATGCCCGGAAGATAGCACGCAGCATCTCGGCTTTTGCCAACAACAGCGGCGGTCGTCTTTTGATAGGTGTAAAGGACAACGGTCACGTCGTGGGCGTGAAGAGCGACGAGGAAATCTACATGATCGAGCAAGCCGCCTCCATGTATTGCAGGCCTGAGCAGCAGGTGAAGTTTGAACTGTTTAAAGTCGACGGGAAAACCGTGCTCAAGGTCGACATCGCCGAAGCCTCTCTCAAGCCTGTCAAGGCCCCCGACGAGAAAGGGCTGTGGAAGGCCTTCTACCGGGTGGCCGATGAGAATGTGCTCGCATCCTCGATGCATGTGAAGGTGATGCAGCACCAGTCTCAGTTGCGCGACAACGATGCGCTCTTAAGTTTGTCGCCAATCGAGCAGCAGCTCATCGATTATCTCTCAACCCATGGCGGAATCACCATCGACGGCTACATGAGGCTGGCTCACGTGAGTCGTCGCAGTGCCGAGGCCACTGTCATCAGCTTGTGCGAGATGAAGGTGGTTGACCTCACCTACCACGATGGCCAGTGCCTCATCACGCGCACTTGACACCTGCCTTCACGATGCTGCGTGCAACAACAACAACAATAATCCCTGCCAGGAACAGCCCTGGCAGGGATTGTCTTTTGCTCACCGATGCGCCCATTGCTTGTTGCGCTGGGTTGGGTCAACGGGGCTATCGCTTGTTGGTGATAGGGCGCCAGGCGCGTTCTTTTATCAAGCCGCTGCGATAGGCAACGAGCAGCTTTTGCAGGTCACGTATTTGCGACGAGAGCTCATTGCCCTTGTCGGTATCTTTCACCATCATGCGGTGGTTGGTGAGCTCAACCATCTCGTAGGTCGACTTGATGTCTTGGCCCTCTTCCACGGCCTTTTGTATTGATGTGAAGGGTTCGTGCTGCACGAGCTGGAATCCGCGGCTGTGATACACCAGGGTGTAGCCGGCAATGCCCGTCTCGGGTTGGTAGGCTTTGGAAAATCCTCCGTCGATCACCATCAGCTTGCCATTGGCTTTGACTGGGCTTTCGCCCTTGATGGTCTTTACAGGCACATGGCCATTGATGATGTGGCGGTATTGTCCTTGCACATGAAACTCATCGAGTATCATGTCGCATATCTTTTCTTGGTCACGCAGCTTGTAGTACCAACCCTTTGTCTCCTTGTGAGTTGCTTTGTCGGCAATGAAGTATCGCTCAAAGGTTGCCATCTTGTCTTTGTCGAAGGCTGGGGAATTCTTGCCGCACCACAGATACCACACATAGTCTTTGGCAAACAGGTAGTCTTCCTGATTCTCGGCACCAAAATAGGCATCGCGTATGAGCGATCCCACTTTCTTGAGCAGCGCATGGCCGTGATAGGGGTAGCCTTGAATGATTACGTCCTTGAGCGAGCCGTCTTCGTTAAGCGGAATGGAGGCGTGGTAGAGCAGGTTGCCGTTTACTACCGCAAAGATGCAGCCGTTACGGAACATGCAGTTCATGTGACGCTTGAGCTTGTCGCTCTGTACAAAGGAGTTGTGCAATTTGGTCACTACCATTTCCTCCTCGGCAGTAAGCTTGTAGGGGTCTTGCGGGTCTACGGTGGGGAAGTTGCCATCGGTGAGCTCATACTGCTTGCCGTCGATAGTGATGATGTGCTTTTTGTAGTCGATCTTGTCGAGCAGCAGCCTGTCGCTCATCTCAAACTCGGGGCGACGCTTGATGGTGGCAGCCTCCAGCTTGAATTGAATGATAGATATGGCTTTGTGCATTTGGGCCATGAGCCGAGACGATTTCATTTTCTCAGGATCTTTCTCGTCGAGATCCTTGGGTATGAATTGTGTGCAGGGATCCTTTTTGTAAGTCTCCATGGCAAAAGTTGCCAGAGGCAGCAGGTTGATGCCGTAGCCGTCTTCAAGCACGCTCTGGTTGCCGTAACGCATGGCGATGCGTATCACGTTGGCAATGCAGCAGTCGTTGCCTGCTGCAGCGCCCATCCACAAAATGTCGTGGTTGCCCCACTGGATGTCGAGGTTGTGATAGTCGCACAATATATCCATGATTTTGTCGGGACTCGGTCCGCGGTCGTATACATCGCCCAGGATGTGTAGCACGTCGATGGTGAGCTGCTGTATGAGATAGCACATGGCGATGATGAAGTCGTCGGCCCGCTGCGTCGAGATGATGGTGCGCACCACTACGTCTACATAGGCCTGCTTGTTGGGGTCGCTCGAGTTCTCGTGCAGCAATTCCTGGATGATGTAGGAGAAGTCGGGCGGCAGGGCCTTGTGCACTTTCGACCGCGTGTACTTCGACGACACGTTGCGGCACACTTTCACCAGACGGTTGATGTTGATGAAATACCAGTCGTTGAGGTCGCCAGCGTCGGTGATGCCGCGTTTCACAAGTTCCAGTTTCAGCTCAGGGTAGTAGATGAGCGTGCACAGTTCTTTCTGTTCCTTGGTGCCCAAGGTCTCGTTGAAGATCTCCTTCACCTTGCGCTTGATAGTGCCCGAGGCGTTGCGCAGCACGTGCTGGAAGGCTTGGTACTCTCCGTGCAGGTCGGCCAGGAAGTGCTCGGTGCCTTTGGGCAGGTTTAAGATGGCTTCAAGGTTAATGATCTCGGTACTTGCCGTCGCAATGTTGGGAAAACTGCGCGACAGCAGGGTCAAGTAGCGCATGTCGTCGTTTACTTGCTTGTAATCCATTTCGTTCATAGCACTAACGGTGATTTTCTGTGTTAATAATTGATATTTGATTTTGTAAAAGATGCGTCATTTACAACTCACTATATAAATCTCTTGCGCAAAGATAGTGATAATAATCGAATTGTCACCAAAGTTTTTTTTTGCGCCCGAGTTTGACTGTGGGTGCCGGCGGGACTTGTTCAAGTGAAAAAGACGCCGCTGGCACTGCTTTTTATCGATCGAGTATTTTAGAGAATCTCACTTGCGACTTGTACACGGGAAATTTGATCGTGAGTATCACTCCGCTCTCAAATGCTGCTTGCACGTCGAGGTCGATGGGGCGCAACGTGGCATCGATCCATGAGGCCTTGAAGTTGTCGGTGAATATCGTTTTCTCAAGCCTGCCTTTTAGCATGCCTGTTGTCCACATGCTCTTTTTCACCTGTGCGCCGCTCACGTATATTATGTCGTAGCCAGTCGCGGTCGCCACCAGCGCAATTGTGTAGCGTCCGCCCAGCCGCAACACGTCGTCGCTCATGTCGCGGTCAAGATATTCCCAATATCCCTCATACGGGTTTTGGGACCGTGCAAAGTGCAGGTTCAGTTTCTCGATGGTCCATGGTGTGTTCACGATGCGCCGGTCGTTGGTCTTGTAGGAGAGCACGGTTCTTTCAACTTGCACCCGGGCACCTGGTCCTGTGGCAAGCCCCAGGTGTGAACCGTTGTGCATAGCAGGCAACTCCACAGTGAACAATTGGTTTAGCTTGTCGTTGCCAACAAGCACATGCACAGTGTTATGGTCTACATCGACACCTATTGCATTCAATCTGTCGGCCATGTCGACGTTTTTGTCGATATGTGCCGATTTGATGACTTGCTCCTTGTTGTTGCGCACTTGCACAAGTTCCACTTCCATGTATCGCTTGTCGAGAAGATCGTCGTGCAGGCGCGAGTTGTGGCACGACACCAGCACGGCATTGTAATTGCTGTCGTTGAGGGCGTTGAAGATAATACCACACCTGGTCGACGAGACGTGTCTCTTGCGATGCCCCGAGACAATCTCATAGGATTTCCCCTCTTGGTTGTGATAGTTGGCAATGCGGGCAAAATAGCGATATGCGGGTGTGAAAATGCCCGTCGAGTCGAGCATGACGTCGAAGGCCTCATGCCGGTTGTCGACTTCGCCCGTCTCAGGGTTGAAATCGGCGATTCGGGCCAGCCCGCTGTATTGGTTGTATCTTGTTTTGTAGATTGTTGCAGGATAGGCCAAGCACAGGGTAGCAAGGTACAGCAAGAGTGTCGATATGGCTTTAGCTTTCATCACACGTGCATGATTTGGTTTCGCGACACAAAGGTACGGTTTTATTTTTTGAATTTCAACATTTTGGTGCAATGGGGCATGACTGAGTGCCCCAAAAAACAATCGTTAGGGTCGGGGGGCGCGTTGGGATGTGGTGCATGATTTCAAGAGAATCGTTTTCTGGCACTTGCCGCCCGATTGCGCAGGATTGTGCAGTTAGCATTATTTAAATTTAAATATTGACATGATTACTGAATTATTTCAATAATTGTTTGTACCTTTGCTGTATTGAAGAAACAACTATATTTTGTGGCCTCATACCACTACACGAACTACAATAAAGTTACTATATAATTTTAATTAAAGTTATGGCAGAAAAAAGAGAAAAACTGTTCGAAGCATTTTCTCCGGTAGACTTCAAGACTTGGAGAGCCAAAGCTGAAATCGACCTCAAGGGTGCCGATTTCGACAAGAAAATGATCTGGCGGACTAATGAAGGCTTTAATGTCAATCCTCTGTATTTTGACGAAGACATCAAGGACTTCAAAACAATCGATTCACTTCCTGGCGAGTTCCCCTATGTGCGTGGCACCCGTACCAACAACACCTGGCAGGTGCGTCAAGACTTTGATGTGAAGGACGTGGCCGAGACCAACAAGCAAGTGCTCGACATCCTCAACAAGGGCGTCACCGCACTGGGTTTCAATCTGCATCACAACGTTGTTGACCTGAATGTGCTTCTCGACGGTATTCACACCGATGCTGTAGAGATCAATTTCAGCATCTGCCCAAGCAAGGCAGTGGAGCTTGCCACAGCTCTTGTCGACTATCTGCAGAAAAAAGGCACTGCCGACAAGTTTGTGGGCAGCATCGACTTCAACCCGTTCAAGCCTGTGTTCAAGAAAGGCAAGAAATTTGAAGCAGGTGTCCAGGAGACTGCTGCACAGTTGCTCAAGATCGCAGCACCGGTTGCCGGCCTGCGCGTGCTGGGTGTCGACTCGGTCATGCTGGCCAATGCAGGTGCCTTCATTTATCAAGAGCTTGGTTATGCCTTGGCATGGGGCAACGAATACCTGGCCGAGCTCACCGACGCCGGCTTCAGTGCCGATGAGGTGGCAAGCCGCATCAAGTTCAACATGAACATTTCCACCGTCTACTTCATGGAGCTGGCCAAGTTCCGTGCAGCACGCATGCTTTGGGCCCAAATCGTGAAGCAGTACGGTGCCAAGGACGAATCGTGCAAAATGGTTGTGAGCGCAGCTACATCGCGCTTCAACCAGACGCTGTTTGACCCCTATGTGAACATGCTGCGCAGCCAGACGCAATCGATGTCGGCTGCACTGGCTTCGGTCGACGAGATCACGGTCACTCCGTTCAACACGCCTTATGAGGAGCCCACCGACTTCAGCCTTCGCATTGCTCGCAACCAGCAATTGCTGCTCAAGGAGGAGTCTCACCTCGACAAGGTGGTCGACCCGGCAGGCGGCAGCTACTATGTTGAGGAGCTCACTCAGTTTATTGCCCAGGCAGGATGGAAGCTCTTCCTCGAGGTAGAAGACAAGGGCGGCTTTAAGGCTGCAGCCGAGAGCTTCGACGTGACCAAGGCTGTGAATGCCAGCGCCAACACTCGTTTCGACAAGGTGGCTAAGCGCAAAGAGCAGCTGCTGGGTACCAACCAGTTCCCCAACTTCACCGAGAAGAGTGGCGACCATCGCGACATCCATGCTGCTTGCAGCTGTGGCTGTGGCGAGGCCAATCCCGACGCTCCCGTGCTCAACACCAAGCGTCTTGCCAGTGGCTTTGAGACCCTGCGCCAGCACACCGAGGCCAGCGAGAAGACTCCTGTTGTGTTCATGCTCACCATTGGCAACCTGGCCATGCGGTTGGCCCGCGCCCAGTTCAGCGACAACTTCTTCGGTTGCGCAGGCTACAAGCTCGTCAACAACAACGGTTTCAAGACTGTTGAGGAAGGTGTCGAGGCTGGCGTGAAGGCTGGTGCCGACATCATCGTGCTTTGCTCGAGCGATGCCGAGTATCCCGAGCTCATCCCCGCTGCACTCAAGGCGCTCAACGGCCGTGCCGAGTTTGTGCTTGCCGGTCCCGAGACCGACGAGTTCAAGGCAATGGGTGTGACCAATTTCATCAACGTGCGCACCAATGTGCTTGAAACATTAAAGGCTTTCAACGCTAAACTTTTAAAATAATCATTGACAATGAGACCAAATTTTAAAAATATAGATATTACAAAAGATGGCTTTAATGTTGAACACAAGCCACTGAACATGGCCGAACCTTGGACCAACGCCGAGTTGCTCAAGATTAAGCCTGTATATACTAAAGACGACCTCCAGGGCCTGGAGCATCTGCATTTCAAGGCAGGTATCCCACCATTCCTGGGCGGTCCCTATTCACTCATGTACCCGTTCCGCCCCTGGACGGTGCGCCAGTATGCCGGCTTCTCGACTGCTGCCGAGTCCAATGCCTTCTACCGTCGCAACCTGGCATCGGGCCAGAAAGGCTTGTCGGTAGCCTTTGACCTTCCCACTCACCGCGGCTACAATGCCGACAACCCACGTGTGGTGGGCGATGTGGGCAAGGCAGGTGTGTCGATTTGCTCGGTCGAGGACATGAAGGTGCTCTTCGACGGTATTCCGTTGAACAAGATGTCGGTGTCGATGACCATGAACGGCGCTGTGCTCCCCATCATGGCTTTCTACATTGTGGCTGGTCTGGAGCAGGGCGCATCGCTCGATGTGATGGCTGGTACAATCCAAAACGATATCTTGAAGGAGTTCATGGTGCGCAACACCTATATTTATCCTCCCAAGTTCTCAATGGAGATCATTGCCAGCATCTTTGAGTTCACCTCGCAGCACATGCCCAAGTTCAACAGCATCTCTATATCGGGTTATCACATCCAGGAGGCTGGTGCTACTGCCGACATCGAGCTGGCCTACACGCTGGCCGACGGTATGGAATACATTCGCACGGGCGTGAATGCCGGCCTCAATGTCGATGCATTTGCTCCCCGCCTGTCGTTCTTCTGGGGCATTTCGATGAACTTCTTCACCGAGATTGCCAAGATGCGTGCAGGCCGCCTGCTGTGGGCTAAGATTGTGAAGAGCTTCGGCGCCGAGAATCCCAAATCGATGTCGCTGCGCACCCACAGCCAGACTTCGGGCTGGTCGCTCACTGCACAGGACCCCTACAACAACGTGGGCCGCACTTGTATTGAGGCCATGGCAGCAGCTCTGGGTCACACCCAGTCGATGCACACCAATGCTCTCGACGAGGCAATTGCACTTCCCACCGACTTCTCGGCTCGTATTGCCCGCAACACGCAAATCTACCTGCAACAGGAAACCTATATCACCAAGGTTATCGATCCCTGGGCAGGCAGCTTCTATGTTGAAAAATTGACCGACGATCTCGTGCACAAGGCATGGGAGCACATCACCGAAATCGAGAAGCTGGGCGGCATGGCCAAGGCTATCGAGACTGGTGTGCCCAAGATGCGTATCGAGCAGGCCGCTGCCCGCACGCAGGCCCGCATCGACTCGGGTCGCCAGACCATCATCGGCGTCAACAAGTATCAGCTCGAGAAAGAAGCTCCTATCGATATTCTTGAAATCGACAATACCGAGGTGCGCAACTCGCAGGTGGCACGTCTGCAAGAGCTCTACAAGACTCGCGACAACGATGCCGTGAAGCGCGACCTCGATGCGCTCACCGAGTGTGTGAAGACGGGCAAGGGCAACCTGCTCGAGTGTGCAGTTCAAGCTGCCAAGGACCGTGCTTCGCTGGGTGAGATTTCAGATGCTTGCGAGAAAGTCGTGGGCCGTTATAAAGCTAAAGTTCAAATGTTCTCAGGCGTGTATTCAGGAGAAATTAAAGACAGTGACGAGCTCAAGAAAGCTCGTGAGCTCACAAGTGAGTTTGCCAAGAAGGAGGGACGTCAGCCTCGCATCATGATTGCCAAGATGGGCCAGGACGGTCACGACCGTGGTGCCAAAGTGGTGGCTACCGGTTATGCCGATTGCGGCTTCGATGTCGATATGGGTCCGTTGTTCCAGACTCCCGAGGAGGCAGCCAAGGAAGCAGTCGAAAACGATGTCGACGTGATGGGCGTTTCGTCGCTCGCAGCCGGTCACAAGACCCTGATTCCTGCCGTGATTGCCGAGCTCAAGAAGCTGGGTCGCGACGACATTGTCGTCACCGCCGGCGGTGTGATTCCTGTGCAGGACTACGACTTCCTCTACAAGGCTGGCGTAGCTGCCATCTTCGGTCCTGGCACCAACGTGATGAAGAGTGCCGAGCAAGTGATGCACATCCTGCTCGACAAGTAAATTGAGCAACACATCTATCTAAATATAGCGACTGCGGCCTCGATGAGGGGCCGCAGTTGTTGTTTAGTTTCGTCTGTGTGCTGAGCTGTTTCAGTAGTTCACCAGGTAGAGTCCTCCATAGATTGCGAGTATGGCTAATACCCATGACAGGATCGAGGGTGAAATTGACAGATAGCAAGGCATCTTGTTGTAAAGCTTCATCGATTTCTTAAACCCCCAAATGAACCATATTGCCCATGTGTTTATCATGATCCAGGCAATTATGGCATAATTGTCGTGTTTAACATGATCCATAAATAAGGATCCAAAAAACACAGCTGGTGCCGCAATCACCGGAACGGCCAGTAAGTAGACCGTCCAAAAATACCATTTGGCTACGTTGTAGCGATGTGAAATCGTCTTTCCAAAACAATATATTGCATACAATATGCCGGCAGCGACTATTGGTATCACCACATATTGGTAGATGTCAAAGACTGTGTCTGCTATGCTCATTTTGTTTGGGGCTTGGGGTTGCTCTCTTCCAGTAGTCTACGCTTTAGACATGTTCATTAAAAGCCAGGAGGGGACCACTTTTTTGCCGATGTGCCGGGAGCAGCCAGTTGTCAATACGCAGCGCTCTTGCCGAGCATGATGTCGAGAATCACATCGTCGGCAAGTGTCATGCCAGGGGTGCCCACCTTGGCAATGTTGTCGATGCACTGCTCGGGGGTAACGTCGCATATGCCGTCGGTGGGGCGCAGCCGCACGTTGTTGATGGCCATGCGAGCGCACAGAAACGCAGCTGCGGTGGCCGAGGCCTGCTTGAGCGCACAACCCACCTTGCCACCGTCGCATATCATGCCCGAGATGGCGCCTGTCATGTTGCGCACGGCCCAGCCCATCTGCTGGTCGTCACCGCCCATGAGCCATGTCATCGACACGCTGGCTGCCGTCGAGGCAGCTGCCACGCAGGTGCACATGGCCACAAGTTTGCCTATTTTGGCATTGATGTAGCTGTTGAGCAGGTCGCCCAGGGCCACAGCCTTGAGCATCTTCTCGCGACTCACCTTGCAGGCTTTGGCCATCTCCACAATGGGTACAATCATGGCCACCCCCTTGCTTCCCGAGCCGGCGCTGCTCATCACCGAGAGCGGGCAGCCGTTGAGTCGCGCCTCGATGGCACTCGACACCTTGAGCATGGTGCGTGTCATGAGCCCGTCGCCCAGCACAGCGCTGCAGTCGTGCTTGAGCACGCGAGCAATGCCAATGCCTGCCTCGTTGTTCATGCCATAGTCGGCTACTTTCTCGTTCATGTCGATGCCGGTGCTCAAGAAGTCGAGCTCTGCTTCGGTAGCGGTGTCGACCAGCTCGCGCATTTGTTTTATCGTCATCTTGGTGAGCTTGTCGAGCGAGGCGTTTTCCTGGGTGGGAACCGAGGTGTCGTTGCGCATGATGTCTTCGCCGTTGCGCTGCACGAGCACAACGTTGGTGTGGGCGTCGGTAATCACCGCCGTGCCTATGCCGTTGCTCGAAATCACGTCGCAACGCACGTAGATGCGCCTCTGGCTGCGGTCGATTGTGACGTCGACCTTGTGATCGGCGACAATTTCAATTGCTTTTTGTGCATCCTCGGGAGTGAGATCTTCGAGAATTTGAAGCGATTTGTCGGGGTTGCCTATCACTGCGCCTATGGCGAAGGCATAGTTCAGCCCTTTTCTCTCGAAGTGGGGTATCGAGACCGACATGCCGTTTTTGTATACATTGGAGTTGACCACACCCTTGATTTTGTTGATCTCGCCGCCTATGGCCTGCATGGCTGTTGCAGCTGCTATGGCTACACAAGCAGGCTCGGTGCACCCCAGTGCAGGCGCCATGTCGCGTTGCAAGAATGCAAGCATTTCGCTTTTGTTTAACATAGTCGTTAGTCGTTTTAGAGATAAATTGTTTTCAGCAGGTAAAAGTAGAAATAAATGCCCAGTTGACCAAACAAATTGCTATTTAATTGATTGAGAGAGGCAATTATTAATTTTTGCCAGTGTATATAAAATGTAGTAACTTTGCTATTGGCAAAATTCAGTCATGATTGATAGAGCAACAGTCGATAAGATACTTGATGCGGCCGACATCGTCGATGTCGTCTCCGATTTTGTCACGCTCAAGAAGCGCGGCCAGAACTACATAGGCCTGTGCCCGTTTCACAACGACAATCACCCGTCGTTCTATGTGTCGCCAGCCAAGGGCATATGCAAGTGCTTTGCTTGTGGCAAGGGCGGTAGTGCTGTTAACTTCATCATGGAGCACGAGCAGCTCACCTATCCTGAGGCCTTGAGATACCTGGCCAGGAAATTCAATATCGAGATTCACGAAAAAGAGCTCACCGACGAGGAGCGGGAAGCACAAACCGAGCGGGAGTCGATGTTGCTCATCAACGAGTTTGCGATGCAGTTTTTTGAAAACCAGCTTCACAACACGACCGATGGGCAGGAGATAGGCATGTCCTACTTCAGAGAGCGGGCTTTCAGCGACGAGTCGATACGGGAGTTTCACTTGGGATATTCGCCCGAAGACCGCTCGGCATTGTACAAGGCTGCCACCAAGGCTGGATATAACAAGAAACTGCTGTTTGATACCGGCCTGTGCATCGACGACAACCGCGGTGGAGGCTACGACCGCTTTCGCGGGCGAGTGATGTTCCCCATTTTCAATATCGCCGGCAAGGTAATAGGTTTCGGCGGGCGCACGTTGAAAAACGACCCGGCAAAGTATGTGAACTCTCCCGAGTCGATTATCTACAACAAGCGCAACGAGCTATACGGTCTTTTTCAGGCCAAGCGCGACATCAACAAGCAAGACAAGTGTTTCATAGTCGAGGGCTATGCCGACGTGATACAAATGCACCAGGCCGGTTTTAAAAATGTGATAGCATCGTCGGGCACCGCCTTGACCGAGGGCCACATCCACAAGATACGCCGCTTCACCCGCAATGTGACCGAGCTCTTCGACGGCGATGCAGCAGGTGTGCATGCTGCACTGCGCGGTGTCGACATGTTGTTGCACAATGGCTTGAACATCAAGGTGCTGCTGCTGCCCGAGCCTGAGGACCCCGACAGCTTTGCCCGCGCCCACAGTCATAGCGAAATCGAGCGCTATATTGCCGACAACGAGATCGATTTTATAAGGTTTAAAACCCGTGTCCTGCTCAAAGACAGCGACAACGACCCTGTGAAGCGTGCTGCAGCCATAGGCGACATCGTGAAATCGATTGCCGTGATTCCCGACGAAATCACAAGAGCCGTCTATGCCAAGGAGTGCTCAACTACTCTGGGCATCGATGAGGATGTGATCTTGAGTCAAATACAGAAGGACATCTTCGGCCGACGGCAGGAGGAGTGGAAGCAGGAGCAGCGCGAAAAGCGCAAGCGCGGTGAGCAGCAGCCCTCGCCAGTGCAGCCCTCACCCAGTGCAGGCGATGCAAGCCAGAAGTCCGACAACACGTCGGCAGCCTACTTGCGGCGCTACGAGTTTGACGTGATACGGTATGTTGCCAAGTATGGCATGTGCTACTTGTGTGAAACCAATTACGACGACGGCACCTCACGTCCCACCACAGTGCTGGAGTATATCAACAACGAGCTCACTGTCGACAATATCAAGTTCTCCGATCCCGTCTTCGACAAGATTTTTACCTCGTCGCTTGGCAACCTTGAGCCATTTTATTCGGCTCTGCAACAGTTTCAAGCCGACATCGAACAAGAGCGCAGGCGCCTTGTCGAGGAGGGCGTGAGCCACATTAGGGCCGAGGTTGACGGCACTCTCGAGAGCATCGAAGACCAGGAACGCCAACTCGAAGCAAAGATTGAGCAACGATTGCAGGCCCAAGTCGTGCAATTTCGCAAATCGTATCTCGAAAAGCGTCTTTGCTCCGACCCCGATGAGACCGTGAGGGCAGTCTCGCTCGACCTTGTGAGCGAGAAACACCAGCTGAGCAAAATCCACACTCAGTTTGCAGCCATCACGTCGGAATACGATAAGCTGTTGACATTGATACCCGAAGCCCTCTACAACTGGAAAAACGCCATCGTGTCGCTTGAATTCACGTCGATTCAGGAAAAATTGCGCATGGCCAGCCCCGAGGAGCAGTTGGAACTGCTTAAAAGGCAACAACAACTGAACGTGATGCGTCGTGAGCTGTCGAAATTGACGGGTGAACGGGTGGTGAATCCTCTTGTGTGACACTTTATTGCTCATGACACACTCATATATTAAATTATTCTTTGTATTTTTGCATGATTAAAGTGCAATGATAGTTTTTGGCAATGCAATTATTTTATTAATAAGGACTCAATAATATACAAAACCCATTATGAATATACGACATTTTTTTCTTCTTGTCATGCTCTGTCTCGCCGCAGTCGTGTCGACCGCGGCCGGGCTCAAGCTCCCCGTAAAGAAAATAGCAGGAGAATCCTATTATTACTATAAGGTGGGAGGAAATGAGACGGTCGATGGCATTGCAAAAAAAATAGGCGTCTCGGCTCAAGATATCATCAAGTTCAATCCATCGGCCGCACAGGGAGTGACCAAAAAACAACTGCTTTTTTTCCCTGTCGAGGCCTATAAGGCTGACGTTTCCATTGCCAGCCAGAACGTAGCAGTCGCTCCCGAAGTGGTGAAACACATTGTGAAGAAAAGCGAAACGCTCTATGGCATAGCCAAGCTCTACGATGTGAGCGTCGACGACCTTGTGGCTGCCAACCCCAGTTCAAACAGTGGTGTGGGCGAGGGCGATGTGCTCATCATCCCGCAGGCGGGCACTCGCGCTGGCGATGCAGGCATTGTCTATCACACCATTCAGCCAGGTGAGTCCATGTACAGCGTGTCGAAACAATTCAACACTACCATCGAAACATTGCTTGAACTCAACCCTGGCATTTATCCCAACAATTTCATCGTGGGCGACGTGATAAAAATCAAGCCCAACTCCTCGCATAAGATTGAACTCAAAAAGAACATCAAGCAGTTCTACACCCATACTGTCAAGGATGGCGATACCTATCGGTCGCTGTCGACAGCCTACAAGGTGCCAGTCGACGAATTGATGGCAGCCAACCCTGGCCAGAAACGGCTGAAGAAAGGCAAAGTGATCTATATACCCTGTAAAGGAACCGAGATTGCCCGCGTCAATTCCAGCAAGGCGACAGTGCAGGAGCTGGAACAAACCTACGCCAGTAAAATGGGGCAAGTCTACAAGAATGTGCACAAATTGAAGAGCGACGGCGACATCAACATTGCCATTGTCTTGCCCTTCCAGTTGCAGAAGAGCGAAAGACCCCGTCAGGCCGACCTCTATGTCGACTTCTACAAGGGCTTCTTGCTGGCCGTCGACAGCTTGGGCAACAGGGTGGGGAAGAAGGTGAATGTTGACGTGCTCGACACGCAACACAACCTCAATGTCACCGATAGCCTCCTGGCACTCGACAAGATGAAGAATATGGACATCCTCATCGCTCCCGGCGAGCCCAAGCAGCTGCAGCGGTGCAACGAGTTCGGGAAAAAACACGGAGTGACAATCGTGAATTGCTTCTCGCCTAAAAACGACGACTACACCGACAATCCTCGCGTGCTCCAGGTAAACAGCCCCACCACCTACATGACTGCTGCTGTAAACGACTGGATCGATGCCAAGTTTAAGGACTATAACGTGATTTTTCTTGACGACCCCACTAACACCGAAGACAAAGATATCTACACCAATATCAAGGAGCACATCACCGATAGTCGCAAGCACTGCCAAGTGGTGTCGGTGGTCAACATGCTCGACTATGCCACGCTGAGCAACTATCTTGATCCTGGCAGCAGCTATCTCTTCATTCCCACCTCGGGCAGCAAGAGCTTCTTGGCCAAAATTGCACCTGCTGTGAAACAGGTGAAATTGAAACGCTTCGATTGCGAAGTCTCGATGCTGGGTTTCCCCCAATACTTCAATTATCTTAAAGAATACAAGTCGACGTTTCAGACGATTGACACCTACCTGTTTTCTCGCTTTTTCATTGCTAACGAAAACAGGGCCCGCCGCATCGAGAATCAGTTCATCCGCAAGTTTGGCACCAAGATGATCAGCACCACTCCCTGTATGGGACTCATGGGATTTGACCTGGGCGCCTACTTGTTGACGAGCCTGGGCAAGGGCGACGAGCTTAACAGCAACACACCTGCCTACGACGGCATTCAGATGGACATAGACCTGAAGCGTGTGAGCAACTGGGGTGGACTGGTGAACCGTTGTGTAGAGCTGGTGCATCTCTATGGCACAAGCATGACCGAGAGTATTATAAAATGAAGATGAGAACATTCACATTCCTATTGTCGCTTGTCTTGTACAGTTGGACACAGGTGGCGATAGCCCAAAACCACTACGAGGGCAACATCTCGGTAGGCGGCCAGGCGGGTGCGTCCTTCTCACGTGTGAATTTCAGCCCGAGTGTGCCCCAGTCGTTACAGTCAGGTGTGGTGCTGGGAGGTGCCTTCCGATATGTAGAGGAAAAACACTTCGGCCTTATCGCCGAACTCAATGTGGAGCAACGTGGGTGGAAGGAAAAGTTTGACGGTTATGACTACGCCTATCAGCGCCGTTTTACCTATATACAGCTTCCTGTGCTCACGCATGTGTATTTTGGCAACAACAAGATACACGGCTTTTTCAACGCTGGCCCCGAGATAGGATACATGATAACCTCGTCGCAAAAGTCAAACTTTGATTACAGCAATGTGAAGGCGATCGACGGTTTCCCGTCGAGCAACCGGAACGTCGACCAGTACACGCTCAAGGTGAAAAATCATCTCGATTATGGCATCTCGGCCGGGCTCGGTCTTGAATGGTTCCAGAGCCTCAAGCAGTCGTTCAAGCTCGAGGGAAGGTTCTACTACGGGCTGGGCGACGTGTTCAGCAACCACAAAACCGATCCATTCTCGGCCAGCAATAGCATGAGTGTGATGGTGACACTTGGCTATTTCTATCGCCTCAAGTGAGACAGTGCGCAGCCCGAAACTGACACTATGATATGCCTGCTTCTCCAGCAGGCATATTTTGTTGATGTCAATATGTCAGTTCTCGGCTGCCTGTTTGCCTGGACTTCTTTTGGCACGACCTTTGCCAATCAGTGGGTGTCGAAGCCGAAAGGCCGAGACAAGACAAAATTGATTAATAACAAATAAATAATATAAGAATTATGGGAAAGATAATTGGTATTGACCTTGGTACTACTAACAGCTGTGTAGCAGTGCTTGAAGGAAAAAATCCGGTAGTGATACCGAACAGTGAAGGCCGCAACACAACGCCTTCGATTGTGGGCTTTGTCGATGGTGGCGAGCGCAAGGTGGGTGATCCCGCAAAGCGCCAGGCTATCACCAATCCAACGCGCACGGTATACTCGATCAAGCGTTTCATGGGCGAGCCTTATAGCAAGGTTGGCGAGGAAATTAAGCGAGTTCCTTATAAAGTGGTAGATAATGGCAACGATCAGCCTCGTGTGGAAATCGACGGTCGTCAATACACTCCGCAAGAGATTTCGGCCATGATTCTGCAAAAGATGAAAAAGACTGCCGAGGATTATCTTGGTCAGACGGTCGACAAGGCTGTGATCACAGTTCCTGCCTACTTCGACGACTCGCAGCGTAAGGCTACCAAGGAGGCCGGTGAAATTGCAGGCCTCAAGGTTGAGCGCATCGTCAACGAGCCTACGGCTGCTGCTCTTGCCTATGGTCTCGACAAGGGTACCGACGACAAGAATATCGCAGTGTTTGACCTGGGTGGCGGCACATTTGATATCTCAATCCTGAACATGGGCGACGGCGTGGTCGAGGTGAAGGCCACCAACGGTGATACTCACCTGGGCGGTGACGACTTTGACCAGCGCATCATCAACTGGCTTGCCGATGACTTCCAGAAAGAGGAAGGCACCGACCTGCGCAAAGACCCGATGGCTTTGCAGCGACTCAAGGAGGCTGCCGAGAAGGCCAAGATTGAGCTTTCGAGCTCGACAAGCACCGAGATCAACCTGCCTTATATCACTGTGGTCGACAACACGCCCAAGCATCTTGTCAAGACTTTGACACGTGCCAAGTTTGAGCAATTGTGCGACGACTTGATTCAAAGAACGATTGAGCCTTGCCGCAAGGCTCTGGCCGATGCCAACCTCTCGACAAGCGACATCGACGAGGTTATCCTCGTGGGCGGTTCGACCCGTATCCCGGCAGTGCAGGAGATTGTCAAGAAATTCTTCGGCAAGGAGCCCTCTAAGGGCGTGAATCCCGACGAAGTGGTCGCCGTGGGTGCTGCAATACAAGGCGGCGTGGTGACTGGCGAGGTCAAGGATGTGTTGCTGCTCGATGTGGTGCCGCTGAGCGTGGGTATCGAGACACTGGGTGGCGTGATGACAAAGCTTATCGATGCCAACACCACCATTCCTACCCGCAAGAGCCAAGTGTTCTCTACGGCAGTCGACAATCAGCCTTCGGTCGAGATCCACGTGCTGCAAGGTGAGCGTCCGCTTGCCAAGGACTGCAAGACGCTGGGCAAGTTCCATCTCGACGGCATAGCCCCCGCACCGCGTGGCGTGCCACAGATCGAAGTTACCTTTGAGGTTGATGCCAACGGCATCATGAATGTGAAGGCCGTGGACAAGGCCACCAACAAGGAGCAGAGCATCCGCATCGAGGCTTCGAGCGGTCTGAGCGACGACGAAATCAAGCGGATGAAAGACGAGGCCGCTGCCAATGCCGATGCCGACAAGAAAGAAAAGGAGCGCATCGACAAGATCAACGAGGCCGATGCTATGATCTTCCAAACCGAAAAGACGCTCAAGGAGGCAGGCGACAAGCTCCCGGCCGACAAGAAGAGCGAGATTGAGGCAGCCCTCAACAAGCTGAAAGATGCTCACAAGAGTCAAGATATAGCTGCCATCGATGTCGCCATGAAGGAGCTGCAAGACAAGTTTGCCCAGATGTATCAGCAGGCTGGTGGCCAGCCTGGAGCCAATCCTGGAGCAGGATTCCAAGGCGGCAATCCTGGAGCAGGTTCCAACGCCGGCGGCACGACGGGCAATAGCAACGGCGACAACAACCAGAATGGCGCCGAAGATGTCCCCTACGAAGAGGTGTAAATGACAAGATAACTAATTGTCATCCCACACATATCTTAATAATCCCGACACATGCAAGCAGCATGTGCCGGGATTTTTTTCCTTGTGGTTTTAGGTAGTGCAAACGTTTGCATTGCTTTTTCACGAATGAATGAAAAATAGGTTCAAAATTGCGATATTTTTTGTAACTTTGCTGCTGTAAAATTCAAGATAATCAGCATGATTGATTTGTTATTTGAAACCAGTTGGGAGGTTTGTAATAAAGTAGGAGGAATTTATGCAGTTCTTTCAACCAAGGCCAAAACGCTTCGCAAAAGATATGATCATGTGATTTTCATTGGGCCCGATCTGTGGTCCAAAGACAACGAATCACCTTTTTTCATTGAGTCAAATACTCCCCTCGATGACTGGGAAAAACAGGCTGTTTTCCCCGCAGGCATGACCGTGAGGGTAGGGTATTGGGATGTGCCTGGCAAGCCAGTTGCCATCTTGGTCGATTACAACTCACTGTATGTGTACAAAAACGATCTCTATGCCGAGATGTGGAAGAAATACCATGTCGACTCGCTGCACGCCTATGGCGACTACGACGAGTCGTGCATGTTTGCCTATGGGGCGGCACTCGTCATCGAGAGCATCGTGCTGTGGCAACGCGGAAAGGTGAGAAATGTCGTGGCCCACTTCGACGAGTGGACTACAGGCATGGGGCTGCTCTATGTGAAGGCACGGCTGCAGAGTGTGGCAACCGTGTTTACTACCCATGCCACAAGCATAGGCCGCAGTATATGTGGCAATGGCAAGCCACTGTATGACTACATGAGCGGCTACAACGGCGACCAAATGGCCGCCGAGCTCAACATGCAATCGAAGCACTCGCTGGAGAAAGCAGCGGCTCAGCAGGCCGATGCCTTCACAACAGTGAGCAATGTCACTGCCCGAGAGTGTGAGCAGCTGCTCGAACGCCGTCCCCTGGTCACCCCCAATGCCTTTGAACAAAATTATGTGCCCAAAGGCTCCAAGTTCAGCAAGGCAAGAGAAGATGCACGCGCCAGGCTGCTGCAAGTGGCGCGGGCCTTGACTGGTGAGGACTATAGCAGCGATACGCTCATCGTGGGCACATCGGGCCGTTGTGAATTTCGCAACAAAGGCCTCGATGTGACAATCGATGCACTCAACATGACACGCGACAAGTTGAATCGCATCAACAACTTGAGCCGCAAGATTGTGGTCTTCATCATGGTGCCGGCTTGGACCGAATCGCCAAGAAAGGATTTGCAAGCCTCAATGAGGGAAAATAGAGTAGCCAGGCTTTTTGACCCTGTCATCACCCACAACATTCACAACTTTGACACCGACCCCATTTATTCAAAAATAAATTTCCTCGGTCTGCACAACGTGATAGACGACAGTGTGAAAGTCATCTATGTGCCCAGTTACCTAAACGGCAACGACGGAATTTTCAACATGAGCTACTACCAGTTGCTCATAGGTTTCGACCTCACGATTTTCCCGTCCTACTACGAGCCTTGGGGCTACACTCCGCTCGAGAGCATTGCCTTTGGCGTGCCCACAATCACCACCGACTTGGCTGGATTTGGACAGTGGGTGCTCGACACCGAGGGTGACAATCTTGCACGCACCGGCGTGAAAGTGGTGCATCGCACCGACTCCAACTACAGCGAGACCGTTGCTGCGGTTTCACAAGGATTGTCAAATGTTTACACGATGATGCCTGCCGAGTTGCGCAAGGCAAAGAATGCGGCCAAAAAGACCTCGAAGCTCGCTTCATGGGACAACTTTATCCAATACTATGAGCTGGCCTATTCGCAAGCGCTGAAAAAAGTGGAAATCCGCATGGTTGACGATGCCGATGGATTATAAAATACAATAGTGATTTAAGTTTTAATTAGCAATCATAAATTTTAGTTTATGAAAATACAAGTAAGTAACACCAACGAACCCGTTTGGAGAAACATCACGATCAAATCAGATCTTCCCCCAAAGTTGAAAAAGCTTGATGAGCTTTCCAAAAACTTGTGGTGGGTGTGGAATAGCGAAGGCAAGTCACTCTTTCACGACTTGGACCGGGAACTGTGGCGCGCCACAGGCGAAAACCCGGTGATGATGCTGCAAAAGATAACTACCGACCGTCTTAACGAGATTCTGAAAGACGATGTCATGATGGAGCGCATCAATACTGTTTACGCTCATTTTAAGGAGTATGTGAAGCAGCCCATGCGCACCGATGTGCCCTCGGTGTCCTACTTCAGCATGGAGTACGGATTGTGCAATGCACTCAAGATTTATTCAGGTGGTCTGGGCATTCTTGCAGGCGACTATATCAAGGAGGCTTCCGACCGCCGCTATCCAATGACTGCCGTGGGCTTCCTGTATCGCTATGGCTATTTCACCCAGACGCTTTCGATGGATGGCACACAGATTGCAAACTATGAGGCTCAGAATTTCAATCAGCTGCCCATAGAGCCTGTGCTCGACGAGAGCGGAAAGCAGATGATACTTGAGGTGCCCTATCCTGGCCGCGTGATTTATGCCAACATTTGGCGGGTGAACGTGGGACGCATGAAGCTCTATCTCATGGATACCGATATCGACCTCAACAGCGAGTGGGACCGCCCCATCACTCACCAGCTCTACGGCGGCGATTGGGAAAACCGCATCAAGCAAGAGTATATGCTTGGCATAGGTGGTGTGCTCATGCTCAAGAAGCTGGGCATCAAGAACCAGCTGTATCACTGCAACGAGGGGCATGCTGCCTTGCTCAACCTGCAACGTCTTGTCGACTACGTCCAGGACGACGGTTTGAATTTCCAAGAGGCACTCGAGATTGTGCGGGCCACATCGCTATATACCTGCCACACACCTGTGCCGGCTGGTCATGACTACTTCGACGAGGGTCTCTTTGGAAAATACATGGGCGAGTTCCCTGCCAAGCTCGGTATCTCGTGGCAAGACCTCATGAACATGGGCCGAGAGAATCCCGACACCAACGAGCGTTTCTCGATGAGCGTGTTTGCTTTGAACACAACACAGGAAAGCAATGGCGTGAGTTGGCTCCATGGTCAAGTGTCGCGCAAGATGTTTGCCGGCATTTGGAAGGGCTATGCTCCCGAAGAGTCGCATGTGGGATATGTGACCAATGGCGTACACATGCCCACCTGGGCTGCCAGCGAGTGGAAAGAATACTACAGCCGCGTGCTGGGCGACGACTATATCGAGCACCAGGAGGACGAGAAGACCTGGGCTCCAATTCTCAAAGTGCCCGACCAGGAAATATGGGACATGCGCATGCGTCTTAAAAACAAATTCATCAATTTTGTAAAACGTGACTTCAGCGAGAACTGGCTCAAGAACCAAGGCGACCCCTCGCGCATTCTCTCGATTGTCGACAAGATCAATCCCAATGCCCTGCTCATAGGCTTTGCTCGCCGATTTGCAACCTACAAGCGTGCCTATCTGCTCTTCAGCGACCTCGACCGACTCTCAAAGATTGTCAACAACGAGAAATATCCCGTTCAATTCATCTATGCAGGAAAGGCTCACCCGGCCGACGGCGCAGGCAAAGACCTCATCAAGCGAATTGTTGAGATAAGCAAGATGCCGCAATTCCTGGGCAAGATTATTTTCCTCGAGAATTATGACATGACAGTGTCTAAGCGCCTCATCACAGGTGTCGACATTTGGCTGAACACCCCCACGCGTCCACTCGAGGCTTCGGGCACATCGGGCGAGAAAGCCGAGATGAATGGCCTTCTCAACTTCTCGGTGCTTGATGGCTGGTGGTATGAGGGCTATCGCGAGGGTGCTGGCTGGGCACTCACAGCCCAGCGCACCTATACCGACCAAGCTCAGCAAGACAAGCTCGATGCTGCCACTATTTACTCAATGCTTGAGCACGAAATCATTCCGCTGTACTTTGCCAAGAATTCACGCGGATACTCTCCCGAGTGGATACAGTACATCAAGCGCAGCATTGCCACAATAGCTCCTCACTTCACCATGTCGAGAATGCTTGAAGACTACATCACGCGTTTCTATGCTCCCGAGGCTGCACGCAGCGCCAAGTTGCGCGCCAGCAATTATGCGCTTGCCAAGGACATTGTTGCTTGGAAAAACAACGTGGTCGAGCACTGGGATGCAGTGCATGCCTTGGATGTTGAGCTCAGCGATTCGCTCAAGAATGCTTCCAACAATGGTGAGGCAGTCGAAGCTACCATAAAACTCGACACTGCCGGGCTTGGAAAGGACCTTGGAATTGAACTTGTTGTGTATCGTGAAGAGGACGGCGAAACCAAGTTCCACGAGACCATACCATTCAAGGTAATCAAGCAAGAGGGTGATGTGGTCACCTATCACATGAAGAATCACATCAAGGACTCGGGCGTGTTCCGTTATGGCTTCCGCGTGTATCCATGGAACAAGAACCTGCCTCATCGTCAGGATTTTGCCTATATGAAGTGGATTTAAGGCTCATTGCCTAAACAGTTGGGGAAACGATCCCCGCCACAATACAAGACATCTCGACAAGAATTATTTCCTGCCGAGATGTTTTTTTTTATTGTTTTTTGGGCAAGCCTTCCATCACCGTGGTGAGCTCGTCGTTGAGCCTGAGCGACTTGATAAACAGATTGAATTTCAAGTTGCTCATTGTTCCCAGCGAGGCATTCAAGTCGCGCTCATAGTTGATGCCCAACGTCCTGAGATATAATGTATAGACCCAGAAATCGTTGGATTGCAGCCCGAAGTAGTATTGATTCACCTGCTGGTTGTACACCTTGTTGTACTCCTCTTGCGACACTCCTTTGCTTGTGAGTGATTTGAAATATTTTCTTGTGATGGCAAGCAGCTCGTCTTTTTTCTCATTGTTGGTGTCAAAACTGCATGCGATCACAAAGACGGGCATCGTCTCATTGATATCGCACATCACCTTCACACCATAGGAGCTTGCCTCCTCTTCTCTGATTTTTTGATTGAGCTCGTCGTTGATTACCCCTTGCAACATATCAATCATGAGCTCGTTTTGGGTGGTCCACTTCATTGGACCGAAATATTCTATGTCGATTGTCGACTTGGGTGTTGCCATGGGGGTGGAGAAAGCATTGGTGAAGCGCCCATGGCGCATGGGGGTGGGTGTCATTTTCACTTCTCTCACGCCATTGTCGGGTATCGAGGCCATGTATTTGTTGATGAGTGGCACGATGCTGTCGACGTTGAAGCTTCCCACCAGGGTAAACACGTAGTCGCCGGGATTGGCTACACGCTCGCGGTAGAGCTGTAGCACCTCGTCATAGTCGATCGATTGTATTTCGGCCGGCAACAGGTCTTTGTAGTAGATATAGCCTGGATACAATGTGCTCGTTACCGAGTCCTGGAAGATGTGGCTTGGGTTGTTGGCGATTTGAGAGTTCTGAGAAGCCAGGTTGCTTTTCACCGAGTTGAACGACTGCGGGTCTTTTCTCACATCGGTGAAATACAGATACAGCAGCTGAAGCATGGTTTCGAAATCGGCATTGCCGCTCTTGCCCACAAAGGTTTCTTTTGATGGCGTGATGTTGAAGTACAGTGATACATTCTTGGCCAGCAGTTGCTTCTCCAGCATGGTGATGCTGTTGTTGCCCAATGCGCTCCCTTCGATCACGGCATTCATGGCTCTCAGGGCAATGTCGTGGGTACCCTTGTACACATTGTAGCCTCCCGGGCTGTAGCCATTGAGCCTGATTTCGTCATTCTTGAAGTTGGTGGGTTTCAATAGCACTCGCATCCCGTTTGACAACACAAGCGAGGTGATGCCCGACAGGCTGTCGCGCGACGATTCAAGCACCTGTCCAGCTGCAGGAGTGTGGTCGACAATGGGATTTTCCCTCACCTTCTCCTCATAGGGGGGAGGAGTGGATGAGAAAATGGCCGAAAACCGTCTCTCAACATCCTGTTTTGTAGGATAAGCGATGCCGTCTTTCTTGGGCCCCGATATGCTTACCGATACATTGTCGGCCTTGATGTGGGTGCGCAAGTAGCTGTTGATGTCGTCGGCGGTCACGTGGTTTTCAACAATCTCTCGCATCAGCCTCAGCGACGTTTCAAATCCGCACAGGTCAGATTCCCCCTCAAAGTGATCGACCAGTGCAGCTGTGTAGTCGGTGCGCTTGAGTGTGTTGACTTCTTTCAGCTGGTTGTCGACGTTGGTTATGAAATAGCGCTTGGCACGATTGATTTCGTCGGCAGTGAATCCATAGAGTTGAGCACGTCTTGCTTCGGTCAGGAGTTGCTCCATGACTTGTGCAGTCATGCCTTCTTTTCCCATGGCGATAAGAGCCAACGCGGCTTTGTGCTTTGCAATGAGAAATGCACCATCGGTGCACGTGGCCGAGGAGTAGGCACACTCGGCTTTGCTGGATTGCTCAAGGAGCCTAAGTGACAGTAGGGTCGTCGATAGCAGGCCGATAGCCTCTCGTCGATAACATTCTTTTTTGAGCATCATCTCAGGCGAGATCTTGTCGTGAAGGAAAAAGATGCCTATGTCGCTCGATGGTGCCTCGTCGTCGACAAAGAGGTTGTAGTCTATCCCCTTGTGGTCGGGCACAGCTACTTGCTTGCGCACGGGGGCCGATGCGGGGCTCGGTATGGAACCAAACAGCATCTTCACTTCGTTTTCAACACGTGCTGCGTCGATGTCGCCCACAACAATGATGGCTTGCAGGTCGGGTCGATACCACTTGCGATAGAATTCGCGCAACAGCGATGGCTTGAAATTTCTTATGATTTTCATCGACCCAATGGGGAAACGGCTTGCATACTGAGTCCCGTGCAAGAGCGACCGGCACAGCGAGTCGGCCAGGCGTTGGCCGTAATCGTGACTGGTGCGCCATTCTTCCTCTACAATGCTGCGTTCTTTGTCGATGGCTTTGTCTTCCAGGGTGAGGTTGCAGGCCCAGTCTTTGATGATGTGCAATGCATTGGGCAGCATGGTGCTGTCGTTGGCATCGATATTCTTGATGTCAAATTGCGTGTCGTCAAATGAGGTTGCCGCGTTGAAATCAGAACCCGAGACCAATCCGTAGGCCTGCAAGATCTTGCTCCCGCTGTCGTGAGGATAGTTTTTAGTCCCCTCAAATGTCATGTGCTCCAGAAAGTGGGCCAGGCCCAACTCGTCTTGATCCTCTACAACCGAGCCAATTTTGGTCACCAGTTTCAGGTTCACAGCCCCGGTGCCAGGCAGGGGATAGATATAATAGGTGAATCCATTTGGCAAAATGCCGTAATGCAAATGGGGGTCGACAGGAAGATTTTCATTGAAAACGATTTGCGCTGCAGCCCCCCAAGAGCATAGCAATGCAACAATAATGCACTCGATGTATTTTTTCATAATCGTGATTGTAGGGGTTATGCGTCGGGCAGCGAGATGATGCCATTCATGATGGCATACACGCTCAAGCCCGATACGCTCTTGATGCCCAGCTTGGCAGTGATGTTTTTGCGGTGAGAGAGTACTGTGTTGACGCTGATGTTGAGCCTGTCGGCTATCATCTTGTTGGTTAGTCCGTTGGCAACCAGTTTGAGTACCGATGTTTCCCGTTGGGTGAGCTTGGATTGCGCCTTGCAGTCGTTCTGGGTGTCGAGTAGCCGCCGCACATTGGTGATGACAATTTCCTCAGGGTCGTTTACGCTAAGCAAGTAGGGCGATGACTCTACTTGTGAGGACTGATGGGTGAGCACGATGGTCTTGTCCTTTTTGGGCAGGAAAAACGACGTGTGAGCGGTAAATGTGGATTCGTCGGTCACATACCAATCCGATTTGGAGACAACCCTGGCAGTCGTGGCATCGAGTGCAGCATAGCAGCTCACACTTGCTGTCGACACTTCTTCGACAATATGCCTCAGGCCAACTGCTTCAACAGCATTGGGCAATATGATTGTGACACGAGTGGGCATCATGATGTGGCCAGAAATTGTGATAGTGGTTTGAGAATGCGGTTGCGTATGCGATTGTTCTGGGTGATGTCTTTCTTCAGGCTGAACAGTGCTATGAGCACGGCTTGGCACAAGTTGATGTCGTATTCTCCTTTTAAATGAATGACAAACATGTTGATGAGATCATCAATTTTGTCCTCGATGCTGTCGCTGTCATCGTCAAATTTCGGAATAGGGCATTCCTGTGCGCAGGCGTCTCGATGTTTCAGCACCTCAGGAAACCAGCGGTTTCGGTCGTCGTCGATGCGTGCGAGCAATTCTGTTTTCACTTCGATAAAAAATTTCATCATCAAGGTGAGATTGCTGTTGGCCGAATTTGTTTTTTGCAACAAGAAGGAAAAATGACGCTCTATGTTGGGTATTTGGAATTGCTCGTAATAGGTATTGGTCTTGTTGAGATAGTCGATGATGACCGATGCCTTGAACGACTCCATGATCTTTTCGGGGAAGAAATCGGGAAAGAGATAGGTGTTGAGAATGGTGATGAAGAAGTCGGTATCCAAACCCTGACGATGGCACATCGTGGTCACAGTGTGGTCGCCGACCCCAAGGGAAATTCCAAACCTGTTGAAAACGGTTACTACCGATGGGTCGCCGAGCACAATGTCGCTCAATTTTGAATCGTTGTTTACAAGGAGCATAAGCTGGCAAGAGAGATATTAAAACCGTGGTTTTGCAAATGCAAGATGTGAGGCAGTGACCACACCGTCCATCTTGATGTCGTGTGGATCGACCGGTATGTTGTCAAAAAATTGGCAATCAAGCCCAACTGCAATGTAGCGTGCATGTGTGCATAGCGGCAGGAGCCTGTCGTAGTAGCCACGGCCTCGGCCACAACGATTGCAATGCTTGTCGAGTGCAACGGCAGGAACGATGACCAGGTCGATGATCGACGGGTCGACCAGCTCGTCGCCTATGGGTTCTGTGATTCCCATTGCACCCTTGCCCATGTGTTGCCTGTCGTACTTGAGCAGGTCGAGCTCGTCACCGTTCACTCGCGGCAGATATATGGTCTTAACGTGCGACCACTTGTCGACGATTTCATGTGTTGGCAGCTCGTCGGGCAGGGAGTAGTACAATAGTATGTGCTTGGCAGAGCGAAATGCCTGCAATGTTTCGATACTCTGAAACACGGCGAGCGCCTCTTGCCGCTTTTGGGTGTCGTCCAATTTCGATTTCAAGGCTCTCACCACCTGTCGCAATTCTTTTTTGTCTTTCATTTTAGTGTAGATTGGAGTCGATAATGGGGAATGTTGCCTCGTGCCTGTTGAGAGCCTTGAGTGCCGCCTCGACGGTGCGGTCGTTGCGGTTCAAGATGGGATAGAATGCATCTTGACCCAGCAGGTCGCGGGCTATGAAGGCCTTAATATCGGTGAGCAGGAGCGACCTTGACTGGTCAATGTAGTACCATCTTGCAGGCACTCCATTGCGCGAAGCGTAGTTCACAAAATCGTTGAGCAGTGTCTCGTTGTCGCTCAGCACACGCAGCAGCGACTTGTAATCTTTTATTGCCTTGAGCGAAGCTCGGTGTTGCTCGCTGTAGAGCAAGGCATACTGCTGCATGAGGCCGGCGTTGAGTACTGCCTGGAAATAAGACGACATGCCCGAGGTGTCGACGGGGACAAAGATGTCGGGGATAATGCCGCCGCCGCCATACACGACTCGTCCGTGGGCAGTCTTGTACATCTTGCTCTTGTCGAGCTTTATGCTGTCGCGGCTATACAGCTCGCCGTTTTTAAATCGTGTGGCCAGCTCGTTGTCGTAGTTGTCGATGCCCCCCAGTTTATAGTCTTTCTGGATGCAACGTCCACTCGGGGTGTAGTATCTTGCTATAGTGAGTCGTATTGCACTGTTGTCGGGGAGCTCAAATTGCTTTTGAACCAGGCCTTTGCCAAATGAGCGACACCCAACAATGAGCCCGCGGTCGTTGTCTTGGATGGCACCGGCAAAAATCTCGCTGGAACTGGCCGAAAACTCGTCGATGAGCACAACAAGCTCGGCATCCTGATACTTACCGTTGCCATCGCTCCACACTTGCGAGTCGTCGCGGCGATACCGGCCTTTGGTCGACACGATGAGCTGGTCTTTGGGAAGGAATTCATTGGCCATCAATATGGCCATCTCCATGTAGCCGCCGCCGTTGCCGCGCAAGTCTACGATATAGCGTTTGGCACCTTCCTCCTTGAGGTTGCCCAGTGCGGTGATAAACTCGTCGTAGGTGGTGCGGCCAAACTGGTTGACTTTCACATAGCCGGTGTTTTTCTCAATCATGTAGGCAGCATCTACGCTTTTGACTGGTATGTCTCCGCGCTTTACCGTGAAGTAGATGGTCTTCTCGCTATTGTTGCGCCTGATGCCGAGTTTCACCGTCGACCCTTTGGCACCGCGCAGGTGATCTTTCACCGTGTTGGGATTTAACCCTTTGCCCACAAAGGGCTTGCCATTGACTGTGATGATTTTGTCGCCCGCAAGAATGCCCACTTTTTCGGCGGGACCGCCGGGAATCACTTCAATCACATTGATGGTGTCGCTCATCACTTGAAACGAGATGCCTATACCGCTGAAGCTGCCGTTCAACTCTTCGTTGGCAGCCTGGAGGTCTTTGGCGCTGAAGTAGATTGAATGTGGGTCGAGATTGCTCAGTATCTCGGGTATCGAGAGCTCAACAAGGCTGTCCATGTTTACATTGTCGACATACTCGTTGGAGATTATGCCAAGCACATTGTTGAGTTTCCTGTCAAGGTCGTTGGATCTCTGCGTCGTGAAATGGCTGCCTATGAGTACACCCACTACAAGCGCTGCCGCCAACGCCAAGGGAACCCAAGTGTAACTTTGCTTGTTACCAGAATTTGTCATATAAGTATTTTATATCTTTATTTCTTCGTAAGCCCCATCCTGTGTGCTCACCAGGTGGATACAATCGATGCCTGCACGCTTGAGCAAATCGATGCCTTCGGTCAAGCGGTATAGCTCGGCAAATACAATGCGCTTTATGCCTGCCTGAATGATGAGCTTGGCGCACTCGATGCAAGGCGAGGTGGTGACATACAGCGTTGCCCCCTTGCTGCTGTTGTTGCTTTCGGCAACTTTGGTGATGGCATTGGCTTCGGCATGAAGCACGTAGGGCTTGGTGCGTCCTTCTTCATCCTCGCAGATGTTTTCAAATCCTACAGGCGTGCCATTGAATCCGTCAGAAATGATCATCTTGTCCTTTACGAGCAAGGCACCCACCTTGCGACGCTTGCAGTAGGAGTTTTCAGCCCACACTTTGGCCATGCGCAAATATCTTGCGTCAAGCAAAATTTGTTTTTGACCATTATCGTTCATAAGTTACAATGTGCTGCAAATCAATTGTTTCACTTAGCTATAAACATTGCTGCTACACTACTTGTAACAGCACCACAAATATAAGCAAAAAAACGTTATGAAATAAGCGGCAATTGCCAAATTGCCGCTTATTTTTAACAAAAAACCAAAATCATCATTTAGCGATGCCGTCGCGCCGCAGCATGGCCTCTATCTTGGGCTCGCGGCCACGGAAGCGCTTGTAGAGCACCATGGGCAGCTCGGTCCCGCCGCGCGAGAGAATGTTGTTGCAGAATGACTGTGCCGTGGACGGGTTGAAGATGCCGTCTTCCTTAAACTTGGAAAAAGCATCGGCATCGAGCACTTCGGCCCACTTGTAGCCATAGTATCCAGCTGCATAGCCGCCCGAGAAGATGTGCCCGAACTGTGGCGACATGATGCAACCTGCTACCGGCTCAAATACTTGCACGGGCTTGAGGGCATTGTATTCCATCTTGTAGGGGTCGCCTGTATATGGCTTGGCGATGGTGTGCCATGCCATGTCGATAAATCCAAATCCCAGCTGGCGCATGCAGGCATAGGCGGCACCGTATTGCGACGAGGCTACAATGCGGTCGATGTAGTCTTGCGGAATCTTTTCGCCCGTGATGTAATGCCGCGCAAAACTATCGAGAAACTCTCGCTCGCGCATGTAGTTTTCATTGAATTGCGATGGCATTTCCACAAAGTCGCGATACACGTTGGTGCCCGACAGTGAGGCATATTTGCATCTCGACAGCAAGCTGTGCAAGGCATGACCAAACTCGTGGGTGAAGGTTTCTACCTCATAGAATGTGAGCAGCGAGGGCTTGGTCTCGGTGGGCCTGGTGAAATTCATTGTGAGTGTCACAATCGGCCTCACGTCGTTGCCGTTTTCGTCCACATATTGCTCTCTGAAGTTTGTCATCCATGCTCCGCTCTGCTTGGAGGCGCGTGGGAAGAAATCGGTGTAGAGCATGCCCATGAAGTTTCCTTCGCTGTCGGTCACATTCCAGGCTTTCACCTTGGGATTGAATACCTGGGCATCATAGTTCTCGTTGAAGTGTAGTCCATACAGTTTGGTGGCCAGGCCGAAAACACCTTGGGTCACGTTGTTCAACTCAAAATAGGGGCGCAGCAGCTCGTCGTTGATGCTGTATTTGGCGTCTTTTTCCTTGTTGGAATAGTAGGAGTAGTCCCACGGCATTATCTTCACCTTGTGTCCTTCCACTCCCGAGGCATATTGCTCGAGCTCCTGCATGTCTTTTCTCTCGACTGGTGCATAAGCGTCTTTGAGCTGGTTGAGCATTGCGTACACGGTCTTGGTGTTTTGTGCCATCATGTGCTCGAGGTGATAGTCGGCATAGCTCTTGTACCCCAGTAGGTTGGCAATTGCCAGGCGAGTGTTGGCTATGTCTTTTATTATTTCCATGTTGCTGTATTCGCCGTCAGTGCACTGGGTGTTGTAGGCTCTGTACAGCTTTTCACGCAGGTCGCGGCGTGAGGAGTATTTCATAAATGCCGAGTAACTGGGAGCATGCAGCGTAATGAGATAGCTGTCGTCGCGGCCTTTTTCCTTGGCAGCTGCCTTGGCTGCCTCGATGGCACTCTCGGGCAGGCCTGCCAGGTCGTCTTTGGTGAGCCACATCTCATAGGCATTGTTGGCTTTGAGCGTGTTTTGCTCAAATTGGAGTGTGAGCTCGGTGAGATGCTTTGATAGCGACCGGTATTTCTCTCGGTCGGCGCCTTGCAACGATGCCCCGCTGCGCAGAAACGACTCGTAGGTTTCATGCAGCAGCATTTGGTCTTCCCTGTCGTGTGTCGTTGCGTCGAAGTGTGTTTTGACATACTTGATGCGCTCAAATAGCTTCTCGTTCAAAGTCACGCTGTTGTTGTGCTCCGACAAGATGGGCATCATGCGGTTGGACACGGCAAGCAGTGAGTCGTCGGCATTGGCCGAGAGCATGGGGTAGAACACGCCCAGCACTCTTGTGAGGGTCTTGCCCGACCGCTCAAGGGCCACGACGGTGTTTTCAAACGTTGGGCTTGCGGCTTGATTGGCAATTGCTTGTATCTCTTTGTCGTGCTCAATGATGCCTTGGCGTATTGCCGGCTCAAAGTCGGCCACAGTGATGTGGTCAAAAGGAATGGCCCCATGAGTCGTCTTGAACTCATGGAGAAATACATTGTCTGCGTTCATATTAAATGTAAAGAATGTAATTGTCAATAAATAAATGAGTAAGGATCTGGTGTTCATGAGTGGATATGGATGGGTTTGATTATTGTTGCTTGAATTGCCGGCTTATCACTGCCTCCCTCATCAGGGTGATATAATGCCAGTCGAGCCCTTTTTCTACAAGATAGTGGGCATCGGCGTCAAAGTCATGCGTGAATGCGTCGACCTTGTCTCCTTTTTCCATCACGAGTGCGGTCCTGTATTGCGACAGGGCCTCGGCAGCGCGATGGCTGCACAACAGCACGTGACCATAGTTGAGATGGTCTTGTACTTCGTCCTCACCACTCTCGATGATTTTCTTGTAATAGTTCTCGCTCTGCTCAAAATTGCCCACTGCAAAAGAGCACCAGGCAATGGGCCTCCAGGCCTTGTGCTTTTCGGGAGCAAGATAGTCGACCTTGAAGTAATAATTCAAGGCATCGTTGGTTTTTCCCTGTTCAAGAAGACAATGGCCTATGTTTAGGCACAGCGATGCATTGTCGGGGGCGAGCTTCTCGGCCTTCTTGTAATAGACCAGGGCATTGCCCGTGTCTCGCAGGGCTCGGTAGCATGTTGCAATGTGCCTCAAGGTCCACGTGTCGTGGTCATTGACGATTTCATAGCGCTTGTAGAAATCGATGGCCTCGGCAAAGTGCCCTAAATTTTGATGGGCAAAACCTATCTTTTGAAGCACTTGTGGCGTGACGTTGTGGTCAACCTCGAGGATGCGGCCATAATAGCCTATTGCGTCGTTGTAGAAGCCGTTTTTCATATAGAACTCTGCAATTACTCCTAAGTTCAGCTTGTCGTCGAGTATGTGTCTTAGAAAAGGAATTTGCAGAAAGTCCATGCTTGAGTCAAATATCGACTTGAACTCGGCTCTGCGCGAAAAGAGCTTGAAAAACCGGTACAAGTCCTGGATGTATCGGTTGGCCAGCATGTCGCGTTGGCGCTTCTTGTCGTCGGGCAGTTCGGCCGACGTCATCTCCTTGAGGCTTGCATTCTGGGCGTCAAATTGCGACATCATCATCTTGCGTTGCATTTCAGGCACCGACCCCATCGAGAAGGCAAATGAATACTTGTCGCTGTCGCACAGGAATGGCGCATCGGCTATCACCTTGCGCAAGGGGCTTTCGCCTGGTCCAAATGTGGAGTCGATCGAGCTGTGGCTGTCGTGATAAGGCATAAACCAGTTGGCCATGATGTTGAAGAAGGGGTAGCCCTTGAGGTGTGAGAATGTGGAGACAAACACATCGCCGCCTTCAAACTGCAGTTCTTGCAGTTCTTCCATCTTTTTGGTGATTCCGCTTTTTTCAAGCCAATCGGCCCATTCCGGGTTGTCTTCGAGCTCCGATGGATCGACAATGCCCGATTTGCCTTTTAGTTTATTCAGCAGGTCGGGGTTGATTTTCATTAGGTTGGGCATCAATTCTTCACGCATTCGTTTAGATATGTTCTCGGTGTTGCGTGAATAGATGAGACGCCGCAAAATCGACATCACATCGTTTCTGAAATGTGCACACTCGTCCAGCAACCGCAACCTGGCTTCCAGTTGATGGTTGCCCAACAGGCGTGTGTGATACTGGTAGATAATGATGATGGCTGCCGTGAGCGCACGTATCTGGAGGTCGTCATTGTCGCTGTTGATGTAAATGTCGAGCAGCAGGTTCAATTTTGACGGGTCGTAAAACTTGGTCGAGCCAAGCAGCAATGCCGATATGAGCAATCCCTTGAAGTAGCCTGGCACTTGCTGCGAAGTAAACACGCTCGACACGGCAGCGCAATCTTCGGCACTGAGGGGGAATCGTGTCCACACCTGGTCAAACATGTCGGTCTCGGTCATTTCAGCGGCTCGCTTCACTTCGGCAAGTGCCTGCTGGTTGAGCCTGCTGGCAGGCGCGGCTTGCAGCAGCTGGGAGCGCTTTGCCAAATTGTCATATTTTGAGACAATCTCGCCTATTGTGCCGCGTGAGTGGGTGGCCCATCGTGTATAGAACAGCTCATAAGACTGGTTGCACGACAGGGCTATCACGCACAGGTCGGTGAGCGTGTAGATACTTTGGGTGATGTCTTGCAATATTTTTTTACGTCCTGTATCTTGTGCGCCTGCAACAACATATTGTAGCAGAGAGTCGTAGGCAGTCCTTTGCTGCTGGTATTGCTCTCTCAGTGTGTAGTCGGCGGTTGCATCGATGAGCATTTTCAGCTTTAGCAAAGCGGCATACACGCAGTTGTCGCCCAGCAGCTTGAGAATGCTGGTCTTCGTCTTGTTGATTTCTTGTAAGTTCATAACTTAAGGATATATATTTTTTTATCACTTACAAATACCATGCAAACTTAGTGAAAAATCACAGAACTTCAGTGATCCGATCGACTTTTTGCGGCCATGCAAAAAAGCCTTGGCCACGTCGAACCAGGTCAAGGCATGCGAAAAAAAATTGCGACTGCACAAGCAATAGCTGTTGCTCCAGTGTGAGCAGGGGCGTGACTGCAAGCGTATCAACGCAGGCGCTCGCTGTCGCTGAGCAGCTTCTTGTCGTGAGAAATTCCCCGGTAGGCAAGTGCATAGCACACAATGGCCAAGAGCGGCATTAAATTGCCAATGTGCATGACACTCACGTCGCCCATGGCCTTCTGCGTGAATGCCAATACCAGAATGCAAAGCACCATCGCAATCGTGAGGGCAATGCACATTGCGCACAGGCTCATTTGCGCTTTAAGATTCTTGTACCTGATGATGGTGATAATCGAAATCACGATGATCAGGGCATCCATGACCATCAAGAGCAGGTCGGGGTGTGTGTCACTGCCCTTGGCCCCCGAGACCAATGCTCCTAAAATGTATTCTTGGGGACCGACTTGAATCGAGATCGATGTCATGAATGCAAATGCCGCCATTAGTATTGTAGCGATAAGTAGATAGACTGTTTGCCAACGTTGTAGTACCATTATTTTTCAGTAAATGCGTTAATAAATTGTTGTAATAGGTGTCTGCAAAATTAAGAAAATTGAGGGTAAAGTGAAAATTATTTCAATTTTTCCTTCAAGTACTTGCCAGTGTAGCTTGCCTCGCACTGGGCAATTTCCTCGGGAGTGCCTGTGGCAACAATGTTGCCTCCGTCCATGCCGCCCTCGGGGCCGAGATCGATGACATGATCGGCACATTTTATGATGTCCATGTTGTGCTCTATCACAACGATGGTGTGTCCCTTTTCGATGAGCCTGTTGAAGCACTTTATCAAGGTGTTGATGTCGTGGAAGTGCAGGCCCGTCGATGGCTCGTCGAAGATGAACAAGGAGTGCTCCTTTTTGTCTCCGCTCATGTAGTAGGCAAGTTTCACACGCTGGTTCTCGCCACCCGACAGGGTCGACGACGACTGGCCGAGCTTGATGTAGCCCAGGCCCACATCTTGCAGCGGCTTGAGCCGTGCCACAATCTTTTGCTCATTGAAATCGCTTGTTTCCGAGAAGAAGTCGATGGCTTGGTTCACCGTCATGTCGAGCACATCGGCAATGTTTTTCCCTCTGAAGGTGACCTCAAGCGCATTCTGCCCATATCGTGTGCCATGGCATGCCTCGCATGTGAGCGTGATGTCGGCCATAAATTGCATTTCAATCGTTATGGTGCCTTCTCCCTTGCATTCTTCACATCGACCGCCCGCATTGTTGAACGAGAAAAACCCTGCACCATAGCCCATCTGTTTGGCCAATTGCTGCTCGGCAAACAAGTGACGTATCTCGTCGAAAGCCTTTAGGTAGGTCGCTGGATTGCTGCGCGTGGATTTTCCAATAGGGTTTTGATCGACAAGCCTCACGCTGGTTATCATGTCGAGGTCGCCTTCAAGAGAGCTAAAGGTGCCGGGTGCTTCAATGTTCTCGCCAAAATGGCGCGACAAGGCTCGATAAAACACATCGTCGACAAGGGTCGACTTACCCGAACCGCTCACGCCAGTGACTGCTGTCATGACGCCGAGTGGAAATTTCACGTCGATATTCTTCAGGTTGTTCTCGGCGGCGCCTTTCACCTCTATGTAGTTGCTCCACCGGCGTCGAGTGCGGGGGACTGGGATGCTAAGCTTGCCGGTTAGATATTGAGTCGTGTAGCTGATAGGGGCACTCTTAATTTGTTTCACTGGCCCTTGGTACACAATCTTGCCGCCACGTCGGCCGGCTTCGGGCCCCACGTCGATCAGGTAGTCGGCAGCACGTATGATTTCCTCGTCGTGTTCTACCACCACAACCGTGTTGCCCAGCGACTGCAGCATGCGCAACACCTTGATGAGCCTGTCGGTGTCGCGAGAGTGCAGCCCTATGCTGGGCTCGTCGAGGATGTAGATCGACCCCACGAGCGAGCTTCCAAGCGATGTGGCCAGGTTGATGCGCTGGCTTTCGCCTCCCGACAGGGTCGACGACAAGCGGTCGAGGGTGAGGTAGCCCAGGCCCACATCGTTCATGTAGCCCAGTCTGTTGTTGATTTCGTCGAGAAGGCGTTTTGAAATCTGCGCTTCGACAGGGTCGAGCGAGAGGTGACTGAACCATGTCGAAAGCTCATGGATAGGCGTCTGTACAAGTTCGCCTATGGTTTTGCCGTTGATTTTCACATAGCTGGCTTCGGGCTTGAGCCGTGACCCGTGGCAAGTGGGGCAGGTGGTTTTGCCCCTGTATCGGGCAAGCATCACGCGGTACTGTATCGAGTAGGACTTGCTTTTGAGCCATTTAAAGAAGCCGTCGATGCCTGGAAAGCCGTCAACACCATGCCACAATTGGTCTCTTTGCTCTTGGGTGAGCTGGAAGTAGGGACGGTGGATGGGGAATCCCGTGCGTGAAGCAACGTGGATAAACTCTTTTTTCCACTCGCTCATCACCTGGCCTCGCCAGCACATCACAGCGTCGTCGTAGACCGACAGGCTCTTGTTGGGGATAACCAGTTTCTCGTCGATTCCCACCACTTTTCCAAATCCCTCGCAAGTGGGGCAGGCGCCAATGGGGTTGTTGAAATTGAACATCAGGTCGGAGGGCTCTTGGAAGGTCATGCCGTCGGCCTCAAATCGCTTGGAAAAGACATGCTCCTTGGTGGTGCCGTCGGGCAGCCACACCTTGAGGATGCACTCGTCGTTGCCCTCATAGAAAGCTGTCGACAGCGAGTCGCGCAGTCTCATCTCGTTTTCTTTGCTGTGTGTCACGGCCATGCGATCGATGAGCAGCCTGTAGTGACAGTCGCACTTTCCCGAGTTTATCACATCTGAGATCTGGACAAAGGTCCCGTCTTTCTCCAGTCGGGAGTAGCCGCCCTTGAGCAGCACGTCGAGCTGCGACAAGGCGTCTCTGCCATTGGGAACTGTTATCTCGGTGAGAATGGCAAAGCGTGTCCCGTCGGGATAGCTGTCGACCACTCTCACTACATCGTCGGCAGTGTGCTTTTTTACAAGGGTTCCCGATATGGGAGAGTAGGTCTTGCCGATGCGTGCAAAGAGCAGGCGCAGGTAGTCGTATATCTCGGTCGATGTGCCCACAGTGCTCCTTGAGTTGCGCGTGTTCACCTTCTGCTCAATGGCTATCGCGGGGGGCAGGCCCTTGATGAAATCGCAATCGGGCTTGGTCATCCTGCCCAAGAACTGGCGGGCATAGGACGACAGGCTCTCCACATAGCGGCGCTGGCCCTCGGCATAGAGCGTGTCAAACGCTAAAGAGGACTTGCCCGAGCCCGACAGCCCTGTGATGACGACAAACTTGTTGCGCGGGATTGTGACATCTATGTTTTTTAGATTGTTTACGCGTGCACCTTTTATGATAATGTCATTTGAAACCATCTCGTCGTTTTTAATTATAATCTGCAAAATTAGTAAAATATAGACCACAAAAAAATCCATGCAACCAGTAATTACTAATTATTTATAAAAACGGCTCGCTTTGCTTGCAAATGCCAAAAACTATTTCTAATTTTAGGCAAAATTTAGCTTTTGATAGCACACATGTTTGATAAAAATTAATTTTAAAATTGTATAAGTTATGAAACCTATCAACATTATTATGGCAGTCATTGGCGGTGCAATTGCTGGTGCTGCAGTGGGGTTGCTTTTTGCTCCTGAAAAAGGCAATGTTACCCGGCAAAAGATTGTGGATGCCCTGAAGAGAAAAGGGGTGAAGCTTGATCCCGACAAGATCGACGAGCTGGCCGACGACATCACAAAGGAACTTGAAAAATAATCTCTTAAACGCGAATCTATATATATCATTATGAAGTATATCTTATATTCTTTCTTGGGAGGTGCCGTTGTGGGTGCAAGTATCGCAATACTCTTTGCCCCCGCCAAGGGTGAGGACACGCGCAAGCGCATTAAGGACCTGCTGAAGAAAAAAGGGATTGATTTCACCGACGACGAGGTGGAGCGTCTGGTGGATCAAATCAGCGCGCAAATCGAGCAATAGCTGCCGCGCTGGTGTTGTAAGACACAACATGGAGTTGAAAAAACTGCATCAAATGCATGGCGTGACACAATGCGCCATGCATTTTAAATCGATAATTAAGGCAAAACTCTTCTTTCATCAATGATTGACAATGAATATAAACAACTGTGGCAACAGGTGAAAAACCACATCTCGTTGCAGTTGCAGTACTCAAAGCTCACCTTGGCCGAGAAACTCACCTTGCTGGCGTCGAGGCTGATACTGGTGATGGTTGCGATCATGCTTGGCGCCTCTGTGATGCTGATACTGTCGGGAGCCTTGATCGTTGCCCTTGCAGCAGTTGTGGGGGAGACATGGATTGCTTGCTTGATTGTGGCCGCAATCTATCTTGTCTTGCTTCTCCTTGTTTTTGCATACAGGCATAGTCTCATCATCGATCCGGTGACAAGATTTATTACTAAGCTTCTTTTAGGTAACGACGACAATAACGCCACACAAAGTCCAACAGAATGAAAGTTAACTCAACTAACGATAATAGCCGCGCTGGCCTCACATTGCCTCAATTGAGATACCAGCGTGCCATGGCCCTGGTAAAACTGGAGATGAGCAAGGAGCAACTGGCCTCAACTGTCTTTCGGGCCAAGCAGCGGGCTTCAAGCGAGGGCCTGAGAGGGCTCTTCATGAGCAATATTGCAATTAAAAGAATGAAGATTGCCGATTATGCCTTTTTAGGGTTTAAATTGTCTCAATTGGTATTTAAGCTATGGAAAAGACGTGGCAAGTAGTAGAATTTTAACTAAGGAGGTCTTCGTGTTGGCCTGGAGGAACGGAATTGTTGGGGTGCAGGATATATAAGCCTACAAGTTCTCCTGTCTCATTATCCTCTGCAACTACTGTATAAGACTGGCTGTTAAAAAAGAAGCTGTCAGCTGACTGTTCCGTCAGTTCATCTTCTTGAGGGAATGCAATACCGCCACGGACCACCTCATTCCAGATGCTCATAGCAGATGCTGTGTCTTGTACCCTGTATTTTTTCTGATGGTAATCATAATTTCAAATTCCTATTTACCAGTCTGTTTACATCTCTATCTTTTTAGTTTCCTGTATAGTCATATAAGTGTTTCTATTGTTTTTGATGCATTCTTACTAATTCTATTGCCTCCTTGCCCGTAAGGTGCTCTATGTCGAAACATATCATCAACATCCGAGACAGACCGTTTTCCAACTCTTTCTGCAAAGCTTCCTCTTGGTTGGGATTATACCTGTCGCCAAGCATTCTGGCTGTTTCCTGCTTCTGGGCTTCATCCTCGATGATGTGGATTCTGCCAAATGCTATCACACTACGGAAGAAGGTGGTGTACTTCTCTGGTTGCACATCGTCTTGTTCGATGACACAGAACGAAGCCTTATCGCTTCTGCGAATGGCATCGACCTTGTGACCACTCAATGCGCTGTGGAAATAAAGTTTTCCTTTGTTATAGATATAACTGATTGGGACGGCATACGGATAATCGTTGTCTCCCAGCAAAGCCAAAGTCCCAGCCGTGGATTTCTGTAGTATTCTGATGCTTTCCTCTTCCGAAAGCTGTTGGCGTTTGCGCCTCATTGGGCGAAATTGTTCTATCATAATAATGCTTTTAATCCTATAATTGACCCTATAAGGGTGGTTAGAAAGAATAATCTCCAGAAGGTGGCCGGTTCACGGAATACAAATATGCCTATGATCACTGCGCCTACGGCACCAATTCCTGTCCATACGGGATATGCCGTGCCTAAGGGTATCGTCTGTGTGGCTTTGGCCAGAAACATTGCCAGTTAGCGTGCGCCACGAAGTGCATAGCAGAACTTGCTGATGACGGGTTCATCACCACGCTCCAAGGCCACCATCAGCTGTTTCTACAGCGGTAAGTTCTCTGGCTCAAAGGTATTAAAAATTATCGAACTACGAATTATACTGTATTTACAATTATACTTTTTATAATACGTCAATTTCTTAAATTGCTATTTGTAAACTAAAGAGGTCTTCGTGTTGGCCTGGTGGAACGGAAGGCCAATATGAAGACCTCTTTAGTTGCGTCCTATCTTATTCGCGATATTTTCTATGGTTTGCTTCTAACCTTGTGCTCCTACGAAAAAATTAACTAACTATTGTTGAAAATCAAGTGAGTTAAAAGAATTTCTTTGTTTTCTGGATTACTTTGCTTGTTCGGACAACTTTTATGGATGAAAAGCATAAATTGTTCAGACTGAAAGAATATTTAGTATCCATCCTTATGTCGTTGGGGCTTGAAACAGTTTACGAGCAAGGAAGCCATGGCAAAGGCAATTCCTACCCCCACCACACCTGTCCACCCGTAATGCTGCCAAGACAGACCGGAAACGAATGTACCGGCAGAACCACCCAAAAAGTAAATGGTCATATAAACGGTATTGATACGATTGATGGCAGATGCGTCAAGGGCGACTACGCTGGTCTGATTCGACAAATGGATGCATTGCATACCGGCGTCAATCAAGAGGATGGCGATTATCATCCACAAGTAACTGTCATTTCCCCAAAATGCCAACAACCATGCAAACAAGATGACGCATCCTCCGACAATGGAGAAGAACCTCGCACCGTACTTTTGGACGTAGCCGCTGATGAAAACCACCGTGGATGCACCTGCCAGTCCACACAAACCGAGTGCTCCGATAATATCGTCGCTTGCAAAGAAAGGCTCTTGCTTCATTCGGAAAGCAAGGCAACTCCACAAGGCAAAGAAAGAGCCATAAGCCAATGCCGCCCTCAACGACGCGATACGCAAGTACGGGTATTTGATAAGCAGACGCAACAAGGATTTCATCAGCCCTGCATAACTTTCTCGTGAACGGGCAGGCAACATGGGCAGCATTTTGTGAATCATCAGAAAACAACCGAGCATAAACATGCAAGCCACAAAATAGACAGAACGCCATCCCCATATATCGGCGAGAAAACCACTGAATACCCGTGACCCAAGAATGCCTATGAGCAAACAGGACTGTATAATCCCCACGTTGCGCACCTTGTGGTCTGGAGCTGAATTATACGACACCAAAGGAATGAAGAACTGCGGCATGACCGAAGATGCCCCGGCAAGCAAAGATGCGCCCCACACCCAGTAGATGTTCGGGGCGAATGCTATGGCAAGCAAGGCACACGAAGAAACGATGTAATTGGTCAATATCAGTCTCTTTCGTGAGACCCAATCACCAAGCGGGATGACAAACACAAGTCCGGTCACATAGCCTATCTGGGTCAATGTCGCCACCATGCTGGCGGAAAAGTCGCTAACCGCAAAATCCTTAGCCATGCTGCCCAACAGAGGCTGGTTATAATAGCAGTTGGCAACGGAAAGCCCGGTAGCAACTGCCATCAGAGCCAGCAGAGGCGCCGGAATGCCTTGGTTCTCCCTCAATTCATACTTCATCTTCCACCTCCTTTCAGTATGACACGATTTTCAATCCTATCAAGGATGCAATGAGCGCGAAGAGAAAGAAAAGCCGGATGGGAGTGGCAGGTTCCTTGAAAACGAATATCCCAATTAAAACCGTACCAACCGCTCCGATTCCCGTCCAAATGGCGTACGCAGTTCCCAAAGGCAAAGTCTGTACCGCTTTGGCAAGCAAAGTCATGCTCAGTACGGTAGAGGCAAGGAAACCGCTTCCCCACAAATAAAATTCAACTCCTGATGCCGCTCTCGCTTTCCCTAAACAAAATGTGAGGCTCACCTCAAACAATCCTGCCAATAATAAGATTATCCAATTCATACCTATGATTTATTAAATTCGGGCGCAAAAATAAACAAACAACCCCTAATAGCTTTTTACATTTGGCAAAATCAGACTTTTCATTTGACAAAAAAACATCTGTTTATTCTCGTTTCCGTATGCTATTTTATAATTTTGCACACTAACAACAGCAATGAACTATGGATATAAAGGAAATCATCAACCAAAGATATGCCATGCCAGACGCATCTTTAGACAGGTTGAAACAATGCCTGACTGAAGTCTCATATCCCAAAGGATTCCGAGTATTGAAATGCGGCAAGGTGGAGAAAGACATCTTTTTCATTAAACAAGGCATTGTCCGTGCCTATACTTCGGTGGATGGGAAAGAAATTACTTTTTGGGTCGGCAAAGAGGGAGCGACCCTTGTTTCTATGAAAGGCTATGTAAATGACGAGCCAGGATATGAAACAATGGAATTGATGGAAGATTCCGTCTTATATGTATTGAAAAGGAAAAAATTGAAAGAGTTGTTTTCGGAAGACTTGCACATCGCCAATTGGGGACGGCGTTATGCGGAGATGGAGCTGCTTGCCACTGAGGAACGGCTGATTTCTATGTTGTCCGCTATCGCTTCGGAACGGTATAAGGAGTTATTGGAGAAAGAACCAGATTTGTTACAGCGATTGCCGCTGGGAAGTATCGCCACCTATTTAGGCGTAACGCAGACAAGTCTGAGCCGGATTAGGGCAAAAATCACACGGCCGTAATACTGGTCGATAAACTCTGGGAACGAGCCTGCTGTAAATTGCTCAAGTTTCGGAAGTAAAAACATAAGACCGAGTTGTGCGGCAGGAGGGCATATCTATGGGGATTAACCCTGCTTTGGACTACTTGTCCATGCCGTCAGCAGTTGAAATAAAAGCTGGAGCAGCGACGGCAAACTGACGGCTTATATGATAAATGGCACTTTGCTAAGTGCCAAAGCGATCTTTGAAACACTGATATTGTCACGTATGGGCACTATGAGGGCTGTCCGCCAAGAAATGAGTTTTGACGTGCACTTGCTGGCGGTCAAAATTGATGTCGTTTCATTTGAGGTTGCGTGCCTCAAAGGCGCGACGGCTGCAGTCGTAGATGACCGAGAGCGGAGGGATAGTACCCTCTCAATTGCTTACGTCGGAGATTTTCTTCGGCCTATGTAAAGCAAGACGGGGTTTTACGGTATGGCAACGTGCCATGCCGGCCCCAATCTGCTCTAATATACACAGAATTAATGAAGTAACAAATAACAGACAACAGCTATTGGTGGAAGGCTTTAGCTTTTACGCCGTAGCGGAAATTAGTACAACTAAGAATATTTAAAAAAAGTTTTTTGATTATTGATTTTTCTTTTATATTTGCAGTACAATTTACACTTAGAATATGATTATTAACTAAAAACAGAATTGCCTATCGACGTGACCATTACTTATTGACAAAAAGATTAAAGTAATGAAAAAATTAAGTGACGAGAGCGATGAGCGCCTTATCTGCCTGTATGCAGAAGGGTGCAATGAGGCTTTTGACGAGCTGATTGAAAGGCATAAAAATCGCGTTTTCTCTTATATTTTCCATTCGGTGAAGAACAGCGAGCTGGCCGATGACATTTTTCAGGAGACATTTGTCAAAGCTATCATGACGATACGCCAGAAGCGGTATGTCGAGAACGGTAAGTTTTCGGCATGGATTACTCGTATAGCACACAACTTGATTATCGATCACTTCAGGCAGGAAAAGGCCGAAAACTTGCAGTCTACCGATGCCACTGAAGTTGATATACTCAATCGCAAGGAATTGAGTGAATCTACGATCGAAGACAACATGATATCGACTCAAATCGAGGACGATGTGCATAGGCTCATCAATGCCTTGCCCGACAACCAGCGCCAGGTTTTGCTCATGCGCTATTACAGGAATATGAGCTTCAGGGAGATAGCCGATGCAACCCAGGTGAGCATCAACACTGCGCTTGGTCGCATGAGATATGCCATTCTCAACATGCGGCGCATGGCCGAAGAGAATAAAATCATCCTCACTATGTAAACGTTTTGTTGTGGCAAATACAGCTTTCGAGCCAGTTGGCAAGAATGGACACTACAAAGGAGTTGCTCTGTCATATCCGCATGGAACAGATTTAGAAGCTATAGCTCTTATGAACTTGAATTATACACCGTTGTTAAAGACTGATAAGAATAGAAATACTCCGGATGGTGGAACCAAGGGGTTTGCAAAAGGTATTATGATTCATGTTGGAGGAGACTATCAAAATAAAGCTGGGGACACATTTACTACAGGTTTGTATGGCTGTTTTGGGATTTCTTCTGGTAATTCTGCTATAAAAAATTCATTTCTGATGTTGTAACACGCCAAGGACAAAACAGAGACAAAACAATTAATATAACAGTTCAGAAAAGAAATAATGTTGATTGGAATTATGTGGTAGATAGTAGTGGTAATAAATTTACGATTCCAAGTTCTTTAAAGAATTTTTTGAAGAACAACTCTTCTGAAAATGGCAATATTGTTAATAAGACAATGGAATTTAAATCAAATTATCCAAATGCTTCTAATAAACAAACTTTAAAAAGTGCAGGTAGTGCTGGAAGTAGTTCAGGATGTCTTGGCTCTAGTGCTGGGTCAAGTGCAAACAGTTCTAGCACACGTTCTTCTTCTAGTGGAAATTGTTCTGGTTCTTTTGGAAGTGGGAGTAATAGCAGCAGTAGTCAAGATTTCAATAGATGATTGCTATGAGAAAGTTGTTAATATATTACTTAGTAATATCATTCTTGCTTGTTATAGTCTATGCCTTATTTGTTATTAACGCATATGTTAGTATAAAATATGAAGTAGAAACACTATATAACGATGTGATAGTAAGTATGATTTACCAGATATTCGATACTGGTGTTATTGTAAACTTTATAGGGCTTGTTATAAACATGCTAATAGTTATAGGCTTGTATATGAAGATTCGCTGTATCAAAAATAAAAAAGAACAAAGATCATAATATTTAGTGTTTAAACCATCTAAGGGTCTCTGAAAGAATATTTAATTTTTCAGAGACCCTATTACCAAATATATATTTTATTACGTAGAATATAGGTTTCACCTTCTGTACATTTATTAATTAGACAGTTATCGGCTTACCCAACTTTTTAAAGTGGACTCTATGATACAATAAATACCGTTTACTATCGTTTTCTTACTATAACACAAAAAGTTAGCGAGATGAAAATAACATTAAGACAAGGCTTCAAACCGCCTTAAAAATCAGCAGGGAATATCAGAGGATTTTTCCCTTTGAATCTTTGACTTATTCCCTTTTGCAGAATCTGCTCCACTACCGTAACCGATGCGCTTCACAACGTGCAGGCTACCCATGCCAATGGTAGTGGCAAGACTTTGAAGACCATTCAGACGAAGACTCGCCGCACGATGATTGTGCCTAACCAGGCGATAGCAACCTACGTGACGCAATGGACTTACGACAGCCACAACCGTCTGTTGGAGATGATTTATCCTGATGAGGAGAAAATCACCTACTCTTACAATCTCGGTGGTCAGCTTGAAAAAGTTCATGGCTACAAGTCATACGGCTACGATTATGTAAGCAAGATTGGCTATGACAAGTTTGAGCAGCGCACATACTTGAAGTATTGCAACGGTGCTGAGACCTTCTACACTTACGACCCACAGCGTCGCAGATTGCATAACCTCACGGTAAACAGTGGTGGCAACACCATTATGGACAATGCCTATACATACGATGCGGTGAGCAATGTGCTCAGCGTTGTAAATGGTGCGTCAGTTCCACAGAGTGGCAAGGCTGGCGGACAGATGGCGCATACCTATACATACGATGCCCTCTACCGTCTTGTTGGTGCAACTGGTACTTATACTGGTGCAGACAACAAGACCGCAAGTTATACTCTTGCGATGGGTTACGACAACATGCACCGTATCACATCGAATCGTCAGATTCTCACGCAGAACAATGTGCAGTTCAACGGCACATTGAATGCAGGTTATGATTTGTCATACACCTATGGAACAGAGACAGGAAAGAAGTTCCAGCTTGCCAATGTGAATGATGTGAACTACCGCACGGAGGAGACGCCTTCAGAGACTGAGAATGTGAACAACAATCATGCCTATGAGTATGATGCCAATGGTAATCTTGTTTATGTCAATACAAGCCGTACAAAGAAGGAAGGCGTGGCTGATGAGAAGACCGCAGAACGAAAGCTCAAATGGGATGAGGAGAACCGTCTCCTTGCTTCTGATGACAACGGTTTCGTGACTAACTATTGGTACGATGCTGATGGTGAGCGCACAGTGAAGACATCAGGCGAGAGTGACCAAGTTTATGTGAACTCTGAGTTTGCTCGTGGTCGCACAAACACAGCCAAGTTCTCTTTGTATGTGTCTCCTTACCTCGTTGCCAACCAAGGCGGACGTTACACCAAGCACATCTATATCGGTAGTCAGCGTGTCGTTTCCAAGATTGGTGACTTCGACTCTTACGGATCAGACCCACGCCGCATCCAGTATGCTGGCAGCGATACTGACGGCTTGTCTGTTGATTATAAAGCTAAATATACCGGGCAGTTGCAGGTTGTCAAGGATAATTATGCAACCTTTAGATAAGGTAAGCTGCATCTCGGCAATTAAAATGAATTCATTTTGTATTGCTCTCGATTTGCATTACCTTTGCTGTGCCGTACAATGGTGATGACAATAACGACTATGTCGATGGCAAGGGCTTCTGCTGCAATGACGGCAGCTTGGAGGCTGCGCAAGCACGTGTAATGGCAAGAGCAATGAAGAACAATTTCCAAGAGGGCGATACATACGAGAAGATGCAGTTCTACTACCACCCTGACCATTTGGGTAGCAGTAGTTACATCACCAACCTTGATGGCGAGGTGGTGCAGCACATTGAGTATGTGCCGTTCGGTGAGGTGTTCATCGAGGAGAGAAACAACATGTGGAACGCCCCTTACCTCTTAAATGCCAAGGAATTGGATGAGGAGACAGGATTGTATTACTATGGAGCGAGGTACTATGATCCGAGGTTGAGTCTTTGGCTTTCTATAGATCCCAAAGAGGAAAAATATTCCAATGTGTCAACGTATTGTTATGTTATTTCTAATCCGCTGAAATATACAGATCCTACAGGTATGGAAATTGATATGACAAAAGTTCGTTTGGCTGATGAACAACTTAAATTGTCAACAACTCAGTCTGTAATAAAAGATTTGGCTTCTCAAACGGGATTACAACTCAGTTTGGACAAGGATAACAAGTTGCAATATGCTAAAAATGATGAAGGAAAACCTATTGTTAATAGGATTACCAACAAAAAAGGAAAAGAAATAGATGCAGGAAGTAAAACTGCAAGGAATTTCTTGATAAAAATGATTGACAACAAAACCGAGATAGAAGTATCCTACCATGCTAAACGTACTGTTACATCTGGAACTCAAATAGGTCTCAGTTTTGAGCAAATCAGTAACATGATTAAAGGTGCTGTTGGTGTAGATGGCAATACGCTTGGTTTTGGCATGACCTTCTTACATGAACTTCATCATACAACAATAGGTGGAGACTATCATGATTCTACAGAACTTTTTGGAACTGGACCAGTTGTTGATAACATGAATATAATCCGCAATGAACTCAACAAACAAGGGTTTAATTATGGAGAAAGGTTAAATTATAAAGCGATCCATACAAAAGAAGGTAATATTATTCCTTTTAATGAATCGGCTTTAACTTCGTTGAAGTACAATAGTTCCATGGGGAAAAAGGCTCATTATATTAAAACAAAATGAGAATCATTATGAGAATATTCTTTTTGATGTGCATTTTGGGGGCTTCTTTGACGATAGCAGCTCAGAATATCATTTATGGTAATAAAAATGAGCAGAGAGCTATAAATATGGCATTTGATATTCTGCAAGTTTATTACCATTCAAAAGAACTGTGTGTTTCAGATTCGATTTATGATCTTGATTGGGAAATTTTTTCAGATATGGTTGATACTCAGACCAAACAAATTCTCTGGTCTTATCGAATAGAGAAAAAATTTATTTGGAACGCTCCAACATATTCTGAAGCTTTATTATCTATATTCGGTCCTGAAACTTGTGATTCTTGTATGTATATAGCAAATTTTTCGGAGCCATATAAAGGAATGATAAGATGCGACATCCTACCAAAAGATAAAATGGTTGGCATTTATGGATCGCCTGTTATTTCGGCTTTTCTATTTAAATACAATAATAGAGGAGAAATTTATCAGAGCTATAAAGCTGAAGTCAATATAGACTAATTAAAATTCTTTCAAAAAGGGATTGTGTGAAATGGCACAGTCCCTTTTTATAAGATATTATACAGAGGTCTTTGTATGCCCAATTGTATGATTGCAACCCTCTCCATCTTCATCGCATTCCCATAAAGTGCTAATTCCAATTAGAAGTGCAAAACTCTGAGGTGCATTAACCCATGAAAAGCACCGCGGAGGTTTGCCTTGCGGCTGGGGGCGCGAAGCCCCCAAAGAGCATTGGCGGATGACTTAAGCAATACAAAAAAGGAGAAGAACTTTCGCCCCCCTCCCTAAGATTAATTAATTTTGTATTGCAATGTATAAACAATTGACCTCGGAGCAAAGATACACAATAAGTGTGCTACTCCAAAAGAAATTCTCACTTAGTTTCATAGCCGAGACTATTGGTGTGTCAGTAAGCACGGTTTCTCGTGAGCGAAGGCGTATTTCTAATGCTAAAGGCGTTTATGACGCACGTACGGCCGTATTGAAAGTCAAACGGCATAAGGCCAGGACACCGGGCAAACGCTGTGGTGCGACTCATACGGGAGAGCGGGCTGCCTGTAAGGTCGATAACGACAGACAACGGGCCGGAGTTTGCCGCACACGAAATCATTGCGAGGGAACTTAACACGAAAGTTTACTTCGCACATCCGTACTGCTCGTGGGAGAAGGGAGCCATCGAGAACATGAACGGGCTCATCAGGCAATATATTCCGAAGAAGACGGACTTTAGGGGTATTTCAAGGCTATATGTCAAGAGCATCATCGAAAAATTAAACAACAGGCCAAGAAAGAAAAACGGATTTCGCAAGCCCAAAGACATGATTGAAGAAAAAATAGCGTAACTTTGCACTTGCTTATGGAATCCGCCGCGTCTTGAAGCTGGGTTAATTATTCTAAATAATATTGTGTAATGTAAAGCAATCTAGCATGCTTTTAGTAATTTTGCACCCATTTCTAGGATAATATTTATGACTTCAAAGATAGTTTCTTCGGGAAAGACGTCCCATCGACTCAGTGTGATGGGATTGTTAGTGACTTTAGGCATCGTTTATGGCGACATAGGAACGTCACCACTCTATGTGATGAGAGCAATAGTCGGTGCCACCTCCGCTGTGACTTCCGACTACATTATAGGCGCGGTGTCGTGTATCATCTGGACACTCACTTTCCAGACAACATTAAAATACGTTGTACTGGCACTGCGAGCAGACAACAACGGAGAGGGTGGCATCCTGGCACTCTATGCCTTGGTGAGGAAGCATGGCAGTGCATGGCTCTATCTCCTTGCCATCATCGGGGCGAGCACCCTCGTTGCCGACGGAGTGATTACGCCATCCATCACGGTCCTTTCAGCCATAGAGGGTCTGCGCACTTACGAGCCTTCCACACCTGTCATCCCTATTGCCATAGCCATCCTCACGGTGCTGTTCTTCATCCAGCAGTATGGTACCAGTGCCATTGGCAAGCTTTTCGGACCATTGATGTTGTTATGGTTCTCTATGATTGGCATATTGGGACTTACGCATGTGAGTGACAGCTGGGTGATACTCAAGGCTTTCAATCCTTGGTATGCCGTACACCTCTTAGCCACCAGCCCGGAGTGGTTTCTCATTCTGGGTGCCGTGTTTCTCTGTACGACCGGTGCCGAGGCACTCTATTCCGATTTGGGGCATTGTGGCAAGCATAACATCCGAGTGAGCTGGGCCTTTGTCAAGACTATGCTCATCTGCAACTATCTCGGTCAGGGTGCGTGGATCATCGCCCATGCCGGACAGTTTGCTCCCGGCACGAATCCTTTCTATGCCATTATGCCGCATGCTTTCCTACCCGTGGGTATCACAATGGCTACAATTGCGGCTATCGTGGCCAGTCAGGCATTGATCAGCGGGTCGTTTACTATCTTTAGTGAGGCGATGAACCTCCATTTCTGGCCGCGGCAGCACATCAAGTATCCTACCGATATCAAAGGACAGTTGTACATACCGTTTATCAATATCAGCCTTTACGTGCTGTGCATCATAGTCATCCTGTTTTTCCAGACTTCCAGCAATATGGAAGCAGCCTACGGACTGGCTATCACGGTGACGATGCTGATGACAACCTTACTATTAGGCTGCTATCTTAAACAAAACAAAATGCCGTGGAGCATGGTGATTCCTGTCATCGGCTTCTTTGTAGTCTTAGAGGGCATTTTCTTTGTTGCCAACTTAGCTAAGTTCATGCACGGCGGCTGGGTAACCATGCTACTGGCCGGAACCATCTGTCTGGTGATGTACGTGTGGTTCAACGTCGACAAGATTAGAAACACCTTTGTGGAACGTCGCGACATCAGAAAGTACTATGATGTGCTGTCGGATATCAAGTCCGATAGCTCTATTTCCAAGTTTGCCACCAACATCGTGTATATGAGCCGGTTCTGTGGTAAATACGATGTGGAGCAGAAGGTGCTCTACTCCATCATCAACAAGCATCCCATGCGTGCCGACCACTATATCTTACTGCATACCGATTACGAAGACACGCCCAATGAGCGCAGCTATGACTTCTACGAACTGATACCGGGCACTCTCTACCGTATCAATCTCCACTTAGGCTTCCGCGTGCAACCCTATGTCAACCTCTATCTCCGACAGGTCATTGAGGACCAGGTTGGAAATGGCAAGTTTGCACTTGAGAGCGGCTACGACTCCTTGCGCCGCCATCATGTGGCGGGTAACTTCATCTTTGTATTTATCAAGCGAGTATATGCTGAGTTCAACGTGTTCACCCCCAAGGCACGTTTCATCATGACCATATATAATCTTGTGCACCATCTCAAGCAAAGCGCTCCTAAGGCAATGGGCCTGAGCACAAGCAACGTCTTTGTGGAGATAGTACCGCTCGTGGTCCGGACAAGAAAGATAGAACGGGTGACACAAAATCCCCAAGCTTGCCCGACGGACAAATAGCTTCTGTCAGCTTCTGCTGTTTCTTAGCCAGATAAGGTCACACGCACACGAACTGCTCCAGGATTCACATTCCTTAAAGACAAAAGCGAGCAGCTTGCCGTAGAGTAAGCAAGCTGCCCGCTTCTTGTTAAAATTCGGAAAGACGTCCCTTCCCTATCGCTTCACCACAATCTGCTTCTGTGTGAAGTTATAGGCGGCATCGACAATGCTGAGCAGCTGCTGCCAGTTGGCCACAGGCTCTACACAGTGGTTGTATACCTTCTCCACCTTGATGACAATGATGTCACCCGATGCCGACGCGCGTGAGACGAAGCGCCCAGCAGCGTTGCTAACCGAGGTGTTCAGCGCGGCGAGGGCATCCTTAGACACCTTATAGCCCTGAGGCAGCTGGACGTTAAGCTGATAGCTATAGGTGACAGGTGCCGTGCGTACCACATCAACGGTGCGCTTGCGGTCACGGCCTTCTATCTTCAGCTGGTCGCCTATCAGCTTGCCGATGGCGAGAATAAGGTTGGGCCCTGCTTTCTTCACCAGACCGTTCTGGCTGTAAGCCACCATATAGTGCATGGGGGCATACGGCTCATTGATACCTAAGGTACCGATGGAGAAGCTATCCACAGACAGCGGATCCTCACCAAGGAAGTCGTTCACCTCATCCTTGAAGATGTCCTTTTGCTGCTCTTTTTGTTTACTGATAGTCTCTTCCAGTGACCGTTTTTCTTTCTTCGTCCAGTCATCGCCATAGCGGAAGAAGGAATGACCCATCTGGTCAGCATATTCATTGGTGAGCTGCTCGGTGGTAGGCAGATCGAACGAGAAGTGTTCCTTAGGAGCCCCACTGATGCTATTCCGGCGGATGATATGTGCCGTGGTACCGTCCCACATGACGCTGACAGCCGCTGAGGCCACATTATCCTGCGCCGTAGACTGCGGCAGCACGAGCGCCACAGCCTCCTGTTTGAAGTTCTTACCGTCGGCCTGCATCATGGCTTTCTGACCTTGCAGGTTAGCAGGGATATAGCCCGGCCCCATCGGGCCCTGATTGAAGGCATAGTAGTGGTTACCGACCTTGAGGAGCTACTGGGTGTCTTTATAGCTGATGAGTTTGTCGACAGGCTCGGCCTCCGTGGTCGCCGGAGGAAGTCGCCGGATGGCTTGGCAAGAAAGAGGGCATCACGGTGTCCAAGTCAACCATATACAACTGGATAGCGGCCCTTTCCCCACATTACGGGGACAACATCCGAAAGCACCTCAGGCATGGAGGCAGACCAAGGCAAAAGTCCTTGCTTACCACCAAGACGCATATCCCCAACCGGCTCTCCATTGACAAAAGACCGGAAACGGACTATGGACAGACCATAGGAGACTGGGAGATGGACACCATCGTCGGAAAGGAAGGCATAGGTGCCATCGTTACTCTGGTGGAGAGGAAGAGCTGCTTTATGCTCATGGAGAAACTCGATACGGGAAAGCAGGCCGTTCCACTGGCATATGCCGTGGTACGGCTCATACGGGAGAGCGGTCTGCCTGTAAGGTCGATAACGACAGACAACGGGCCGGAGTTTGCCGCACACGAAATCATTGCGAGGGAACTTAACACGAAAGTTTATTTCGCACATCCGTACTGCTCGTGGGAGAAGGGATCCTTCGAGAACATGAACGGGCTCATCAGGCAATATATTCCGAAGAAGACGGACTTTAGGGGTATTTCAAGGCTATATGTCAAGAGCATCATCGAAAAAATAAACAACAGGCCAAGAAAGAGATTTCGCAAGCCCAAAGACATGATTGAAGAAAAAATAGCGTAACTTTGCACTTGCTTATGGAATCCGTTGCCGCCCCTGAAACCATAAAATAACAAAAAATTTGGAATGAAATTTGTTAAAAGAATAGATTAAATGTAATTTTGCACTTGCTAAAGCCGAATGTGCTTAATTATAGAATAATACATAAATTACAATAATACTTTATCACAAAAGATGAACGTAACACTTGACAAAATTGATAATGTGAACGCAACGCTCACAATATCATTTACTGAAGATGACTATCAAAACGACGTTAAAAAGGAACTGAACGAAATTGGGCGCACTCGTCCTATCAAGGGTTTCCGCCTGGGCCATGTTCCCTTTGGCATGCTGAAGAAATTCTACGGAGACCAGGTGATGGCCAACGTTATAGATAAAAAGTTGAGCAAAGCTCTCACCGACTACATCGTGAGCAACAAGATCGATATCCTGGGTGAGCCCATGGTGAGCAACGACACCAAGGTTGACTTGAAAAAAGACAAGGAGTTTTCTTTCAAGTTTGATCTCGGCCTGGCTCCGGAATTTGAATTGAAACTCGACAAGCGTGTTAAGATTCCCTACTATAACATCGAGGTGAGCCAGGACATGCTCGACAAGCAGAACGAGGCCTATCGCAAGCGCTTCGGCAAGCAAGTGCCTGGTGAGGTGTCCAACGAGGAGTCGGTGTTAAGAGGCTCGCTGGCCGAGCTCAATCCCGACGGCACCGTGAAAGAAGATGGCATCAAGGTTGAAAAAGCCGTTGTCTCGCCTCGCTACTTTAAGGATGAGGAAGAAAAGAAGAAATTTGTGGGCAAGAAAGTGGGCGAGGAGGTTGTCTACAATCCCTACAAAGCCGTTGATGGTAACGTGAACGAGCTGGCCGCTACGCTCAACCTCGACACCAAAGACGCCGAGGTGAAGAGCGACTTCAAGTTCACAATCACCGAGATTCTCGTCGATGAGCTTGCCGAGATGAATCAGGAATTCTTCGACAACGTTCTGGGCAAGGACGTAGCCAAAGATGAAAAAGAGTATACCGAGAAGGTGAAAGAGATGATTGCCAATCAGTTGAAAAACGACAGCAACTATCGCTTCACTCTTGATGCCGAGCGCGTGTTGCGCAAGAAAGTGGGCGAGCTTGAGTTGCCCGAGGCTTTCTTGAAACGCTTCCTGCTTGCGCAAAACAAGGACGCCGACGAGAAGAAGATTGAAGAAGAGTGGCCCACTGCCAAGAAGCAGCTTGAGTGGCAGCTCATCAAGGAGAAAGTGGCTCGCAACTATGATGTGAAGGTGGAGAACGAAGACAAGCTGCGCCTTGCACGCTTCTATGCCGCACAGCAGTTTGCTCAATATGGCATGGGCAACCTCCCCGACGATGTCATCGACAAGTATGCTCATCAGCTGCTTGAGAAGCCTGAATACAGCAACGACATCACCAACCGCGCTATGGAGGACAAAGTGTTTGCTGCCGTAAAGAATGCTGTGGGCATCGACGAGAAGAATGTCACTGCCGAAGAGTTCAACAAGCTCTTTGAGGCCGACAAGAAATAAATCTTGTCACTTCACCAGCTGAGCGATAAGCATATATTAAACAGCACAGAGAGCGGTCATTGTAGTCGATGCCGCTCTCTTGCTCGTATTTTGGCACAATTATTGCCAATTCTCATTTATTCAAAATGGTTTTAACAATGAACAACGATTTCAGAAATTATGCCGTTCATCATCTTGGAATGAACGGTCTTGCACTCGACGAGTACACAAGTCAAGTGAGCGACAGTTATATCAGTCCCACAATCATCGAGGAGCGCAAGCTCAATGTGGCTCAGATGGATGTGTTTTCACGCCTCATGATGGACCGCATCATATTCTTAGGCACCCAAGTCGACGACTATACAGCCAATGTGATTCAAGCCCAGCTGCTTTATCTCGACTCGGCCGACCCGGGCAAGGATGTCTCGATCTATGTGAATTCTCCTGGCGGATCGGTCTATGCCGGACTGGGCATATACGACACCATGCAATATATTCAAAGCGATGTGTCGACCATTTGCACCGGCATGGCAGCATCGATGGCTGCAGTGCTGTTGGTTGCAGGCCAGAAGGGCAAGCGCTTTGCTCTCAAGCACTCTCGCGTGATGATACATCAGCCCATGGGCGGCATTCAAGGCCAGGCCTCGGACATTGAAATCACCTCGCGCGAAATCCTTAAGCTCAAGAAGGAGCTGTACACCATCATCAGCGAGCACTCGGGGCAGCCTTATGACAAGGTGTATGCCGACAGCGACCGCGACTACTGGATGACGTCGGACGAGGCATTGAAGTATGGCATGATCGACAAGGTTCTTGAAAAGGCAAAGTAAGCATGGCGAAAAAAGAAACTATGAGGTGCAGCATCTGCGGCCGCAGCGAGCGTGAGGTGCAACTGCTCATGCCCGGCCTTAACGGATGCATATGCAACGAGTGTGCCGAGCGTGCCAACGAGCTTGCCAAGGAGTATCTGGGCAAGATGGCCGAGGCGTCGGTGCCTGAGCTGGATATCAGCTCATTGCCTAAACCCGAGCAGATAAAGGAATATCTTGACGAGTATGTGATAGGGCAGGACGAGGCCAAGAAGTACCTCTCGGTTGCCGTCTACAACCACTACAAGCGTCTTGTGCAGAAGAAAACCGACGATGATGTAGAAATCGAAAAGTCCAACATCATCATGGTAGGCCCCACCGGCACAGGAAAGACACTGCTGGCCAGGACAATTGCCAAGCTCTTGAAAGTGCCTTTCGCTATTGTCGATGCCACAGTGCTCACGCAGGCGGGCTATGTGGGCGAGGATATCGAGTCGCTCCTCACAAGGCTGCTTCAGGCTTGTGACTACAATGTGAAAGAGGCCGAGCGAGGCATCGTCTTTATCGACGAAATCGACAAAATCGCCCGCAAGGGCGACAACCCGTCGATCACCCGCGACGTGAGCGGCGAGGGCGTGCAGCAGGGCTTGCTCAAGCTGCTCGAGGGTTCGATTGTGAACGTGCCCCCTCAAGGCGGCCGCAAGCATCCAGAGCAGAAAATGATCCCCGTCGACACCAAGAACATTTTGTTTATATGCGGCGGAGCCTTTGAGGGCATAGAGCGCAAGATTGCCCAGCGCCTCAACACCCATGTTGTGGGCTATGGCGCCAACAGCAAGGTGAGGCGTGTCGAGCAAGAGAAGCTGCTGCATTTTGTGGCACCTCAAGACTTGAGATCCTATGGCCTGATTCCTGAAATCATAGGCCGATTGCCCATTCTCACCAACCTTGAGCCACTCGACCGCGATGCGCTGCTGCGCATTCTCACCGAGCCCAAAAACGCTATTGTCAAGCAGTATCAAAAGCTGTTTGCCATGGACGGTATCGACCTGCAGGTGCCTCGCGAGGTGCTGGAATATGTCGTCGACAAGGCCATCGAGTACAAGCTGGGGGCACGGGGACTTCGGTCGATATTTGAGACCATCATGATCGACGCCATGTACAAGGCCCCGTCATCGCGAAAGAAAAAATTCACAGTTACACTCGACTATGCCAAGCAAGAACTCGAGAAATCCAGCTTAGAATACTTGAAAGACGCGAGCTGATTTATTCCTGTATTCTATCTTTTATAATTACTTTTTATAGAATGAAACAAAATTTGTGTGTTTCATTCTATTTTATTATATTTGTGTCTAAATACGATACCTGTTAACTTACATATCAATGACTGACAAGAAAAAAATTACGACAGTACTGAAAAGATACTTCGGTTTTGATACTTTCAAGGGCAACCAGGAAGAGATTATCTTAAATCTCCTGAACGAGAACGACACTTTCGTGCTTATGCCTACGGGAGGGGGTAAGTCGTTGTGCTACCAATTGCCGTCATTGCTAATGGAGGGCACGGCCATCGTTATCTCGCCGCTCATCGCCTTGATGAAGAACCAGGTCGATGCAATGCGCATGCACAGTGAAGACGACGGGATTGCTCACTTCTTGAACTCGTCGCTCAACAAGATGGAAATCAACAGGGTGAAAGAGGATATCCTCGCAGGCAAGACCAAATTGCTCTATGTGGCGCCCGAGTCGCTCACCAAAGAAGAAAATATCGAGTTTCTCAAGGGTGTGAAGATATCGTTCTATGCTATCGACGAGGCCCATTGCATTTCGGAATGGGGACACGACTTCCGCCCTGAGTACCGTCGCATCAGGCCCATCATCAATGAGATTTGTCGTCGTCCTGTCATTGCTTTGACTGCAACAGCCACGCCCAAGGTTCAGCACGACATCATGAAGAACCTTGATATACAGAACGCGCAGGTTTTCAAGTCATCGTTCAACCGCCCCAACCTTTACTACGAGGTGCGTCCCAAGATGGCCGATGTCGACAAGGAAATCATACGCTATATCAAGTCGATGGAAGGTAAATCGGGCATCATCTACTGCCTGAGTCGCAAAGAGGTTGAAGACTTGGCCAAAACGTTGCAGGTCAACAATATAAAAGCCAAACCCTATCATGCAGGCATGGATAGTGCCACGCGAAGTGCCACCCAAGACGCCTTCCTGAAAGACGAAATCGACGTGATCGTGGCCACTATTGCCTTTGGCATGGGTATCGACAAGCCCGACGTGAGATTTGTGATACACTACGACATTCCCAAGAGTCTTGAGGGGTATTACCAGGAGACTGGCCGTGCTGGCCGCGACGGTGGAGAGGGACAATGCATCACCTTCTATGCCCAGAAGGACTTGATCAAGTTGCAGAAGTTCATGCAGGGCAAGCCTGTTAATGAGCAGGAAATAGGCAAGCAGCTTCTTCAGGAAACTGCGGCCTATGCCGAGTCGTCGGTGTGCCGTCGCAAGTCGTTGCTGCATTATTTCGGCGAGGAGTATACCGAGGATAATTGCGGCAACTGCGACAACTGCCTGCATCCACGCAAGCGCATCGAGGCTACCGACGAGCTGTGCGCTTTGATCGAAACAATCTTGGCGCTTAGGGAAAAGTTCAAGGCCAATTATGTTATCAAGGTCATGCTTGGTGAACCCACCACCGAGATTAAGTCGTATCAGCACGACAAAATCGAAGAGTTCGGGTGCGAGAAGCAGCACGATGCCAAGTTTCTCAATGCTATTATCAATCAAGCAGTGATTGCTGGATATGTGGTTCGCGATATCGAGAACTACGGTTTGCTCAAAATCACCGACCAGGGAAGAAAATTCTTGCAGCATCCCACACCGTTCACCATGGTCGAGGACCGTGATTTCAGCGACACCAGCGAAGTCGAGATGCACAGTGGCGCGGCAGGTGCTCTCGACCAGGAACTATATAGCATCCTTCGCGATTTGCGCAAGAAAATCGCCCGGCAAAACGAGCTGCCGCCCTATGTGATATTCCAAGACCCGTCGCTCGAAGCCATGTCGACGACCTATCCTGTGACGCTTGAAGAGTTGCAAACCATTCCTGGCGTGGGGCAAGGCAAGGCAAAGCGCTATGGCAAGGAGTTTGTTGAAGTCATCAAGAAGTATGTCGACGAGAACGAGATTGAGCGCCCCGAGGATCTGAGGGTTCGCACGGTGCCCAACAAGAGCCGCTTCAAGATCGACATCATTCAGAACATTGACCGCAAGACCGACCTCGATGCACTTGCTCAAGCCAAAGGGTTGGATTTTGACGAACTGCTGGATGAAATTGAGTCGATTGTATATTCTGGCACCAAGATCAACATCGACTACTATCTTGAGGAGAACATGGACGAAGATCACATGTGGGATATCTTTGACTATTTCAAAGAAAGTGATACCGACAAAATCTCGATAGCCGAGAAAGAACTCGGCCCCGACTATACCGAAGAGGAGATACGCCTTGTGCGCATCAAGTTTATAAGTGAGATGGGAAACTAAGCCCACTCTGTACTCATGCGCGTTTACGGTTGTGGTCACACACATCGCGGTGAATGAATCGACCGAACTAAAAGCCAACTTCTGCCACAATTTCATGACAGGGGTTGACTTTGTGCTTAGGTGAAATGCTGATTGTTTTTTTTCGATATGAGAATACTCTTCATCCTGCTGATATTGACCATTGTTGTGCTCGTTCATGAAATCGGGCACTATGTGGTGGCTCGTGCTTTGGGGTGCAGGGTGAGCAAGATACAAATTTTTTTTGGCAAGATTTTTTCGATTAAGCCCAATCCCCGCCCCGACGGCCGACCGTCGTGGCGCGACACCGAGTATGCCATTGGTTGGCTCCCCCTTGGTGGGGTCACCGTCTATGAGGATCAGCCGTTGCCCTATGAGCATGTCGATGAGCAAGGCAACAAGATTATGGTTACACCGCCCGGCCGCAGTTGGTATTATAGCAACAAGCCTGCTTGGGCAAGGTTGCTCATTGCCATAGCAGGAGTTTCCTTCAATCTGCTCACTGCTGTTGCGATTCTGGCTGCAATCGTTTTCACCACCGATTATGAAATTACTCCCTATGTTGCCAACCGCGACGGGATGTACTTCAGCTCGCTTGCTCAACTTGCAGGTTTTAGAAATGGCGACATTCCCCTCAGGGCCGACAACCGCCCACTGCATTATCTCACCGACGATGAGATCAATGAGATGCTCAACGCCAAAACAGTAACAGTATTGAGAAATCACACCGACACTCTCGACATATCCATCCCTGCTTCTTTGAAAAGTGTCTATAAGAGTAGCCGCCGCGACCCTAATGCCTATTTCATGGTTTACCAGTCCAAAGCCGGCTCGCAACAACCCGTTGTGCATGTGACCATAACCGCCCGTCAGTCGGCAAGGCTCATTGCCGACATGGTCATCAACCAGGTTAAGGGTGTGGTCTATAGCATGGCTGGTGCGATGGGGCTTAAAGCCCGGTACACGATTCCGTTTTCTCACGACAGCTACCGCGTGTGTGTGCTCAGCAGCATGCACGCCCACCCGTTTCTCACCACTCTGGCATCTTTCTCCATAGGATTGTTTGTGCTCAACCTTATCCCTATATATCCACTTGATGGGGGAGCGGCGGCCTTTTGCATCTATGAGATGGTTGCTCACCGCCGGCCCAGCCGCAGGTTTCAGAACATAGTGGGCATGATTGGGACGATTGTCATTATAATAATATTTTGGATTTTGCCGTTGATTGTATAATAACGATTTTGAGATTACGAGATAGATATGATAGACATCAACAACAGTATCATTAAAGTTGTGAGATCGCTTGCTGTAAAAAAATATCGCGATCAAGAGGGCCTGTTTGTGGCCGAGGGAACAAAATGCGTGAGAGACACGTGGGGGGCATTTGATTGTCGCTGGCTCATATGCACGCGTGCCTGGCACGACCGCATGGCCAATGCATCGATGTATGACAAGATTGTGATTGCCAGCAATCAGCACATGTCTCGCATGTCGCAATTCAGCAACCCAAGCGATGTGATTGCCGTGTATCGGTTGCCTGACTCCAGCATCGACAGCGACGCAGTTGAAAACAACCTCAACATCGTGCTCGACAACATTCAGGACCCAGGCAACCTGGGCACTATTATGAGGCTGGCCGACTGGTATGGCATCACCAATGTGTTTGCCAGCATTGGCACGGTCGATGTTTTCAATCACAAGACAGTTCAAGCAACGATGGGTGCGATATCTCGTGTCAAGGTTCACTACTGCGACTTGCTGCAGCTTTTTGGGCAGTACCCCGACCTGCCCGTTTGGGGAACGTTTCTCGATGGCGAGAACATCTATGCAACAAAGCTTGACAACAAGGGATTTGTAGTGTTTGGCAATGAGGGGCGGGGAATAAGCAGCGCCGTCGCCCAGCAGGTGACCTCGCGGTTGCTCATTCCTGCATGGCCACATACCGGCCGCACCAGCGAGTCGCTCAATGTGGGTATAGCTGCAGCAATCACTATCAGCGAGTTTAGACGCAACAACTTGGTGTGATTCTTAAAACTATGAATGTGTGCTATGGCTAAAGTGAAAACAATGTATTTTTGCAAGAATTGCGGCGCCGAGTCGCCCAAATGGATTGGGCGCTGCCCCGCATGTGGGGAATGGAACACCTATGTGGAAGAGCCTGTGGCGCCCAAGGGGAAGCATGGTGCTTTGCTCGGCGACGCGGGCAGCGGCCAGACTCCTGCGGTGCCAATCAAGATAAGTGAAATCAAGACCGAGGAAATGCCTCGCATCAAGTTGCCCAGTGCCGAGCTCGACCGGGTGCTCGGCGGCGGCCTTGTCCCAGGCTCTATCATCTTGATTGGCGGTGAGCCTGGCATCGGCAAGTCGACGCTGGTGTTGCAAAACGTGCTTCGCATTCGCTCTCGCAAGGTGCTCTATATCTCGGGAGAGGAGAGCCCGCAGCAGTTGCGCATGAGGGCCGACCGCATCGCGGGCGGGAAAATGGATTGTGAGTGCTACCTGCTGTGCGAAACCTCGCTCGACAACATCTTTGCCAGCATCAAGGCCAACAAGCCCGATTTGATTATAGTTGACTCAATCCAGACGATTGCCAGCGACCAGCTCGAGTCGGCGGCTGGCAGTGTGAGCCAGGTGAGGGAATGTGCTGCCACATTCTTGCGCTATGCCAAGGAGACCAACACCCCCGTGATATTGATAGGGCACATCAACAAAGAGGGCAGCATTGCTGGCCCTAAGGTGCTGGAGCACATCGTCGATGCTGTATTGCAATTTGAGGGCGACCGGCATTACATGTATCGCATCTTGCGCAGCATCAAGAATCGCTTTGGCAACACCAGCGAAATCGGAATATATGAAATGAAAGAAGACGGGCTGCGCGAGGTCACCAATCCCAGCGAAATGCTGCTCTCGTTGCACGGCGAGGCCCTGTCGGGCACGGCGATTGGTGTCACTATCGACGGCGCCCGCCCCTTCTTGATCGAGACTCAGGCGCTGGTGAGTACTGCTGCCTACGGGACTGCTCAGCGCTCGGTCACAGGCTTTGACCAGCGCAGGATGAACATGCTGCTTGCCGTGCTGGAAAAGCGCGTGGGCTTCAAGCTCGCGCAGAAGGATGTTTTCTTGAATATTGCTGGCGGTCTCAAGGTCAACGACCCTGCACTCGACCTGGCCGTGATATGTGCAATACTTTCGAGCAACGTCGACATGCCCATCAACAAGGGAATATGCATGAGTGGCGAGGTGGGCCTCTCGGGTGAAATCAGGCAGATCACTCGCATCGACCAGCGCATAGGCGAAGCCGAGAAACTGGGTTTTGAGAGTATCATAATCCCGGCAAACAATACGCGTGGCCTTCACTCAAGCGATTTCAAAATCAAGCTTATAGAAGTATCCAAGGTGGAGGAGGCCTTCAGATACTTGTTTGGGTAGTGTGTTAAATGCAGTGTTTATTTGTGCAAAGTTGATTAATAAACGTTAAACGTTTTGTCTCGAGTTAAACTTATTGCTCTGAAAATTGTCACATTTACAAAATTCGTAATAAAACAATTTTCGCTGCAACAATAAAGCTTCAAACATTCACTAACTTTTTCTTAGAGAAACACACAATTTTATTAAGCAGGGCCTTGATTGCTGGCAAGCACAGAAGGCATGAAATCAAAAAACTCCAGTTACATTAAACTGGAGTTTTTTCATGCATGCTCCTCTGTGCTGCGTTTTCTGGCAGTTGCCGCTTCACAATGGCATTTGTGCAGCGTCGGCAGTCGGCCGGTGATGCAGTGTGTAGGCATCGGTTATGCTTCCATGTAGTTGAGGAAACGGCCAGCTTGTTGAGCCAGTTGCGACTTCTGCGTCTCGGTGAGTATCATGCGCCCTTCGGTCCAAGCCTCAAGATTGAGGGCAATGCCTGTCTGCCCCTCGACCATCACGTCGGCCTTCAATGCTGTCAACAATGTGGTGAGTTGTTTTCGACAGGCGGCAGTGGCTCCCTTCCCCCCGGCTCCCGTTATTGTGAATTTCTTTCCGGCGAGCACAGTGGGGGCTGTGCGGCAGGCAGGGTCTACGGGGCGCGACAGCCAGTCGATGATGTTCTTGACGTGGCCTGGATAGGAGTAGTTGTATTCTGGCGAAAATATCCACACGCCGTCGGCATCGGCCACAACACGCCTCATCTCGGCAACTGCTTGTGGTGCGGGATATTCGATGTCCTGGTTGATGAGCGGCACGCTTGAATAGTCCAGTTCGGTCACTTCAGCTTTGCCCTTGAGCATGTTTTTGACCAGTTCACTCACTTCTCGATTGAAGCTCGCCTTGCGCAATGAGCCTATTATAAACAAAATCTTCTTCATCGTGTCATTTTTTTTGTTTGCAATTATACGAAATAAAAGTGAGTGTTACAAATGCTGTTGTCGAGTTTATCGTTTCCAGGTTGCAAGTGTAAGGGGGCGATTGTGAGTGGTAAAGTGTGGAAAGTGGATGTTTTTTGCCGAATGCAACTGTGAGTTGCCGTAATTTTTCATTACCTTTGTAAAAAATAAAGACCGAAAACGATATGTTGAATTCTATATTATTGTTATTCAATCTCGGCACGGGAGAGATCATTGTAATCGTGCTTATTGTGTTGCTGTTGTTCGGCGGCAAAAAGATACCCGAGCTCATGCGTGGCCTGGGCAAGGGCGTGAAAAGCTTCAAGCAAGGCATGAATGAGGTGGAAGAGGAAATAAAGAATGCCGACCCCATCGACGGCAAAAAGGAATCTTCCAACCAGGGAAAAAAGATACCTGAAAAATAGCAATGACTCAAGACCAGGGTAAGGGAACGCTCGAGGAGATGTCGCTATGGGATCACCTCGATGCATTGCGTGCTGTGCTCATCAAGATGATTGTTGTGCTGGTGGTCGCAACATGTGTGCTTTTTGTTTTCATGCCCCAGATTTTTGACAATGTGATTCTGGCGCCGTGCAGGGGAGATTTTATACTATACCGTGTTTTCGAAAAAATCACAGCGGGTTTGCCTTTTGTTCCCGACTTCTCCACTCAGGGATTTCAAGTGCACCTGATCAACATTCAGCTGGCGTCTCAATTTTTCATTCACATGTCGTCGGCCTTCTGGTTTGCACTGGTGCTCACTTTTCCTGTTTTGCTCTACCTGCTATGGACCTTTGTAAGCCCTGCACTGTATCCCAATGAGAAACGTGGCTTTGAGATAGCTTTCGGGTTGGGCCTCGTGATGTTTCTGCTCGGGGTGATGGTGGGGTATTTCATTGTTTTCCCTATTACCTTGAGGTTCCTTGCCGACTATCATGTGAGCCAGATGGTCCCCAACCAGATTTCGCTCGACAGTTACATGGACACTTTCCTCATGATGATTTTTATCATGGGGCTTGTGTTTGAACTCCCATTGCTGGCATGGGTTTTAGGCAAGTTTGGTATTCTGCATCGGGATTTTTTCAAGAAATACCGCAGGCACGCGGTAGTGGTTTTGCTCGTCCTGGCCGCAGTCATCACTCCCACTGGCGATCCCTTCACACTCGCCATCGTGTTCATGCCCATTTACATTCTGTATGAGTTGAGCGCGTTGCTGGTCAAGCCACAGCAGGATAGTGATGCCTGAGCGCAGCTGTGCAGTTTTCTGCTTGCCTCGCGTTATTTCGAGGACACACACACAATGTCAGTAATTCACTGTGACGTGGAAACACGGTTGCCGCTCCTCGACGAGCACCCAGCACTTGTGTTGCATGCGCAGCCTGTAGAGCACGTGGCCTAATATCAGTTTCTGCTCGCTATAGGGTAGCTCTTCCCCCTCTTTGTTTACGGCATAGAAATTGTTGTGCGCTATGTCAAATGTGGTGCCGTAGCAGTGCGACGATTGTGATACGGCATTGCTGTTGACGCGTTGCAGGCGCTTCACGTCGTCCATGGTGCGCGTGACCGAGGTGACAATGATTTTTTCGATTCTCACATGACGGGCTGCCAGCGAGTCCTGAAAGGCCTTGGCAATCGTGTCGAGCAGTGCCTTGGCGTGGTGGGTGAGGTAGGGAACCGAGTGCGACAAGTACTCGACGGTGTACAGGTCGCACGACTCGATTTTCTCCAGTTGGGGAATCTTGGTGAAATCAGTGTCGCGGCTGGCTATGGGAGTGATGCCCCATTTCTGTGCCGCGGCGAGCTGTACATCTTGATAGTCGTCGAAATAGAACGGCGCTTCCTGTTGTGCTTTGGCGGCAGTGTCGCCCGATTTGCCCTTGGAGTGACGAGAGCTGCCCGTGCAGCTGCTCGCAAGCGTGAGGGCAATTGCCAAAAATATCAATGCTCCCGAGAGTAGCTTTATAGATTGAGATTGTATTGTGAAGTGCATTTGCTTGCTGTTGTAATCTTGTTGTGTGTATTTTTTCTGCAAAATTACGGAATTTTGGCAAGCAATAGCTCAGAATTGCAAGAAAAAATCCTCCTTCCCGAGCTTTACGGTCGAAGGAGGGGGGGGGTGAATCGTGTATGCTGGGGGTATACACGCCAAGCGGTGTGCACAAGTTCATCTTATGAAGTTGGTGTTCTGCCATGGCTCCAGCTCTGGATGATTCAACCCTCGAGCCTTTCCAGCCTCTATGCAATTGAGCATCCATGCCATGTTGCGTGCCAGTGCGCGCATGGTCTGCAAGCCTTCGGCATCCTGCCTCACCTCGTCGGGAGTGTTGCCATGCACCTGGTTCCAGTATTGCGACGTGACAATGGGCATGTTGTTGATTGAAAAATACTTGTTGATGACGTCAAATGATGCCGTAGCGCCGCCACGGCGACAGCTTACTATGCACGCTGCAGGCTTGAACTCCAGCTTTTCGGCTGCCGAATAAAACAAGCGGTCCATAAATGAGAGCAACGTGCCATTGGGGCTGGCATAATACACGGGGGAGCCAAAGACAAAGCCGTCGCACTCACTCGCCTCGGCAGCTACGATATTGACCATGTCGTTGTTAAATACGCATTGTCCCGTCGTTCGGCATTGGTTGCACGCGACACAGCCCGAAATGGGGCGTGCACCTATCCACGATGTCTTGGTATCGATGCCACATTTATTCAAGGTGTGGGCAACCTCTTCGAGTGCAGTGGCCGTGCATCCTTTCACATGCGGGCTGCCGTTGATCAACAATACTTTCATAACGCTTCTTTTTTGTTTAAAACGCCATTATGCTGTTATTTATTATACTCCCAAATGGCTTATTGCGCATCTTCGTCTCAGGTTGGACCCGCCTTGTGCTTTGTGTCACAGGGCGGTAGTGCGTAAAAAGTGTGTGCATGTGCAGTAAAATTTAAGTTTGGCCTATGGTAATTCCCAGAAAAATGTGTAAATTTGTGCGCAATAAATGATGCAGTGTCACTCGCTATAATGTAGCCTTGAACTGCTTCCTGGCATTGGGAATTCATTTTTTTAACAACTATATATATGTCATTTATTGCTGATCGTGTAAAAATGGAAGGACTCACCTTTGACGATGTCCTCCTTATTCCTGCTTACTCTGAAGTGTTGCCTAAAGACGTGAAATTGCAGACCCGTTTTTCTCGCAATATCACGTTGAACGTGCCACTGATTTCGGCAGCTATGGATACTGTGACCGAATCGGGACTTGCCATTGCCATTGCTCGCGAGGGAGGCATCGGCGTTATACACAAGAACATGAGCATCGACGAGCAAGCTCGTCAAGTGCACACTGTGAAACGTGCCGAAAACGGCATGATCTATGACCCTGTAACCATCAAGCGTGGCAGCCGTGTCATTGATGCCCTCAAGATAATGAAGGGGTATCACATAGGAGGAATCCCTGTGGTCGATGAAAACAAGAAACTGGTGGGCATTGTCACCAATCGTGACCTGCGTTTTGAAGACAACATGGAGCGCAAAATCGATGAGGTGATGACCAAGGACCATCTTGTCACGACCAATTCAACCACCAACCTTGAGGAAGCTGCCAAAATACTCCAAACCTATAAAATTGAGAAATTGCCAGTTGTTGACAAGGAAGGCAAGCTCATAGGACTGGTGACCTACAAGGACATCACCAAAGCCAAAGACAAGCCCAATGCCTGCAAAGATGCCCTGGGCCGCTTGCGCGTTGCTGCCGGCATAGGCGTCACGGCCGACAGTCTCCAGCGTGCCGAGGCACTCGTCGATGCCGGAGTCGACGCCATTGTCATCGACACGGCCCATGGCCACAGCAAGGGCGTTGTCAACACGCTGCATCAGGTGAAGGAGTCGTTCCCGCAGGTTGATGTCGTGGTTGGCAACATTGCAACGGGCGAGGCTGCCAAGTATCTTGTAGATAACGGTGCCGACGCTGTAAAGGTTGGCATTGGCCCTGGCTCGATATGCACCACACGCATTATTGCCGGCATCGGTGTGCCGCAATTGAGTGCTGTCTATGAGGTGGCCAAGGCTCTCGAGGGCACAGGCGTGCCATTGATTGCCGATGGCGGTATTCGCTATTCGGGCGACATTGTCAAGGCCCTGGCTGCAGGTGCCTATTCGGTGATGCTCGGCGGCATGTTTGCCGGTGTTGAGGAATCGCCAGGCGACACAATCATCTTCAACGGGCGCAAGTACAAGGCTTATCGTGGCATGGGCTCGCTCGAGGCTATGGAAAAGGGCTCTAAGGATCGTTATTTCCAGAACGACGTGACCGAGGCCAAGAAGCTCGTGCCCGAGGGCATTGCAGCACGTGTACCCTTCAAGGGCACGCTCTATGAGGTGGTGTACCAAATGCTGGGCGGTTTGCGTGCTGGTATGGGCTACTGTGGAGCTGCCACCATCGACGACTTGCATCATGCTCAATTTGTGCGCATTACCAATGCAGGCGTCAACGAGAGCCATCCCCACGATGTCACGATCACCAGTGAGGCGCCCAACTATAGCCGCAGTTAATATTTCTAAATATTTCTACTGGTTAATACTTAAACGCGCATTCTCGCGTTAAAAATCTTGTATTGCCATTTTGTAAATATTAATATTGAACAGATAAAACACAATTATGAAACTCAAATTTTTGACTTGTGCCGTTATTGCAACTGCATGTATGGTGGCCTTAGCCAAAGACCCGGTTCTCATGAAGATTAATGGAAAAGACATCCATTTGTCTGAATTTGAATACCTATACAACAAGAACAGCCAGCAACAAGTTCAAAAGGAATCTCTCGACGATTACTTGAATCGCTTTGTGAACTATAAGCTCAAGGTGGCCGATGCCGAAGCTGCCCGCATCGACACTTCGGCTGCCTTCAAAGCTGAATTCAACGGCTACAAGGCCGATATAGTGAAAAACTACTTGGTCGACACCACGGTCAACCAGCGTCTTGAGCGCGAGGCTTATGAGCGGATGAGGACCAATGTCGATGTCGATCACATCATGCTTCCATTGGGCCGCGACAAGGCTGAGAATGAAAAATTGCAAGCCCGTCTCGACAGTATAAAGAAGTGTGTTGAAAGTGGACAAAGCTGGAATGAACTGGCCAAGAAGTACTCAATCGACCCCTCGGTGAAAAACAATGGGGGCCATTACGGGTATATCGCCTCGGGCATGTTCCCCTATGTGTGGGAGTATACTGCCTACAATACCCCGGTAGGGCAAATTTGCAAGCCTTTCAGCACCAACTTTGGCAATCATCTCATCAGGGTGAACAACCGTCGCGACGATCCCGGGCAAGTGCTTGTCGAGCACATTCTGCTGCTCTTCCCGCGCAATGCCAACGACAGCGCCAAGGCAGTCGTGAAACAAAAAATCGACTCAATATATACTGCTGTCAAGCAGGGAGCCAACTTTGAGGAAATGGCTAAGGCCAAATCTCAGGACCCTGGCTCGGCCAAGAGTGGTGGCAAGTTGCCCTGGTTTGGTGTCAACCGCATGGTACCGCAGTTTGAAAAAGTATCCTACGCGCTCAACGATGGCGAGATTTCTCAACCCTTTGAGACGACCTATGGCTACCACATTGTGAAGAAGCTGTCACACAAGGGCGTTCCTTCCTTTGAGGAGGCCAAGAAGACTATCGATGCCCAAATTCAGCAGGACGAGCGCTCCACGATGGCACAAGATGCCAAGATCGAAGAGGTGAAGAAACTCTACGGCTATAAGGCCGACGACAAAGGCTTCAGAACCTATCTGCTCAAGGAGCTCAACAAGCATGGCGCCTATGATTCGGCTTTTGTGGCCAGTGTCCTCGCCAAGTCGACTTTCCCCATTTTCACTTATGCCAAGCACAAGGTTGCCGCTTCGGTGCTTGCCAGTATTGTCAACCCCAAGGCCCAACTCAACAATGAGTCGGCCGCTGGCTACATCTGCAGTCAGATTGAGCCCTATGCCAACAAGGTGATTTTCCAGTACTATATCGACAATCTCATCAACGACAACCAGGGGTATCGCAACTTGCTCAACGAGTATCGCGATGGCATGCTCTTGTTTGAAATCAGCAATCGCAAGGTGTGGCAAGGTGCCAGCAACGACACTACTGGCCTGAAAAACTACTTTGAGGCCAACCGCAGCAAGTACACGTGGGACAAACCTCACTTCAGAGGCATCATTTTGTCGGCACAGTCCGACTCGATCGCCCAGGCAGTGAAGGCCGATATCGCAAAGCTGGGTGAGAAAAATGACACACTCACCGAAGCTCTGCATCACAAGTATGGCCAGAAGATAAGAATGCAGCGCATGTTCTTTGCCCAGGGTGAAAACGAACTTGTCGACCATGTTGTGTTCAATGGGCCTGCGCCCAAGACCGACAAGTATCCTGTGAGCTTTGTTCTCCCAGGCCAGGGCGAGGTTTATAACCAGCCCCGCGACGTGGCCGATGTCAAGGGACAGGTCACCAGCGACTATCAAGACGTTCTTGAGCAAAGGTGGGAAAAGGAACTCCACGCCAAGTATCCTGTGGTAATCGACAAGAAAGTGTTGAAACTTGTGAAGCCGTTGTGATTTTTTCAAGCTGAGTCACAACAGCACAATGATAGGCAAGGGCCCTTTTCGGCAATCGTCGAAAAGGGCCTTTGCTTTTCGCCGTTAATAGAAATAAAGGAATTAAAAGATAATTAAAGCAATAAGATTTTGTCAAGTGGACAAAAATATAGAAATTTGCACTAAGACTCGCTCGGCGTGACAAGTCGTGCCAGAGCGTTAATTTAAGCACATAACAATAAATTAATTAGAACGTGAAATTTAAATTTTTTGCATTCTGCCTTTGTTTCTTGGCTATGGGGTTGGTTGCCAGCGCACAAAACAACGTCGCCGAGGAAGTGGCATGGGTAGTGGGGGATGAGCCCATTTATAAATCGGAGATTGAAGAGCAATATCAGCAGGCGCTTTATGAGCGTGCCGATATCGACGGCAATCCTTATTGCGTTATCCCCGAGCGCATGGCAATTGAGAAATTGTTTTTGCACCAGGCCAAAATCGACACGGTAGAAGTGCAGAACTCGATGGTGCAGCAAGCTGTGGATGCACGCATCAACTATTTCATCGCCAACCTCGGCTCCAAAGAAAAAGTTGAGGAATACTTCCGCAAGCCCATGCCCGAGTTGCGTGAGCAGCTCATCAATACAATACGTGACCAGTACACCATTCAGCAGGTGCAGAGCAATCTCACCAAGGACGTTAAGGCCACTCCTGCCGATGTGAGAAAATACTACAACGAGTTGCCCAAGGATTCGCTGCCATATATTCCTAAAGAGGTTGAAGTTGAAATCATCACGATAAATCCAATCATCCCCCAACAGGAAATTGACGAGGTGAAGGCACGCTTGCGCGACTATGCCAAGAAGGTGAACAATGGCGAGGCCGACTTCTCAACACTTGCCATTCTTTACAGCGAAGACGGCTCGTCGGCCTATGGCGGAGAGATTGGTTTCAGAAGCAAGGCTGAGCTGGACCCTGAGTATGCCAACGTCGCCTTCAACCTGAGCGACCCTAAAAAGGTGAGCAAGATTGTGGAAACGGAGTTTGGCTACCACATCATTCAGCTCATTGAGAAACGTGGCGACCGCATCAACACACGCCACATTCTTCTTCGTCCCAAGGTGAGTCAGAAGGATCTTGACTCGGCTGTGGTGAAGCTCGACTCGCTGAAAGCCGACATAAGTCGTAAAAAATTCACCTTTGAGGAAGCTGCCATGTATGTGTCGCAAGACAAAGACTCCAAAAACAACAACGGACTCATGCTGAACGAGAAGACTCGCACCAATCGCTTTGAGATGGCCGACCTGCCGCAAGAAGTGGGTAAGGTTGTCGACAAACTTAAAGAAGGCGAAATTTCAGCTCCCTTCATCATGATGAATGAAAAGACCAACCGGCAGCAAGTGGCCATGGTCAAGCTTGTGAAGCGCATCGATGGTCACAAGGCCGACTTGGCCGAAGACTATCAAAAAATCAAGGACATGTATGAGGATAAGAAAAAACAGCAGATCATAGAAAACTGGGTGAAAGAGAAGCAAAAGAAAACCTATGTGTATATCGAAGACGGCTGGCGCAACTGTGAGTTTAAATACAACTGGATGAAGAAATAAAATCATCACACAAAAAGCGAGTGAACTTCTATCAACAACATACTGCAATTGTAAGGCATAAGACTGCTGCTATAGGCTGCTTATGCCTTTTGATTCTTCTGGTCTTATTCCCAACAGGTGCTATTGCCCAACGGAAGACTGTGCACCCTCACGTGTACAGGCCCGAGATACCTCAGGCCAACAGATTTCAACCCAACAAAGTGTTTCTGGAGCGGGCCGACTCGATGATGTCGGGACCTAACGGTGCTGTAGAAAGCAGCTATATCGTGCTCAAGGGCAACATCGAGTTTACTCGTGGCGACATGCATCTGTATTGCGACAGTGCTCACTATTACGACCGCGCCAACTCGATCGATGCCTACGGAAACGTGAGAATGGAACGTGCCGATCATCTCAGTGGGCGGTCCGACAATCTGCATTATGACGGGAATCGCGAGGTGGTGAATCTCGTGGGCAACGTGAGCATTACCAAAGACGACAAGACATTGACCTCGAGTGCAATCGACTACTATGTGACTACCAACACGGGCAAATACTCGACTGGCGGCCGGCTTGAGGATCCCAAAAACGTGCTCACATCGATTGTGGGCACCTACAACTTCAATACCGATCAGGCCGTATTCACCCAGGACGTGCAGCTCGTAAACAGCCGTGACAATTATGTGATGAATACCCATCGCATGAATTACAATACACGCAACAACGTGGCCACTCTTGTCACGCACACTGTCATTACCTCAAAGGATAACAAAATTGTCACCAACAGCGGCAACTACAACACCGTGTCGGAGGAGGCAACACTCTACAAGAAAAACGGCAGGCAACCCAAGCTCTTTGCCAAGGACAATCGCACCCTCGAAGGCGACAAAATACACTACAGCCGTCACAAGAGCGAGGGAATGGCCGAGGGTAACGTGAGGGTGAACGACCCGAAGCACAATGTGATACTCACCGGCGGCTACGGCTATCACAACGAACACACACACGTGTCCTATGCAACACGGCAGGCTCTGGCTCGTGTGTACAGCAAGGAGAACAAACGCAAAAATGTGAAGCCCGACACTTTGTTTTTTCACGGCGACACAATCACAACATTCTATGAGCAGAAAGATACCAAGCGCGTCTTGACGGCGACCAATGGTGCCCGCTTTTTCAGAACCGACATCCAAGGGCTGTGTGGATACTTGAAGTTCTCAGAGAAAGACTCGATTTTGCACCTCTACAATCACCCGGTGGTGTGGAGCGATGCAAGACAAATCTCGAGCGACAATGAGATCGATGTCCACATGAAAGACAGCACCACTGTCGACTGGGCATTGATGCCCAACAAGGGGCTCATCGTGGAGCACCTGGGTGAAATCTACTACAATCAATTGAGCGGGAAAAAAATCAAGGCCTTCTTTGAAAAGATAACCGAGTACAATGACGATGGCAGCGACTCTACCTATACACAACTGCGCCGCGCCGAAGTGATAGGTAATGTGAAAGCCCTGTTCTTCCCGCAAGAAAACGACTCGACCTACAACAAGTGTATCAAGTCGGAGAGCGGTTATCTCACTATCGACATGAAGGAGCGACAGCAAGTCGAGAAAATCAAGATGTGGCCCGAGGTTTCGGGCAAAGTCATTCCTTTGTATTTGGCCAAAAACAGCGATCTGTTGCTTGACGACTATCAATGGTTTGACAACTTGAGGCCGAAAGCCCCCTACGATGTAATGACAATTTCTCCCGAAATGCGGGCCATGATCAGTCAGCCCTACGTCATAGAAGACAGCGTGTCGATAACCGAACCTGAGAAAAAGTCGGGCCGTAAAAAGGCGGTAGCAGTAGAGGCCCAAGTTACACGAGACACTCAAGGCACAGTTGCAACTCAAGCCAAAGTCGACAAAGTAGCGGGCAGGAAAAAAGCGATAATGAAGAATACAGGAGGTGACAAGAAATGAGTGATATCATAAAATTACTCCCCGACAGCGTTGCTAATCAAATTGCTGCTGGCGAAGTGATTCAGCGGCCAGCTTCGGTCGTTAAAGAGCTTGTGGAAAATGCAATCGATGCTGGGGCAACAACCATCCAGATTGTGCTCAAGGATGCGGGCCGCACGCTTATTCAGGTGATCGACAACGGGAAGGGAATGACGCCCACCGACGCCCGGCTGGCCTTTGAGCGGCATAGTACCTCAAAGATCGCCAAAGCCGAGGATCTCTTCGACCTGCACACGATGGGTTTCAGGGGCGAGGCTCTGGCTTCGATATGTGCTATCTCGCAAGTCGAGTTGCGCACTTGTGCCAAGGGGGCGCAACTGGGTACCAAGATTGTAATAAATGCCTCAAAATGTGAAAGCCAGGAGCCTGATGTGTGTCCCGAAGGTTCCAACTTCATGGTGAAGAATATATTCTTCAATGTCCCTGCGCGTCGCAAGTTTTTAAAAAGCAATCAAGTTGAGCTGAGCAATATCGTAAAGGAATTTGAGAAACTGGCGCTTGTCAACCATCATGTGGAATTTTCATTGTCCAACAATGAAAACGTCTTGTACAAGTTCGGGGGAAGCTCTTTCAAGCAACGCATTTCGGCAATATGGGGGCGCAGCATCGACCAGCAGCTCATTCCCCTCAACATCGACACTTCTCTATGCAAAATCACAGGTTTCATTTCCAAGCCTGAGAACGCCCGCCGCCGCAATTACTTGCAATATTTCTTTGTCAACGGCCGGTACATGCGGCATCCCTATTTCCACAAAGCCATCATGTCGAGCTACGGCCAGCTCATCCCCGACGATGAACAACCCAACTATTTTCTTGTTTTCAATGTCGACCCAGAATCAATCGACGTCAACATCCATCCCACCAAGACCGAGATAAAATTTGAAAACGAGATGCCGATCTGGCAGATTCTGGCAGCTGCCGTCAAGGAATCGTTGGGCCGTTTTATTGCCGTGCCAACTATCGATTTTGACACCGAAGATGCCCCCGATATTCCAGCCTATAGCACCCATACCGCGGTGAGTGCGCCGTCGGCAGGCATCGACCCATCCTACAATCCATTCAACCCTAAGGGTACTGGCAAGGGAGCGCACCACGATGCTTATGTCCCCGCTTTCAACGACAAGGCTCCCACAACCGACTGGGAGACACTTTTTAAAAACTTTGAAAAAAACAAGCAGGAGGGTTTTGACGAGTTTGCGTCGCAGGGTGTCGATGCTGGCACTCACTTGCAGCCAAGTTCAGCAGCCCACATTCTCGACAGTGATGTAATGCAAGGCTCATTGCTCAACGTCGACATTTCCACGACCTGCATTCAGCTCAAAGGGCGCTACATCGTTTCTCCCATCAAGTCGGGGCTCATGATTGTCGACCAGCACAGAGCGCACCTGAAAGTGCTTTATGAACAGTACATGGAAAATATCGACGGGAAAAATGTCACCTCTCAAAGTATATTGTTCCCCGACCTGCTTCAGCTCTCGGCTGCTCAAAATGCCATCTTGTGTGACCTGCAGCCCGAGATGGAAAGAATAGGGTTCAACCTTTCTAAACTCAGTGGCAACGACTGGTCGATCAACGCGGTTCCTGCCGGCATTGACCATGTCGACATCAAAGACACGATACTTCAGGTTATCGACGCCATGGAGAGTGGGGGAGAATCCATTACCGAGAAGGTATATGATCACTTGGCATTGGCAGTCGCACGGTCGGCAGCCCTCCCTTATGGCAAGACGTTGACGCCAGATGAGATGGACAAACTGCTCTCTGAGCTGCTCAGGTTGAGCAATCCCAACTATACCCCCGACGGCAAGTTGGTGATCAAGCTCATAACCAATGAGCAAATTGAAAAGATGTTTTAAAATCAACTCAGAAAGTCATAGATATGATCGACATTTTAAAGATTGCTTCTACTTGCAAGTTGTACAATTTCCACACGCACACGCAATTTTGCGACGGCCATGCCTGCATGGAAGATTTTGTGACTGCTGCTATCGCGACTCATTTTTCTCATCTTGGTTTCACCCCACATTCACCCATTCCATTTTCCACAAGCTGCAACATGGACAAGTCCAATGTACAGGTTTATTTAGATGAAATTCAACGGCTGAGAGAAAAATACGGCACCCAAATCAGCATCTATGCAGCGATGGAAATCGACTACCTTGACCATTTCGGTCCCAGTAGCAGCTTCTTCGATTCGATTCCTCTCGATTACCGCATTGGGTCGGTTCATTTCATACCTTCATTTCAAAATCCAGAGGAATATGTCGACATCGATGGACACTTTGAGGCATTTAAGCTCAAGATGCACCGATATTTCAACGACGACATTGAGAGCGTTGTGAGGAGTTTCTACCGGCAGTCGATGGCTATGATTGAAAGGGGGGGATTTGACATCATCGGGCATTTCGACAAGATTGGGTTCAATGCAAGCATGTTTAAGACGGGAATTGACCGAGAGCCGTGGTACGACAAGCTTGTAACCGACGAGTTTCATTCTATTATGGACCATCACCTCATCATTGAAATCAATACAAAATCGTGGCAGCAATACCAGCGCTTCTTCCCCGATGCAAGATACTTTGAATTGTTGAGGAGATACAAGGCTCCTGTCGTATTCAACAGCGATGCTCACGTCCCTGCCAAGATAAACGCTGGTCGCATCGAGGCGATGAAAACGTTTGGGCTTGCGATGCAATAAATACATCAAGGGCACTGTGCCGGGAGTGGTACAGTGCCCTTGCTATAAGATGAGAAATGACTGTGTTTAACTGTCTTCTTTTTTTACATTGGCCTCTTGCAGCCCGTAGTGACGCTTCTTGTCGAGCAAGAGCAGCAGTATTGAAACCACAACGGCAGCAATGCCAATGGTGGTGAATATCCACATCGAGGGGGTGAAGTCGACCTGTCCGTTCACAGTGTGATCCTGGTTAACGCGCCCCACAAGCATAGGCACAAGAATCAGCCCAATGTTCTGAATATAGAAAATAATAGAGTAGCCTGTGCCCAGGCCCTTCATGGGGATAATCTTGGGCACCGACGGCCACATTGCGCTGGGCAGCAATGAAAATGCCATGCCCAGCACTACCATGAGCACGATGGCAACTGTGCTCGACGTGATGGGCAATGTGAAAACAAATATCACTGCCGTCATTATTATGGTCCCCAGTATCATGAGCGTGGCGCCGTGCCCCTTTTTGTCATATACCATGCCAAAAAGTGGCGTGAAAAGTATTGTGCTGAATGGCAGTATCGAGGGTATGGCTCCGGCCCATGATGGATCGACACCGTATTTGTATATCATGATTTTGGTGGCAAAGTCCAGGAAGGGATACAATGCCGAGTAGTATAGCAGACATAAAATGGTGATGAGCCAAAATCCAGGATTCTTTAGCGTGACAACCAAATCGCCGAAATGAAATTTCTCATCTTCTGACGTTGTGGCCGTCCTCGCAGGGCTGCTTTGCACTTGACGGTCAAACTTGACATCCATGAAGCAATATACAATGTAGACCAGCAGGCCCAGGCTCACAAAGATGAGCCCACACAAAACAGGAGTGGAAATGCTGTAGCGTTGTGCCAAGGGATGACTGCACAGCAATGCAGCCCCTGTGCCAAAACGCGCCAGAGCAACCTGAATGCCCATTGCCAAAGCCATCTCGAAGCCTGTGAACCACTTGACCATGACCTTCGACACAGTGATGCCGCACATCTCATATCCCACGCCAAACACAGCAAAGCCAAAGGCAGCCATGAGCACTTGCCTTTTTATCCACGCATGGCCAAGGCCTACAGAAGAGCCTATGACGGGTAGGTTGACATAGGTAGTGGGCTCAGGCGACATGAATTCGATTGCATAGTAGTTGATGCTCACACCTGCCACCATCAACAGGCACGCCAGCAATCCGGTAAACCTCACACCCATTTTGTCAAGAATAATCCCGCCAATGAAGAGCATGAAACAAAACACATTGAAGAAACTTCTCGACCCAGCAAAAAATCCATATTCACTACTGGTCCACCCTAAGCCACCTTGCGACACTGGCAGCTCAAGAAGGTCTTCGATCGACGACATTTCTTTGGCCACGAAGTAGCCAAGCATCATTGTCACTGCTACAATGGCGAGAGCAGTCCAGCGCATTGTGGCCGAGTCGTTTATTCTTCTTTCAAGACGTTCTGTCATTCTTGTTAAGCATTAATAAAGTGACATGCACGCAACCAACACATGCATGTCACTATGATTACACTTTAAGTTTTTACTGTTAATATGATTTAAGCCTTGATGTTAGGTTCCTCAAGACCCAAGCCTTTCTTCTTGTCGACTACCTTAAGGATAAGACCGATTACGAGAGCTGCGACACCCAGCCCGGCCAGCATGAGCAACGGGGCAGTGTAGTTGAGCCGTGTGGGATCGGTAACACCAGGATTGGTCGCGTCAAGCACCTTGCCTATGAGTAGTGGGAAGAGCCACAATCCAATGTTCTGAATCCAGAATATCAATGCATAGGCCGAACCGATAATCTTGGCATCGACAAGTTTTGGCACGCTTGGCCACAGCGATGCTGGAACGAGAGAGAACGATGAGCCCAGCACAAGTATAGTGACATAGGCGACAACCACGCCACCCAAGTCGTTGCCCTTAAACAAGGGCAGGATGAAGGCAAATGTGAGGTGGCAGGCGATGAGCAGCAACGAGCCCAACACAAGCATTGAGGCCGCCTTGCCCTTGTGGTCGACATAGTTGCCCAGGATGGGAGTGATGCCCACGGCAAGAAGCGGGAATACGGCAAAGATCGACTCGGCGCTTTGACGCATGTACCCCATATAGCAATAGCCCACGAGGAAGAGAATCGACAATGCCATTGTAGCATATTTGGCAGGCTTGTTCTTTATGAAGTTGAACATGAATGCAGTAGCTGCCACGATGAGCATAATCACGTATTGGATGATAGTGACACTCGTCGAAGCCCAGAACGAGCCCTCGGGCACTGGCTCGAAGGTGAGATTGCATTGCAGCATGTTGACAGCATATTTCTGGAACGGGAAGATTGCCGAGTAGTAGAGCACACACAGCAGCGACACGAGCCAGAATCCGCTCGACTTGAGAATTTGACCGATGTCGCTCACCTTGAACGGGTCGTCTTTCTCTTCGGCCTCGCCGGTTTGCGCGTCCAGCTTCTTGTCCATAAAGAAGTAGACGATAAACATGATGAGCGCAATGCACAGCAGCACCACGCCAAAGGCCACCGAGCGCGACACGTCGATGTGTCCGCCCAGCTTTGCAAAGAACGGAGAGAAAATCATGCAGGTGGCTACACCCAGGCGGGCAAGAGCCATCTCCGATCCCATGGCAAGAGCCATCTCGCGCCCCTTAAACCACTTCACAATACCGCGGCTCACCGTGATACCTCCCATCTCGGCACCGCAGCCGAAAATCATGAATCCGCATGCTGCAACCTTGGCCGAGGCCGGCATGCCCTCGTAGAAAGGAGACACCCCCAGCTGCTCAAACACAGGAATGTGGTTGAGGTGATTGGTAAACCACACTTCAATTCCACTCCCGTGGAAAGCCGTGCTTATGGCATAGTACTTGATGAGTGCTCCTGCGAGCATTACAGCGCCCGAGAGCACTGCAGTGAATCGCACACCCATCTTGTCGAGAATGATGCCGGCAAAGATAAGGAAGAACACAAATACATTGAGGAAGGTCTCTGAACCCTGCATTGTGCCAAACGCTGTTGAGTCCCATCCGCGGCCTACGGGATAGGCCTGTGCCATTAAATCCTTGATGGGGGACAAGATGTCCATAAAAATGTAGGCACAAAACATGGCAAGTGCCAATAGCAACAAAGCCGTCCAACGCAAGGCGGCCGAGTCACGCAATGTTTTTTGAATTACTTCTGTCATTATTTGTTTCGATTTATTAGATTAATTCAGCGATATATGGTGCAAATGTACATAATTATCGGCAAACACAAGGTATGTGACGATGATAAATTGTAACATGCAGCACAGAAAAACGTGAAAACTTGCAATTGAAACTTCGCAGCGACGGGAGCTTTGTATATATAATTGCATGGGGCTGTGTTGTTTCTTTTCACAACACAGCCCCATGCCTGAATGAGATATGCTTGATTTTACAAAATTCCTGGCTTATACATGCAGAAAAACATCAATAGTTGCGGGCGAATATCACGCGGCGGTGACTGGGTTTCCCCGTGAGCATGTCTTTGCCTTCTTCGTCCTCGCAGCCCATTGGAATGCACCTGATTGTAGCCTTGGTGAGTTCCTTGATTTTGAGCTCGGTCTCGGTCGTACCGTCCCATGGTGCAAGTATGAATCCGCCCTTCTCGATTTGAGCCTGGAAATCCTCCCACGTGTCAACCTTATAGGTTTTCGACTCGCGCAGCTTCAACGCTTTGTCATAAATGTTGGCTTGTATTTCATCGAGCAAATGGGCGACATAGTCTTCGATTCCGTCGAAGGCGACGCTCTGTTTTTCAAGCGTGTCGCGTCGCATCACCTCGATAGTGCCGTTTTCAATGTCCTTAGGGCCAAGCACGAGACGCACCGGCACGCCCTTAAGCTCGTAGTCGGCAAACTTGAAGCCAGGGCGCTTGTTGTCGGCGTTGTCATATTTCACCGATATGCCGCGCTTCTTGAGGTTCTCAACAATTGGAGCGACCTTGGCATCGATAGTGGCAAGTTGCTCCGAGCTCTTGTAGATGGGCACGATCACCACCTGTATTGGCGCCAGTGCCGGAGGCAACACAAGACCATTGTCGTCGCTATGCGTCATGATGAGTGCTCCCATGAGACGCGTTGACACGCCCCACGATGTAGCCCACACATAGTCGAGCTTATTGTTCTTGTCGATGAATTTCACATCAAATGCTTTGGCAAAGTTCTGCCCCAGGAAGTGCGATGTGCCGCTCTGCAGTGCCTTGCCATCCTGCATCATGGCCTCGATGGTGTAGGTCTCAAGCGCGCCGGCAAATCGCTCGTTGGCTGTCTTCACGCCCTTCACCACAGGTATGGCCATGCATTTCTCGGCAAAGTCGGCGTAGATGTTGAGCATCTCTTCGGCCTTGGCCTGTGCCTCCTGGGCAGTGGCATGAGCTGTGTGCCCCTCTTGCCACAAGAACTCGGCTGTGCGCAGGAACAAGCGTGTGCGCATTTCCCAGCGGAAGACGTTGCACCACTGGTTGATCAACAGGGGCAGGTCGCGGTAAGACTTTATCCAGTTGCGGAAGGTGTTCCAGATGATGGTTTCGCTCGTGGGGCGAATGATGAGCTCTTCTTCAAGCTTTGCTTCGGGGTCCACAATCACACCCTTACCCTCGGGATCGGTTTTCAGGCGATAGTGTGTAACCACTGCACATTCCTTGGCAAAGCCCTTCACGTGGTCGGCCTCTTTGCTCAAAAACGACTTGGGAATGAGAAGCGGGAAATAGGCATTCTGCACGCCAGTCTCTTTAAACATGTCGTCAAGCCTGCGTTGCATTTTTTCCCATATGGCATACCCATATGGCTTGATGACCATGCAGCCTCTTACGGCCGATTGCTCGGCCAAGTCGGCTTTCACAACCAATTCGTTGTACCATTGAGAGTAGTTGTCGGCTCTCTTTGTGAGATCTTTTAATTCTTTAGCCATTGTTGTATTCTGTCTTTTTGTTTATTTCTTTTTGATGATATTGATATTGATTGCTCCTCGTTTCGCCTGTTCGAGCATCACATCATTGGGCACGATGTAAATCTCCAGCCGCCTGTTTTTGCGTCTTTTCTCCATCGAGTCGTTGGCATTGAGCGGGTCGTTGCTTCCCAGGGCGTAGGGTACGATATAGTCGACGTCGCCATTGGCGTCAAACCAGTCGTAAACGGCATTGACCCTCGACCGTGTTAGCCTCACGGTATAGGCCTTAGAGCCCGTGTCGTCGCTGTGCATCACAAGCAGTAGCTTGTAGAATCCGGGATTCTTCAGGTAACGGAGCATGGGCTTGAGCGCCGCAGGCCCGGTTGCAGCGAGGACAGTGTCGTTGGAGGCAAAAAGCCGTTCGGCCGGTATGGTGACAATGATGACCTCATTGTCGCGCGTGAGTTCAACTTCATAGTTTTGCTTGATGAGCTCTACAGCTTGTTTGTACTGGAAATCCTGAACAGCGTCTTTCAGCTTGTTCTTTATTTCGGGTGTGGCCAGGTTTTGGTCAAGCGAGAGTTCATAGATGTCTATCTTCTTGGCATTGCCTTGGAGATAGCATGCAAGTGTGGTCACAAGCAATAGGAGTCTAAGTATGGAAGTGATTTTTTTCATCTTTTATTGTCTTATGCCTCTCGTTTTGTTGTATAATAAAACTCAAAGGTGCATCAACTCTTCGGGGAAGTCCATGTAGAGTTTCTTTTTATCTATGTCGATATCTACGATGAACTCTTCGACTGCAGGCAGGAAATATTGATGCGAGCCATCGCTGGCAGTAATCTTAAAAAGTACGTTGGCAGTCGAGTCTTCGATATCGGTAATGGTACCCAATTCCCTGTCGTCGCGATAAATGTTGAATCCTATGAAATAATCGATAGGGTAGCTGTCGGTGTGTGCATCGCGCGCGAGCTCGCTGTATTCTCGCTTGAGCACATAGATGTACTTGTTGACCAAGATAGAGGCATCGTGCTCATTGTTGATCCCGTCGATGGTCAACAACACTGCATTGGCCGACTTGGGCCTGGCCTGGTCGATGAAAAACGGCACATAGATGCCGTCGATATCACTCACGCAGCATGTGAAACGGGTGAGCATCTCGGCATCGCAGTCAACCGTTGCCGAAATCTCGCCGTTCACGCCGTGTGCTTTGTTGTAACGCCCTATTTCAACAAGTTCGTCGCGCGTGATCATCAGCTATCTCATTTCTTTTTCTTCTTCTTGTTGGATGCATTTTTGGGAGCTGTTGCTGCCGTAGCCTCTTTGAATTGATGCAGCGAGTGTGTGGCCGGATCTAAATTGATCTTGCCATGCGAGTAGAATGCGAGGTCCTTGAAAATCTTGGCGTCTTCAACATCTTCTTTGTTGATGAGGTAGATCACCTTTTTCATGTGATTGGCTATGAGCATGATGAGCGCATCTTTCTCTTTGCCCTCGGGATATTCACACGCACGCTCGATCATGCGCTCTATGATTTTGCCGTAGTGGCGCATCTTGATGTGCTCGAGCTTGTATTTCACAGGTTCGGGTTTGGTCTCCAAGTTTTCTTCCTTGACAATCTCATAAGGGTAATCGATGTCAAGCTTGAAGTCGCTCATAATGGCCAAGTGATCCCACAGTTTGTGCTTGTAATCGGCCTCGTCGCGCAGTTGCGGAAAGATGTTGCCCATCGTCTTGATGATTGTGTAGGCACATCGCGTGCGTTCATCCTTGTCGGGAATCGTGCAGCAATAGTCCACCATCTGCTGAATGTTGCGGCCGTATTCAGGAAGCGCAAGTTTTTTTAATTGAGTATTGTAGTTGTACATAAAATCTATTCGTATTCAATTGCAAAGATAGCCATAAAAATCAGACTGCTGAAATCACAGCACTTTTTTCTTTCTCTTGGTTGCCTGGAACTCCTTGATGTAAAGTGGGGTGGAGTAGGCCACGTCGATAAAGTCATGCTCGCGGTAGGCTTTCTCTGAAAGTGCCAGCATGTGCAATGCCTCGGGTTTTATACCTGGGATGAACTCGGCGTTGGGGCTCTTGATCACGTTGGCCGCCTTGTCGGAGCCATTGCCAAAGAAAACCATGTGGTGGCTGGCAAGCAAGTCGCCAAAGGCGCCCTCGTCGATGATTTTGGCCTCGGGTTCAACGACTGGCTCGAGGGCGTTGTTGTAGACTCCAGTGTACACCTCCATGCGGCGGGCATCGATCATGGGCACATAGAGCGCATTGTCATCGTCGATAAAATGATTAAACATTGTAGTGACAGTGAGCAATTGCAAGGTGTTGACACCGATGAGGGGAATGTTGAAGCCGAATGCCAGCCCCTTGGCTTCTGAAAGTCCAATGCGCAAGCCCGTGTAGGACCCGGGACCGATGCTTACGGCCACTGCGTCGAGTTGCATGTTGCGAGAGCGGGCATACTTGAGGCTCCGTTGTATGTACAGGCTCAGCAGTGTGGCGTGAGTTTTGCCATCGTAATTCTCGTAATGCTCAAGCACCTGACCCTCACTGGTTAATGCTACCGAACACACACTTGTTGACGTCTCAATATTCAATATGTTTGCCATGAGAAATTCTAATTTCGGTACAAAATTAGCAAAATTCTCGCTTTTATACCCATTATTACGAGAATAAGCCGTAAATTTGCGTATAAAAAACATTAAATACAATGATTTTATCAATGACAGGATTTGGCAAGGCTGTCAAGGTTTTTAATAATAAGAAAATCACTGCCGAGGTCAAATCGCTCAATAGCAAACAACTTGATTTGTCGATACGTCTTCCCCAAGCATATCGTGAAATTGAACTTGACTTGCGCAACATCATTGCCAAGTCGTTGCACCGTGGCAAGGTCGACTTGTTCGTCTATTGCGAACCCATCGACGGGGCAGTCGCTGCAAGTCTCAATATTGATGCCCTCAAGCAATACAAGGTGCAGCTGCAAGCCATGTCGCAGCAACTCGACATTCCTGAGCCCGACGACTGGTATGGCACCCTGCTTCGCTTGCCCGATGCTCTTAAAAGCGACCTAAACACCAGTGAGATCGACGACGACGAGAAAAATGTTGTTGTAGAAGTTGTAAAAAATGCAATCAGCGGTCTTAACGCTTTCCGCTTGCAGGAAGGCAAGCGCTTGTGTGGCTTTTTTGAAGAAAAAATCGATGCCATTCAGCACCTTCTCGACAGCGTCTCGCCCTACGAGCAGTCGCGTGTTGAAAAAATCAAAGCACGCATCCTCGACTCGTTGCAGAAGCTCGACGGGGTGGAATATGACAAAAACCGCTTTGAGCAGGAGCTGATATTCTATATTGAAAAGCTCGACATTACCGAAGAAAAATTGCGCCTCCAGAATCATCTCACTTATTTTCTCGACACCTTGCACAATGGCGAGGCCCAGGGCAAGAAACTGGGCTTCATAAGCCAGGAAATGGGACGAGAAATAAACACGATGGGCTCAAAGGCCAACCAGGCCGAGCTCCAAAAGCTCGTGGTGGGCATGAAGGACCAATTGGAACAAATCAAGGAGCAGGTACTGAACGTATTATAGTGAGTGGATGGATATGGCTACTGGAAAATTAATTGTCATTTCGGCCCCTTCAGGGTCGGGGAAGTCTTCGATAATCAAAGAAGTGATCAAGGACAAGCAATTGCACCTTGAGTTTTCTATCTCGGCCACCACACGCCCTCCCCGTGCCGGTGAACTCAATGGTAGAGACTATTATTTTATGAGCGTCGATGATTTTAAAAAGAAAATCAGCAACCATGAGTTTGCCGAATACCAGGAGGTGTATCCTGGCCGTTTCTATGGCACACTTAAAAGTGAGATCCAGCGCATCATGGCCGATGGCGACAATGTGATTCTCGACGTTGACGTGCAGGGCGGGGTGAACGTGAAGAATATGTACGGAGACCGGGCTGTCTCCATCTTTATCAAGGCCCCAAGTGTTGAGGTGTTGCGCCAGCGACTGCACGGCCGTGGCACCGATAGCGACGAGGAGATCGAGAAGCGCGTGAGCAAGGCCGAGTATGAACTCACTTTTGCTCACAAGTTTGATCACATCGTTGTCAACGACAGCCTGCCCGATGCCATAGGCAATGTGCGTCGTGTCATTCAGGACTTCATCGCCTGATGGGTAAACTCTTTATTTGATACGTTATGAAAATTGGCATTTTTGGAGGCACATTCAACCCCATACACGTGGGGCATGCAATCATTGCTAACTATGTCATTCACCACTGTGGAATCGACAAGTTGTGGCTCATGGTATCGCCCTTGAACCCTTTCAAGGTGCAGCAAGGCGAAGTGAACGACGAGCACAGGCTTCGCATGGCATCCATGGTGAGCAGCAAGCTGGAAAACGTCGAGACCTCGGCTTTCGAGTTCACGCTGCCGCGCCCTTCCTATACGGTCGACACGTTGAATGCCTTGAGCCAGAAGTTTCCCGACGATGAGTTCTATCTGATTATAGGTGCCGACAATTGGGAGGTCTTCGACCGGTGGTGCGGCCACGAGGAGCTACTCGAGAAATATCACGTGATGATATATCCCCGTGAAGGTTACAACATTGAGATTCCGGCCAAGTACAAGCATCACGCAACAGCAATTGGCGCCCCTGTTGTCGAGGTGAGTTCGACCGTGATACGCGATGAGCTTAAGCAACTCAACAACATGTGCTTCTACTTGCCCGACGATGTGTATAGGTATATTTTGAATCATAAACTTTATTTGGAATAGGAAATCATGCAGGACGAAAAGATAAAACTGTCACCCAACAGCTTGGCATTTATTGCATTGACCAACGAATACTGCCATGCGCTTGAAGAAGCTGCCGATTGCGACCGCGACCAGTTCATGGCCCAAATGCTTAAATTGCTCCCGCGCATCTACATTGCGGCAAGCGACCTGGAGCGCGACGTCTCCTATAGTGAATATGAAATCTTGCCGTCGCTCGAAGAAGATAGCTACAACCAGGTGAGAGACCTGGTGAGCCAGTTGATGGCCGACGAGGATGTTTACCTTGAAGTGTTTGTCGAGGACATGAAATACAGCGACATGCCCATTGCCACGTCGATAAGCGAAAACTTGAGCGACCTGTACCAGGAATTCTTCAACTTCATCGCCAGTGTGAAGGAGGCCGACACCGATGTGCAACTTGAGCTCATAGGACAGTGCAAGGCCAACTTCCGCAATTATTGGGGCCAAACGTTGTGCAATGTCATGAGGGCATTGAACACGGCTTACTATAATCCTGCCAATCAAGAAGACTATTGACTTCATTTAATATCACCATCATAATACTTTTTCCACTATGAATGATCAAATTAAATCCTTACTCACGTTTCTCGACAACAGCCCCTGCAACTTTTGGGCAGTTGATACGATCAAAAACATATTGGACAGCAACAAATTTGTTGAGAAGCAATTGACCGAAAAGCTCACCTTTGCCCCAGGCGACAAGTTCTATGTCACTAAAAACGACAGTGCTGTTTTTGCCTTCTCGGTTGGCAAGAGACCGATTGCCGAAACTGGATTTAAAATCATCACTGCCCACAGCGACTCTCCTGGGTTCAGAATCAAGCCTCACCCCGAGATGCTGAGCGACGGTGGCATCGTGAAACTTAACACCGAGGTCTATGGAGGCCCCATCCTTTATACATGGTTTGACCGTCCCTTGTCGATAGCCGGGCGTGTCATCGTGAAAGGCGACGACGCATTGCATCCGCACACAAGGCTTGTGAAGTTTGACCGGCCTCTGCTCATCATTTCGCATTTGGCCATCCACTTCAATCGTGCGGTTAACGAGGGTAATCCTCTGTCGAAACAGAAAGACATGCTCCCCATCATCGCCAAGGTGAATGACGCACTTGAGGCCCACAACATGTTGCTCAATCTGGTTTCTGAGCAACTTCACATAGTGCCCGAAAATATTCTCGATTTTGACTTGCTGCTTTACGATACCGAGAAGGCGTGCACTTTTGGACTGAACGATGAGTTCCTGTCGGCCGGACGCCTCGACGACCTGAGCATGGCTCATGCAGCTATCGAGGCAATTACCGATGTTGCCGATGGCGATGCAACTTGTGTGGCTGCAATATTTGATAACGAGGAGACTGGTAGTGGCACCAAGCAGGGAGCCGGCTCTCCTGTGCTCGCCAATGTGCTTCAGCGCATGGTTGAGTTGCAAGGCGGTGACTTTGATGCCTTCTGTCGAGCAGTCAGCCGCTCGTTTATGATTTCGGCCGACAATGCTCACGCCTTCCATCCCAACTATGGCGAAAAGTATGACCCCACCAATCATCCTGCATTGGGAGGCGGTCCCTGCATCAAGATTAATTCAAATTGCAAATACATGACCGACGCCCATTCGGCTTCAATTTTCAAGAGCCTTTGCCTCGACGCAGGTGTCCCGTATCAATACTTTGTCAACCACAGCGATGTGGCCGGAGGCTCAACACTGGGCAATATCCTCACCGGGCAAATTGACATCGAGGGCGTAGATGTGGGCAACCCGTTGCTTGCTATGCACTCGGTGCGTGAGACTGGCTCGGTCGACGATCACTTGAACATGATAAAGGTGTTTAAGAAATTTTTTGCATAATAATTTTGGAGAAAGAAAAATAATACTTAACTTTCAAGAAAAGTAAAAAACTAAAAATTGACATATTATTATGAATGACGAGAAACTATTACAACAAGTTGTAGCCAAGGCAAAGTCTTGGCTTGGCGACGGCTATGACGATGACACCAAGGCCGAGGTGAAGCGCATGCTCGATAATCCTGATAAGACTGAACTCATCGAGTCGTTCTACAAAAATCTTGAGTTTGGCACAGGCGGCCTTCGCGGCATCATGGGCGCTGGCTCCAACCGTATGAACATCTACACTGTGGGATCTGCCACCCAGGGTTTGGCCAATTATCTGAAGGTGGCTTTCAAAGACTTGAAGCAGATAAAAGTGGCTGTGGGATATGACGTGCGCAACAATAGCCACCTGTTTGCCCAGACGGTTGCCAACATTTTCTCGGCCAATGGCTTTAAGGTGTATTTATTCGACGCTCCGCGTCCCACTCCCGAGCTGTCTTATGCCATACGCCATCTCGGATGCCAAAGCGGTGTTAACATCACAGCCTCGCACAACCCGAAAATCTACAATGGCTACAAAGCCTATTGGAACGACGGTGCTCAGATGATATCGCCCCATGATGTTAAGACCATCGAGTATGTGAACAAAATCAAGGACATAAGCGAGGTGAAATTCCATGGTAATCCTGAGTTGATTGAACTCATAGGTGAGCAAATCGACAACGACTACATCGAGGAAATTCACACACTCTCGCTCAGTCCCGAAGTCATCAAGAAGCATCACGACCTGAAGATCGTATACACGCCGGTACACGGCACGGGTAAGTATCTTGTGCCACGTTCTCTTGCGCGCTGGGGCTTTACCAATGTCATTCACGTGCCTGAGCAGGATGTGCAAAGCGGCGAGTTCCCCACAGTTGCTTCGCCCAACCCCGAGAATGCTCCCACTATGGCCATGGCCATCGCCAAGGCCGAAGAGGTGCAGGCCGACCTTGTAGTAGCTTCCGATCCCGATGCCGACCGCATAGGGGTTGTCATAAAGAACACCAAGGGCAAGTATGCCCTGGTCAATGGCAATCAAATCGTGATGATATTCCTCTACTACCTCATGGCACGCAACATGGAGCTTGGCCGCCTCACAGGCAAGGAGTTTATCGTTAAGACGATTGTCACGACCGATACAATAGCTCAAATAGCCAAGAAGCAAAACATCAAGATGTTTGACTGCTACACGGGCTTCAAGTGGATTGCCAACGTGATAGCTGAGAATGAGGGCAAAGGTCGCTATCTGGGCGGTGGAGAGGAAAGCTATGGCTTCCTTCCAGAGACTTTCGTACGCGACAAGGACTCGGTTTCTTCAATCTCTCTTATGGCCGAGATTGCAGCCTGGGCCAAGGAGAAAGGCATGACCATGAACGACATGCTCATCGATATTTACATGACCTATGGCTACAGCAAGGAGCGCCAAATCTCGGTTGTGCGCGAGGGCAAGAGCGGTGCCGAGGAGATCGTAGCAATGATGAAGAACTTCCGCGAGAATCCTATCGAGACACTCGACGGCTCTCCTGTGGTCAAAATACGCGACTATGACACGCTTGTAGAGACCGACGTTAAAACCGGCAACAAGACCACTCTTGAAATGCCTGCCACCAGCAATGTGCTCCAATATTACACCGAAGATGGCACCAAGGTTTCGATACGCCCGTCGGGTACCGAGCCTAAGATTAAGTTCTATCTCGAGATACATGACACCCTTGAGAAGGCTGCCGACTATGACGCGAAGAACGACTGGGCCGACTCCAAACTCGACCGCATTGCCAAGGATTTGGGTATAGCTTAATGTAGAATACGGCTTGCACTCACTGCTGTTGTGAGCTGTGTGAAATAAGGCAGTTGGGCGTTACGATTCACAACGCCCAGCTGTTTTTTTTCTTTGTAGATAGAGCTTCAAGAATCTTATAAATAGCGTTTTAGAAGAAGTCTTGTGGCATGGCGCTTGTATCAATTGCCCATGTTGCTGCCCACAACAAGCAGTACAAGGCTGATGATGAGGAAGACGAGGTCGAGTGTCTTCATGCGCTTGTCGGGCTCCTTGAGAATGACGATGCCATACAGGAATGACACAATCACACTGCCACGACGTATCATTGATATCACCGAAATCATTGCACCAGGAATCGAGAGAGCATAGAAATAGGCAATATCGGCTACAGTGAGAAATAGCGAAATGAGGGGGATTGTCCACCTCCATTCAAATTTCACAGGGTCCAGTTGCTTGCGCTTGAGCAGGGCAACTGTGAGGCCCATAATCAGCATTTGGTAAAATGAGTACCATGCCTGTACTTGCAGGGGCTGGAAATGCAGGTTGTGAATGATGAATTTGTCGTAGAGCGAACTCACGGCGCCCATTATTGTAGCGCCCATCATGAGCCACAGCCATAGGCTGTTCTTGAGCGAAAACCCTTCTTTGTGGCCGATGCGGCTTATGAAAAACAACGATGTGAATCCCAACAAGATGCCCGTCCATTGCAGCACGTTGAGACGTTCGCCGAAGATTACCCATGCGCCCACGAGCACCATGATGGGGCGTGTGGAATTGATGGGGCCTGTAATGGTGAGGGGCAGATGCTTTACAGCAAAGTAGCCCAGTATCCACGACGAGAGCACAATGAGGGATTTGCCCAGGATGTAGAGATGGTTGCAGGCCGTGCCAAATCCCCAAGTGCCCTCAACAATGCTACCAATGATGATGGGCGAGAGCAGCAAGGTGCCAAACAAGGTGTTCAGAAAAAGTACCGTGAGCACGTTGTTGCCTGTGAGTGACAACTTCTTGAAGATGTCGTACACACCCAGGCACATGGCCGACGCAATTGCGAGCAGTATCCACATCAATCGGTGGGGTAATTGAGATTGTCCTCGGTGAGGTTGTTGAGCACCTCGATGAGATACTTGCGGGCCTCCCATTTGGCCATGGGCAAGTTGTGCAGTATATAGTTGCCGCAATCGCGGGCTGTAGCTCCAGGAATATCGCCGTCATACTCGGCTATAAACTTGAAGGTCTCTTGCATGAGCGGCACGATGTCGCGCGACTCGAGATCGCCTTGCACGAGCAGATAGTTGCCTGTGCAGCAGCCCATGGGCCCCCAATACACGATTTTAGGTCCCCACACGGGGTGGTTGCGCAGGAATGTTGCTGCAAGATGCTCAATGGTGTGCAGCGCGCTCACGCTCACAGCCGGTTCCTTGTTGGGCACCTTCATGCGTATGTCGAAGGTGGTCACTACACCACCGCCTTCCAGCTGGTCTTTGCGCGAGACGTAGATGCCGCGCAGCAATTTGGTGTGGTTGATTGTGAAGCTTGCAATTTTTTTCATTTGGCTTAATGGGAAAAACAGAAATGATAGTTAAATCTTTAATAACAGGTTGTGCAGCACGTTGAAAGTGGCAGCAGGGGCGTCGTCCCAGAAATCGTTGTACTGCTTGGTGTTGTCGTGACTTGCTCCAGGAGAGTCGCTGATGACGCGCATGCTCATAAATGGCACGTTGCGTAACTCGCACACCTGGGCTATTGCTCCCGACTCCATATCGACGGCCAGTGCATCGGGAAAATGCGACTTGATGATCTTCACCTGCTCAATACTGTCGACAAACTGGTCGCCCGAGACAATGAGCCCTTTTTTCACAGTCTTGTCGTCAGACACAAGTTGCGAGGCATGTTTGTCGGCCTCGTAGTACAGGGGCAGCCCTTGCACAGCGCCATAGGTGCTCTCGGGGCCGCACCACACGTCGTGATAGGCCACTCGGCTTCCCACCACGATATCCATCACGTTCACGCTCTTGTCGGTCCCTCCGGCAACACCGCTGTTGATGATGAGACTGGGAGCATAATGGTTGATGAGTGTGACTGTGCCTATGGCTGCATTCACCTTGGCAATGCCACATTGCATGGCAATCACTTGGTTGCTGCCTATGGTGCCTGTGTGGAATTCCAGCCCGTCATGGCTTTCGCTGCTTGGGTTAGAGAGTAGTGGCAGGAGCAATGCCAGCTCTTTTCTCATTGCCACGATTATTCCTATCTTCATATAATAGTGTTGGATTACTGCTGCAAAATTACTAAAAATGCCGTTTTCAGCAAAAGCTCTTAGCTCTCGAATTGCTCTATTTCATGACTTTTGAGTACTTTTGTAAAAAAATCGTAATGATTGACATTGAAATTGACGACCGTATTGTTCAGGCATGCCCCGATATGGCAATTGGCCTCATCAGTGCATGCGTGACCAACAGTGAAACCTGCGATGAGCTGTGGACCGAGATTGTGAATGAAGCCGAAGGGGTAAAGCATCGCTATCAGTTGCTTGAAATCAACAAGCGACCTGCCGTGGCGGCAACACGCCACCTTTACAAAAGCCTGGGGAAGGACCCTGGACGCTATCGTGTGGCAAGCGAGGCGCTGTGCCGCCGCATTATAAAGGGGCTGGGCATCTACAGGCTCACTACGCTCGTCGATGTAGTCAACCTTGTTTCGATCAGGAGCGGCTATCCCATAAGCGGGCTTGACCTCGACAAGATTGTGGGTGGCAAGCTCTCTCTTGGGGTGGGAGAGCATGGCGAGGAGTATCATGGCATAGGGCGCGGGCTGCTCAACATCGAGGGCTTGCCAGTTTACCGTGATGCCCGGGGCGGTATTGCGACCCCCACGAGCGACGAGGAGCGCACCAAGTTCACCCTCCAGACGCGCAAGGTTCAAATCAACATCAATGGTTTTGCACCAGAGATGCCTATGCATGAGACTGTTGACTGGACAGTACGACTGCTGCAGAAGTATGCGTGTGCAACCTCAATTGAGACTGCCATATATCGCCCCTGATACCTTTTTTAATATTTAGTTATTCACTGTTTTTTTGCCTTATGAAAATTTTCAACTTGCTTGAAGATAACATCAACGACCGCTATCTCGACCAGATTGTCGAGGCCTTGCGTGATGGCGGCATCATCATTTATCCCACCGACACCATCTATGCCATTGGCTGCGATGCACTCAACAACCAGGCCATCGAGACAGTGTGCTCAATCAAAGCCATGAAATCGGCCAAAACCAATTTGACCATCATCTGTCATGATATTTCTGAAGTTACCGAGTATGCTCGCTTCGGGAATCGTGAATTCAGGGTGATGAAAAACAATCTGCCTGGCCCCTTCACCTTTATCTTGCCGGCGTTGTCGCGCCTGCCCAAAGCCTTCAAGGGCCGCCGCACTGTGGGAATACGCATTCCTGAGAACAAGATAGCTTGCCGCATCGTCGAGCAACTGGGCCACCCGTTGCTTTCAACCTCGGTAGAGGGCAAGGACGAGGACTACATGTGCAATCCCGAGCTCATGGCCGAGACCTATGCCAACAGCGATGTTGATATTGTAGTGGCTTCGGGGCGGGGGGGCATTGAGCCGTCGACCGTTGTCGACTGCACCGCTGGCGGCTTCGACATCTTGCGCCAGGGCAAAGGCGAGCTGGTGCTGTGATGCGCTTTGTGCTGCCTGTTGCTGTTGCCGGTGTGTGTCTTGCTAATCGGGAGTGGGATGTGAATAGTAGTGCTCGAGTATGAGCCTGAGCTCCTGTACAGTAATAATGTCGTCGGCACACAAGTGATTGGGCTGTGACTTGCGGTAAACTTTGGGCAAACCGAGCTTCACGAGCAATGCAACGGTCCTCATTGTAGATGTGTCACTTTCAGCCTCGCGGGCATAGCTGGCTACATCGACGGCGTGGCTGCGTCGCACAGCATCAACAAACTGGCGCTGGTCGCCTATGTTGCTGTTAGGGTAGAGCAGCTCGTCGATGAGACCTTGTGTTTTCGACAGCCGTTGCCGGGTGAGAATGATTCCTGGCTTGATTTCACGCGGCAGGGTGGTGTTGAGCAGCAACATGTTGCTGCGCAGCTCAAGATAGTCACTCTCTTCCTTGGTGTTGAATGCCCCTGGCAACATTGTAGGGTAGACGATTGCCGTTTGACGTTGCCCATTTGGGTAGGTGATTTGGTATTGTATTGTTGCTCCCGACTTGCGCACGGCTGTGAGGATGTCGAGCCATACCTTGTCACGTTTCATGTTGCGCTGTAGTTGGGTCACAGCCCACTGGGTGGCAATGTCGGGGTGATTGTTGAAGTCGTATAAGGTGTCGCTGGGCCGACAGTCGAATGTAACTGTGTTGGTGCCTTGGTCATAGACTGCCGCTTTGCAATGCTGTGCGATGAGCGTGGCCAGTTTCTCTTTGTGGCCATCGTTGCAAGCTGCCAAGATAGCCGTGAGGGCTATTGTCAATACTATGTCTAAGTGTTTCATCTCAGTTGACAGTGTTAGGGCTCATTGTGTTGGGCGATATAGGCTCGCTGGTACTTTTCTGAGTTTTGACAATGCCTATTTTCTGGTCAATCTCATCGTTAACGCTTATCGATTTTCTTGGCACCGGGTCGGGATTCTTGAAATCGATTCTTGACAGGAAATAGGGCCAGTCAAATGACCATGGGTCGGTTTTGCGCCCTGGCGAAACATCGCTATGCCTGTAGATATACTTGATGCTGCGTCGTGCCCTGATGTCGTCGACAAGATTGACCAGCGCATCATATTGTGCTGCCGTGGGCGCCGCCGTGGGCGTGGAGATGACCTCAATGCCTATAGAGTTGCCATTGAGGTGCTCTCGCGATGGGTCGGCAGGCAAATAGCTTTCTCCCGCCTGGTACGACACGTCGTTCTCGTCGACCAGATTGTAAATTTTTCCCTCTCGGTCGATGAGATAGTGGGCACTCACGTGATAGTGGTGATACTCGCTGATGACTCCTTTCACGCTGAAGGTGTCGCGACTGTTAAGAAAGTAGGACGAGTGAATGATGATTACATCGACATTGCGCACAGTGTCGACTGCATGGTAGCCGCTGCCCAAGTACTCCTTGATGCGGTCCATGTCAAATGTAGTATCGTCGATTGCAACGTTGGTCTTTTGCTGTATCGCTTTTGGAGTGTCGATTTTCTCTGCAAGTTGCCTGATGGTGGCAACAGAGTCGGCAATTCTCATTGAGTCGGCTGTTTGCAAGCTGTCGAGCCGCTTCGTTGCATTGTGCTCGCCCACTTTGCCTATCTCGGTCGATGGCTGCTCGGTGATTTTGTCGCCTTCGCAGCTGTAGAAAACCACAAGGCATGCCATCATGAGTGGAAACAGAAGTATGTAACGCAGTAATTTCACCAACTTGTAGAAAATATTATAGTGCCAATTCAAGCTAAATTGCTAATTTTACAGCAATTTCAAAATCAACCGCAAAATTAATGAAAAATATTCAACAAATAAAAGATTTGGTGTCGTCAGGAAGTGCCGATGAGGTGATCAGAGCCACCGACGAGTGGATACTGGCAGGCAGCCGCGATGCCGACATGGCGATGGCCCTGTACTTGCGTGGCAATGCGTTCAGGCAAAAGCAGCAGTGGGGCAGTGCCATGAATTGCTACTTGCAGGCGATCGAAATCGATCCCGACGGTCCTGCCACCGAAGCCTACCGCAATGCGCAGGACATTTTGGCCTACTATCACAAGGATTACTACAATCCATAGCCGAAATGCAGCGGCATGCCGTCGTTTTGTAGCTACATGCCGCTGCAATCTATATTATGTGTGCACGCTTAGCTCAGCCAAGCAGGCGGTCGAGCACATTGCCCACGAGGTCGTTCATCGCGGTCTTGTAGTTGGGATTGGCGCTTGTTGCCACACGATTGGCAATGATCGAGCATATCGTCATTGCGTGGTGGCCCATGAGCTTGGCCAGACCTTGCAGGGCAGCGCTCTCCATCTCGTAGTTGGTGATATGGCCGCCCTCGTATTCAAATTTCTCGATGCGGTGGTTGAGCTCGGGTTCGGCCAGAGGCAGCCGCACTTCGCGCCCTTGAGGGCCATAGAAGCCCACTGCCGAGATTGTGTAGCCATGCACCATGTCGTTGCGACCTATTTTCTCTACAAGGCCAGGGTCGGCCTCCACCACATAGGGCTTGGCAAACAGTGGGTTCCAGTCGACATACTTGCAGAACTGTTTTTCAAATTCCAGGTCACACACCTCGTTGCGTCCGGCATAGTAGTTGAGCACACCGTCAAAACCGATGGCCTTGGCCGCTATCACTGGCGTGCCCACCGGCACATAGGGCTGAAGTCCGCCCGAGGTGCCTATGCGCACAATGTTGAGGCTGCGGTGCGTGTCTTTCACAACTCGCTTCTCGAGATCGATGTTGGCGAGAGCATCGAGTTCGGTCATCACGATGTCGATGTTGTCGCCCCCTATGCCGTGGCTCAGTGCCATAACAGGCCTGCCGCGGTAGGTGCCGCCTATGGTGTGGAACTCGCGACTGCGCACTTCATAGTCGCGTGTGTCAAAGTAGGATGCTATCATGTCGACTCGGCCAGGGTCACCGCATATGATGATGTTGTCGCGCAGCTGGTCGGGGTGCAGGTGAATGTGAAATATACTGCCGTCGGGATTGACGATCATTTCAGAATCGGGGATTACTTTCTTGGCCATAGTTGTCATTGTATTTGAAGATTTTTTAGAAACGACAAATATAATAAATAAAGTTGAACAAACTGTGACTTGTTGCTGTTTTTTTTCATGCCATGGTGTAGCGGCATCCTGGCAGTGTAATGATAATGCCCCGGCAATCAAGCTCGACTACCGTGCTCATGATGCGATACACAGGCATGCCGGCACGCTCGGCAAGGGTATTGATGTGTATGTCGCCAGCTTGCCTGATGATGTCGACCACTTTTTGCTCCTCGGCATTGAGCGAGGGGAACATTTCAAGCTCGGCAGTAGGCTTGTTGCTCTTCTTACTTTCCCAGCGCATGGCATTGATCAAGTCGTCGGCGCAAGTGATGAGCATGGCTTGGTTGTTTTGAATGAGACGGTTGCAGCCCTTTGAGTACTCGTCGCCCACACGGCCGGGCAGGGCAAACACGTCGCGGTCATAGCTTTGAGCAATGTGGGCAGTGATGAGCGACCCGCCTTTTTCGGCCGATTCCACCACAATTGTGCAGTCGCTCAACCCCGCAATGATGCGGTTGCGGGCCACAAAGTTGCCGCGGTGCAGTGTGTCCTGGCTGGTATAGTCGCTCACGATTGCTCCGCCACGTCGCACGATTTCGACGGCGTCGTTGCGATGCTCGGCAGGGTATATCTTGTTGAGTCCACAGGCTTGCACAGCCACAGTGGGCACGTCGCATTTCATGGCTGCGCGGTGGGCGGTGATGTCGGTGCCATAGGCCAGTCCGCTCACAATCACTACATCGTCGAGCTGCTCGGTGAGCTGTTGCACGAGGGCTGTGCAGTAGTGCCGGCCATACTCGGTGCAACGTCGTGTGCCCACGATGCTCACCACATGCTGGGCGTTGAGGTTGCACGTGCCCAGTGAGAAAAGCACAATAGGTGAGTCGGAGGCATTCAACAGGCGCCTGGGGTAGTTGCTGTCGGTGAAATAAGTGACCGCGATACCGTTTTTCTCGATGAAATCGAGCTCGTGCTGAGCCTTTTCAAGGCAGGCGTTGCGATAGCTCTTTTCGGTGATTCGGCTGCGGCTTGAGGTGATGGCCTGCAACTCGGCATCGGGCATGTCGAAGAAGTCTTTCTCGCTGGGTATCACTGCCAGAAATTTTTGTGCCAGGTCTACGCCCATGCTGCGTATCATGCCGAAGGCGATGCGATAGGTGAGGTCGATGTCGTTCATTTCAAATATGGCTTGAAGGCCTCGGCGAGTTTCTCGCCACGGCTCAACTGTCCGTCTTCAACACACACCACGCTGGCAACACCATTGATCACCGTCTTGCCTGTAGCCTTGTTGTATATGTCCTGGTGAAATACAAACCGCACTCCCCGTCGCTCTATCCACAACTTGCTCACCATCACGTCGCCGCTGCGCAACGGGGTCTTGTAGTCCACCTCCACGTGGCTCAACACGGGCACAATTCCTGCTTCACCCATCTGACCAAACGAGTAGCCGGCCTCTTGGCAGAAACAGTGCCGGGTATATTCCATATAGTGCAGGTAGTTGGCATTGTTCACGATGCCCTCGGCATCGAGTTCGTAATCGCGCACAGGAATCTCGACCGAGAAAACGTATTCTTTCTTCTCCACTTTGTTCATGTTGCAAAGTTACTAAAAAAACTCAACACGCACGCTTGCACAAGTCGACTTAATAGAGATGATGGAGCTATGTGTAACACCTGCCGCAAGTGAAACTTAAACGGTCTAAAGCGCGATGCATGCAGAGTAATGTCACTTTTCATGCTCAAGTATGGGCGTTAAAAAACAGCATTATTTGTTTTTTTGGCTGGCGTTTCGTAATTTTGGAAACAAAATAAAACTATTTGCATCGTTTATGAAACTACGCAACATGCTGACGCTGCTTCTTGTGGCATGCGCAATCCAGGCCTTGGCGTGCACATCGGCCATCGTGTCGGGCCGTCTCACTGCCAATGGTCGGCCATTGATGTGGAAAAACCGCGACACGAACGACATGAACAACCGGGTGAAGCGCATCGATGCCCACGACGGCTGCTATGCCTTTGTGGGGCTCTTTGATGCTCGCGACCGCAACGATACTGCTGTGTGGATGGGATATAACGAGAAGGGTTTTGCTATCATGAACACTGCGTCCTACAACTTAAAGAGCGATACAGTGCCCGAAAAGAACATGGACCGTGAGGGAGTGTTGATGAAACTCGCTCTGGAAAAGTGTGCTACGGTGGCCGACTTTGAGCAATTGTTGAATACTCAACCCAAGCCCTTGGGGGTGGAAGCCAACTTTGGCGTGATTGATGCTCAAGGATGTGGTGCCTATTTTGAAACGTGCAATTTCTCTTATACAAAATATGACCTCAACGACGCCCCCAATGGGATACTGATGCGCACCAACTTCTCGATGAGCGGCCGCACCGACAAGGGGATGGGTTATGTGCGATATGAAAGCGAGAAAACACTGCTTGCTCCGCACGTCGCTCGCTGCGATTTCACCCCGGCCGTGTTCACCGAGGAACTGTCGCGCTCATTCTATCACAGCCTGCTCGGTCACGACTTCACCCACGACACGTCGATGACTTGGCTCGTCGACCAGGACTTCATCCCACGTCGCATTTCGACTGCCACAACAGTGATCGAGGGTGTCGTGCCTGGCGAGAGCCCACTGCTCACGACCATGTGGATAGGGTTGGGCTATCCGCCTTGTGCCGATGTCATGCCGGTGTGGCTGTGGGACGGAGGTGTACCTATCGCGTTGCAGGGCCAGGGTGTGGAGAATCATGCTCCACAGTGCGACGTGGTGAATGCACGCAAAGACAGCGTGTTTTCAATCACAAGAGGCAATGGAAAGCATTATCTTAACTTGAGCAAACTTTACAATGCACAAGGCACAGGCTATTGCCAGGTGCTCACTGCTCGCAACATGAAGGCCTATGAGGCAGGCTATGCCGAACTCGCCAAGCGGCGTGCACAATATTCTCGCCTCAAGGCTAAGCCCAAGAAACGCCGCAAGAAATGACAACAGATCGGTGCCACATCACAACGAGTGAATATTCCAGACTCCTGTTTTCTATCTTCTGGAGCGACAACTGGTTTTGGTTTGTACTGCCGGTGGTGCTGTTTGCAGCTCTTGGTTTGCTCGACTGGCGCTATTTTGTGGTGGCGCTCATGACTGTGCTTGTTGTCATTCCCATGGTGATGGCGCTCATATATTTCAACTATATGCTCACTGTCGAAACACGATGGTCGATTGTAGAGAAAACGGTCTCGGCAAGCAGAGGTGGCTTGCTGTTGAATTTCGGACAAGGAAAGAATACCCTTGTGGGTTGGAAATTGATGAGTGGTGTTTACGTGAAAGGGAGCTATGTAGTTGTGAAATTGAATGTGCGACGTTACCAATACTTGGTGTTTCCGCGTGCGGCCTTCGTCACCCCACAGGATTTTCAGTGTTTTGCACGGTTGGTGAGTGAAAATCTCAATCGGTAGTCACCCAGCCGGTTCCCCATTTTCCAGGCAGTCTTTGAGCTTTCTCCAAAAGCTCACCATAGTTGTTGCTGCGGGCGATGTAGATGCGGTATTTGCCACGTTTTTGTTGCACCTTGGCTTGGTTGCGCAATTCAGCATTGGCCGCAAAGAACTGGTCTACTTGCTTCTGGCTTGAGAGCGTGCATATCACCAGGTAATATTTCCCCGAATTGTCGTTTTTAAGCGTGCTTATGTCGTCAACGCGATGGGTGGCAGTGGTGGCCTCGGGCTTGCTATCGGTTTTCAATTTCACTTCCACAGGCAGTGCCTGCACACGCTGGGGCTGCACAATCTTGTGCTTGACAGGAGTGGCAATCACTGCAGGCTTGGGCTTTTCGACTTTGGGCACGTTCAACGAGGCCATTTGCTGATTGTTGTGCACTGCAATAGGTGTAGAGAACAGAACACCCAGGGCAAGAAGCATGGCTATTGAAGCTGCTATTTTCACCGCACGGCTCGAGAACCAGCCACGGCGACCTTGACGCTGCTCGTCATTGCTGGCAGTTGTGCTCACGACGGGAGCTTCACCGGCACGATTTTCTTGTTGTGCAAGCAGTTGCTCGAGGGGAAGGATGGAAACAGGAGCGAGACCGAAAAAGGCATCGTTGCACGTCGTGTCGTGCTCAAATGGGGAAAACTCACAGTTGCCTTCGGCATTGACCATGAAATAGCCCATGTGACCAAATGGCAGTTCTGAGCCGCTTTCGAGCAACTGGCGATAGATTGCAACATTGCTGTCGATGATTTCGTTGGCCTGCTCATAGGATATGTTGTGTCGACGCACAATCGAGTTGGCAAGCAGCCCGTCGTTGTGGGTGATAGATGCATTGAAGCCTATCTTGCGGCTGGGCTGCCGCAACATGCTGGCTATCGGAATATAGGTTGAAGCAGAATATTGTGCGATGAAGGCTCCCCAGCCAGGGACCACCACACAATCGTTGCTCATGATCAAGTATTCTATGTGCTCAATTATCGAAATCATCAAACAAATGTAAGCCTTTTTTGCGTATTGGCAAAGTCTTTTAACAATTATAAAATAAGATTATTTGATGACTTTGTTGGCAATTTGGGGGTCAACGCCATGTTCTATAGCCAGTTTCACATCGCGCTTGGCAGCATCGCTCTCATAGCGCAGCTTGTTGAGTTTTGCTCTGAGCAGATAGAGGTATCCGTCGTCGGGGGTGACCTGGAGGGCGCTGTTAATGTCGTTGGCGGCGTCGTTGAGGCGCTTGAGCATGAGATAGCAGTCGGCCCTGTTGGCGTGAAGCGAGGCTGTGGGCCGAGATTTTATCACATCGCTGAAGTAGTCGGCGGCCTTGTAATAGTTGCCCTTGGCCTTGTAGAGGAAGGCCTTTCCTTCGGCAGCAAGTGTAGACTCAGGGTGATAGCGCAATATTTCTTCAAATTGATCGTCGGCCGCTTGATACTTCCTTTGGTCCAAAAGAATCATGCCCAAGTTGTAGCGCGACTCCTCGTCAGAAGGGTCGATTGCAATGATGTGCTCATAGTCGGCCTGGGCCAGGGCAATGCTGTCGACCTGGAGGTAGAGGGCGGCTCTGTTGCCGAGCACTGTCACAGCATTGGGGGTCATGTCGATGGCCAAGGTATAGTTTTTTATGGCATCGGCCAGTTTGCCCTGGTAGCGCTGCAATGTTGCCAAGTTGGAAATCAAGAGCGAGTTGTTGGGATTAGTTGGCTCAGCAGCAAGTGCTTTACGCAGGTAGGCTTCAGCTTTGGTCCAATCTTTTTGCCGCACGTAGGCTTGCGCTGTGTCGACCATTCTGAAGTAGGTGGTCGTGGTGTCGATTTTCACGTTGGGGTCAACGGGCAGGGGGGCTTTGGCGGTTGCCGTTTTCTGCGCCTTGGGCAAGTTTTTCTTGATGTTGTCCTGGTTGATGGAGTTCACCACTTGGGCCTGTGAGCACAGGAAAGCACCCAAAATGAAGATTGCCGAAAAGATATGGGATCTGAATTTCATCTCATTCAATAATTTCTGCAAAAATACAGCTAAAAGGACAAACATTTGTCGGTTTTACGATATTTAGCTAATTTTGCGTTATTATAATATTTAAATCTACTCGTTATGCTCAGTGCAATATTGCTGCAGGCAGAGGGTGCACTCAACGACTCAATCGCCAAGACTGCTGCTAAAATCGCTGCTTTGCCCGACTCCTTGTCGCAGATGACCCCAGGCAAGCTCCAACACGACTTGAAGACCTTTCACTGGGACACTCTTGTGCAGAATGTGACCAATCAATGCGTTAACCTGGCTTTCAGGATTCTGGCAGCTGTGGTGGTGTTCTATTTGGGCAAGTTCATCATTGGCAAGCTGCATCACATCGTGCGGGCCATTTTGCTTCATCGCGATGTCGACAAGTCGTTGAGCTCTTTCCTGTTGAGCTTTATGAAGATTACATTGCTTTTTGTGCTTGTCATCTCGGTGATTGGCATCCTGGGCATTGAGACAAGTTCCTTTATTGCCATTTTTGCCTCGGCCGGTGTGGCGGTGGGTATGGCCCTGAGTGGAACGTTGCAGAATTTTGCCGGCGGTGTTTTGATTCTTCTCATCAAGCCCTACAAAGTGGGCGACTACATCGTCTTTGGCGAGTATAAGGGCTATGTAAAGGAAATCCAGATTTTCCACACAATTCTCACAACCTACAGCAACGAGAAGATTATCATTCCCAATGGGGGCCTGTCGACGGGCACCATCAACAACTTTTCGGCCGAGAAATATCATCGTCTCGAGTGGCATGTGTCGATTGCCTATGGCGACGACGTGAAACGAGCTCGCCAGGTCGTGCTCGATATCCTCCATGCCGACCGTCGCATATTGAAAGATTTCTTGCCCGATGAGATTGCCGCCATTGAAACAGTGCAGCCAAAAACAGAGACCGATTCTGAGAAAAATACATCATTCTGGAAATCAATATTCAATCATCACAAAGTTAAACAAAAAGTTGATGATATCAAGCAACTGGGCCAGCAGCAACTTGCAGCAAAGATACCCAAAAAGGACTGCACGCCCTATGTGGCTGTCGATAGTTTGGGTGACAGTGCCGTTGTGCTTGTTGTGCGTGCCTGGACCACTACCGAAAATTACTGGAGTGTGCTTTACGACACCTATGAGTGCATCTATGAGCGACTGCCACAAGAAGGATTGCACTTCCCTTATCCACAGATGGATGTTTATTTGAAAAAGAATTAATTCATTTGCTTGTTTTTGTTTACATTTTGCCGTATATTTGCCTAAAATATGCGAAGTAGTGCCTTGCGCCATTTGACGGATTTCTTTGATAAAGCTGGCAAACCGCTAAAAGCTTGACTACTGATAATTTTTTGGAGGCATTTTTTGCCATTTGAGCAACTCTTGTAGTGTGACAGTCAAACCAGATGGGAGTGTGGCTCATGATAAGGCAAAAATGGCACATGCCAAGCCTCCAAGACCATGCACAGGTGCCACTTCCTTATTAGGGCATGAGGGCAAGAGTGTCCCAGGCCTTTCAATACGCCAATAAAAAAATAACATAAATGATAAGTAAATGGAATTACTTACCCCTTACATCCGAAGAACGCAAGATAGAGGCGCAATTGGAGACACGCTTCCCCAAGTGCCCTGCTATTGCACGGCTTTTGGTTCAGCGAGGAGTGAAAACCTGGGATCAGGCCCAGGATTTCTTTTATCCTCAGTTGAGCCAAATGCACGATCCATTCCTGATGCGGGACATGGACAAGGCTGTAAACAGGCTCAATAAAGCCTTGGGGGCGAAAGAGAAGATCATGATCTATGGCGACTATGATGTTGATGGCACTACTGCGGTCGCCCTGGTCTACAGGTATCTTCAAAACTTTTATTCTAATATGGTGTACTATGTCCCTACTCGTGACGACGAGGGCTACGGTATATCAATTCAGAGCATCGACTATGCTGCAAGCATAGGGGTGAAACTCATCATTGTGCTCGACTGTGGCATTAAGGCTATCGGCGAGATTTCCTATGCCAAGTCGAAGGGTATCGACTTTATCGTGTGCGACCATCACGTGCCCGACGATGAGTTGCCGCCTGCTGTGGCAATTCTCAATCCCAAGCTCAAGGACGACAAGTACCCGTTCAAGGAGCTGTCGGGCTGTGGCGTTGGCTTCAAGTTCATGCAGGGTTTTGCCAAGAGCAACGGCATCACCAATTTTTACGACCTTGAAAGTCTGCTCGACTTGTGTGTTGTGAGTATTGCTGCCGACATCGTACCCATTGTGGGAGAGAATCGCATCATGGCCTGCTATGGCTTGAAACGCCTCAACTCAAACCCTAATGTGGGATTGCGTAGCATCATCAAACTGTGCGGCCTGAGCAACAAGGAGCTCACCATAAGCGACATTATCTTCAAAATAGGCCCTCGTATCAATGCCTCGGGACGCATGGAGTCGGGCACCGAGTCGGTCGAGCTGCTGGTGACCAAGGACTCGGCTGCTGCCTATGAGATAAGCAAGCGTATCGACAAGTACAACAAAGACCGCAAGGAGCTTGACCGCCAAATTACTGAGGAGGCCAACAAAATCATCGAAAGCCACAAGAATCAGATAAAGGGCAAGAAGCCCATCGTCATTTACGACCGCAATTGGCACAAAGGCATCATCGGCATCGTGGCCTCGCGACTGGCCGAGCTCTACTTTCGCCCATCGGTCGTGCTCACCTATGACGACAACGGCCTTGCCACGGGCTCGTCGCGCTCGGTGAGAGGATTCAACATCTACGCGGCAATCAAGTCGACGCGCGACCTGCTCGAGACCTTCGGCGGGCACACCAATGCCGTGGGCTTGTCGCTTAAAGAGGAAAACATCGACGAGTTCAGGCGCCGCCTCACCGACTATGTGGAGAAGCACATCGAAACCGACCAAATCACGCCTCAAATCGACGTTGACTGTGAGCTTGGTTTTGAGGAAATCAACAATGACTTTCTCAAGTACTTGAGGCTGTTCAATCCATTTGGCCCCGACAATCCCAAGCCGGTATTTGTCACCAAAAACGTGTATGACTTCGGCACGAGCAAGATTGTGGGCAAAAAGATGGAGCACATCAAGTTTGAACTGGTCGACAGCAAGTCGGAAGAGATCATGAACGGCATTGCATTCAATATGGCTACTTATTTCGACTATATCAAGCAGCACAAGCCTTTTGACATATGCTACACGGTTGAGGAGAACAAGCACCGCAACAGCAGTTCGGTGCAACTGCAAATAAAAGGCATACGCATTCACGGCGACCAAGCGGCTGGTGATGGACACGCCTCTTGAAATACTGAAGAAATATTGGGGGTTTGACCAGTTCAGGCCTCTGCAAGAAGACATCATCAAGTCGGTGCTTGATGGCAACGACACACTTGGCCTGATGCCCACGGGTGGGGGCAAATCGATCACCTTCCAGGTCCCGGCACTTGCCATGCAGGGCATGGCCCTGGTCGTGACTCCCATTATTTCACTGATGAAGGATCAGGTCGACAACCTTATAAGCCGTCGCATCAAAGCCACCTACATGCATGCAGGCTTGACCATGGCCGAAATGCGCCGCACCTATGAGAAGTGCATGTATGGCAAGTGCAAGTTTCTCTATGTCTCTCCCGAGCGGCTCATGTCGCAGTCGTTCATCGACCGTCTCAAGCACATGCCAGTGTCGCTCATCGTGGTCGACGAGGCCCACTGCATCTCGCAGTGGGGCTACGACTTCAGGCCTTCCTATCTACACATAGCATCGATAAGACAGTATTTCCCACGCGTGCCTGTGCTTGCGCTCACGGCATCGGCAACACCTGTTGTTGTCGACGACATCATGAGTCAACTCAAGTTTCACAAGCCGTGTGTGTTTCGCAAGAGTTTCTCTCGCCCCAATCTCACCTATGTGGTGAGACACACTGCCGAGAAATATGCCGAGCTGGTACACATTGTGCAGTCGGTGCCGGGAAGTGCCATCGTGTATGTGCGCAGCCGCAGGCGCACCAGGGAGATAAGCGACGAGCTCATGCGCAACGGCATCAATGCCGATTTCTACCATGCCGGTCTTAACATTGAAGACAAAGAAGCCAAGCAGACGCGCTGGAAAAATGACGAGCTGAGGGTCATTGTCGCTACCAATGCCTTCGGCATGGGCATCGACAAGCCCGACGTGCGCCTGGTGATACACGTTGACGTGCCAAGCTCACTGGAGGAATACTATCAAGAAGCGGGGCGGGCAGGGCGTGACGGGCGACGTTCCTATGCGGTGCTGCTCACCACTCCCACCGACCGCGGCAAGCTGCACCGGCACTTGACCGAGGCATTCCCCGACAAGGATTTTATAAAGAAAACGTACCAGCGAGTGGGCGACTTCTTGGGTGTGGCTGTGGGTGAGGGCTACCAAAAGGTGTATGAGTTCAACTTCAATCTGTTTTGCCGCGTCTTCAAGCTGCCGGTCATCGCCACCCACAATGCCTTGAAGATTCTCACTCAAGCCGGCTACATCGAGTTTGTCGAGGAGATTGAAACCCAATCGCGAGTGTTAATCATTGCCCAAAAGGAGGACTTGTATCACATAGAAAGTGAAAACCCCTACGTCGACAGAGTGTTGCAAGCGTTGTTGCGCACTTATTCGGGGCTGTTTTCCGATTATGTGTTCATCAACGAGTCGGTTTTGGAATTTCGTTTTGGCATCATGCAGCAAGACATCTATGAAGCACTGATTGAGCTCACCCACATGCACATTCTGCATTATGTGCCGCGCAAGCGCACCCCCTACATCATCTATACCACATCGCGAGAGGAACCCAAATACTTGCTCTTGCCCAAAGCTGTGTATGAAGAACAGCGGCAAAAGCTGAGCGAACGCATTGAGGCAGTAATAAACTATGCCTTCAACGACAACGTGTGTCGTGAGCGGCAACTGCTCACCTATTTCGGTGAACGCGTCGACAACGACTGCGGCCATTGCGACGTGTGCATTGCCCGTCGCAAGCACAGCGACCACTCGCCGCAAGACGTGCAAGACGGCATCCTCTACATGTCGCAAGTGAAGCCACGCAGGCTGGAAGAGTTTGTCAACACGTTGTCGTTCCCGCAAGAAGAGGTCTTAGCCACCTTGTCGTCGCTTGTCGACGAGGGGCTTGTCATTCACAAGAGCGACGACACCTATGTCAATCCCAAGCCCTTGAAGTGACGATTGACTACCGCTTCATGGTGTTGCCCTCATACCAGTTGATGAAAGCTTGGTTCACCATTTTGTTGCCGCCAGGAGTAGGGTAGTTGCCGCTGAAATACCAGTCGCCAGGATTGTTGGGGATCGACTTGTGTAAACCTTCGATCGACTGATAAATGATTTGCACCTGGGCGTTGATATCGTCATCGGTGAGCATCTCGGCAATTTTGGCCGAGACTTCTTCTTGGGAGAATGGCTTGTATATCTCGGTCACATAGTTCACGACTTCTTCTTTAGGCTTTCCCTCCTGCGCCTTCGACTTGCGATAAACGCCGTCGATGATGCATTGTTTCCCTTGTTCCTTAAGGAGTTGAATGGCAGCCCTGAAGGCGCAGAACTCGGCCATGCGCGACATGTCGATACCGTAGTAGTCGGGATACCGCACTTGAGGCGAGGATGAGACTATTACTATTTTCTTGGGATGCAGGCGATCGAGAATGCGCAAAATCGACTGGCGCAGGGTTGTGCCTCTCACGATGCTGTCGTCGATGATGACAAGGTTGTCGACATTGTTTTGTATCTGCCCGTAGGTTACGTCGTAGACGTGTGCCGCCAGCTCGTTGCGCGACTCGCCCTCGGCAATAAATGTGCGCAGCTTTATGTCTTTGATGGCAATCTTCTCGGCGCGCAGGCGCTTGCTCAAAATTTTACTCAACCGCTCTCCGTAGTCGGGTGCCTTGGCATCCAGTGCCATGATTTCTTTTTTCTTCTTCTCCTGCAGGAAGGAGTCGATGCCTTCTATCATGCCGATGTAGGCAGTTTCGGCCGTGTTGGGGATAAACGACAGCACCGTGTGGTCGAGGTCTCCGTTCACAGCTTTCACAATCTGCGGTGCAAGGTTGCGTCCCAGCTCCTTGCGCTCTTTGTAGATGTCGGCGTCACTGCCGCGGGAGAAATAAATGCGTTCAAACGAGCAGCGCTCATTTTTGAGCTGTGGAAGTATTTGGGTGATTTTTACATCACCGGCTTTGTTGACAGTGATGGCCGCTCCAGGGGCAAGTTCATGCACCTCGCGTCGGGGAATGTTGAGCGCCGTTTGCAACACGGGCCGTTCAGAGGCTGCGACAAATATCTCGTCGTCGCAATAATAGAAAGCCGGGCGTATGCCGTGCGGGTCGCGCAGCACAAAGATGTCGCCGCTGCCTATGGCACCGCATATCACATAGCCCCCGTCCCACGTCGATGCAGGATTTTCAAGCACTTCTCTCATGTCGATGTTATCCTCAATCTTGCGAGCCAGCTCAATGCCGTTGATGCCTTGCTGGCAAAACTTGTGGTAGATGGTAGAATTGGCCTTGTCGAGCGATTCGCCCAGTTGCTCAAGCAGTATAGCCGTGTCGCTGTACACCCTGGGGTGCTGCCCGCGGCTCACGATGTCGCTGAATATCTCATCAACATTGGTCATGTTGAAGTTGCCGCACAGCATGAGGTTGCGGCTGCGCCAGTTGTTGCGGCGCAAAAATGGATGGACGTAGCTTATGCCCTTGCGCCCTGTAGTGCTGTAGCGCAAGTGACCCATATAGACCTCGCCCACAAAGGGGTGGTCGATTTCGTCTACACCATGGCTCTGGGCCACGCTTATTTGCTGCTTCACACGGGCAAATATTTCGCTTATGGCACTTGAACCTAAAGCACGCTCGCGAAAGATATATTCTTCTCCTGGCTTGGCATGCATGTACACACACCCCAGTCCGGCTCCTTCCTGGCCGCGGTTGTGTTGTTTCTCCATGAGAAGATAAAGTTTGTTGAGCCCATAAAGATAAGTGTTGTACTTTTCTTTATAATAACTCAATGGCTTGCGCAGTCGTATCATTGCAATACCGCACTCGTGCTTTAAAATTTCCATTTACTAAAAAATCTAATTCAGGTTGGTAAGATAACTATATATATTTTGTATTTAAAGAAAACAAGAGCGGTGACGACGGCAGTGTCTCACCGCTCTTTGAGTGATGGCGAAATTATCTGATAAACAGCAGTTCCCTGTACTTGGGCAGTGGCCACATTTCATCGTCGACCATGAGTTCAAGTTTGTCGATGTGATAGCGTATGGCATCGAGGTAGGGCACGACAGTGTCGTGGTAGGCTACGGCTTTGGCGCGCTGGTCTTCGATCTTGTTGGCTACTTTGCGTGCCTCAACCATCTCGCTGGTCTTGTCCTTGATAAACTGCATGTGCTGGGCCATTTTCTCAATGTTGGCCATGTCTTGTGCAGCGATTTTCTCACCTTGCTCTTTTGGGAAAAGGCTTTTGATCTTAAACACATTGTCGAGCAGGATGCTTTGATAGCGGGTTGCAACAGGGATGATGTGGTTTAGGGCCAGGTCGCCAAACACTCGTGCCTCGATTTGTACCTTCTTGGTGTACATTTCCCATTTCACCTCATTGCGTGCTTTGAGCTCAATCTCGCTGAAGACGCCGGTAGTCTTGAACATATTGATAGCCTTCTCGTCGAGATAGGCATCGTAGATCACGGGCACCGAGGTTTCACAGTCGAGACCTCGCCTTTGGGCTTCGGCCTTCCACTCGTCGCTATAGCCGTTGCCATCGAAGTGGATGGGCATCGATTCCTCGATGAGCAACTTATCCTCGGCAAGGATGGCATCGTCCAGTTCCTCGCCCTTGGCAACACGGGCATCGACTTTTTCCTTGAATTTGGTGAGCTGTTCGGCCACGGCGGCATTGAGCGCAATCATGGCGCTTGCACAATTGGCGCTTGAACCCACAGCACGGAACTCGAAGCGGTTGCCAGTGAAGGCAAATGGCGAAGTGCGGTTGCGGTCGGTGTTGTCGAGCAGCAATTCAGGGATTTGACTCACTTTCAGGTTCAGCTCCTCCTTGCCTGCGATTTTCAGGTTGTCGTCTTTGTCGGAACTCACGAGCGAGTCGAGCACATCGCTCACCTGCTTGCCCAGGAACATGGAGATGATGGCTGGTGGTGCCTCGTTGGCTCCCAGACGATGAGCGTTGGTGGCCGAGGCTATTGAGGCCTTGAGCAGGCCGTTGTAGTTGTACACAGCGTTCATCACATTACATATAAATGTGATAAACCTCAAGTTTTCTTTTATGGTCTTGCCAGGCTTAAACAGCATGATGCCGGTGTCGGTCCCCAGGCTCCAGTTGTTGTGCTTGCCACTGCCATTGATGCCGGCAAATGGCTTCTCGTGCAACAGTACTCTGAAGTGGTGACGACGTGCAACTTCGGCCATCACCTTCATGAGCAGCAGGTTGTGGTCGTTGGCCAGGTTGGTCTCCTCAAAGACTGGTGCAAGCTCAAACTGATTGGGGGCCACTTCATTGTGACGTGTTTTGGCAGGGATGCCCAATTTGTGGCACTCAATTTCCAAATCAAGCATAAACTCTTCTACACGCATAGGTATGGCACCGAAATAGTGATCTTCGAGTTGCTGGTTTTTGGCGCTCTCGTGCCCCATGAGCGTGCGGCCGGTCATCACCAGGTCGGGACGTGCTGCATACAGTGCCTCGTCGACGAGAAAATATTCTTGTTCCCAGCCCAAGTAGGAGTGAACATGCTTCACTTCGGGGTCGAAGTATTGTGCTACAGCAGTTCCTGCTTTGTCAACGCTGTTGAGCGCACGCAGCAATGGGGTCTTGTAGTCGAGCGACTCTCCCGAGTAGGCAATGAAAATGGTAGGAATGCACAGTGTGTTGTCGTGAATGAATGCAGGCGAAGAGATGTCCCAAGCCGAGTATCCTCGAGCTTCAAAGGTGTTGCGTATGCCACCGTTGGGAAAGCTCGATGCATCGGGCTCTTGCTGGACGAGAAGCTTGCCGCTGAATTCTTCAATCACTCCGCCTTTACCGTCGTGCTCGATAAACGAGTCATGCTTCTCGGCAGTGCCGTCGGTGAGCGGGTGGAACCAGTGGGTGTAGTGGGTGACACCATTGTCGATGGCCCATTGCTTCATTCCTGCTGCCACGCTGTCGGCAACTTCGCGGTCAAGGGGCTTCTTGTTGTCGATTGCATCGGTCAAGGCATCATAGGTCTGCTTGGGCAGGTACTTGTACATCGTCTGGCGATTGAACACATACATGCCGTAGTATTCCGAAGGCACTTGCTTCGGAATCTCTACCTTGACTGGCTCGCGATTGAAAGCCACTTCAACTTCTCTAAATCTCAAATGTGACATAACAAAAGGTATTTATAATAAAAACAAAAAAGGCTTTTATTGCTTTACGCATTAAAAGTCTTGACTATTGTTGACGCTGGCTTAAGTTGCTGGCTGAGTGATGGCGTATTTCACGTATTGCGTTAATTGAACCGCAATATGGAAATGGGAAACCGGATATAAACCAGACTAAACTTTTCACCCTACATCTATATTTGCCCACAAATTTACAAAATATTATTATATGTCGGTTTGATTTTCCGCTTTTTTTGAAAATTTCGTCATCGTTTGGAGCTTCAGGTGTGGTGCTGCATTGCACCATAGGTGGTCAGTGGTCAAAGCCGTCACGCGACAGCACACCTTGCAAGTAATAATGCTTTATCTCCTTCATCTCGGTCACAAGATCGGCTGCTGCGATGAGCTCGGGTGGTGCGTAACGCCCTGTGATAATGACTTCGGTTGAGAGGCAACGTTGCTCTAAAGCATCGAGTACGGCTTGTGTGGAAACAAGATTGTAGTGTATTGCAATGGTGAGCTCATCGAGAACGACAATGTCGTATTGGCCACTGGCCATCAACTCGGTCACATGTCGCAGTGCGGCTTGGGCAGCAGCCTTGTCAAGACTGTCGGGTCTTCGGTCGATAAAGCACCCTTTGCCTAACTGCTCGATACAGAGATGCTTAAAATGCCGAGATAGAAAAGTTTCATTATAGGCTTCGTCTTTTATAAATTGGCCCACATAGCCTCTCTTCCCTGCACACAAGGCGCGCACAAGCACACCAAATGCAGCAGTTGTCTTCCCCTGGCCGTTGCCAGTGTACACTCTCAGGTATCCTTTCTCCATGTCACAGTCGCATGTAAATATTGCAATTAATCATATTTTGAAGTCATCAAGCGATTCCCAGCCATCGCGTTTCCATTCAATTAGTCGGCGAGCGTCTATGGAGCTTCTCACGTCGACAATGCGCTGGTTGGAGCTGCCTCTGAACAGCAACGAGGTGTCGCGCAAGGAGTTGACAAAGCGCCCTTCGACCACAACGTCGACCTCCCTTATTGTGTCGAGCAGCGCAGGGTCGGCAACAATTTCATCCCACGTGAAGCCAGTGAAACACCACACATTGTATCCCAGTTCGGTCTTGATGCGATGCACGAGCTCCTTCACGGCAACGGGCTGATAAAGAGGGTCGCCGCCCGTCAAGGTCACGGGCGACTCATTGTAGGCAATGACTTGCATGAGGTTGTCGATCGAGCGACGCTCTCCGCCATTCATGTCCCATGACTGTGGGTTGTGACACAGTGGGCATGCGTGGCGGCAACCTGCCACATAGATGGAGGTGCGCAACGACGGACCGTCGACGCTGGTGCCTTCCACAACCCTTAGCACACGCAATGTTTCATCGTTAGTCTCCATGTGGTCACTTGTGCACGACACGGTCTCTTAGTTCAGCAAGTTTAGCACTGTTCCAGCGGTCGGTAGTGCCCACCAGGTAACCAGTGATGCGCTGCAGCCGGTCGATATTGTGGCTACCGCATTGTGGGCACTCCTCCAGGTGCTGAGAAGCGTCCTCGTAGCCGCAGTCCATGCAGCGGTTACGATTGTGATTTACCGAGCAATAGCCCATGTTGTATTTGTCCATCAGGTCAACCACGTTGGCAATGGCTTCAGGATTGTGGGTGGCATCGCCGTCGATTTCTACATAAAAGATGTGTCCGCCGCGGGTCAAGTCGTGATAGGGACCTTCAATTTCGGCTTTGTGCTTGGGGCTGCAGTGGTAATACACGGGCACATGATTGCTGTTGGTATAGTATTCCTTGTCGGTTACACCTGGAATCACGCCAAATTGCTTGCGGTCGCGCTTGGTGAATTTTCCGCTCAAGCCCTCGGCAGGTGTGGCAAGAATACTGTAGTTGTGCTGGTACAGCTCAGAGAACTCGTTGGCCCTGTCGCGCATGTAGCTCACAATCTTGAGTCCTAAGCGCTGAGCCTCGTCGCTCTCGCCATGATGATGCCCAGTGAGTGCAATCAGGCATTCGGCAAGGCCTATAAAGCCAATGCCCAGTGTGCCTTGATTGATCACGCTCTCGATGCTGTCGTCGGGCTTGAGCTTGTGGGCACCGTTCCACAGTTTGCTCATGAGCAGCGGGAACTGCTTGGCCATTGCTGTTTTCTGAAACATGAAGCGGTCGTGCAACTGGCGTGCAGTGACCTCGAGCATGCGGTCAAGTTTAGCAAAGAAGGTGTTGATGCGATCTTCTTTGTTCTTGATGTCCATGCATTCGATGGCAAGTTTCACAATATTGATGGTAGAAAACGATAGGTTGCCTCGGCCTATTGAGGTTTTTGGACCAAATCGGTTTTCAAACACACGCGTGCGACACCCCATGGTTGCAATCTCCCACTTGTAGCGCTTCGGGTCGTTGGCTCTCCAATTTTCGTTGTGGTTGAAGGTGGCGTCAAGATTCACAAAGTTTGGGAAGAACCGCCTTGCCGTCACTTTACATGCCAGCTGGTAAAGGTCGTAGTTGCGGTCGCCAGGCAGGTAACTCACGCCACGCTTCTTTTTCCATATTTGAATGGGGAAAATGGCTGTGCTGCCGTTGCCCACGCCTTCATAGGTCGACTTCAGCAACTCACGCATCACACAGCGACCCTCGGCGCTGGTGTCGGTGCCATAGTTGATACTGCTGAACACCACCTGGTTGCCGCCTCGTGAATGGATAGTGTTCATGTTGTGGATGAAGGCCTCCATGGCTTGGTGCACACGGCCCACCGTGCGGTTGATGGCATGTTGCAGCACGCGCTGCTCTCCTTGCAGCATGTAGAGATCCTTATATATGTAATCGTCGATATGTGCGTCGTACAGGTGGTGATAGTCGGTGCCTGTGAGTTGCTCGATGTATTTCACTTCCTCGACAAACGACTTGCGCACGAAAGGAGCCAGGTAGAAGTCAAACGCCGGGATGGCCTGTCCGCCGTGCATCTCGTTTTGTGCAGTTTCCATCGAGATGCAGGCAATCACGCTGGCCGTCTCGATGCGCTTGGCCGCACGCGACTCGCCGTGGCCGGCCGTGAAGCCCTCGTCGAGCACACGGTCGAGCGGGTGCTGCACGCAAGTAAGGCTCTTGGTGGGGTAGTAGTCCTTGTCGTGAATGTGGAGGTAGTTGTTGCTCACTGCCTCTCGGGCTTCCTCGCTGAGCAGGTAGTCGTCGACGAAGGGCTTGGTAGTCTCGCTTGCAAACTTCATCATCATGCCAGCCGGTGTGTCGGCGTTCATGTTGGCATTCTCTCGGGTGATGTCATTCTTCTGAGCCTTGATGATTTCTTGAAACACGTCGGCAGTTTTTGCTTTCCGGGCCACATTGCGCTTGTGCCTGTAGTTGATGTAGGCTCGTGCCACCTCCTTACGGGGACTTTTCATGAGTTCCAGCTCCACCTGGTCCTGAATGGCTTCCACACTCATCTGGCTCTTGCCGCGGGCACCTATGCGGTCGGCGATGCGCTGTATCAAGCTTTCGTCTTCACCCGCTTCGGTGGCCAGCATGGCTTTGCGTATAGCTGCCTTTATTTTCTCTTCGTTATATCCCACCACGCGCCCATCGCGCTTCACAACAGTTTGTATCATCTATATAGCTCCTTTTAGTTTTGTGATGTTATAGTATGATTTGTTTTCACCCCCACATTTTGCAAGTGTCTCTTCTTGGGGTCGCACAAAGATAATACACGCTGTTTGATTTAAACAATTTTTCATTTGAAAATTGTCTTAAAATAACATTTTTGGCAACTATTTGTGTTTTATAAAAATATATTATATTGAAAATGAGTGATTTAATTATTTTATTTGGAAACTTTTATGCTTTTTGAGCGTTTTAAATTGTCAATAACATGTTGATTATGATACAGAAAATGCCCGCAAGAAAATGCGTGCATATATTGCTTTTGTTTGCAAAAATACATATCTTTGTACACGTTTAAGCGAGAGGTGTGCTCTTCGGCGTAGAGGAGCATAAAAGGGAAACGGGTGAGAATCCCGTACAGTACCCGCTGCTGTGAGTTCCCGACACTTCGGTCCTCAATGTTATCATGCCACTGGCTAACGGTTGATCCTTTTAAAAGTCGACTACATCAATGCCGGGAAGGGGAGGACGCGAAGGGAACGAGTCAGAAGACCTGCCTTTTTCGCTTGCCTTGCAAGAAGATGTGCAGTCCACGTGGAGTTTGGATGTAGAGGCAAATTTTTAATGATGTAGTCGCAAAATCCTTTTTGAGGTTTTGTCGTTTTTTCCCTGCTTTTGGCAGTTTATGACTCTTCTTGCTGTGGAAATGCCGCAATCGATGCAAGGCTGGCTGGTCGGTCCCCTGTGGGGGGACACATGCAGCCCGTGGTTATTTTTGCATGGCAACTATTATTTTTTATATACTAAACACTATGGTATTTTATGATTACTTCTAAGTTTAAATCACTAATTGTGGCGATAATGCTGCTCGTTGTGGGCGGCATTGTCCAGACTGCAGCGGCAGCAGGGCCACGCAAGGCTTGGAGTGAGTCGGACGGGGTTTACTACCTGAAGACTACCGACGGCCAAGAGGACACCTATGCTGTCGACAGCACGCTTACTTTCAAGGCTGTTGCCGAGGGGAATACGATTCCCAGCTACCGCGACTGTGGCGTGGTTTTCAAGCCAGCCAAAGAGGGTAACATCCTGCGCATCACAGTCAACAGCATTGACCTGTCAGGGAGCAACTACCTGCTGCTCTACGATGGTGCAGTGTCGGGTATAGGGGCAAGCGACTATTCCCGCACAGGCAAGCAAAGCAAGTATCTGCCCGATGGGTGGGTGAAATGGTACGATAGCACGAGTGCAGGGGAGACCTATACCTCGACTGCGGCCGATGGATCGCTGTCCTTTGGTTTTCACTCGGCTAGCAGCAATGGCCAGAAAGGTTTCTCCATCACCGTTACCAGTATCCCTGCCAAGGATATGGTCTACAAGGGCATGGAGTTGATTGGCAATCCCGATGGAGTGAACCGCGGCGCCAAAAACCAAATACTGCTTGGCGTGAACGTAATGACCGAGGGCAGCAAAAACCCTGAGAAGCTCAACAATCTCAAGATTGATTGTGCTGCGCTTGCAGGCAATGCCAATGTGGCCAACTTGCGCCTTTACAAGAGTGCCAACTTCATCGATGTCAACATTGTAGCAAAGGCTGCCGTCACAGGCGATGCCCTTGAAGCCAAAGATGTGACCTTGAAGCAGGGCAACAATTACTTCTATGTGGTGGCCGACGTCGACCCTGATGCTTCGGGAACTGTTCCTGGCCCCAAAGTCGCAACGCTACAGGTGGGTGGCGAGTCTAAATCGGTGACCAACCCCGTGGGCGACGATGTGACAGTGAACAATGTGATATTGATGACCGCCGATGCTACAACTTTCAAAATCGGTGATGATGTATTGTGGTATGACGACGGTGGAAAAGACGGTAAGATAGGCTCCAACTTTACAGGTACTATCACTTTTGTACCCGCTACTGCTGGACAATGTGTCAAAGTTGATTTTAACAAATTTGCTATTTTCAACACTTCAAGCGTGGGCTACAACGATGAGTTTAAATTCTATAACGGCCGCACAGCCGACGAGAGTCAGCTCATCACCACGTTGCTCAAGGAAGGCAAGACGGTGAAATCGACTGCTGCCGACGGCTCGATGACCGTGACCTTGAAAAGCACGACTGGCGTGCCTGCCGATGGCTGGGAAGCTGTGGTGTCGCAATTCTTGCCGGGCGACATGACGTTTAAGAGTATCGATGCCACGGCATCAAGCACCGAGACTGTGGCTGCCGGCGACACCTTGCAGCAATTATTGCTCATCGACGTTGTTACCACCAACACCAGCAAGGCTTTGCATGCAAGCCAATTCAACTTCACTGCTGATACCAAGAATATCGACCAAGTGAAACTCTACTACTTGGGCGAATCGGCTGCCACGCCACTTGGCTCGGGCAACTACTTTGGCAAGGCTGCTGTTTCGGGCTCTACGGTCGTTGTGACTGGCGACAGAGCGCTGACTGAAGGTCATAACTACTTTGCTGCTCTTGTCGATGTGAAAGAGACGGCCCTCAATGGTGCAACTGTATCGTTGAAGCTCGACGATGCCACGATAGGCGGCACCGTTCATACTCCCGCAGCACTCACTGCTACACGCACGGTGGCCAATACTTGCTATGCAAGTCAAGGTGCCCATGCCCACAAGATTTATGACACCTGGACATTCCTCAATGCCAAGAATCCTTACTCCGACAACAAATATGAGACCGAAGATGCCGATTACATTGTCACCTTCACTCCTGGTGTGCCCGGAGCTGTGGCTCAGCTTGATTTTTCGGCCTTCGACGTTTATTATGCCAGCAGCAGTTATGGCACACGTGCTGTGTTTGAGGTCTACAGCGGCGACAGCCTGAGCGAAGCCAACTTGTTGTGGAAGCTCGAGAACAACAGCCAGTCGACTACCGGTCCTGGAAAGATACTGCGTTCAAATGCTGCCAATGGTGCAATTACTGTCAAGTTCAATCCTAAGACCACTTCAAGCTACTATGCAGGCAAGGGGTGGACGGCGACTGTGACACCGTTTGTCAACCACGACATGACCATCGACTCGGTGAAGGTGAACCAGTCGAGTACCGACGTTGTGGCAGCTGGGTCGACCGACGCCAAAATCATCGACTTTGATGTCGTGACCGAGGGCACACTTACCCTGAAGACCGTAAAGACCCTGAATCTTGATCTCAAGGACAGCTACCCCAATGTTGCCCGGGTGAATGTAAAATACAATAATTCCCCCGATTATACGACAGCAGTCGACTTTGGGTCACTTGCTAATCCCTCGCAAAACCAGGTGGCTGTGACAGGAAACCGCATTCTCAACGATGGTGACAACTACTTCTGGGTGACCTATGATATGAAGAGTGATGCCGAGGCCAATGCCGTACTCGATGCTAAGCTCGTGTCGATCGTTGATGCTACCGAAACCACTGTGGTGAGCAATGGCGACCCCGACGGCAACCGTATCCTAAAATATATTGTGAACATGGAGACGGGTAGCAAGGTGGTCACCGTCAACAATCCCATCATGTTCTATGACGATGGCGGAGCCGATGGCAACACGTCGAAGGGCTTCGATGGCACAGTTACCTTCGTGCCTGGCAAGGAGGGTAGTGCAGTACAGCTCGAAACCAAGTCGTTCTCTTGTGGCCAAGGCAAGTTCTACCTTTACAATGGTTCCAAGGTCGACGACAACAATCTTGTGGGCACCTACAACTATACCAGCGGCCCCGACACCTATATTTCAAAGGCTGCCGACGGCGCCCTCACGGTGCGCTATACGGGTCCCACTTCGTCCTACAGCACCTACGATGGCTTTGCAATCGAGATGAGTCTGCACAAGCTCGCTTCATTCACAGTCGATACCGTGAAAGCCGAGCCTGGCACTCATGACAGCGTGGTGCGCGGTTCTCGCAACGCCGTGCTTCAAAAGATAGCGGTCGTGGTGAGCGGAGACCGTGGTGCCGTGAAACTCAACAACTTCAAGTTCATCGCCACTGGCACTTCCAATCTTGCCGACATCAAGGCAGCCAAGCTCTATTATACTGCCAAGGCAGCCAACTTTGTCGACAATTGCCTTGTGGCCAAAATCAGTGCTGTAAACAGCGAAAATGTGCTCGCTGCCGACTCGGCTGTGTCTATCACCGAAAATGGCACCTATTACTTCTGGATCACCTACGATATTGCCGACGATGCCACGGCTGGCAACCGGGTGGCTGCAAGCCTTCAGGGCGTCGACGTCGACGGTGCTTATGTAGCTGCAACCACAATTGCAGGCCAGCGCACTGTCAATACAGGATTGAAGGGCACCTATATCATCGGTTCGAGCAACAAGGCCAACTATGCCACCTTTGCCGATGCCACTTCGGCACTTGCCGACGGTATCGAGGGTCCAGTTACATTTGTTGTAGAGCCTGGCACCTATGCCGAGAATGTCGAAATCAAGGCCGTGCAAGGTGTGAGTGCCGAGCATCCTCTGTCATTTGTGGGGCAAAGCGGCAATGCTTCCGATGTGGTCATCAAGGGAGCTGGTTACAGCACACCTGATTACGGTGAGTTTAAGAAGGGCATGTTCTTTGTCGACAGTACAAGCTATGTAACGATCAAGCACTTGAGTTTCATTCCCGATGACCAAACTTATCCTGCTGTGCTTCACATCTACAACCAGAGCCGGCACGTGACTGTCGATAGCATTGTGGTCAAGGCTACACCAGTCACCGCCTCAAACGGCTACAACGGTATCAGCTTGATTCTGAGTCAGGCTGTGAATGAAGATGGCAAGAACAACGATTTCCTCACTGTGACCAATAGCACGTTCTCGGGAGGCTATGTTGCCTTGTACCTGGGTGGTACAAGCTATGTGGCCCTCACTCGCGAGCAAGGTCTCGTGGTGAAAAACAACATCATCGACGAGGCAGGAAGCAAGGGCATCTATGTCACCGACGAGGACAACGCGCTCATCGACGGTAACGCCATCTATCAGTCCACAACCAGCAAGAGTGGGTATCATGGTATCGACCTGTTCCGCAATCGTGGCAACGTGATTGTGAGCAACAACAAGATCACCAATGCGCACAGTGCTTATAGCTATGGCATCGAGCTGCGCCAGACGTGCTACGGTGCTTCGACTGCCGAGCCCATACTGGTCTACAACAATAGCATCTCTATCACCAATTCGCCTTCAAGCAGCACTGCCGGTATTGAAATCGATGGCGACAACAAGAACATCGCTCTCTATTACAACACCGTGCGTGTGGCTGGTTCACAGGGCTACACTTTCTATGCCGCACGTGCACGCAGCAATGAGTCGTTCGACGGCATCCTGCTTCAGAACAACTTGATGCAGAATCTCACAGGCAGTGCGAGCAACATGTCGTTCTACGGTAATTATGCTGGAAAGACCACGTTCCTCAACAATGCCTTCAATGCTGGCAACATTGTCGCTGGCACCGACAGTGCCGCCTTTGCTACAATGGCTGGCAATGCAACCAATGTTGTAGACTCGGCACAATTTGTGAGCGAAACCGACTTGCACCTCAAGGCTATAGGCAGTCTCAAGGCTGCTGCTCCCGTGGCGCTTGTCACAACCGATCTTGATGGCACCATGCGAGATGCAGTGACACCCACCATAGGCGCCTATGAGTACAGAGACATTGTTGTCGAGCATCCGCAGTTGGCACAAGGCTATCCTGTGGTGGCTGCTGTCGACCAAACTTCGGCCGACGTGAAAACCAAGTGGAATGTGAGTGGCAAACTCTATGCCAAGGCCATAAAAGCAGGTTCTATTAGCCCGATTGCCAAGAAGGCTGCTGCAAAAGTGACCGTCGACGATGTCATGACAAGTGGCACGGCAGTCGACTACACTGCCGGCACCGAACTCACCACTCATTTCAGTTCACTTGCTCCGGCATCTTCCTATAAGGCCTATTTCGTGCTCGTGAGTGCACTCGACAGCAGCAAGAGCGCTCTCGCTGAGTGTGAATTTGCCACACAGGTTAAATATGACACGCTCAAGGTCGACCTCACAAGCATCTACGACATGGTTTCGGCAGGTGACAGCACCACAATAGAGCCAGTTGTGACAGGCGGAAAGAAACCTTACACCTACGAGTGGCGCGACCAAATGAATCAAGTGATCGGTACCGACTCGGCTGTGACGGTGGCTCCTGCCTACACCTATGGTTATAAACTCACTGTGACGAGTGCCGACAACCAGAAAGTTGTCGCAAAGACTGCTGTCTATGTCATGGGACAGGCTGTCGCTGCCACATTCGACGACAACTATCTTGCTCCCGATAGCTACTTCGATGGCGACAACGACGACGATGTGTATTATAGCGGCTCCTACGCCTTCCACGTGGCGCATCATGGTACCAACTGGTATGACGGCTATGCGATGAGCAACAAGACGTCGACCGTATTCTCTGGCTTGGACGACATGTGGAACTCGGCAGTGGGACAGGGTGTTGACAACTCGGCCAACTATGCAGTCTATTATCCTGCCTATGGGTCCGACAGCTACATCGAGGTGACCAACGACCTCGACGGCGATGTCGTCAAGGGTACATGGGTCGCTCTGAGTGCCTACACCAAAAAGGCGGTAACCGATGGCGTGTACGGAGCAAAGAAGTTTGCTGCCGGCGACTGGCTTAAAGTGACAGCCAAGGGTGTCGATGCACAAGGCGCTACCACAAGCACCGACCTCTATCTCATAGATTTCCGCAGTCAGGACGAGACACAGCACACCATGCTCGACAACTGGTACTGGTGGGATCTCTCCAGCCTGGGCAAGGTTGTGAAGGTTTCCTTCTCATTCACAGGAAGCGACACTGGTGTCTATGGATTGAACACACCATCGTTTGCTTGCTTCGACAATTTCAACGACCAGTCGCACCTGTCAACATCAATTGCCAACGTGAGCCACAGCACCGCGGCCAAGGTGACTGTAGCCAATGGCGCAATCACTGTCGAAGGGGCACAACATGTTGCAGTTTACACTGCAGCCGGTGCCCAAGTGAGTGCAGGCAAGGCTGTGACCAGCGTTGTGCCAGGCATCTACCTGGTGGTTGCCGATGGTCATGCAACAAAGGTTGTCGTGAGATAGCCAGAAGATACTATCATTTCACCTAAAGTTTGGGGGCTGTGCCACAACAGGCACAGCCCCCTTATTTACATGTATAGGAATGTTGACACGCTACATTTCCCAGATCTTATATTTTCCGCCCTTCACTACGATTTTTTCATAGGGAGTGGTCGGGAATACAAGATTGCTGATGGCGAATTTTCCATCGGATCCGAAAACCTCAATACTGCTATGGTCGATAAAGAGATAAACCTTGCTTACATTGCCGTGTGTTGGAGCAGTGGTAACGCATGGAAAAGCATCGCTGAAGCCTGTTTTCCCGCTATTTGTGCGGTCGACCGAGAAGCTGCGAGCCTTGGCATCGTAGTGCATGATGACTTGCTCGCCCTTTCTATTGGACAAGGTGATGACGGTATTTGAACGCAGATGGTCGATTTCTACAAGGCAAGCCTTGCTCAGTTGCGACGTTCTTTTACCGAATGCCTGCATCACCTCGGGCGATGGCTTTACGCTTAAGTATTGTTCGTCGCCATCGTCGAAGAGGCTGAGGTCACGAGGAATGCCATTGGCCGAACGATACTGCATTGTCGGCACAACTGCTGCATATTGCCAATTGCTCATCCAGGGCAAAGCCACATGGCGGCCATTGGGTGCATTGCTGAAGGTGACAGTTGCATAATGGTCTTTGCCATAGTCCATCCACTTGGTCGTTTCGGGCTTGCTATCGCAAGAGAAGCGGTGACCGTCCCAGTTACCCACAAAATATTGTGTTGCCGAACCGCCAAATGGACCTCCAGGATTGATATTGACTACAAGCACCCATTTTCCTCCAGGCATTTTGAGCAGGTCGGGGCATTCCCACACCCCCTTGTGGCAGCCATAACCCTCGCCAAAGCTACTTTCATATTTCCAATTTTTCAAGTCAGGAGACGAGTAGAAGTTCATTTTTTGACCTGCCGATACAATTAGATTCCACTCGTGAGCACTGTCGTTCCACAGTATCTTGGGGTCGCGGAAGTCGGGCTCGGTAGCAGTGAGCACGGGATTTCCATCATATTTAGTGAAAGTTTTCCCGCTATCGGTACTGTAGGCCAAACTTTGTGTTTGGCTTTCGGCTGCCGAAGTGTACATTGCCATAATGGCTCCCTGTCCAAACCCTGCCGTGCTCATACTGTCGACTACAGCCGAGCCGCTGAAAATGGCTCCCAATGCATCGGGCTCTATGGGAGTACCCTCGTTCTTCCAGTGCACAAGATCACGGCTTGTTGCGTGGCCCCACGATAAGTTTTCCCATGTAGAACCATAGGGATTGTATTGAAAATACAGATGCCACACTCCATTTTGGTAGAACATTCCGTTGGGGTCGTTCATCCATCCCCACACTGGCGTGTGGTGATAGGCTGGACGGTAAACTTCGCGGTTGGCTGTGTCAAACGTATCCGAGACCTTCATGTGTTGCCAGCAGCTGAAGTCTTCTATATTGCCCACATCGCGGTAATTGTTGCTAAACAGGAAATCGAGCAGGATAGGGTGTGCCGTCCCGAAGCGTTTCAAGTCGAGTGGAACATAATAGTCGGGAGTTCCTGTGGCAATTCGTATGTTAAGCGTCTGGAGGCATTTGTTGTCAACAATTACCCTTAACTTTGCTATGTTTTCTTTCTCCTCGACAGGAATCAACACATATCGCTTTGCGGCCTCAACACTCACCATGGCATGATTGCCCGAGAGTATGTGACGTGTATACCATTGAGTGCTCTTCGCCCAAAGGCTGCATGTGCCCATCAACAGGGCTGTAGCGGCAATCAATAATTTGTAACTCATTTTATTGGTCGTTAGAGTTTTCTATATTTTACCTAAAATCCGCAAGCAATCTCAATGACAATCTCAATTGCAGTAAAGAGCTTGAACACTATGCATCATGATAGTATGAGCGTGAATTTTGTCCGATTTGTGCACACCATCCCCTTACCCCACGATGCGACTTGAGGTAATACGCAGATTAAAACCATAAGGAACGGATTTTATCCGAATCCAGTTTTGAAAGGTCTTACATAAGCCCGATTTTCAGTATAGATATTCAGCACGTATTGCCTTGCTGTCATGATCCACTTGGCAGGTACGGAGATGAAGCTGAAGACAAAAGCCTTTATGCGACTCGTTTCCTTGAGCCCAAAAGCCTTGGTGTCAAGCCTGCTCATGATGGTCTTATAGAAATTGTGTATCAATGCAGTAAGCAGAAGAAAGACAGTATTCTCCGCCATGAATGACTTGGGGAGCCTGCTCCAACCGAATCCGTTGTTCATATCATCGAATATACGCTCTTTGCCCCCACGCTTGTTGTAAAATTCGACGATGTCTCTTGTTGATGAGTCGTAATCGTTGGTAAGAATACAACGGTAAGTGTATTCGCCTTCCCACAGGTCAAGGTCGCCACTGTTGCGTCTTTGTCTCTGGATGACAAGACGATAGCACTTGCCTTCCCATTTCTCAACGAGAATGGAATTGAGTTCGAACTGGATGCCGTTAATCTCCTCCGTCTTCCATCCTCTCAGAGCAAAGATGTCATTGTAGAGCGAACTGCATCGGTTGGCACGGATGTAGAAATGTTTGCAATGCTTCTCTATCTCACTGACGATTTCCTTCGAGCAGGAACCGCAGTCTGCCCTGAAGCGATTTACACGGATGTTCTGGGATTCCAGAAGAGCGAAGAATCTCTTATGGGTGTCTGCCTGATGAAAACGCACATTCGTGTTACCATCGCTGTTCTCGATATAGACTATCTTGTCACCGATAACATATACGCCAGGCCTGTAGCCGAGGAACTTTTTGTAGGTCGGTTTTGCATCATACTTCTCCGTTTCAAGGAACTGATGGTCAAAGTCAACATCGTATTCCTCAATTTCCTTCAACTCGCCTGTAGAAACCAAAGCGTTTATAAGCAATGTGTTGAGTTTGTCTGCAGTATTGAAATCATAGGTCTTGCCTTGGTCGGAAGTATAGGAGATGTTTTCCTGTGTCAGTTCCTTGATGGCTCTGAGGATGGTATCAGAGCTGCATGTACGAAGGGTAGGATGATACGAGAGATGGCGCATCAGTTGTGACGTTACATCTTCCACGCATGAGCCGCCACAGAAATAAACGCTCATCAGCGAACGGACTATCTCGCTGAACTGATATCCGAAGATACTGCTGCATCTCTGACCCAGTGTTGAGTCGATAACGGGTGAAAGCATGGAGTCAAATTTCTCCATGATTGAAAAAATTCCTCCAAAAGGTGTGAGTTTCTCAGATTTAATTTGTATTTTTGCCATGTCATATTAGAGTTTTGCTTGTTTTCTTTTTGCAACACTAAGATAAGTGAAAATTCTGACATGGCAAAATCCTGGGCAACTTTTTGTTGCTCAGGAACTTATAAATAAAGTTAAATTATAGTGTTGCGGAATTAAGGTTTTATTTATCATATCCCTTGTTTTGCTCATACAGGCCTGGGATATAGTACAGCTGGTTGTAGGGAATGGGCCAAAACTCGTTTTTGTCGGGCGTAAAGTGAGCGTCTTTATAATATTCGGCATATTTCTGGCCGTCATACACGTCATTCTGCTCGGTTTTGAAATAGTTGTTGAGAGTTTCCGACGCAATTCCCCAACGGCGCAAGTCGAAGAATCGGCTGCCTTCCATGCCCATCTCAAGCCGGCGCTCCCAGCGCAAGCAGGTGCGAGCTGTCTCCTTGTCCTGGAAATATGATGCAGGATACAAGGCAATTTCACACTGATCGGCAGCATAACTAATGTGCTTGGTTATTGAGTTTTTGGCACGTTGGCGTATATCGTTTATGATCTGACGGGCCTCGTCGAGACGGTCGAGTTCAATCAAAGCTTCGGCCCGCATGAGCATCACATCGGTGTAGCGCAACACGTAGTCGTTCATGTCAAAAGCCTGCCACGGACGATTGTAGGTCTCTCCCTTTGATCGTTGGGGCACCTCCTTGAGCGAGGTGTAGTACCCGTAGGTGTTGGGGGTGCGTGAGTTGGCTTTAGTCAGTGTGTATTGCGACTCGTATTTGTAAGGGAATGTGGGCATCCCAACTGTGTGGAAAAGTCTCGGATCCCACTTCTGCTCTGTGGGCTTGCCATTGATGGGATACTCGTCACTGTCGTTGTAGTCCTTGAATTCGGGCAACCCATTACGAGTCTTGAAGGCGTTGACAAGATTTTGAGAAGGCTTGTGGAAGTCCCAGCCACACGACCATATGCCCCAGCAGCCATTTAATGTGTTCGACCAGTTGGCGCGGCCATAACGAGTGTGGTCGGCCGAGTAATCACTCGTTTGCACGGCAAAGATGCTTTCCTTGCTGTTTTTGTACTCGGGCAGGAAGATGTCGCCATAGTCTTCAAGATAGTCGTAGTTGGAATTTTTAACCACGTCGCTATAGTCCACCACCTTCTGCATGTAGTCCTTGTTGATGTGGCTCACACCGTCGGCCGACTCATAGCCGTCGCCCCATGCCAGCGAGAGATAGCACTTGGCAAGATAGGCTGCTGCCGCAATCTTGTTGGGTCGTCCGCCGTCGACTTGCTTTTCGGGCAAGTTATCATAGGCAAACTGGAAGTCGGCTATGACTTTCTCGCACAGTTGCTGATAGGTGTATTGCGTGTTGCTGGTTTTTTCGGTTGCCTTGTCTTTGTACACTTGCTCGTCGATCCAAGGCACCTGTCTAAACACCGATATGAGCTTGAAATAGAAGTGAGCACGCAAGAATCTAACTTCGGCTTCTCGCTGTGTGGTAGTAGATTTTCCCAGTGCATTCTCACCATATTCTTGAAGTGACACCAGGGCGCGGTTGCAGCGTGATACTGCACAGTAGAGGCGGTACCATAGTTCATCAAGCTCGCCGCGAGAGGAAGTGAGCGACGACCACACCTCAATATCATGATAGCCAGTGTCGCCTGTACCGCCACCGCCTTTCAGGCAGTCGTCAGATGCCAAGTCTCCGTAAGGCCACAAGTTGAACGGATAAGAATACCAGCAGTCGCCAAGCATGCTATAGGCGCTGTTCACCATTTCTTCGGGATAGGAGAAGGCTTTGTCCTCAGGTACTACACCAGTAGGGGTGTAGTCTAAGAAATCATTACATCCGGTAAAGCTCATGCTGAGCATGATAGCTACTGAAATTGCATATATTTTTCTCATGATGTGATACAAGTTAAGATGATTTTGTTTTGTAATAATTTGACTCAGAATCCAATTTGAAGTCCAAACGTTGCCGAAGACGAAAGTGGATAATTCCAATTTGGGTTTTCTGGATCAGAGCATGTGAGTGAATTGCTCTTGATTGTCAATAGATTCTGCCCAGATATGTAGAACCTTACATTTGACATGTGCAGTTTGGCAAGCACAGCTTCGGGCAGGCGATAACCTATCTGCAGAGAGCGTAACTTAATGTAGGAACCATTTTCGACAAAGTAGGATGAGGCCCTTCCTTCGTCGGCACGGTTCATCGTGCTCAAGCGAGGTATCGAGGAACTGGTATTGTTGGTATTCCAGGCTCCGAGCAGCCGGCTTCCCTTGTTCGAGCCAGGGTCGGTTATAGCCCAGAAGTCGGTTTGGAATTTTTGGTTGTTATATACATCTTGACCGGCTACGCCTTGCCAAAACATATTCAAGTCAAAATTTTTGTAAGCAAGTCCGATATTGAGGCCATAGGAGAATGACGGTACCGGGTTGAATATCCAAGTTTGGTCGTCGCTGTTGATCTTGCCGTCTTGGGTAAGGTCTTTGTATTTCAAGCCACCCATTCTTGCATTAGGCTGCCCAGAGGCATCTGCCTCCTCTTGGGTTTGGAAAAGACCGTCGACTACATACCCCACGATCGAGCCATAGGGCTTGCGGCTTTGGACCAGGTCTTGAGTAGAAGTGTGGGCATAGGCGCCAGTGGTAGTCGAGGGCAGATAGGTCACACGGTTGCGGAAGAAACTGAGATTGCCATTGATGTCGAGTTGCAGCCCGCAGTCTAAAGCCTTGCGATAGCCTATGGCAAATTCCATACCCTGGTTGCGCAGCGAGGGGCCGTTTTGCCACTGGTTTCCACCCTCGCCTGTTGCTCCCAGATAGGCTGGGTTGATGAGCATGTCTTTCACATTTTTGATGTAGGCATCGATTGAGCCATAGAGCGTATTGCCCATTGTCATGAAGTCAAGACCGATGTTGTATTGTGTAGCAGCCTCCCATTTCAGGTTGGGGTTGGCAAGCTGGATGGCGCGGAAGCCCGAGGGGAATGTACCCTTGCCTTGCAACGTCAAGTCATAGGCTGTAGAGGTGACACGGTCGAGGCCATAGTCGACCACATAGAGACCAAATTGAGCGTTGTTGTCGATGGCTTGGTTACCCGTTTGACCCCACGACAGTCTCAGCTTGGCATCGTTGAGCCAGTTGTAGTGCAACAACTGCGAGAAACGGAAACCTAATGATGCTGCCGGGAAGGTACCCCAGCGATGGTTTCTGCCAAATCGAGACGAGCCATCGTCGCGCAATGTGAACGAGGCAAGCAGGATGTTGGCCCAGTTGTAGTCGATCTTGCCGAAAAACGATGCCAGCCGATAACCAAACTTTGCACCACTGTTGCTCATTGTGCCCGTAGCAGCGTTTGGCCACATGTATTCAACGCTTTCCAGTGCATAGCCTTCGGAATAGGCCGAAAAATCAATATCGCTCTGCTTTGAGAGTTCACTACCCAGCAACAAGTTGAAGCGGTGGTCACCTGGCAGATTGAACTGGTAGGTTGCGGTGTTTGACCACACCCAGTTGGTCTCGTTATTGTTGGAGAGGGTTGTTTTTGCAATGTTGTTGCGCACCACGTCTGATTGATAGGTGTGGGTGAGTGCATTGATAAAGGAGGTCTTGAAATCAATACCGAAATTTGACTTCAGGGTCAGTCCCTTGACGGGTTTGAGTTCCACATAGGCGTTGCCAAATATGCGCCAATAATCCAGATGATTGTCGCGATTGTCATATTGCTCGCGAGCAGGGTTCTCGCGGTCCGACATTGAACCAACTGGACCTGCAAATGTTTTTCCGTCTTTTTCGTAAACAGGAACTATGGGGGGCATCTTCAGTGCGTTTTCCATGGGAGCACAGTCCACTTGAGATGAATTGGTAACCGTGAGGTTTTCGCCCACGTCAACCATTTTACCCAGGTTCCAAGTTGTGTTGAGTCGTGCAGCGATATTCTTGAAGCTGGTGTATTTCAGGATACCGCTCACATCCTTGTATCCCACCGAGAACATGGCACTGTGCTTGTCGGTGGCATGTGAGAGCGACAAGTCGTAGTTTTGAGAGAAGCCAGTGTGTGATATGGCGTCTACCCAATCGGTGTCGGAGAATGGCATGGTTTCTTTTGCATTGATATAACCGTTGTATTTGCCTGAAGCTGTGTAATTTATCATTTCTCCTGTCAACGGGTTGTAGGCAGTGATGGGTACACCACTGCTACTGTTCAAGTTCACGCCGTAGTTGCTTGCATAGGCCACGGGGTCGAGACCGTCGTTCAGCGCAGCCTGTGCCATTGCTGTAAGGTAGTCGCTTGTATTGCACAATTTCATCTTCGACTGGCTGGTGTAGAACTGCGTTGTAAGGTTCATAGAGAAATCAACCGCCACTTTGTCGCCTTTTTTGCCCTTTTTGGTGGTGATGATGATCACGCCATTAGATGCTCGTGAGCCATAGATGCTGGCCGAGGCTGCGTCCTTGAGCACTTGCATACTTTCAATGTCATTCATGTTGAGCGAGTTCAGCGACATGTTGGTAGGCACACCGTCGATAATAAACAAAGGGTCTTGAGAAGAGTTGAACGACCCAATGCCGCGTATGCGCACGGTGCCTGTCCCTATTGGCGAACCATCGCCTGTAACCGTCATGCCAGGTACCTTTCCCTGCAATGCGCGCATGGGATCGGGATCGGAGGTTGTCTTGAGGTCTTTGGTGTTGACAACGGCTATCGACCCGGTAAGGTCGGCTTTGCGTTGCACGGTGTAACCTGTCACAACTACTTCGTTGAGTTCTTTGGCATTCTCCTTCATTGTGATTTGTAGGTCGGGGGCGGCATTTACTTCCATGGTCGCATATCCTATATAGGAAATCTTGAGCTGTGAGCCTTGTGCAACCTTCAAGGTAAAGTGTCCGTCAAGGTCGGTTGTAGTACCGTTGGTCGTTCCCTTTTGGACGATGGAGACTCCTATAAGAGGCTCCCCGGTGCCATCTTTAACAGTGCCGTTGACGATGATGTCTTGTGCCCAGGCCGACAGGCTGACCAAAGCTAACGTCACGACAATTAATGCATTTCTGAAATGTTTCATACCACGTTTGTGTTTAAGTTTATTTGATTTGTTGATGGTGTTTGTCTTCTGCTTGTAAAATTATATGTAACTTGCACAGGGCAAGTCAACCATAAGTTCAATGTTTGTAACATTTGATACATGCAATGATTTTTGAGGCTATAGGCAAATATATCGATAACGATAATTTACCTTTTCGGGCAAATCAACAATCATCTTTTATAAAGCAATAATCCATGTAAAACAAAGAAATAGACAGAGGCACACATTTTAATCGTGTGCATGCAAGTTACCTATTTTGGCGATCATAGATTCGGGCAACTTTGGCATTGCGCCAGGTTGCGTACACACGTAGGCACTCACTTCCACAGCCAAACGGTGGGCTTCGGCCACGGGTTTGCCTGCCAATAGCGCTGCGGCAAAGCTGCCAGTGAAGCTGTCGCCTGCCCCCACAGTGTCGTCCACCTTAACCTTGGGAGTGGGCTGGTAGCTTTTCTCTCCGGGCGTAAAGATGTAGCTGCCATTGGTTCCACATGTTAAAACAAGCATCTTCAAGTTGTATTTGCCCAGTATCAGATAGCATTTGTTTTCGATATCCAGACCTGGGTAGCCAAATATGCGGGCTATTGTAATAAGCTCTTCGTCGTTGATTTTCAAAATGTTGCATGCTTTCAACGAGTCCTTGATTATGTCCTTGGTATAGAAATTTTGACGCAGATTGATGTCAAAGATTTTAAGGCATCCCCTGGGTGTGTGCTTGATGAACTGGTGTATCGTTGTCCTCGACACGTTGTTGCGCTGTGCCAACGACCCAAAGCACACACATGCGCACTTTTGCGCCAACTGCGCCATCTCGGGGGTGAAGGTGATATTGTCCCAAGCCACATCTTGCTTGATATCGTAGGTGGGTACCCCTTCGGCATCGAGTTGTACCTGTACAGTACCTGTGGGGAATCCAACTCGTGGAATAATGCAATTGAGATGCCTTTTCTTGAGTTCGGCAAGCGTTCTGTCACCCAGTGCATCGTTGCCTACAGCACTTATGGCATAGGCTTCAAAGCCAAATTGGCTGGCATGATAAGCAAAATTGGCAGGAGCGCCGCCCAGCTTGCACCCATTGGGTAGGCAGTCCCATAAAGCCTCTCCGAGGCCTACAACTATCTGTTTCATTTTGATTATGTTATTTGGATTGAGTTAATATTGTGAAGAAATCTCTTTTTTTGCAGTTGTGTTGCACATTCACATCAATGTGTCACTTCACATTCTTTGAGTAGGTGAACAGGTATATTACGCCCACTGCCATTACAATCACTGCACCTGCTTGCCCCATGGCATCACTGGCCAGGCCCATGATGAGTGGGAAAACTGTGCCGCCAAACAAACCCATGATCATGAGCCCGCTCACTTCATTCTGTTTCTCGGGTACGTTCTGCAGGGCTTGTGCAAATATAAGCGAGAAAATGTTGCTGTTGCCATATCCTACCAGAGCAATTGAAACATAGAGGATGAGCTTGCTTGTTCCAACCAGTAGACCACACATCGAGAGTAACATCATAACCACTGAAATTACAAAGAATAAACGGTTGTTGATGATTCTCAGGAAGAAAGTACCGGTAAAGCAGCCTATGGTGCGGAAGATGAAGTACAGCGAAGTTGCAAAGGCTGCATCGTCGAGCGAAACCCTAAGGCGTTCAATCAGTATTTTAGGAGCTGTGGTATTGGTGCCCACATCAATGCCCACATGGCACATAATGCCTATGAAGCTGAGCAAGACAAAGGGGCGGCCCAATAGCTTGAAGCACTCGGCAAATTGCCGCCCTACCGTTGCAGATGAGCCTTGTCCAGTAGCACTTTTTTCCTCGTGAATGTGAGAAAAGAGCAGGAGTAGCGAGGCCACGATGCCTATTGCCATATAAATGGGGAAGAGTACTCTCCAGCCAATGCCAAATGAGGGAATAGCCTGAGTCGCTCCCCAGGCAGCAATATAGGGCGCCATAAATGAGGCTATAGCCTTGACAAACTGCCCAAAGGTGAGTGTAGAAGCAAGGTGATTGCCTCCCACGACGGTTGCAACCAGTGGGTTGAGAGAAGTCTGCATGAGCGTGTTGCCTATGCCCAGTAGCGAGAAGGCAATGAGCATGATCATGAAACTTTCTCCAAAAATAGGAATCAATAGGGCCACTATAGTAACTAAAAGTGACAACATTACCGTCTTCTTTCGCCCTATCTTATTCATCATTACGCCCGTGGGGACCGAGAAAATAAGGAACCAGAAGAATACCAGAGAAGGAAAAATGTTGGCCGTTGCGTCGTTTAGCATCAAGTCTTTTTTGACATAGTTTGACGCGATGCCGACCAAGTCGACAAAGCCCATTGCGAAGAAGCACAGCATGACGCTTATCAGTGCTCGCGTGTTGATTTTGTTGCTCATTGTTTAATTTGTTGAGGTTTTATATTAATAATCTTGCCAGGTCGAGTGCCACGTATTCTTGTGGAAAAATTCTTCTGGATTGAAGCCACACAGGGTGGATGCCACTCTTAGTATAAGCGTTGGCAAAATTATTGTGTCCCTCACAAAAGCAAGTCAACCATTATTTCAAATATCGTAATATTTTTGACATGTAACAAATGTTCAACAAAATGTAACAAAGTTTATATGTGCTGTTTTCAAGGCATTTACTGCATCACGAGTTCTCGTCTCTTATTTCGGTGGGATACTTGCCATATTGTTTCTTGAAGCATGACGAGAAGTATCCCGGGGTGCCGAATCCCACTTCATAGGCAACCTCCGACACGGTTTTGCCTGTCGTCTTAAGTAGCTTGTTGGCTCGTTGAAGTCGCATTTCTCTGAGCAATTCAACAGGCGACAAACCTGTGAGGGCTTTTACTTTTCGATAGAGCTGGACTCGGCTTATGCCCATGTCGATTCCCAGATCATCCATTTTCAATTTTGAATTGCCCATATTTTTCACAATCGCGTCGCGCAGGGCATCCATAAACTTCTTGTCGGGTGTGGTGAGGCCCCTTGCAGCGACATTGTCGGTGAGGCTCATCGTCTCGTTGGATGCATAGAAGTCTTTAAGTCTCTTGCGATTGGCCAGGAGGCTGGAAATGTGCGCCATGAGCACCTCGGCACTGAAAGGCTTGGTGAGATAGGCGTCGGCCCCCTGACCCAACCCCTCGGCATGTTGCTGCACTGTGCTGCGGGCCGTGAGCAGTATCACAGGAATGTGGCTTGTCAAGCTGTCGCTTTTAAGCTTTCGGCAAAGCGTCAATCCATCCATCACAGGCATCATCACGTCGCTCACTACCAAGTCGGGTATAGCCTCACGGGCGAGTTTCAATCCACTTTGTCCATCGCTTGCCTCAAGCACATAGTAATCATCAAGGAGCAACGTGCGCAGGTATTGTCGCATGTCGTCGTTGTCGTCGATAATGAGCACGCTGGCCAGTTCGTCGCCTTGGTCGCGCACAATAATGTCGTGACGCCCGTCCTGCACTGCACGGTGGCTTTTCTCTTGAGGGTTTACTGTATTTTCTTCGCCCGGCTGTTGCTGCACGTCTTGATGAAATTGGAGCACATTGGTTACGAGCTGTTGCAGTTGCGTGGCATTTCTTTCTACCATGCCCAGTGCATTGCGATCGTCCTGGTTCAGTTTGTTGTTTGCCAGCAGTTGCCTCAGTGGCCCGATGATGAGGGTGAGGGGAGTGCGCAGTTGATGACTTGCATTGGTGTAAAAAATTTTCTGCTCCTTGCTCAAAGCCTTGTATTTGCGATTTGCGCGTCGCGTGGCCACGATAGCTCTCCACACAAGCAACACGGCAATCAAGAGCAATACGGCAGCAGCAAGCGTGACTGCAAGCAGCGTGCGCTGGGTGTGATATAGACCCAGATAGTTTTCAAGTTTGTTTTGTATCGTTACCAAGTAGTTGCTTTGTTGTGCCAGCGACTGCGCATATAAAGCGATTTCGTCAACATTTTGTGGCGTCACCATAGTGCTTTTCAACACGTTGGAACGCTTATAGTGTTTGCCTTCCAATATTTTCAAGGCCAAAGCAATGATTTCTTCGCCGTGAGTAGGGTAGATGTAGCTCGCTGCCAGCTGGCCCTGTTGAACGGCATCGATGCCTTCGCCAGGCAGTGCATCGATGCCTAAGAAATATATATCCTTCTCTTTTCCCAGCTCACGGGCAGCCTTGTAGGCTCCAAGCGAGGCAAGATCGTTTTGGCAGAACACCACATCGAGTGGTTTGTTTTCCTGCAGCCATTTCTTGGTGGCGGCATAGGCAGCCTCTTTTGTCCAGTCGGTCTCAATGTGCCTAAAGTCGACTTCTGGATGCTTCTTCATTACTCCAGAAAATCCCTCGTAGCGCTCGCGGTCGGGCGACATGACAAGGTGCCCGGTGATTTCAAGCACTACAGGCTTCCTTTGGAGCCGCATGCTGTCGTTGCACAATTGCACTGCATAGTTTCCCATTACACGACCAGCTTCTACATTGTCGCCTCCTATAAATGCAGTATAGTCGTTGGTCGCAGCTTTTCGCTCAAAGAGAATGACGGGGATCCCTTTTTGTTTGGCTCTTTCTATGCATTGAGCCAAGTGCTTGTACTCATTAGGTGAAACGACAATCAAGTCCATACCGGCATCGATAAGACTATCAACCTGTTGTATCTGTACTTGAGTGTTGTTGTCGGCATTAGTGATACAAACTTTTACATCGGTATCATATAGATGCTGTGCCGACAGCATCTCATTGTTCACCTTATCGCGCCAACGTCCGCCCACACATTGTGACACTCCTATTTTATACTTGTAGTACTCATGCGAGGTGCAACCCGTTGCAATCGCAATAGCAAGTATTGCTATCATGAATATCATGATTTTATTTAAGATCGATTTTGCCATTATCGCCAATGTTACAAGTGCTTATGTAATGAGTTGCTTAGGTGTGAGGTTTGATGATAAAAGCCCTGCACTTTTTCTTTTTTGAAGTCAATTGTCGAAATGCCATTCTTGTGATGGCACTTCGACAGCCTGCATAATAAGGCCTGAACTTCATTTTTCAAAAATAGTTAATAAAGGTGGAATTTGCAAGCGATAATCATGGTGCAGGGGAAAATTTAATAAAGAAATAGATGGGGCAGCGTCAAAATAGCTGCAAACTATTTTGACAATGCCCCATCGCAACATACAGTAGTGGAGATGGAGGGGTTTGAACCCTCGTCCAAACGCGGAACCAATGGGCTTTCTACATGCTTAGTTTTGACTTGGTTTTCGTCTGCCGGCAGGATCAAAACTACCAACCTGCAGCTTAGTCTCTAAATTTCAAGCTCGGTACGAGACTTGCCTCGCTCTATTTCCGATATTCCAGCACCACCTTGTCGAAACGCCTCGGAACAACGGCAATCGGGTGATGTCTCGTCACTGCCACCTTGGACAGTGATAAAGCCAGTTTACTATACTTCGACTAGGCAGCGAGAGCGTAGTTGTTTTCGCCAGTTAAAATTTATGATGTCGAATTTTTAAGAGCACAGGCACCGTCGCTCTGCATGCTTACTCACCGACTCTACACGCTGTCAAAGCCAAATCATCCCCTTTTTAGACGTGTCGTCTTTATCGGCACAATAAGTGAGTGCAAATATAGACATTTTTTTTAGTACGCCAAAATCATGCCGTTTTTTTATTCTATCATTGATAAAATCGCTAATTTTGCAAAATCGATGAAAAAGAAATTTCTCACACATTGCCTACTCCCCCTTTGGGCATTGATGCTGTCGCTGGCATCGTGTGACTCGACAGGCGTCGGTACCGAGCAAGGCGACTATGTGGTAGCAATCGAAGTCGACAGCTTGAAGTGCGATAGCGTGTCGCTTGTTGTGGTTGAACCTGCCTACAACGCGTTGCGCAGTTTGGGCCATCGCCGGCTCAAGAATGGCAAAGCCTCATTCAAGGGGCAGATTGACTCGCCGCGCATTGCCATGCTCAAGCTCAATCGTGCAAGCAAGCCGTTTTATTTCATTCTCGAGCCATGCACCACAAGCATCACTATTGATCGCCAGCGTATCATAGTGTGGGGCGGAAAAGTCAATCACGAGTATTTCTCTCATGTGCGGCGTCGAGGCCGGCTCATTGCTCTTGCCGACTCGGTAAGAGCCTCCTATGCCCGCTCTCTTGCCGACAGCACACTCACACCAGGGCGTGAAGCCTGGCTGCTCATGCGCAACGACCGACTTCACAACTCGTTGCAGGCGATGACGCTGCATCTTGTCAAGCGTACCGATGTGGTGGGGGCACTGTATCGCGACCAGTATGGTGCCGATTTGGATTCGGCTCATTACGTGCAATTGCTCATCAAGCGTTGACGGCTTACTAAGCACTTGCACAACCTATAAAACAACAAGAACACTGGCCACATGACCAGTGTTCTTTATATGGTAGATGGATTGAGATCCTCGTTATTCGGCAACTACCTCAAAGGGGATAGTGACTTGCACTTCCTTGTGCAACTTCACCACGGCCTCATACTTGCCAACTTCCTTCACAGCACCCTTGATGCTGATGAGCTTACGGTCGATCTCATGACCCTCTTTGGCAAGTGCGTCGGCAATCTGGATAGGAGTGACCGAACCAAAGATTGTGCCGGTCGAGCTCACCTTGGCGCCGATAGTGAGAGCCACGCCTTCCAGTGTCTTGGCCACTGCCTCGGCATCGGCCTTGATCTTGGCCAGCTTGTGAGCACGCTGGCGCTGGTTCTCGGCAAGCACTTTCAGTGCCGACTCGCTGGCGATGACAGCTTTGCCCTGGGGAATGAGGTAATTGCGGCCGTAACCGTTCTTCACTTCTACAACATCATCCTTGTATCCAAGGTTGGTGATATCTTCTTTCAATATAATTTTCATAATTTACTTTTCCTTCCTTGTTTAAAAATTATTTCATCAAATCGGTAACATATGGAAGCAAAGCCAAGTGGCGTGCACGCTTCACAGCCTTGGCTACTCTTCTTTGGAACTTCAGCGAAGTACCGGTGATGCGACGAGGAAGGATTTTGCCCTGCTCGTTCAAGAATTTCTTCAGGAACTCAGGATCCTTATAGTCGATATACTTGATACCGCTTCTCTTGAAACGGCAATATTTTTTCTTTTTGGTGTCAACCGACAGTGGAGTCAGGTAACGAATTTCTGATTGAGTCTGTGCCATAAGTTAAATCTCCTTTTTCTTTAGTCTTCTTTTTTGGTTTCTTCTTTAGCGGGCTCGGTAGCGGGGGCAGCCTCTGCTGCGGGCTCGGCAGCCTTTTCTTCTTTTGCAGTTTTCTTCAAGCTGCGACGCTTGATAGCATACTCCTCGGCATACTTGTCGAGACGGAAGGTCAAGAAACGGAGCACTTTCTCATCGCGGCGGTAAGCGGTTTCCAGCTTGTTCACGATAGTGGGCTCTCCATCAAATTCCAGGAGGGTGTAGAAGCCAGTGGTCTTCTTTTGGATGGGATAGGCCAGCTTGCGCATACCCCAATTCTCTTCGTTGACAACGGTTGCACCATTGCTGGTGAGCACTGTCTTGAATTTTTCTACCGCTTCCTTCATCTGAGGCTCAGATAAAACGGGAGTTAAAATGAAAACGGTTTCGTAATGATTCATATTACTTTGTTGGTTTTGAAATTAATAATTTGCTTTTTTACAAAAAGCGGTGCAAAATTACTAATTATTTTTTGCTCGTGCAAGTGCCAAAGGCGTGAAAGGTCAACATTTTACAATTTTTTTTGGGCATCGATGTGCACTTCACGCGCAATTGTTGCTCGGCATGCGACATAAGCGCGAGAGCGTGAATCTTGCTCATTAAACCAATTGTAATACTTTATTTCATTTTTTTAATAAACGGGCACAAGTTGCACATTTATCATTAATATGTGTTATTTCACAACTGCCGTGTAAGGTTTTTTCACTATTTTTGAGTAAATTCGCACCTTGAAAATGAGTTTGTATGTCTCAATAGCTTAAGACGGATGTCATGGCTATTGACAGAGCTAAGGCTCGCATTTTGATTTTCAAGTATTTAATTTATAATAATATAAAACCAAAATTATTGATGAAGACAATTTACACATTCGGCAATGGCAAAGCAGAAGGCCGTGCCGACATGAGAGATCTCCTCGGCGGCAAAGGTGCCAACCTTGCCGAAATGAACTTGATCGGGGTTCCTGTACCTCCAGGTTTCACAATCACGACCGACGTATGCAAACTTTACGTTTCCAAGGGTCGTGAAGCTGTGGTCGAGCTGATCAAAGACGACGTAGTGAAGTCGATACATCACATCGAAAGCCTCACTGGCAATAAATTTGACGATCCCGACAACCCGCAGCTCGTTTCGGTGCGTTCGGGCGCTCCAATATCCATGCCTGGCATGATGGACACTGTGCTCAACTTAGGCATAAACGATGCCGTGGCCGAGACCCTTGCAAAGAAGAGCGGCAACCCCCGTTTTGCATGGGACAGCTACCGCCGTTTTGTGCAGATGTATGGCGATGTTGTGCTTGGCATGAAGCCACAAAACAAGACCGATATCGATCCCTTTGAGGAAATTATCGACAAGGTGAAGGCCGAAAAGGGCGTGAAACTCGACATCGAGCTCGACGTCGACGACTTGAAGAAACTCACAGTTCTCTTTAAAGAGGCTGTGAAGAAAAATACTGGCAAGGAATTCCCAACCAGTGCCTGGGACCAGCTGTGGGGCGCCATATATGCCGTTTTCGACAGTTGGAACAACGACAGAGCAATACTCTACAGGCAGATGAACCAGATCCCCGACGAGATAGGTACTGCCGTCAACGTCCAGGCCATGGTTTATGGCAACATGGGCAACACTTCGGCCACAGGTGTGGCCTTCTCTCGCGATGCAGCTACAGGCGAGAACATCTTCAACGGCGAGTATTTGATCAATGCCCAGGGTGAGGATGTGGTCTCGGGCGTGCGCACCCCGCAGCAAATCATGACCGAGGGCAGTCGCCGCTGGGCCGAGTTGCAGGGCATCGACGAGGAGGAGCGCAAGGCAAAGTATCCCTCACTTGAAGAGACCATGCCCGAGTGTGCAGCTCAGCTCGTTGAAATACAGCAGCGCCTCGAGAATCATTATCACGACATGCAAGACATGGAGTTTACCATCCAAAATGGCAAACTCTGGCTGTTGCAGACTCGCAACGGCAAGCGCACGGGAGCTGCCATGGTGAAGATTGCCATGGACCTTTTGCGTGAAGGCCAAATCGACGAGAAAACAGTGATCAAACGCATTGAGCCCACCAAGCTCGACGAGTTGTTGCATCCCGTCTTCGACAAGGCTGCTCTCGATTCGGCCCGCCGCGTTGCCAAGGGCTTGCCTGCATCGCCAGGTGCTGCAAGCGGTCAAATTGTGTTTTTTGCCGATGATGCCGAGAAATGGGCTCAGGACGGCAAGCAGGTGATCATGGTGCGTCTCGAGACATCGCCCGAGGACCTGCGCGGCATGACCGTGGCTCAAGGCATCCTTACCAACCGCGGCGGCATGACCTCGCACGCTGCCGTCGTGGCTCGCGGCATGGGCAAGTGCTGCGTGTCGGGGGCAGGCGAAATCAAGGTGAGCTACAAGAACCGCACTGTAGAAATGGGCGGGAAGACTTATCACGAGGGCGACTGGATTTCACTCAACGGTAGCACTGGCAAGGTCTATGACGGCCAGGTGAAGACTGTGGATGTCGACATGAGCGGCGACTTTAAGGCAGTGATGGACTTGGCCGACAAATACACTAAGATGCAAGTCTACACCAATGCCGACTCGCCACGTGATGCCAAGGTTGCACGCCGGTTCGGCGCCAAGGGCATCGGTCTGTGCCGCACCGAGCACATGTTCTTCGAGGGCGACCGCATCAAGGCCATGCGCGAGATGATCATCGCCGAGAATGTTGAGCGCCGCAAGGCCGCTCTTGCCAAGCTGCTACCGCTGCAGCGTGGCGACTTCGAAGGCATGTTTGAGGCGATGAGTGGCTATGAAGTCACAATTCGCCTTCTCGACCCGCCATTGCACGAGTTTGTGCCTCAAGACACAGCCTCCCAAGAAGAGCTTGCACAAGAGCTGGGTGTCACGCTCGACCACATCAAGCATGTAGTTGCAAGCCTCAAGGAGGTCAATCCCATGCTTGGTCACCGCGGCTGCCGCCTGGGCAATACCTATCCCGAAATCACCGAGATGCAGACGCGTGCCATCATCGAGGCTGCCATCAATGTGCAGGACAAGGGCTTCGAGGTTCATCCCAAGATCATGATCCCGCTGGTGGGCGTGTACAACGAGATCAAGATGCAGGCCGACATTATCAACCGCACGGCCGAAGCTGTCTTCAAGGAGCGCGGCAAGCGCGTGTCCTACAAGATAGGTACTATGATTGAAATACCACGTGCCGCACTCATTGCCGACCAAATCGCCAAGGTTGCCGACTTCTTCTCGTTTGGTACCAACGACTTGACCCAAATGACATTCGGTTACAGTCGCGACGATGTGGGCAAATTCCTCAACGACTACATCAAGGCAGGTATCCTCAAGAACGATCCTTTCCAGATTCTTGACCAAGAAGGCGTGGGCCAACTCATCAAGATGGCTGCCCAGAAAGGCCGTGCCACCAAGCCCAACATCAACCTGGGCATCTGCGGCGAGCATGGCGGCGAGCCTTCGAGCGTGAAGTTCTGTGCAAGCCTGAACTTCGACTACGTGTCGTGCTCTCCCTACCGTGTGCCCATTGCACGCATCGCTGCCGCCCAGGGCGCTCTGGAGAACTAAGACAAGGCAAAATAAAATAATACCTCAACTTATCAGGAGGCTGTGTCGTAATAACGGTTTACGGGGCAGCCTCTGTTTTTTATCTACTGAAGTTTGGATATTTTCAGGTGGCCAAATAACCCTTTCGTGCGAGGTGGGTGTAGATGCACGTCACAGAAAGGAATCAACGGTTTACGCGACATGGGTGAGCAGCATGTGCAGGAGAGCGACGACGGAAGCGTTGTGATCTATGACCCGGAGAGAGGCGAAAATTAGCTAATTTTGCACTTGCCACTTGACTCTACATAATCACATTTCCTGCATGGCACTGTTGAAAGAATGGATTATTTCGTTTAATTTTGTGGCAGGTAAAAGTAAATGCAGAGTTAAACAAGGAGCTGCAATTGCACCGCTCTAAACAATATTGAGATGGAAAGTTACTTGCAAGTTGAGAACCTGAGTAAATCGTGGGGGTATGACACACTGTTTCAGCACGTCACTTTCGGCGTGAATGAGGGAGAAAAGATTGGTTTAATTGCTAAAAACGGCTCGGGGAAGTCGACCCTGCTGAGCATCATTGCTGGTGAGGCCGACCAAGATGACGGCACGGTAATCTTTCGCAACGGGCTGCGGGTGGGCTACTTGAAACAGATGCCAACCTTCGACGGCAGCCGCACGGTCATCGACACCTGTCTCACGGGCGACGATGCAAGGAGTATTGCAGTGAAGCACTATGAGGAGGCCATAAAGCATGGCGGCAATGAGCTGATGACCACTGCAATCCAGGCAATGGACAACGCAGGAGCCTGGGACTATGAGGATCGCTTCAAGCAGATTTTGTCTCAACTCAAAATCGACGACATCGACCAGCCTGTGTCGCAGCTCTCGGGTGGACAGATAAAACGGGTGGCACTGGCCAAGATATTGATCGACGAGCCACAATTCCTGATGCTCGACGAGCCTACCAATCACCTCGACATCGACATGATAGAGTGGCTCGAGGACTACTTGACCCGGAGCCACATGACCATATTGATGGTGACGCACGACCGCTATTTCCTCGACAAGATATGCACCAAAATATTGGAACTCGACCAGGCGGGCATCTACAGCTACAGTGGCAATTACAATTATTATCTTGAAAAGCGTGCCGAGCGCATCGACGCCCAAAATGCGGCTGTCGACAAAGCCCGCAACCTGTTGAGAACCGAACTGGAGTGGATGCGGCGCCAGCCGCAAGCACGTGCCCACAAGGCGCAGTACCGCATCGATGCGTTCTACGACTTGCGCGAGCGCGCCCAAGTGCGACGCGATGAGGGCAACGTGAAGCTCAACGTGAAGGCAGGCTACATAGGCAACAAGATTTTTATCGCCCACCATGTGAGCAAGCGATTTGGCGACAAGGTGATACTCAACGATTTCAACTACACATTTGCCCGCTATGAGAAACTGGGCATTGTGGGCGACAATGGGGTGGGGAAGTCAACCTTTATCAAGCTGCTGCTCGACAAGCTGCAGCCCGACAGCGGCAACTTTGAAATAGGCACCACAGTGAAATTCGGCTACTACAGCCAGGATGGAATCAACTTTGACGAGGGGAAAAAAGTGATCGATGCCGTGCGTGATGTGGCCGAGTACATCTATTTCGACGAGAAGACCCATTACACGGCGTCACAATTCCTGCAACTGTTTTTGTTCACACCTGCCGATCAGCAAAAGCTAATCGAGAAATTGAGCGGAGGGGAGAAACGCAGGCTATATCTTGCTACGGTACTGTTGCAGAAGCCCAATTTCCTGATACTCGACGAGCCCACCAACGACCTCGACATTCCCACCCTCGAGATTCTCGAGGATTACCTCTCACGGTTCAACGGGTGCTTGATTGTGGTGAGCCACGACCGGTTTTTCATGGACCGTGTGGTCGACCACACCTTTGTGTTTATGGGCAATGGCGTGATCAAGGATTTTCCGGGCAACTATAGTGAGTACCGTGCATGGAAAGAATATCACGAGAAAGCCGCTGCCACAGCTGCCAGGCCGGCCACAACTGTCAAGGCCAAGCCACAGCGGGCCAACACGCACGACAACAGCAATCGCCTCACCTATAAAGAGAAGAAAGAGCTCGAAGCACTCACGCAAGAGCTTGAAAGCCTCAACAAGGAGAAAAGAGAGCTGGAAACACTCTTCGATAGCGGTGCTGCCATTGATGACATTGCCAGCAAGGCAGCCCGCTATGAAGAAGTGAAAAATTTGATTGACGAAAAAGAGCTCAGATGGCTCGAGTTGAGTGAGAAGGATGAGAAGTAGTGGCTTCAGCCTTATTTCTCAACCAGGATGCGAGCATCTACAGCGACCACATCGTTCTCGTCGGCCAGCAGTGGGTTGATATCCATCTCTTTGATTTCGGTGGCAAACCGCAACAGCGTCGACAGGCGCACGATAATCTCGGCATAGCGCTTTTGGTTGATACCCTTTTGCCCACGAGTGCCTTCTATGATTTTGTAGGCCCTTAGAGAGTGGATCATTGACTCGGCCTCGGCATAGCTGAGTGGGGCCAGGCCGCTCGACACGTCTTTGAGCACCTCAACAAAGATGCCTCCAAGGCCGCACAGCACCACGTGGCCAAAGCGTGGCTCATACTTGGCTCCGATGAAGAGTTCGGTTCCCTTGAGCATCTTCTGCACCATGATGGCACGAGCATCCTTGATTTTCATCATGCGGTCAAACTCCAGTTCCAGATGTTTAGCGCTGCGTATGTTTAGTGCCACACCACCCACATCGCTCTTGTGAACAGGCCCTACGACCTTGGCTACGATGGGATAGCCTATCTCCTCGGCAAAAGCGATGAGCTTCTCTTTGGAATCGCTCACCATCTCGGGCGCCATCGGAATTTTGGCACAAGCCAGCAGTTCACGCACCTTGCCAGGCGCGATATATCCATTGTCGTGAATGCCGTCGATGATTTTCCTGATGCCGGGCACATCAACACCTGCAAGCTCAATCTCGGACGGGGCAGGTTGTGGCGTCTTCATCACCTGTGTGAGCGCAGTGGCAAGGGTCACCTCGTCGCTGAAATTGACATGGCCTTTCTCCAGGAATTCGGCCACCTCGGGACCAGCCGTGTTAAGACAGGGCAGGATGGGGAAAACCGGCTTCTTGCATTCCAGTATTTTCTTGTGCAGCACGTCGTAGGCCTCATACAGCTTGACAAGGCCTGGAGTGCCGAAGATGACGCATATGGCATCGATGCCCTTAAACTTGTGCTCGCAGTAGTCGATGGCGATGCCCAGCTGCTCGGGTGTGCCGGTGGCAAGAATGTCGATGGGATTGGAAACCGACGAGCCAGCGAAGAGCTTGCTCTTGAGTTCCTCGGCAACTGGGCCGTCGAGCTTAGGCACATTGAGTCCGCCCTTAGACAAGGCATCGGTGAGCATCACACCAGGACCGCCAGCATGAGTGACGATTGCGATGTTTTTGCCCGTGATGGGTGGCAGGGTGAAGATGCAGCCCACCGTTGTGAGCTCTTCGCGCGAGAAGCAGCGCACGATGCCAGCCTTGCGGAAGAGTGCCTCGACAGCCGAGTCGCTGCTTGCGATGGCTCCGGTGTGTGACGATGCTGCACGACTGCCGCTCTCGCTCGAACCTGCCTTGATAGCAGCAATGCGACAGCCCTTGCGAATGAGTGAACTGGCGTGCAGCAAGAGCTTGTCGGGGTCATTGATATTCTCGATGTAGAGCAACTTCACCTTAGAGTCCTTGTCGGGGTCGAAATGCTCGTCCATGTACTGCAGCACGTCTTCAATACCGATCTGCTTGCCATTGCCAGTCGACCACACCGAGTTGAATTGCAGGCCCTTGATCACAGCCGACTCAAGAATAAACACCGCAGTAGCTCCCGAGCCGCTCAGAAAGTCAACACCCTGGGGATGAAGTTTGGGAATGGGCTTGGTGAAAACGCTGTGGTGAAAATTGTTGAGCAAGCCAATGCAGTTGGGTCCTATGAGCGCACACTTGTATTTCTCGCAAGTGTCGAGGATGTGCTGCTCAAGGGCGGCGCCTTCTTTGGTCTCCTCGCCAAAACCTGCCGAGATGATGATAAAGGCCTTCACATTTTTCTCGGCAGCCAGGTAGTCGACATAGCCCGGACAGAACTTGGCAGCCACGACAAGAATGGCCAAGTCGGTGGGAGGAATCTCCTGGGCGTCGTGAAACACCTTGATGCCCTGCACCTCGTCTTCTTTGGGGTTGATGATGCGCAGGGTGCCCTTGTAGCCACCTTGAATGATGTTTCTCACGATGGCGCCGCCAGGCTTGTGCACATTGTTGCTGCCACCCACTACCACGATGCTTTGTGGTTTCAAAAGCTGTTGATTAATCATAGTTGTTCAGTTATAGAATTGTGGTTTATTAGTTCCACAAAGCTATAAAATTTTATTGAAAGGGACAACAAAAAATCCAAGATGAATAATCGATTTTTATTCAACTATTTCTTTGCCATGTGAAAAAAAGTTTCTATCTTTCCTAATTTGACAGTTTGTTGTATTAACGTGTTACTACACAATACTTTACATAGTAAAGTAATGTAGCTAATTTTTCGGTGCTGCAAGGATTAACCTTTGTTAACCTTTCGGTAGAACGCGTTCATCGCTGCTTTTGTGATTATCTGTTTGTTAACTTCCACACCGGCAAGCTCTTGCAGTTGGTCGGTGAGGCTGGTGCGCTGGAACATGGGCACGTATCCCAGTCCCTGGATTTGTCCGAAGCGCAGGTTCTGGAGAGTGTCGATCAGCTGGTCGACGGTCAGGGGGTGCTCCTTGTAGGCCTCGGGGAACGAGTCGGCCAGCTGCTTTTGCAGGAGCTTGAGCAGCAGCAGTGCGAGGAAGCAGACGAGGAAGTGGGAGCGGATGCGGTCCTGCCTGGAGAGGTAGACGGGTCTGGCCTCGAGGTGGGTCTTGGTGGTGCGGAACAGGTGCTCTATCTCGTGATGGAAGGAGCGTGCCTTGAGCACGAACGCGGCCTCGTCGTCGAGCGAGGTGGCGTAGGCGTAGAAGCCGTCGAGCTTCTCCTCCTGCCCTAGGATGTCGTCATTGATGACCATCTCGGTCTTGACGGCCGTCTGTCCGTCGTCGGTCTTGTGTATGGTCTCTATGTAGTTGAGCGGTGACTGCTGCGAGCGGCGCGGGTTGGCCTGCCCCCTGGCCACTATCTTCCTGGCCGCCGCGAGGCGCTCGGCGCGCTTGTGCCTGAGGAAGAGGGCGAAGTCGTGGCTGTAGGTGATGATGACCCTCTCGGCCCTGGAGGAGCTTTGCCATTGCCTGATGCGTCGCCCCCGGGCGTCGACGGGCGTTGCGCCGGGGTTCTCCCTGCGGGCCTCGAGCCACTGCGGGTTGAGGCATTTCACGGTTTTGTCGACAAGTATCTCCTTGTAGAATGTGGTCTGGCGCAGCAGGGAGCTGTCAGCCTGGCCGCCCTCGCGCAGCACGTCCAGGTTGTAGAGGCCGCCGTCGGAGTACTTCTCGTGCAGCAGCCTGGCCTTTTCCCCGTCGGCGCAGTAGCCCAGCCTCCAGCCCCTGGGGTCGACGGCGGCCCGGCGGTCGGCGGCGGGCAGCGAGGGGATCGACTGGACGCAGATGTAGTCGCGGCCCTGGTCCATGTTGTAGCGCCGGTTGCCCTCCGAGGCCAGGCCGGCGTCGGTGGAGACGACGAACTCGGTCAGGCCGAACTTGCGCCTCAGCACATCCTCGAGCGGCTGGAGCGTGGCCTGCTCCGACTCGTTGCCCGGGAAGACCACAAAGGCCAGCGGGATGCCGTCCATGTCCATGAACATGCCCATCTGCACGATGGGGCTGGGCCGGTTCTCTTTCGACTTGCCGCGCTTGCGCAGCCCGGCCACGAGCTCGCCGGTCTCTATGTTCACCGTGTCCCTGTCGTTGTCCTCGATCTCGAAGTAGTAGTTGGTGCAGTCGTAGTAGATCACCCTGTCCCTGCGTTCCATGAACCTGGCCGAGCAGGCGTAGACGCCGGCCTGGATGTCGTCGATGTGGCCCGAGAGCAGGCTCAGGGCCCGGTACATGTCGGCCTCGCCGAACTTCGGGGGCCGCACCAGCCCCTGCGCCTTTCGCAGCGTCCTCTGCTTGGAGCAGGGGAAGAGCAGACGGCCCGTGACCAGCGTCCTCAATATCCCGTCGAGGTCGAACTTCGCCTTGCTCGCCTTCTTGATCTCGGCGCACATGCGGGGCAGGCCGAGCCTGTTGTAGAGCGGCAGCAGCATCAGGTCGCCGCCCGCCCGCAGAGGCAGGTCGCCCATCCCCACGGTCTGGCCCGGGTAGAAGTCAACCGAAATGCGCTCCCTGCCGGCCTTCTCCTCCTCGGTCATGCGGGCCGCCAGGTCCCTGACCCACTGGCGCGGGTCCTGGCAGCCGTACTTGCGCCTGATGTCCTCAAGCAGCCCCAGCCGCCTGACAGTCTTTGTGGTAGACTTGCCGTCGATGCGCACCGACTTCTGGATGTAAGCCCACGTGCCCTTCTTTGTAGTGCCGAATGTCGCCTTCATATCGATAATCCTTTAATGTAATAACTACTATTAGCTACAAATATACAAATAAAAAATGAACTGTGCAACAATTCATTAGAAAAAATTTTACACTCTAACTGTCAAAGTCCCGTCGTGAAACACCTTGATGCCCTGCACCTCGTCTTCTTTGGGGTTGATGATGCGCAGGGTGCCCTTGTAGCCACCTTGAATGATGTTTCTCACGATGGCGCCGCCAGGCTTGTGCACATTGTTGCTGCCACCCACTACCACGATGCTTTGTGGTTTCAAAAGCTGTTGATTAATCATAGTTGTTCAGTTATAGAATTGTGGTTTATTAGTTCCACAAAGCTATAAAATTTTATTGAAAGGGACAACAAAAAATCCAAGATGAATAATCGATTTTTATTCAACTATTTCTTTGCCATGTGAAAAAAAGTTTCTATCTTTGGGAGGTAACTATTGACTGACCTTTATCTTAAAAACAACTATGCAACAATTGAAGAGAAAATTACTTTTAGGAGACGAAGCAATCGCACAAGGAGCACTTGATGCGGGCTTGAGTGGCGTGTATGCCTACCCGGGCACACCGTCGACCGAGATCACCGAGTACATTCAAAACTCACAGCTTGCGGTGCAGCGTGGCGTGCACAGCCGTTGGTGCACCAATGAGAAAACTGCAATGGAGCAAGCTTTGGGAATGAGCTTCATGGGCAAGCGGGCACTGGTGTGCATGAAACATGTGGGCCTTAACGTGTGTGCCGATCCGTTTGTAAACTCGGCGATGACTGGTGTTAACGGCGGCTTGGTTGTGCTTGCTGCCGACGACCCGTCGATGCACTCCTCCCAGGATGAGCAAGACAGCCGCTTCTATGGCAAGTTTGCCATGATGCCCACTCTTGAGCCCAGCAACCAGCAAGAGGCCTACGACATGATGGCCCTGGCTTTTGATTTGTCGGAGAAAGTGAACCTTCCCGTGCTTGTGAGAGTGACCACCCGCATGGCTCATAGCAGGTCAGCAGTCTTGATAAAGGAAAAAGCGCGCGAGGAGAATGCTTTGAACTATGATGCCAAGGCATCTAACTGGGTGTTGCTGCCCGTGAACGCACGCAAGCGCAACGACGTGGTCACTGGCCAGCAGCCCGAGCTGGAACAGATGGCCGCCTCAAGCAAGTACAACGACTACTGCGATGGCAAAGACCACTCGCTGGGCATCATAGCATGTGGAATAGGCTACAATTATGTGATGGAGAATTTCCCCAAAGGCAGTCCCTATCCCATATTGAAAATCAGCCAGTATCCTCTACCCAAGGAAATGGTGAGGAAAATGACACTCGAGTGCCGGTCGGTCCTCATTGTTGAGGAAGGGCAGCCGTTTGTTGAAGAGCAGGTGAGAGGTGTCATGCCCGGAAATGCTTATATAAAAGGTAGGCTCTCGGGCGAACTGCCTCGCACTGGCGAGTTAACCCCCGATTTGGTAGCCACAGCACTGGGCTTCAAGCTGCATGAGAACTATGCTCCGTGTGAAGATGTGGTGCCACGCCCACCGGCATTCTGCCAGGGTTGCGGTCATCGCGACGTGTACACGGCACTCAACGAGGTGCTCAAAGACTACCCTGATGCACGCGTGTTTGGCGACATAGGTTGCTACACGCTGGGCTTCCTGCCCCCGTTCAAAGCCATACACTCGTGTGTCGACATGGGTGCCAGCATAGGCATGGCCAAGGGAGCTGCCGATGCCGGCCAATGGCCGTCGGTAGCCGTGATTGGCGACTCAACCTTCACCCACTCGGGCATGACAGGATTGCTCGATGCCATCAACGAGAACTCCAATATCACTGTGATCATAAGCGACAACCTGACAACGGCTATGACTGGCGGGCAGGATTCGGCAGGAACCAACAAGTTTGAAGCCATATGCCGGGGCCTCGGCCTCGACAATGAGCACTTGAAAGTGGTGGTGCCCATTCCCAAAAACATGCCTGAAATCACGCGTATATTGCGCGAGGAAATTGAGTACAAGGGCGTGAGTGTGATCATTCCCCGTCGCGAGTGCATGCAGACGCTGCAGCGTCATATCAAACAACAACGTTTAGCAAAGGAGGCAAAAAAATGAAAACTGATGTCATATTATGTGGTGTGGGTGGTCAAGGCATTCTCACCATTGCAACTATAATAGGTGAGGCTGCCATGCAGGAGAACCTCTACATCAAGCAGTCGGAGGTGCACGGCATGTCGCAGCGCGGCGGCGACGTGCAAAGCAACTTGAGAATTTCCAACATGCCTATCATGAGCGACTTGATTGCCGAGGGGAGCGCCGATGTCATCATTTCGATGGAACCCATGGAGGCGTTGCGCTATTTGCCCTACTTGAGCAAAGACGGTTGGGTGATCACGGCAAGCAAGCCGTTTGTCAACATTCCCAACTATCCCGATATGGCTAAGGTGGAGAGCGACCTCAACGCCCTTGAGCACGTCATCGTGCTCGACATCGAGCAACTGGCCAAAGACAACGGTATCGCCCGCTCGGCCAATGTAATTCTGCTTGGCGCAGCACAAAAGGCCCTTGGTATAGAGCTTGAAAAGCTGGAGGCAGCAACCCGCAGCGTGTTTGCCCGCAAGGGCGAGGCAGTAGTCGAAGCCAATCTCAAAGCACTGGCAATAGGTAAAGCAGCACAACGATGAGACCCACACCTATCGATAAGAAAATAGTAGACGACGCCATTGCCAAGCGCGACATTCAGGATTTCGCCTTTGCCACCATCAGAGAGGTTAAAGGTGTGGCCGAGGATGCCGAGCTGGCTTCGGGCGTGGAATTTATCAAGATGGAGATGGGCATTCCCGGCTTGCCGCCATCACAAGTGGGAGTGAAAGCACAAATCGAAGCGCTGAGCAATGGCATTGCAAGCATTTATCCCGACATACAGGGGGCACCGGTGCTCAAGGAGCAGGCGTCGCGATTTGTCAAAGCATTTATAGGTGTTGATATTGCCCCCGAGGGGTGCATACCCGTCACTGGGTCGATGCAAGGCACCTATGCGGCTTTCTGCCTGTGCTCTCAGTGTGACAAGAACCGTGACACAGTGCTCTTTATAGATCCTGGATTCCCAGTGCAGAAAATGCAGTTGAATGTACAGGGCATCAAGTATGAGACCTTCGACGTGTACGACTATCGCGGCGACAAACTGGGCCCCAAGTTGGAAAGCTACTTGTCGAGAGGCAACATATGTGCCATCATTTACAGCAATCCCAACAATCCGTCGTGGGTGTGCCTCGACGAGGAAGAGCTGGAAACGATAGGACATCTCGCTACCCGCTACAACGCTATTGTGCTTGAAGACCTGGCCTATTTTGCCATGGACTTCAGAAAGGAACTGGACGTTCCTTTCCAGCCTCCATATCAAGCCACCGTGGCTCGATACACCGACAATTACATGCTGTTCATCAGTGGCAGCAAGGCCTTCAGCTATGCTGGCGAGCGCATTGCTGTGGTGTGCATAGGCGATGCATTGTTCCATCGCCACTTCCAGGCTTTGTCTCAACGTTACGAGGGCCTGCCATTTGGCTTGGTCTTCTCTACGCGCATGCTCTATGCCATGTCGTCGGGCACGAGCCACAGTGCCCAATATGCCATGGCCGCCATCATGAAGGCTGCCAGCGACGGATCTTACAAGTTCAGGGAGGAAACCCGGGAATATGCTCGTCGTGCCCACAAGATGAAAGAAATATTCTTGCGCCACAACTTCTACATCGTGTATGACAAAGACCTGGACCAGCCCATAGCCGACGGTTTCTATTTCACCATAGGATATCCGGGAATGACTGGCGGCCAGCTTGCCCACGAGCTGATGTATTACGGTGTGAGCGCAATATGCCTTATCACTACAGGCAGCCATCAAGAGGGACTGAGGGTGTGCACGTCATTTATCAAGCCCCACCAGTTCCAGCTGCTTGACGAACGCATGAAAATTTTTGCTGAAAACAATCCAATTTAAAAATATAAATATAGCATGGAATTACCATTTGCAGAATCTTGGAAAATCAAGATGATTGAGCCCATACATCGCAGTACACGCGAGCAACGCGAGCAATGGCTGAAAGAGGCTCATTACAATGTGTTTCAATTGAGAGCCGACCAGGTCTACATCGACTTGCTCACCGACTCGGGTACGGGTGCAATGAGCGACCGCCAGTGGTCGGAGCTCATGCTTGGCGACGAAAGCTATGCAGGAGCGACATCGTTTTATAAATTTCAAGCGATGGTGCGAAAGATTTTCGGCTTTGAATATGTGATTCCTACCCACCAAGGGCGTGCTGCCGAGAATGTATTGTTCTCCTATCTTGTAAAGGAAGGCAATGTGATACCTGGCAACGCACACTTCGACACCACAAAGGGTCACATCGAAAGCCGTCATGCCTTTGCAGTCGACGTCACAATCGATGAGGCCAAAAACACACAGCTCGAGTTGCCTTTCAAGGGCAATGTGTCGCTTGAGAAGCTTGAGAAGGTGCTGGTCGAAAACAAGGGAAATGTGCCATTCATGGTGCTCACAGTCACCAACAACACCGTGGGTGGCCAGCCAGTGAGCATGCAAAACATCAAGGACACATGCCGCTTGTGCCACAAGTACAATGTGCCCGTGGTTGTCGACTCGGCCCGCTTTGCCGAGAATGCCTATTTCATTAAGACACGTGAGGCAGGCTATGCCGACAAGACGATTAAGGAAATCGTGCGCGAGATGTATGCCGAGGCCGATGCAGCCACCATGTCGTGCAAGAAAGATGCCATTGTGAACATGGGCGGTTTCATTGCCACCAACAACAAGCAGTGGTACGACGGCGCAATGCAGTTCTGCATTCCGTTTGAAGGGTATATCACCTATGGCGGCTTGAACGGCCGTGACTTGAATGCCATTGCCCAAGGTCTTGACGAGAACACCGAGTTCGACATGCTCAACACCCGCATCCATCAAGTGGCACATTTGGCTGCCAAGCTCGATGAATATGGGATACCATACCAGCGTCCAGCAGGCGGGCATGCAATATTTGTCGACGGTGATAAGGTGCTCGACCGCGTGCCAAAAGAGGAATTTCCTGCGCAACGACTCACGTGCGAGCTGTATCTCGAGGCAGGCATTCGTGCTTGTGAGATAGGGTATATCTTGGCCGACCGTGACCCTGTGACACACCAAAACCGCTTTGGCGGGCTCGACCTGGTGAGGTTGTGCATACCTCGCCGTGTGTATACCGACAATCACATGGATGTCGTTGCCGCCGCCATGAAGAATGTGTATGACCGCCGAGAAGAGGTCAATCACGGAGTGGCCATCGAGTGGGAAGCTCCATTGATGCGGCACTTTACCGTGCGACTCAAGATGCTTTAAGACACAGATTGACAAATAAAATAAAGCCATTCATGAGGTTTTCCTCTTCATGAATGGCTTTTCATTTTGATGCTTTGCGCTGCACAGGATATCACTGGTTGCCGGCTACGGCGACATCTTCGATGCTTGCGTCGATTTGGCCGTCCTTGAGACCGATCAGTAAGTTGGCACCTTGCTTGTCCTCGTTGCGTAGCAACAGCTCGCTCAATGGGTCCTCAATGTAGGTCTGGATGGCACGTTTCAAGGGTCGAGCGCCATACTGGCTGTCGAAGCCCTTTTGGGCCACAAAACTCTTGGCATCGGGGGTGATGGTGAGCGTGAACCCAAGTTCGCCCACACGCTTGTAGAAGCCTTTCAACTCAATGTCGATAATCTTCATGATGTCGTCCTGCCCAAGCGATGAGAAGGTGATGATGTCGTCGATACGATTGAGGAACTCGGGCGAGAACTGGCGGTTGAGAGCCTTGCGTATCACCGAGTCGCTGCGTTCCTTGGTAATAGAGGTGTTGAACCCCACACCTGCACCGAAGTCCTTGAGCTCTCGAGTGCCAATATTGCTTGTCATGATGATAATCGTATTCTTGAAATCTACTTTGCGCCCCAGGCTGTCGGTCAAGCAACCCTCGTCGAGCACTTGCAGCATCATGTTGTAAACATCGGGGTGTGCTTTCTCGATTTCGTCGAGCAAAACGACAGAGTAGGGGTGTCTACGCACTTTCTCGGTGAGCTGGCCGCCTTCCTCATAGCCCACGTAGCCTGGAGGGGCGCCCACGAGACGGGAAACGCTGAACTTCTCCATATATTCACTCATGTCGATACGCACAAGAGCTTCGGATGAGTTGAACAGGAATTCGGCCAGTCGCTTGGCAAGCAGAGTTTTGCCCACTCCCGTAGGGCCAAGGAACATAAAGGAGCCAATGGGGCGGTTGGGGTCCTTGAGTCCCACACGGTTGCGCCTGATTGCCCGGGCTATCTTGTCGATAGCCTCGTCCTGGCCTATGATTTGATTTTTCAGCTCATCGGTCATGCCAAGCAGTCTTATGCCCTCTGACTGTGCAATGCGTTGCACTGGTACGCCAGTCATCATTGCCACGACCTCGGCAACGTCGTTTTCGTCGACGGTCTCGCGCCGAGAGTCGAGGTCTTTTTCCCATTTCTCCTTGGCGTCATTCAACTCGAGTTTCAGCTTCTCTTGCTGGTCTCTGTAGTTGGCGGCGCTTTCAAAATTCTGTGCATGCACGGCCTTCAGCTTGTTGTCCTGAGCCTCGGCTATGCGTTTTTCAAGCGCATCGATTTCTTTTGGCACGACTACTTTGGAGATGTGCACGCGAGAGCCGGCCTCGTCGAGGGCATCGATGGCCTTGTCGGGAAATGCGCGGTCGCTAATGTAGCGATCGGTCAATTTCACACAAGCCTCGAGTGCACCGTCGGTATAGATGACACCGTGATGCTTCTCATACACATCTTTTATATTGCGCAGGATTTCGAGTGTCTCTTCAGGTGTCGTTGGCTCTACCATCACCTTTTGGAAACGACGCTCAAGTGCACCGTCTTTCTCTATGTTCTTGCGGTATTCATCGAGCGTAGTAGCGCCTATGCACTGCACCTCGCCTCGTGCAAGTGCAGGCTTGAGCAGGTTGGCCGCATCCATCGACCCCGAAGCATTGCCGGCTCCCACAATCGTGTGAATCTCGTCGATGAAGAGAATGATATTCTTGTCGTTGGCAGCTTCATCGATTATGGCCTTGATGCGCTCTTCAAACTGTCCGCGATACTTGGTGCCGGCAACAACCGAGGCCATGTCGAGCGAAATGATTCTCTTGTCGAAGAGCACGCGTGCCACCTTGCGCTGGTTGATGCGCAGGGCCAGGCCTTCGATGATAGCCGACTTGCCTACACCGGGCTCGCCTATCAAGACAGGGTTGTTCTTCTTGCGACGGCTCAAGATTTGAGCCAAACGCGCAATCTCGCGCTCTCGGCCTATCACCGGGTCGAGTTTTCCCTCGGCGGCTGCCTTGGTGATGTCTTTGCCATACTTGTCGATAACAGGTGTCCCATTGTCATTTTTCATGACATTACGTCGCTGTGCGAGTCTTTCTTGACCGCTATCGCCCGAGCCGCGAGCCGCGCCTGAGCTGTCGTCGTCGTCGAGGGTGTCGTCGTCATCGTCATCGCCGGTAAAGTCGACACCGTCTTGCGGCAATGGCGCTTGATGGTGCTGCCAGTAGCTGCGAGGATTTGCGTATTTTGTGCTTTTGTTCATCATATTTTCCTCTTTGGAGTTATAATTACTGTGGTAATATGCGTGTTATCCTTTAAACCTACTTTAAAACCATTAGTCTTATTGACAAAATTGAGGGCGAATCAACGTCCAAAATTACAAAATGTTTTGTAACTGTACAGTAAAAACAAATGATTTTATGATTATATTGCAATTATTATGCCAAAAAGGAAATTCTTAAATTTAAAAATAAATTTTAGAGCGCGAAGCAATTGAAGTAACAATAAAATTGTTATCTTTGTAAGTTTTATATTCCGTCGCATTTCATGAGGGAAGGGCACATTTTCGCCCCATTTGTGACTGCGGCAATGTGAAAATCAAAGAAAAAACAAGATGAACAGCGATCGAATTATTGAGATCAACATTGACAAAGAGATGCGAACATCCTACATCGACTACTCGATGTCGGTGATCGTGTCGCGAGCACTGCCCGACGTGCGCGACGGCTTCAAGCCTGTGCACCGCAGGGTACTCTTCGGCATGGAGAAGTTGGGTAATTTCTCTAATGCCCCCTACAAAAAATCGGCACGTATCGTGGGTGACGTGTTAGGTAAGTACCACCCCCACGGAGACTCGTCGGTTTACTTTGCTATGGTTCGCCTGGCACAAGACTGGGCGATGCGTTACCCGCTTGTCGACGGCCAGGGCAACTTTGGCTCGATCGACGGCGATAGTCCTGCAGCCATGCGTTACACTGAGGCTCGCCTGGCCAAGATGGGCGAGGAGATGATGCGTGACCTTGACGAGGACACTGTCGACTTTGAACCGAACTTCGACAACACGCTCGAGGAGCCTGTGGTTTTGCCCACGCGCTTCCCCAACTTGCTGGTGAACGGAGCCAGCGGCATCGCCGTGGGTATGGCGACCAACATGCCCCCTCACAATCTCACTGAGTCAATCAACGGCTGCCTGGCCATGCTTGAGAATCCTGACATTACGATTCCCGAGCTCATGCACTACATCAAAGCGCCCGACTTCCCCACAGGTGGCATCATCTATGGCTACCAAGGCGTGAAAGATGCCTTCGAGACGGGGCGTGGACGCATTGTGGTGCGCGCCAAGGCCGAGATTGAGACCGAAAACGATCGCGACAAGATTGTGGTAACCGAGATCCCCTACAATGTCAACAAGCGCGAGCTCATCGAGGCCATTGCGCGGCTGGTTGAGGAGAAACGCATCGACGGCATCAGCAACATCAACGACGAGAGCGACCGCCAGGGCATGCGCATAGTGATTGATGTGAAGAAGGACCAGAATGCCAATGTGCTGCTCAACAAGCTCTACAAGATGTCGGAGCTGCAGTCGTCGTTCAGTGTTAACAACGTGTGCCTGGTCAATGGTCGCCCCGAGACTGTCAACCTCAAGCAGTTGATACAGTACTTCCTCGATCACCGTCACGAGGTGGTGATACGCCGTTCCAAGTTTGAGCTGAAAAAGGCGCAAGACCGCGCCCACATCCTGGAGGGCTTGATTATCGCCAGCGACAACATCGACGAGGTGGTGCACATCATCAGGTCGAGCAAGACCACCGATGAAGCCCGCCAGCGTCTGGGTGAGCGTTTTGGCCTCGACGAGGTGCAAACCCGCGCCATCGTTGAGATGCGCCTGCGCCAGCTCACCAATCTTGAGCAAGGCAAGCTGCACGACGAACTTGACGAGCTCATGAAGACAATTGCACACTTGCAAGAAATCTTGAGCAATCCCGATGTGTGTCGCAAGGTGATAGAAGACGAACTCATCGAGATACGCGACAAGTATGGCGATGAGCGCCGCACTCAGATTGAATATTCTGGTGAGGAAATGAATGCCGAGGATTTCTTCCCCGACGACCCCATGATTATCACTATCTCACACTTCGGTTACATCAAGCGCACGCCCCTCACTGAATACCGCACTCAGAACCGTGGCGGTGTGGGCGCCAAGGGCAGCGACACACGTGACCAGGACTTCATCGAGTATGTGTATGAGGCTACCAATCACAATTACATGCTCTTTTTCACAGGCTTGGGCCGTTGCTACTGGCTGAGGGTGTTTGAGATTCCTGAAGGCAGCAAGAACTCTAAGGGCAGGGCAATACAGAACTTGCTCAACCTTGGCCCCGAGAACCGCATATATGCTTTCATACGCGCCACCAAGCTCAAGGATCCTGAGTACAACGAGAGCCACAACATTGTGTTTGCCACCAAGAATGGATTGGTCAAGAAAACGCGTCTCTCCGAGTATTCCCGTCCGCGCGCCAATGGCGTGATCGCCATCAACCTGAGAGAAGACGACCAGTTGATAGGCGCCATCCTTACCGAGGGCGACAGCGAGGTGATACTTGCCGACCGCAATGGCCGCGCAATACGGTTCAACGAGTCGACCATTCGCACAATGGGCCGTTCGGCTACCGGCGTCAAAGGTATGACTTTGAGCAGTGCCGACGACGAAATTGTGGGCATGATATGCATGCGCACCAGTGCCGACGACGATGTTCTCGTTGTCTCGGAGCAAGGCATGGGCAAGCGCTCTAAGCTTGAGGACTACCGTGTCACCAACCGTGGCGGCAAGGGTGTGAAAACGATGAATATCACCGAAAAAACAGGCAAGCTTATCGCAATCAAGAATGTGAACGACAGCAACGACCTGGTGATCATCAACAAGTCGGGTATCATGCTGCGCATGAAGGTTTCCTCGCTGCGTGTCATGGGCCGCAACACCCAGGGCGTGCGCCTCATCAATCTTGAAAAGAAGAACGACGAGATTGCCTCGGTGTGCAAGGTGCAGTCTCAGCCTGAAAGTGAAGAGGCCGAATTGGCCACCAACCAGGGAGAGAGCTTGGATAACTCAAGCGAAGAAATCCAAAACGACAACACGACAAACGAACAACAAGACAACAAGTAATAATAAATTAAATTTTAATTTTTCGCAAATATGAAAAAAACGATTCTGCTTTTAGCATGTGCATCTATGCTGGCAGGTTCTGCCTATGCACAAAGTGATGTTGAAAGTCTGTACAAGTCGGGCAAAGAGGCATTTGCTGCTTACGACAAAGACTTCGCCAAGACTCAGCTCAATCAGCCGGTCGATACTGCAGCCATGCTGGGTAACTTGATGAAAGGCTTCAAGGATTTTGAGGCTGCACTGCCACTCGACAGTGTGAAGACCAATAAAATCGACAAGAAAACTGGTCTGCCTAAAGTGAAGACCAAATATTCAAAGGAGATGGTGGCCCTTATGGCTGGTCACATAGGTGACCTGACTGCAGCAGGCAACATGTACTACACCAGCAAGCAGTATGCCGAGGGTGCTTACACATTCGGCCGCTATTGCGAGTTGATACAGTCGCCCATGGCCAAGGCCAACAATGTGCAAGTGCCTGCCGACACCATTCTGGGACAGATACGTTTCTTTGAGGGGTTGTGCGACTACTACATTCCTGACTACAAAAAGGCTTTCACTGCATTTGACAATGCGCTGAAACTTGGCTACACTGGCAAGGAATACAACTTGAACATTGCCGACTACAAGGCCGACTGCTTCAGCAAGATGCTTCAGCCACTTTTGGATGCCAAGGAGTTTGACAAGGCTTATGCTGCTGTCGACAAGGCGATTGCTGCAGAGCCCAACAACTCGGCCTACTATTACATGAAGGGTGCGCTCTATGCCAGCGACTCGACCAAGAATGTTGACGATGCCATCGCAATGTACAAGAAGTCTGTCGAGTTGAACCCGAAGAATGCCGATGCCAACTTCAATGTGGGCTACTACTTGTGGAAGAAAGGCCAGGAGGCTATCAATGCAGCTCCTGCCAATGCAACCAACGACCAAATAGCCCCCCAGGTTGTGCCGGTTTACAAAGAGGCTCTTCCATACCTGCAGAAGGCTCTGGAAATCAATCCTGAATATCCAAGCGTGAAGGCTGTGATTGAGAACATCAACTATGGCCTGGGCATACTCGACAAGAAATAATCTGTTTTAACAGAGTTTTGCTCTATGAGAGCGCTGTTTGTCAAATACGGCAAGCGGCGCTTTTTATTTTGCTCCAGCCTGTGGCACATCGATGGAAATTGACAAAAAAATAGTAAATTTGCAAAATGAAAGAAATAAGCAGAGATGAAAAATATAAGGAACTTCTCAATAATCGCTCACATTGATCACGGCAAGAGCACACTTGCCGACCGCTTGCTCGAGTACACCAAGACGGTGACAGGGCACGAGATGCAAAACCAGGTGCTCGACGACATGGATCTGGAGCGAGAGCGTGGCATCACAATCAAGAGCCATGCCATACAGATGGACTATATCGAAGACGGCCAGCAATACACGCTCAACCTCATCGACACTCCCGGGCATGTCGACTTCTCTTATGAGGTATCACGTGCCATTGCCTCGTGCGAGGGGTGCCTGCTTGTGGTAGATGCTACCCAGGGTGTCCAGGCCCAGACGATATCCAACCTGTATCTTGCTCTTGACCACGACTTGGCTGTGATACCTGTCATCAACAAGATTGATATGGACAGTGCTCACCCCGACGAGGTCGAAGACGAAATTGTGGAGTTGCTCGGCTGTGACCCCAGCGAGATACTGCGTTGCAGCGCCCGAACAGGCGAGGGAGTGCCCGAAATCCTCGATGCCATCGTGAAGCGTATTCCTGCACCGCAAGGCGACCCGCAAGCACCGCTTCAGGCGCTCATCTTTGACTCGGTGTTCAATCCATTCCGCGGAATCATTGTTTATTTCAAGGTGTTGAACGGTACGATTCACAAGGGCGACTTGGTGAAATTTGTGAACACAGGAGAGCAATATCATGCCGACGAACTTGGCGTGCTCAAGCTCAAGCTTGCCCCTCGCGACAAGATAAGTGCCGGCAACGTGGGCTACATCATAAGCGGTATCAAGGACTCCAAAGAAGTGAGAGTGGGCGACACCATCACCCATGTCGACAATCCTTGCAGCGAAGCAATCGAAGGTTTTCAGGAGGTAAAGCCCATGGTGTTTGCTGGCGTGTATCCTATCGATCCCGAAGATTTTGAAAACTTGCGTTCGTCGCTCGAGAAGCTTCAGCTCAACGATGCCTCGCTCACGTTCACTCCTGAGTCGTCGATAGCTCTGGGGTTCGGCTTCCGCTGTGGTTTTCTGGGGCTGCTTCACATGGAGATCGTGCAAGAACGCCTGGACCGTGAATTTAACATGGAGGTAATCACTACTGTGCCCAATGTTTCCTATAAGGTCTACGACAAGAAAGGAAACATGACCGAAGTGCACAATCCTGCAGGCTTGCCCGATGTGACGACCATAGAAAAAATAGAAGAGCCCTACATTCATGCTTCAATCATCACTTTGAGCGAATACATGGGCCCTATCATCACATTGTGTCTGTCCAAGAGGGGGACGCTCACCAATCAAAAGTACATCAGCGGCAATCGATTGGAATTATCGTTTGACCTGCCACTTGGTGAAATTGTGATTGACTTCTACGACAAGTTGAAGAGTATATCTAAGGGATATGCCTCATTTGATTATTACATAAGCTCTTATAGAGAATCAAAACTTGTAAAGCTCGACATCTTGCTCAACGGTAAGCCTGTGGATGCCTTGAGCAGTCTCACTCATGCCGACAATGCTGTGAGCCTGGGACGCCGCATGTGCGAAAAACTGAAAGAACTCATACCGCGCCAGCAGTATGACATCGCAATCCAAGCAGCAATAGGGGCCAAAATCATTGCACGAGAAACGGTGAAACAGGTGCGCAAAGATGTGACGGCAAAATGCTATGGCGGCGACGTGAGTCGCAAGCGCAAACTGCTGGAGAAGCAGAAAGCCGGCAAAAAACGCATGAAACAGATAGGTACCGTGCAAGTGCCCCAAAAGGCATTTCTTGCAGTGCTGAAACTCGATTGAGCAAGCTTTTTATCTCGACAGGTCATATCACGAGCGCAATGCAGCTTATTCAAACTGCATTGTGCTCGTGGGCTTGATTGTCGACACAATGTGACTGGGTGCAAGGAGAGTCAAGTAGGAAATGACTATGATTCCCACGTTAAGAAGCAGCAGGGTGGGAATGTCGATGGAAATGGGCACATAGCTCATGTAGTAGGCATCGGCATTGAGCCTGACGATGTGGAAATGCTGCTGGAGTAATGCCAGACCTATGCCCACAACATTGCCTATTATAACCGACTTGACAATCAGTTTTGAAGTGAGGTAGATAAAAATGCGGCTTATCGACCGATTGGTGGCACCCATTGCCTTCAGCATACCAACCATCTTAATACGCTCAAGCACAATCATCAACAAAGCTGCAATTAAAGTGAAAGATGAAACTATGATCATCAGTATGAGTATGATTGCAACATTCATGTCGAGCATTCCGAGCCACGTGAAATAGGAAACGTTGTTGTTCTTGATTTGAGTGACTTGATAAAGAGTAGGGGAGTTGTGGGCAACCATCGACTTGCACAAGTCGGTATAAACCCTGTAGCAGTCGTTGTCGAGTGAGCCGAGCTGGTTTAAGTTAATGCCCACATAGTTGCCTGTGAACGAACTCCAATTGTTTACACTCTGCAACAGTGAAATGTTGCCTACAATGTAGGTTTGGTCAAAGGCATCGAAGTCGGTATTGTAGATTCCCACAATTATCGAACGTCGCATTTTAACCTTGTTGTCGATGAAATAGGTGAAAATCTTGTCTCCCACGTGCAGCTGCAACTGCTGGGCCATGTACTTGGAAATTATGATTTCGCGATTGTCGGCCCCATCCTTGCAATTGGGAACACGCCCGGCCACAAGATTATCTTTAAGATACCTCCAGTCGTAATACTGGTCGACTCCACGGTACACAATGCCCTTGAAATCATCATCGGTCTTAAGTATGGCTGGCTTCTCGGCAATCAGGCTCATGCTTTCAATGCGGGGCTTGAGCGTCGGGTCGCCCAGCACGGCATTGAACACGTCGTGGGCGTCGACGGTAGAGTAGTTGTCGTCGATGCCAAGGCCCGCATTGGAAACCTTGAGATGCGAATCGAGAGAATATATTTTGTGCATTACCTCGCTCTTGAACCCCGTGACAATGACAACCGACAAAATCATGATGACAATGGCAAGTATGATGCCTATCATTGCCACATTGAGGCTTGGGGCATTGGATTCGGAGTTTCCCGAGAGCTTGAGACGTCGCGCTATGAAAAATTCAGCTTTCATTACAAGAGGCAAAAGTAGCAAAAATTGCCGAAGATTTTCGTTTATATGGCAATATAATATTAATTTTGCACGAAATTTGCACAGAAATCAAGTTGAAGATATGAGCCTAATTAAAAATATAGCACTGTTGATAGTTTCTCCCAAGATGGGGTGGGAAGAAATCAACTTGTCGGGGTATCCCACTCACAAAGTACTGCAGAGTGGCTTCTATCCTATGCTGGCCTTGCTTGCCATCAGTTCGTTCTCGCTCATGCTATATGATCCCACTGCATGGACCTTGTCGAAGACACTGATGCATGCCATCGTTGAGTTTTCCAGCTACTTTGCCACCTATTTCCTCACAAGCTATCTTCTGGGCAGCTTGTATCCTGAGATAGTGAAAACCGCTACGGCCAATGCCCGTCTCAACAACTTCATTGCCTACAATTTGATTTTCCTTGTATTGCTGGAAATTTTCAACAATGTGCTTGCCGACGGCTTTTCTCCCATCTATTTCTTGTTGCTCTACACTTTTGTTATTGTCTACAAAGGACTTGACTACATCAACATGAAGGATGAGGAGAAGAAGACAAAATTTGTAGCAGTTGCGTCGATGCTCATGATATGCTTGCCGCTTGTTTTTCGCTGGACGCTTGAAAAAATGATCATTTAGAAATACATCACTATGGCCGAAAACAATATAAACATAAAGAATCGCAGGGCGAACTTCGACTACGAAATCATCGAGACTTTCACAGCCGGTATGGTTTTGACAGGTACCGAGATCAAGTCAATCAGACTGGGCAAGGCAGGACTGACCGATACCTACTGCATGGTTGAGAACCGTGAGCTGTGGGTGAAAAACATGTACATTGCACAATATGCCATGGGCTCCTACTATAACCACGATGCACACCGTGACAGAAAGCTGCTCCTCAACCGTAAAGAAATCATCAAAATTGCCAAGGCGAGCGAGCAACCAGGCTATTCCATCATTCCGTTGCGACTATTTATCAATGATAGGGGACTTGCCAAGCTCGTTATTGCCATTGCACGAGGCAAGAAGCAATATGACAAGCGGCAGGCCATCAAGGAGCGTGAAGACAAGCGCGACATGGACCGCATGATGAAACACTAAAAGTGGGCCACAAGCGCCATTCCGACCGAGCGAGTAATCGCATCGTAGTGTGGAATTGCCGTGAGTTGTGTCGCATTTCCTGACTTTTTGGTTCTTCCGAAAAGACGTTGTTCCCAAGGCAGCAACCAGTAGGCTGCACGGGCGCTAAGTATACCTATTCCTGCACCAGCGAGCACATCACCCAGCCAGTGCTTGTTGTTGTAGACACGCAGAAAAGCCTCGGCCGAGGCAACGGCATAGCCAGCCCATCCAAGCGTGTTGCCATATTCCTGCCTCAACAATTCGGCACCGGTAAAGGCAATGGTCGTGTGGCCCGATGGAAAAGAGTGGTGCCCTGAATTGCCAGGCCGCTCTTCCTTGACTACCGCCTTGAGTCCATATCCCATTGCAGCCATCAACATGTGGGCTGTTGCAAACGCTGCCAAACGCTCGTGCAACGCATGTTTGGCTCTTATGTGGGTTACGCTGAGTGCCAAATAGGCTGCCGAGGGTAAAACGTGCATGAACCTGTCGATTTTAAGCTGACTTGAATTGTCTTTAAACCAGCCATTTACGGTCTTGTTAACTCCATGTCTGTAATCTAAGGCCAGAATTGAACCCGTGGCGATGAGTGCAACAGGAGCAGCAAGATTTTTCAACTCAATGCGTGATTGTGTTGCCGCCTGTGTGGAATCGATGGCGATGAGCGTGTCGCAATGAGTGTAACTCTCAATTTGCGCTTTCAATGCAACGTGAGATGTAACGATGCACAGTGTGAATGCAATGAAAAACTTGTATGCTTGCATTTTTTAATTCAATTTTTGATTGACGACGCAAATTTAATGATAACACCGTTGCCAACCAAATAATGGGAAAGTGCTTGTGCAGCTCAAATCAATGTTGCAAGCTTGCTAATTATTTCAATCTACAATTGAACTATAATTGACATTATGTTAAATTTGGACACGGAAGTTCTCCCCCTCGTTTTTGACACAACAGTTTAAAAAAGATTTGTATAATAAAGGAAGTGAAATAAAAGATGTTGATAATAAATTGATTACCATGCTGCATTGCTATTTTACTCATGCAAGCATTTAAAAAAAAACGGCAAAAACTTAATTCTTTAATCAAAAATTTCTACATTTGCACCAAAAGAAAGAAAAATGAAGCGATTTAGTGCATATTATTATTACTATTACTTTTATTTCAATCGATAAAGGTGGAATGCTCATTTTTCTATTTTTTTAATAGACACATTTTGATTTTAAGATAACATCCCGCCAAGCGAAATTGACGGGATTTTTCATACAGGGAAATTCATTATAAAATTGATTCACAAAGTCGCCATACAAGGAGTTGCCGGATGCTTTCATGATGCTGCTGCTCGTGAATATTTCCAAGGACAAGATATTGAAACAATACCTTGCGACACGTTTCGCGACATGTTTTCCCTGCTTCACGACGATGCTTCAATGCTTGGTATTATGGCCATAGAAAACACAATTGCCGGCAGTCTGCTCCAGAACTATGACTTGTTGCGACAAAGCAATGAGATTATCACTGGTGAGCACAAAATGCACATTTCACACGCCATAGCTGCCCTGCCTGGGCAGATGCTCGAAGACATTGTCGAGGTTAACTCTCACCCCATGGCCCTGCTGCAGTGCGAGCAATACTTGCATCGCCACCCAAAGATGAAAGTGGTAGAAACCAATGACACTGCTGGGAGTGCCAAGATGATTGCCGAGGGCCGGCTCATGGGACATGCTGCCGTGTGTGGCACGTATGCAGCCCGGCTATACGGCTTGCAAGTGCTTGAAAGCGATATCCAGACCAACAAGCACAATTCAACACGTTTCTTGATTGTTGCCCATCCTGCGGCAGCAGGTTGCTTCATGCAAAGCAAAAAAGTAAACAAGGCATCGATTGTGTTCACACTTCCCCACACACAAGGAAGCTTGTCGGCTGTGCTCACGATATTTTCTTTCTACGGGATGAATCTCTCCAAGATTCAATCCACGCCCATCATAGGGCGAGAATGGGAGTACCGCTTCTATATCGACTTAACTTTCAACGATTATAAGCGATACAAGCAGTCGATCGATGCAACTCGGCCACTCATCAATGATTTTAAAATTTTAGGAGAATATGCAGAATGCAATTTACAATGATATAGTGCCAGCACATCGCGTGCAGCAAATAAAAGAGTATTACTTCTCGGTCAAGCTCAAAGAGATCGCCAGCCTCAATGCGCAGGGTGCTGGTATCATTTCTCTGGGAGTAGGCGGTCCCGACCGTCCACCCCACCCCGCCGTTGTCGACACCCTGTGTCGCGAGGCTCACAAGCCCGAGGCACATGGGTATCAACCTTATGTGGGAATTCCGGCTTTGAGAGCGGCCTACGCCAAGTGGTACAAGAAATATTTCAATGTCGACTTGGACCCTGATAGCGAGATTCAGCCGCTCATAGGGTCGAAAGAAGGCATATTGCACACTACCCTGGCATTTGTCAATCCTGGCGACGGCGTGCTTGTGCCCAATCCTGGCTACCCGACTTATACATCTGTCAGCAAGATAGCCGAAGCTGTCATCTACAACTACGACTTGACCGAGGACAACAACTGGGAGCCCGATTTTGAAGCACTCGAACGTTTGCCCCTCGAGCGTGTCAAGCTCATGTGGGTCAACTACCCGCACATGCCTACTGGTCACAAGGCATCAATATCGCTATTCGAGCGTTTGGTTGCATTTGGCAAGAAACACAACATTGTGATTGTCAACGACAATCCCTATAGTTTCATCCTACATCGACAACAATTGAGCATTCTATCGGTGCCAGGAGCCAAAAACATAGCCATCGAGATGAACTCATTGAGCAAGTCGCACAACATGCCTGGCTGGCGCATGGGCATGGTGGCCAGTAACCCTGCCTTCATCAACTGGATTTTGAAAGTGAAATCCAATGTCGATTCAGGCCAGTATAAGCCTATGATGCTCGCAGCTGTCAAAGCACTTGAGTGCGACAGCTCCTGGTATGAAGAGTTGAATGCCGAGTATCGCAAGCGTCGCGTCATTGCCGAGCGCATCATGGATGCACTGGGCTGCCACTACGACAAGGAGCAGGCAGGCTTGTTTGTGTGGGGGAAAATCCCCGACCGCTATGCCGATGCCGGAGAGCTTGCCGACGATGTTTTATACCAGGCCCACGTGTTTGTAGTTCCAGGGTTTATATTTGGGAGCAACGGCAACCGGTATATACGCGTTTCGCTGTGCGCCACCCAAGACAACCTGCGTGAAGCATTAAATCGTATTAACCAATTCATAAAACAATAATACTACTATGACTGATAGACAACAACTTTTGCAAGATATAAAACCCTTGAGTTTTGACGGAGTGAATCCCGACAAACCACTTGTCATTGCAGGTCCGTGCAGTGCCGAGAGCGAGAGCCAGGTGCTCGACACGGCCAAGTCGCTGGCAAAAAATGGCATCAAAATATTCCGCGCCGGCATATGGAAGCCTCGCACAAAACCAGGAGGCTTTGAAGGCGTGGGAATCAAGGGACTCTTGTGGCTACAAGAAGTGAAGAAAGAAACCGGCATGTTGACAGCTACCGAAGTGGCCAATCACGAACATGTGATTGCAGCGCTCGACTCGGGAGTCGACATCTTGTGGATAGGAGCCCGCACCAGTGCCAACCCCTTTGCCATGCAAGAAATCGCCGATGCACTGAAAGGACACAACGACGTGACTGTACTGGTGAAAAATCCTGTGAATCCCGACATTGAGTTGTGGATAGGCGCAATGCTGCGCATCTACAATGCCGGAGTGCGCCGCATCGGTGCAATTCACCGCGGTTTCAGCACCTATGGCAAGCACCTGTTCCGCAACGAACCGCAATGGCACATTCCTATCGAGCTGCATCGTCGCATTCCCAACTTGCCCATCTTGTGCGACCCCTCTCACATGGGAGGCAAGCGTGAGCTCATAGGCCCCATCTCCCAGCAAGCTCTCGACATGGGCTTCAACGGTCTCATCATAGAATCACATTGCAATCCCGACTGTGCCTTGAGCGATGCCAAGCAACAAGTCACCCCCGACTCGCTCAATCTAATCATCAACACGCTTGTGTTGCGACAAACCAAGCAATCAACCGAAAACTTGGCGCTGCTGCGTCAGCACATCGACGAGTGCGACAATGAGCTGCTCGAGGTGTTGAGCAGGCGCATGGCCATAGCCCGCGAAATAGGGCAATACAAGAAGGAGCACAACATGCAGGTTGTGCAGGCACAGCGCTACAGCACAATGATGAGTCAGCGCCACAACCAGGCCGAAGAGCTGGGCATGAGTGGCGACTTCATTGAAACGGTGATGCAGGCTGTACACGAGGAGTCGGTAAGACAGCAGATAAGGGTTATAAATAGCAATGCACTGTAAAACAAGAAGCTAACAACAAACATATAAACAAGAACTTGATATAGAATAACGATGAAGATTTTAATAATTGGCGCCGGGAAGATGGGCAACTTCTTTTGCGACGTGTTGAGTCGCGAGCACGAAGTGGCAATCTACGACATCGAGGCCGAACGCCTGCGGTTTACATTCAATGCCTTGAGATTTACAACCATGGACGAAATCAGGGAGTTTCAACCTGAGTTGATGATCAATGCAGCTACCGTGAAATACACTGTTTCGGCTTTCAACCAGGTACTCCCCTATCTGCCAGATATCTGCATTATATCTGACATAGCTTCGGTCAAGAGCGGTCTTCCTGAGTTTTACGCTACTTGCGGTCACCCCTTTGTGAGCACACACCCCATGTTCGGCCCCACGTTTGCATCGCTCAACAACCTGAGCAACGAGAATGCAATAATCATAAGCGAAAGCGACCATCTTGGAAAGGTCTTTTTTAGAGACCTTTACAACCAGCTTCACTTGCACGTGTGTGAGTACACCTTTGAGCAACACGACGAGACGATTTCCTACTCATTGTCGATACCCTTTGCAAGCACACTGGTATTTGCCAGCATCATGAAGCATCAAGATGCACCAGGCACCACTTTCAAGCGGCACATGGCCATCGCGCGAGGGCTGATGAGTGAAGACGACTACTTGCTCCAGGAAATCCTCTTCAACCCCAGAACAAGCCGGCAACTCGACAAAATCAAGTCGCAGCTCGACCGGCTGCAGCGCATCATCGACCACAAAGACGAGCATGCAATGAAGCAATACTTGAACGAGGTGAGGCAAAACCTGAAATAGCACTACTATAAAATTGGGCTGCCTCCCACTATGGTTGTGTCGTTGTGCGACACAGCGAGGGGTAATGGTCACTCATGATGATAGGGCTCGTGGTTGAGAATGGTGAAGGCTCGATACAGCTGCTCGGTGAAGACAAGACGCACCATCTCGTGAGAAAGTGTCATCTTCGAGAGCGATATCTTGTCGTTGGCTCGAGAGTATACATCGGGAGAAAAACCATAGGGGCCGCCAACAACAAACACCAAGCGGCGCGTGCCGCCAAGCATGCGTTTTTGAATATAGGCAGCAAATTCCATAGAACGCATCTCCTTGCCATGCTCGTCGAGCAGCACCATGTAGTCGCTTTTATCGAGCGTCGCCAGTATGCTTTTGCCCTCGGCAACCTTTTGCTGGGCCTCGGTGAGGCTCTTGGTGTTTTTGGCATCTCCCACACACAAGATGTCGAACCCTATATAGTGAGACAACCGCTTCACATACTCATCGATGCCTTGTTTTAAATATCCAGTCGCCGTGCGACCCACGACAGTAAGAGTAATTTTCATAGAGAGCGCATTTTCTCGATAGTAAAGCCTTCAAAATTGTCAATCACCAAGTTGGCTTTGTCTTGTAGCAACTCTTTAGGGTTGGTAGTGGAAAGCCCTATCACCTTGGCACCTGAGGCATGAGCAGCCTCAATCCCGTTGATTGAATCCTCAAAGATGTAGCAATTGGCAATATCCACCCCAAGCAATCGGGCTCCAAGCAGGAAACACTCGGGCGAAGGTTTGGGTTTAGTGACCATTTCGCCCACTACGACAGCTTCGAAATAGTCGTTGAAGCCAGGGTGCTGTGCATACACAGCCTCCATCTTGTGCTCGTCGCTGCTTGTGACCACAGCCATGGGCAGACCCGCATCGCGCAGCTTGTCGAGCCACGCAACGGCTCCAGGAAAGAACCTATATTGCATGTTGCTTTGAAACTGTGATAGCATGGCCTTGATGTCGTCGTGATGCGAGGGGTCAAAATAGGTGTTGAGTATTGTTGCCAAGTTGCTGCCCTTTATCACATCGGTGAAGTGGGCAACATGAGTGGGATATTGCTTGTCGATGGCAGCCCAAAACTCGCTATAGATACCCTCGGTATCGAGCAGTACACCATCGAGGTCAAAAAGTATTCCTGTTTTTCTGTTTGCCATAATCGATGCCTGTACACACAGGCTTTATGTGTAGGATTGTTTTAAAACACAAAAGTAGTGATTAATGTCGGAAAAAAGAGGTAATTTTGCGCAAAAATAAAAATTGATGACTTATGATTGAGGAACTGCAAATTCGGGTCACGCCTCGCACAGCTTCATGTGAGGAGGCGATTGCCCACTACATAGCCAGCGAGCGCCACATGAGCATGACAAGGATACAAGGTGTGCGCATCATTAAGCGGTCGATCGATGCACGGCAAAAAAATGTGATGGTCAACCTCAAGGTGCGAGCCTACATAGATGAGCCATTGAGGACCGATTTTCTTGTTCCTCCCGTCGAGTATCGCCCTGTCGACGGCAGCAAGCAAGCCATTGTTGTGGGCGCCGGCCCAGGAGGACTGTTTGCGGCTCTACGCTTGATCGAGCTTGGCATCAAGCCCATTGTGCTCGAGCGAGGCAAGAATGTACTGGAGCGTCGAGTCGATGTGGCTCGCATCTCGCGGCAAGGCATCGTCGACCCCAACAGCAACTATTGCTTCGGCGAGGGAGGTGCCGGTGCCTTCAGCGACGGAAAACTATACACGCGCAGTAAGAAACGGGGCTCGGTTAACCGCATCTTAGGCATATTTTTCCAGCATGGAGCCAGCGAAAACATACTCATCGATGCCCACCCGCACATCGGGAGCGACAAGCTGCCCCACATCATCGAGAACATGCGCAATACCATCCTGACCAATGGTGGCGAAGTGCATTTTCAAGAGCGTGTGGTGAGGCTGCTCATCGCGCACGATACTGTGACAGGTGTTGAAACAGCCAGTGGAGAGCAATATACAGGGCCTGTGATACTGGCAACAGGGCACTCGGCACGCGACGTGTACCAGATGCTTGCCGACGAGGGCTTTACTCTCGAGGCCAAAGGTGTAGCAATGGGTGTTCGCCTCGAGCACCCCCAGCACCTTATCGACGAGATTCAGTACCACAGTAAAAACGGACGCGGCGATTACCTGCCTGCTGCCGAATATAGCTTTGTCACTCAAGTCGAGGGTCGAGGTGTATATTCTTTCTGCATGTGTCCCGGTGGCATTGTCGTGCCAGCTGCCAGCGCCCCTAATCAGCTTGTTGTCAATGGCATGTCACCAAGCAACCGTGGCACATTTTGGGCCAACTCAGGCATGGTTGTGGAGATGCACCCCGAGGATTTGCCGCAGCAATACCACAAATACAAGGAGTTGGCAATGATGCACTTCCAGGAAGACTTGGAGCTGCGTTGCTACCAAGAGGCCGGGTGCAGCCAGGTGGCTGGAGCACAACGCATGAAGGACTTTGTCGAAGGCAAACCGTCGCGGCTCATCCCGCCCTCATCGTTTGCTGCCGGCTTGCAGCCCTCGCGCCTCGACCAGTGGTTGCCGACTTTCATCTCCAGCCGTTTGAGAAAAGGCTTCGCCACCTTTGGCCGTGCAGCCAAAGGTTTCTTGACCAACGAGGCAATAGTGATTGGCGTTGAGACTCGCACATCGTCTCCAGTTAGGATTCCTCGCAACGGCGAGAGCTTGATGCACATTGCAATCGGCGGGCTATACCCCTGTGGTGAGGGTGCCGGCTACGCTGGCGGTATTGTGTCGAGTGCCATCGACGGCGAGCGTTGTGCCGAAAAATTGGCTGAGTACTTTGAGGCATAGCAGCAAAATTGCAAATAAAATCACTCTACAGGGTTGTTTTACTCTAAATAAGGTAAATGCTTGCTCAAGTTGCTGCCTTTTTGTACCTTTGTGAAAATTTTGTAACATTATAGATAACTATCGGAATGGAAATAACTGCTCAGCAATTGGCTATCGTTGTACACGGCACTGTGGATGGCGATGGGTCGACTGTGATTTCTAATTATGCCAAAATCGAGGAGGCAGAACCTGGCTGCATCACCTTCTTGGCCAATCCAAAATACACTCACTATATCTACACCACCAAGGCTTCGGCAGTACTAGTGCGCAAGGATTTCAAGCCTGAGCATCCCATAAAAGCTACACTGATCAGGGTTGAAGATCCTTATGAGACGATTGCCGACCTGTTGAACTTTGTCAACAGCCAGCGTCCTCAAAAGAAAGGAATAGAACAACCCTGCTACATAAGTGAGGGGGTTGCAGTACCCGATGATGCCTATGTGGGTGCTTTTGCCTATATTGGGAAAGACGTGAAGCTGGGCAAAAATGTAAAGATTTACCCCAACGTGTATGTGGGCGACGATGTTGTGCTCGGCGATGATGTGATTCTTTACCCTGGTGTAAAAATTTATCATGGCTGCAAGATTGGCAACCGTTGCATTGTTCAGGGCGGTGCCACCATTGGCGGCGACGGCTTCGGTTTTGCCCCACGGCCCGATGGCACCTACGAGAAGATATCTCAAATAGGCATCGTCATTCTTGAAGACGATGTTGAAATAGGTGCCAACACGACAATCGACCGTGCTACAATGGGTGCCACAGTCGTGCACAGAGGAGTGAAGCTTGACAACCTCATCCAGGTTGCCCACAATGTCGAAATTGGCGAAAACACGGTGATGGCCGCCCAGGTGGGTATCGCCGGGTCTACCAAGATTGGGAAAAACAACATGATAGGTGGGCAAGTGGGTTTTGCCGGCCACATCACTGTGGGCGACCAGAATGGCATAGGTGCTCAGTCGGGCGTGCCCAACAATGTGGGCTCAAAGCAAAAGTTGCTCGGTGCACCCGCTATCAATGCGCGGGAATTTGCACGTCAGCAGTTTTATTTCAAGTATCTGCCTGAAATGTTCAACGATATCAAAGCTTTGAAGAAACAGATTGAGGAACTTAAAAAGTAAGCGTAAAATACACATTTCATTATGAAACAGCGTACACTCAAAGCCCCCTTCGTCGTTACAGGCAAGGGACTGCATACAGGACTGCACATCACTGCCACGTTTAAGCCTGCCCAAGTGAATACTGGCTATGTGTTTAAGCGCATCGACATGGATGGAGCTCCCACCGTGGAAGCTCTGGCCGAGAATGTGATTGAAACACAGCGCGGCACTGTGATTGCCAACAAGGCTCACAAGGATGTGAGAGTGGGCACAATCGAGCATGCCATGGCCGCCCTCTATGCTTCGGGTATCGACAACTGCCTCATCGAGGTGGATGCCCCCGAGCTTCCCATTCTCGACGGCAGTGCTATAGTTTATTGCGAGAACATCGACAAGGTGGGTATTGTAGATCAGGAGGCCGACAAGGAATTTTATGTGGTCAAGCAACGCATCAAGGTGGTTGACCCCAAGAGTGGATCATCGCTCATTGTGCTCCCCGACGATCAATTCTCGATCGATACCATGATTGAGTTCAACTCTCCTGTGCTGGCCAACCAATTTGCCGCACTCGACGACATTAGAAATTTCAAGAAAGAAATAGCAGCAAGCCGCACCTTTGTGTTTGTGCGTGAGGTGATGCCCCTGGTACAGATGAATCTCATTAAGGGCGGAGATTTGGACAATGCCATTGTCATCTATGACACTCCCATGAAGCAAGAAGACCTCGACAAGCTTGCCGACTTGATGCACGTAGAGCACAAGCATGTGAGCCACTTGGGATATCTCAACAACAAGCCGCTCGAGTATAATAATGAGCCTGCCCGGCACAAGTTGCTCGATGTGATTGGCGACCTGGCTTTGATAGGCCGTCCGCTGAAAGGTCGCATTGTAGCCACCAAGCCTGGCCACACAATCAACACCACGCTTGCCAAAAAGATACGTCAGGAGCTTCGTTACCAGAGCGTGCAGGCGCCCGTATACGACCCCAACAAAGCCCCCTTGTACGACAACATGGCCGTGCGCAGAATGCTGCCGCACCGCTACCCCATGCAACTTGTCGACAAAATTGTAGACATGGGCAAAGACTATGTTGTGGGTATAAAGAATGTGACCGCCAACGAGCCTTTCTTCCAGGGACATTTTCCCGAAGAGCCCATCATGCCAGGTGTGCTACAAGTCGAGGCCATGGCGCAGACTGGCGGCATACTGGTGTTGTCGAAGGTTGAAGACCCCGAGGACTACTCCACCTATTTTATGAAAATCGACAACGTGAAATTCCGCCAAAAGGTTGTGCCAGGCGACACGCTTATTTTTCACTTGTCGCTCATGACCCCCATTCGTCGCGGCTGCGCTGTGATGAAGGGATATGCCTTTGTGGGTGAACATATCGTGTCGGAGGCTGAGTTTATGGCTCAAGTAATCAAGAACAAAAACGATAACAAAGAAGAAGACAAAAAATAAATTATGGAAAAATACCCCTTGACATCGATTGATCCGAGCGCAAAAATCGGTAAAAATGTCAAAATAGGTCCTTTTACAACCATCGATGCCAACGTCGAGATTGGCGACGGCACAATAATCGATAGCAATGTTACCATTCACTCGGGCGCACGCATTGGCAAGTTTTGTCACATTCATTCGGGCGCTGTGATATGCGACATTCCCCAGGATTTGAAATTTAAAGGCGAAGACACAATTGCTGTCATAGGTGACCATACCAACATTCGGGAGTTTGTCACTATCCATCGCGGAACAGCCTCTCAAGGCAAAACAGTGGTGGGCAGCTATTGCCTTATCATGGCCTACTGCCACATTGCACACGATTGCTTCATAGGCGACCATGTGATCATGTCCAATCAGGTTCAGCTGGCTGGCGAGGTTCACGTGGGCGACTGGGCTGTGCTTGGTGGCGGTGCCCTTGTGCATCAATTCACCCACATTGGTCCCCATGTGATGCTTCAAGGCGGATCGCTGGTTAACAAAGACCTCCCGCCCTATATCGTGGCAGGCCGCTATCCCCTCTCCTACGAGGGAGTGAATTCGGTGGGATTGAAACGTCGTGGTTTTACCGAGGATCAAGTGAACGAGATAAGCTCCATCTATCGCATTCTTTACATGTCGCGTCTCAACAATAGCGATGCAATTGCCAAGGTTGAGCAGGATATTTCTGCAAGTCCCGAGCGCGATATCATTGTCGACTTTGTGAAAGCTTCAAAGAGGGGCATCGTTAGAATTGGCATCTAAACCTTTCGGCTCCTAAAACAAGACAATGTTGCATGAATACATGTGATAAAATGTCACACTCTACAGTGTGGCATTTTTTTTGTCATAATAATATCTGATTAGAAAACATTAAAACAATATATATTTTATTATGGCAAAAGGTTCAATTGGGGTAACTACAACCAACATTTTCCCCGTAATTAAACAATTCCTCTATAGCGATCATGAGATTTTCCTGCGAGAGTTGATATCCAATGCTGTCGATGCCATACAGAAATTGAAAACACTGGCCAACAACAATGCTTTCAATGGCAAGACCGATGACCTCAAGGTTACAGTCAAAGTCGATAAGGACGCCAAGACGCTGACTGTGAGCGACAATGGTATAGGCATGACTGCCGATGAGATTGACAAGTATATCAACCAGATCGCCTTTTCGGGTGCCGAGGAATTCCTCAACAAGTACAAAGACAATGCTTCGGCTATCATTGGACATTTTGGTTTAGGCTTTTATTCGGCCTTCATGGTCTCTGACAAGGTGGAAATTCACACGTTGTCTTATAAAGATGGAGCCAAGGGTGTGTGCTGGACCTGCGATGGCTCTCCAGAATATGAAATGACCGATTGTGACAAGAAAGAGCGGGGCACCGACATCATCTTGCACATTACCGACGACGACAAAGAGTATCTTGAGCAATCGCGCATAAGCACGTTGCTGCACAAGTATTGTCGTTTCATGCCCGTTCCCATTGTGTTTGGCAAAAAGCAAGAGTGGAACAAAGAGCACAACAAGTGGGAGGATACCGACAATGACAACGTCATCAACGATGTCGAGCCCTTATGGACCAAGAAACCGGCCGACTTGAAAGACGACGACTATTTGAAATTTTATCACGCACTATATCCTGGTCAGGAAGACCCGCTGTTTTGGATACATCTAAATGTAGACTATCCCTTCACTTTGACAGGAATACTCTACTTCCCCAAGATCAAGACCAATCTCGACATACGCAAAGACCGCATTCAGCTATACTGCAACCAGGTCTTTGTCACCGATAGTGTAGAAGGCGTGGTTCCCGAGTTCATGATGCTCCTGCAAGGTGTGATCGACTCGCCCGACATTCCGCTTAATGTTTCGCGCAGTTACCTTCAGGCCGACCGCAACGTGAAGAAAATTTCAACCTACATCACCAAGAAAGTTGCCGAGCGCCTCGAAGAGATTTCAAGCAAAGATGCTGAAAACTTTGAGAAAAAATGGAGAGACATTAAAATCTTTATTGAGTATGGCATGCTGAGCGATGAGAAGTTCTGCGACCGCGCAATGAAGTTTGCCTTGCTTGAAAACATTAGTGGCAAGTACTACAAGCTCGATGACTACAAGAAACTTATCGAGGCTAACCAGACCGACAAAGACGGCAACCTCATTTACCTTTATGCTACCGACAAGGAGGGTCAATACTCCTTTATCAAGGCGGCTACCGACAAGGGCTACGACGTGCTGATGATGGATGGAGAGCTCGACACTCCATTTATGAGCATGCTTGAACAGAAAAACGAGAAGTCGAGATTTGTGCGCATCGATGCCGATGTGCTCGACAATCTTGTCAAAAAAGAAGATGCCAAGCAACCAGAACTCACCGATGAGCAGAAAAATATCGCTTCTACTCTGTTTAAGTCGCAAATTCCTGCTCTCGATAAGTGTGAATTCTATGTGACCTATGCATCGCTTAACCCCAACGATCAGCCTGTCATCATCACGCAGAGCGAGTACATGCGCCGCATGAAGGAGATGGCCAAGTTCCAGCCTGGCATGAACTTCTATGGCGACATGCCCACAGCCTACAACTTGACATTGAACACCAATCACCCTGTGGTGAAAAAGGTCATCGATGATGCCGAGTCGGCATTGACCGGCGAACTCAAGCCCATTGAGCAACAGTTGCACGACACAAGCAGCAAGATCAAGGCCATTAGAGATCTCAACAAAGACAACAAGGGTATCCCCGACGACAAGAAACCCGAACTTGAAAAAGAAGAAAAGACGGCAAGCGAGCTTCGCGACAAGCAACAAGCCATTATCACCAAGTACGCAAGCGGTCAAGACACTGTGAAGCAGCTCATCGACATTGCCTTGCTGGGCAACGGCCTGCTCAAGGGCGAGGCATTGAGCAAGTTCCTGAAACGGTCGGTCGACATGCTAAAATAAGACTTGAAACTTAACATCTATCTATATTGAAAGCCAGCACCCTCTTGGGCACTGGCTTTTTTGTTGTCTTGCTACACATGTGGATGTGTCACGGCACTTTCTGTGTGGCAGGCTCAGAAGTTACTGGAAATTATCACTTGAGCAGAGCATCAATTTTCTCTTTGAGCTTATCCTTGGTTGCACTGCCCACATAGCGCTCCACAAGTTTCCCGTCTTTAAAGAACAAGATTGTAGGGATGTTTCTTATGCTATATTCTCCAGTCAAGTCGTCTCCACTGTCGACATCGTACTTGCCTATTAGAACTTTTCCCTCATATTCTTGGGCAAGTTCTTCAACTATAGGTGCTATTCTCTTGCAGGGCACGCACCACTCTGCCCAGAAATCGATAACCACAGGCTTGCCTGTGGCAATCTGCTCTTTGGCGTTTCCGTCGTTGAAAATGTAAGCCATATTTTTCAATTCATATTTTAAAGTTCAACACTGTTTATTGACTGCAAATATACATAAAATCAATCACTATAGCATAGCGTGAGCGACTAGAAGTTTACCTCGTAATTAATTTCCATGTCATTGAGCGTATCGATCACATCCTTGTTGAGCGGCATTTTGAAACGCGACTTCAAGTCGACAACACGGTCGATGGCCTTGTCGTGTATTCTGAAGTAAACATCGCAACGGTTGGTTGTAGAATCGTTCATGCACAACTTGAGCTGCGACAGGCTTGACAGTTGATCGTCGTCAACAGCAATTCTTATTCGGTTCACCAATTTGCCCTTTACATCATCCATCAACTTTATCTCCTTGATATCAAAATTGATGCGATCGTTATATGGCGACTTATTATATACTCCTCTTACCATAATAGCCTCACCGGGGATACCGAAATTTCTGAAGTCGACAAAGTTGCGGCCAAACAGCATGAGTTCATATTTTCCCGAGTAGTCCTCAAGTGTGATACGACCATACATCCTGTCATTGCGGGTGCGTTTCTCTACATAGTCGGTGACAATGCCGCCAAAGGTGATGTCTTCGTTCAACGTCAACTTTTTGTCGTCCAACTTGTTGAGGCTCGTGTTACAGCCAAACTGAATTTCCATGTAGTACTTGTCGAGCGGGTGTGCCGAGAGATAAATGCCCACCATCTCCTTTTCCTTGTTGAGGCGTTCAATGTCGCTCCAAGGCTCAGCCTTAGGAATCTCGGGCGTTGCAATTTCTACAGCGTTGCTATCGCCGAAGAGGGAATTCTGGTTGAGCGACTTGTCGTTTTGATACTTCTGGCCATAGCGCACAAGTGTGTCGAGAAAAGCCACATCATTGGCATCGGTGGCAAAAAAGCTCTCTCGCGGTATCCCAAACGAGTCGAAGCCCCCGCTATAGGCAAGCGACTCAAAGGCCTTGCGGTTGACCGACGAGTAATCGGTGCGCTGTGCAAAGTCGAAGATATCCTTGTAGGGGCCATTCTGCTTGCGCTCCTTGATAATCGACTCGGCAGCTTTCACCCCCAGTCCCTTTATGGCAGCCAGGCCAAAGCGTATTTGCCCTTTCTGGTTCACGCCAAACTGTGCAAAGCTCTCGTTCACATCAGGCCCAAGCGTGGCCACCTTGCAGTTCTTGCACTCATCCATCAACTTGGTCACTTCCTTGATATCGCTACTGCGCCTGGTGAGCAGTGCGGCCATGTACTCGGCAGGATAGTGCGCCTTGAGGTAAGCCGTTTGGAATGCCACCCATGAGTAGCAAGCTGCATGCGACTTGTTGAATGCATAGGAGGCAAACTTTTTCCATTCTTCCCATATCTTGTTCAGGGTGTCGTGATCGTGGCCGCGCGCTTCACCTCCCTTGTAGAAAAGCACCTCGAGCTTGTTCATCTGCTCGATTTTTTTCTTGCCCATGGCCTTGCGCAGGGTGTCGCTCTGGCCACGGGTGAATCCGGCCAGCAAGCGGCTGAGCAACATCACCTGCTCTTGATACACAGTGATGCCATAGGTATCTTTCAGGTATTTCTCCATCTCTGGTATGGGGTAAGTAATGGGCTCTTTACCAAGCTTGCGGGCGATGAAGTGGGGTATGTTCTCGATAGGCCCCGGGCGATAGAGTGCATTCATTGCGATCAGGTCGCCGAACACCTCGGGATGAAGCTCGCGCAAGTACTTTTGCATGCCTGCCGACTCAAACTGGAATGTGCCCACCGTTCGGCCTTCTTGGAAAAGCTTGTAGGTGAGCGGGTCGTCGATGGGTATGTTGTCGAGATCAATCTCTTTGCCTGTTGTCTCTTTCACGTTTTTCACGGCCTCCTTTAGCTCCGACAAGGTGCTCAGTCCCAAGAAGTCCATCTTGATGAGGCCAGTAGATTCAATCACATGCCCGTCGTATTGCGTGACTGGCACTTTCACACCCTTGAAATCGGGGTCGTCGGCTGTAGATACCGGCACATGGTCGTCGATGCGGTCGCGGCATATGATGAAACCGCAAGCATGTATTCCCGTGCCTCGCACGGTGCCTTCAAGCTTCTTGGCATACTTGATGGTATTACGCAGGTGAGTGTCGGTGGAATTGGCAGCATCTTGCAACTCCTTGACACGCTCAATGGCATTGCTCAGGTTCATCTTTGCGCCATCATTGAACTTGTCGGGAATAGCCTTGCACAGTGCATTCACTGTATCGAGAGGCACTTTTTCGACTCGGGCCACATCTTTTATCGAGTTCTTGGTAGCCATTGTCGAATAGGTAATGATATGGGCACAGTTTTCATGGCCATACTTGTCCATCACCCATTGCAGCACCCTGCCTCGGCCCTCGTCGTCAAAGTCGGTGTCGATATCCGGCAACGAGATGCGGTCGGGATTCAGGAAACGCTCAAACAGCAGGTCATATTTCAGGGGGTCGATTTTGGTGATACCCAAGCAGTAGGCCACTACCGAGCCTGCGGCCGAGCCACGCCCGGGTCCCACCATCACACCCAGCTTGTCGCGGGCCGAGTTGATGAAGTCCTGCACAATGAGGAAGTAGCCAGGGAAACCCATCGTCTTCATCACGTGCAGCTCAAAGTTGATGCGATCTTTCACATCATCGGGCACTGGGTCGCCGTATTGTTTTTTTGCTCCCTCATAGGCAAGGTACGACAAATAGTCGGCCTCAAATTTTATGCGGTATATCTTGTCATAGCCTCCCAAGTGGTCGATGCGTTTCTGTGCATCTTGGGGCGACATGAGATTTTCGCCGTTTTCATCGGAACAGAATTCCTTGTACAAGTCCTCTTCGCTGAACTTCTTGCGCCACTCTTCTTCTTTTCCAAATGACTCTGGAATGGGGAAAAAAGGCATGATAGGGTCGTGTTCGATATTGTAGAACTCTATTTTGTCGACGATTTCCTGGGTGTTGGCCAGTGCCTCGGGCACATCGGCAAACACTTCGTTCATCTCTTCCTGCGTCTTGAACCACTCTTGCTTGGAGTAGAGCATGCGTTTGGGGTCGTCGAGGTCTTTGCCTGTAGCAAGGCACAAGAGGTGGTCGTGGGCCTCGGCGTCATCCTCGTTGATAAAGTGTGAGTCGTTGGTGCAAATGAGCTTGATCCCCAGCTCTTTCGACATCTCAATGAGCACTTTGTTCACTTCTTGCTGCCTTGGATAGGTCTCATGATTGGCCTTGGCTACGGTGGCCTTGTGACGCTGCAACTCCAGATAGTAGTCGTCGCCAAACACATCCTTAAACCACCTTGCTGCTTCCTTGGCTTTCTCGATTTGCCCATTCATGATGTATTGCGGTATTTCACCGCCCAGGCAAGCCGAGCTGCATATTATGCCCTCGTGGTATTTCTTGAGTTCGTCGTGATCGGTGCGTGGGTGTGAATAAAATCCATCGGTCCAGGCTTTAGACACAATTTTGAGTAAATTGTGATAGCCTTTCTCATTCTTTGCCAGCAAGATGAGATGGCGTCCCGTATCACGACGGTCTACGTGATCATTCAAAGTTTTCTCGGCAACATATACCTCACAGCCAAATATAGGAATGAAAAGTGAACGCCGGGCCTCGTCGAGTTGCTGCTTTAGGCTCTCAATCTGTCCCTGGTCGGGCGAATCAACATTTTGGGCCTCTTTCAGCTGCTGCTTCAGCCCCTTTATCTTTCCCTTAGCCTCCCCATTCACTTTGTTGGTGTAGTCGAAGAACTCCTTGATGCCAAACATGTTTCCATGGTCGGTCAGGGCCATGCCCCGCATGCCGTTGGCACGCGCCTTGTCGACAAGTCCTTTTATCGAAGCCTGACCGTCAAGTATCGAGTAATAGGAGTGCACATGAAGGTGTACAAATGGAATCATATCGTAATTGTCTCCTTAAAAAATCAAGATTTTATATTCTTTGGTAAAGTTAATGCTAAAAGTTTTCTTGTTCAAATATTCACGCCGCAAGTTATCAACAAGTGTGGCGCCACTCTTGTAGATGCCAATTACATTGAGGGTTATGGGCAGTGCACCACTACCCTGTCTTGTTGTTTTGAGCTATAAGAGGTTGATGCGCCCGAAAAATTCAGGGCAATGGAAGTTGGGCTTTTCCATGTGAATAGGCGCCCAAGATAGGTAATGCGGATGTGCCGTCTTGTCGGCGCACTTGTAAAAATTGCCCATGATATAGGGGGTGTCGGGTCCAATGCCGATGAGGGCAAACGGTATGGCTACAGCCAAGCGCCACGTGTGCAAACCACCCCGCTCGGCAAATGGCTCATAGCCAACCGAGGAATATCGCTCTATCGACTCGATCTGCTCATCATTAAGGCGTACGGGACATGGCCGGGTCTCGCGATGGCTGGCGTTGACAGCACCTATACAATTGAACTCAAAGTTCCAGTATTCTTTGCTTCCAGGCACCTGCATGAAAAATTCCACACAGCTGTCCTGCGACACCGCGCTCAAGTTGGCCGTGTTGATTGCCCGCAAGTCTTGTCCTGTCGTGGTAAATGCAACGTAGATGTGTTTTGCTCCATAAGCGATGGCAAATGCGCAAATGGGCTGATAGGAGGCAACAGCTGGCCAGTCGATACAGCCCACCATGTGCTTCTCGCAATGCAGTTCCATATAGTCACAGGCCTTGTCAAGAGAGAGACCTTCGAGTTCTTCAAGTCGGTGTGCATTCAGTTCCATAATCGTTTATCCTTGAGTTGCAATAAAACTTTGTATACCTGAAACAAGGCCGTAGAGCGAAAGTATCAAGATAATCGTGCCTATTATTATATTAATAATCCACATGCTCCTGATGTTGAAATGCTTTCTCACCTTGTTCACAAGGTAAGTGATCATCGTCCACCAGCACAGCGCTCCTGTGAAGATGAGCACATAGCCAATGAAAATGGCTGGCCAAGGCAAACCTGCTGGAAATCCAAAACGTGCAAAAAGCGGGAAAATGAGAAAAATGATCAAGGGATTTGAAAGCGTGAATGCAAACCCCGACACAAGGTCACGGTAGTGCGTCTCTTTCTTGTCAAGATTGGTCTCTTTGATGTTGGCGGCAGTATTTCGCTTTACAATGAGATAGATAGCATAAATGAGAAGTATCGCGCTGCCTATGACCTGGAGCAAATCCTTGTGTCCATCGATGAAATCGGTCACAATCGAGATGCCCAATCCCGACAGCAAGCAGTAGAACAAATCAGATAAGCTGGCCCCCACTCCCGTGTAAAGCCCCGACTCTCGACCTTTGTTCAGGGTGCGTTGTATGCATAGGATCCCGATTGGCCCCATCGGTGCCGACAGAATGATTCCTGTCAAGAAACAACCCAGCAATGTCGTTAATATTGATACCATTATCATAACTGCAAACAGGCAGTGTGCAAAGTTAATAAAAATATCCAAAACTTTTACTCTTTTCAGAGCGCCCCATACTGTAGAGCACAAAATTAATTGCTTGGAATTGAAAAATGTCGCAACAGGATTTATTTCCTCGACATCTTCTTTTGTCTGTTCAAGTCGCGGCATCCTAAATGTTAAGTCGCCTTTTTTCATTCCTTTTATAGGCTTGCAGCAGTTCTGGTTGCTGCCTCGGCTGCGCTGTCGCGATTGTCGGCCACTACACATAGGCCTTGCCGCCCTCCCCTGCATGGCCTTCACTTAATTTTCATGCGTAAACAAAGTCCTCCGTACGCTGCGACGGCACGCATATCATAAAGCCGTAGTCGCTCGCGGGGAGGCATGCCACAAAGGTCTGCACCTTTACAATCTCGCCCGTATCACGGTTCACATAGCTCATGGTGTCTCCCGAAAAGTCGAGGAAAATCTGCCCAGCCGCCTACATACAAGTCTTTGAGAATGGTCGACGGACGGTTGTCCTCCTTGGCCGTGACGTTCTGGCGGTAGTTGTAGCTGAACTGCGTGAGGCTGTAGCCGCTGGGGTTGTCCCGGCGGTACTCTTCCCACAGCAATTGCAGCGTCACATGCTTGCTTTGGATTGAAGACGCAAAAGTACCACGACAAAAGTGAACGGGTTTGCTCCGTTTTAAGGCCGATTTTTACCCGTATGGCCCACATGACTTCGGGGCTGTGTGGGCTTGTTCCGTTTTTTAGGAGGTTTTTGCCACTGTTGAACGGATATACTCCGTTTTTTCAGCCCTATTTCGGTCATTTTTGGCCTCCGGTGAACGGTTTTTACCGTCTCCAAGTGGGTGGGATTGCTCCGATCTCACCAGTCCTTGCTCGTTACAAGCTTCATGATTTCTTCCTGTGTCATAATGTTTATTCTAAAAAAGTTGCTACAATTTCTCACTTGAACCTAATGCTTGCTATTTCTTATTTGCTATCATACTGTCAGAAAGATACCATTTTGTTCATAGTGACTATCATTATCATCCAAAAACTATTTTGAAAATAATAGCTGCAATAAAAATTGTGACCATCTCTACAAGAGGAATCTTAGTCTTCCTTCATTTTGATTCGATGATTATCATGTTAGTCGGTGAATTTGATTTTTGAAAAATAGTAATAGTATTTCAATCTGTCTTTCAATCTGTCGTATGTTTTGCGAGATATAATGATGAAAAGTAAGGAAAAGCAACCATCAAACACATTGTCGCCAATGCTGGTCACGGAGTCGGGGATGGTGACGGACTACAAGGAGTCGCAATACGAAAACGCAAGGTTGCCAATGCTGGTCACGGAGTCGGAGATGATGACGGACTGCAAGGATGAGCAATTCTCAAACGCACTGTTGCCAATGCTGGTCACGGAGTCGGGGATGGTGACGGACTGCAAGGATTTGCAATACGAAAACGCGCTGTTGCCTATGCTGGTCACTGAGTCGGGGATGGTGACGGACTGCAAGGATGAGCAACCCATAAACGCACGGTCGCTAATGCTGGTCACGGAGTCGGGGATGGTGACGGACTGCAAGGATGAGCAACCCGCAAACGCCCAGTCGCCAATGCTGGTCACGGAGTCGGGGATGGTGACGGACTGCAAGGAATCGCAAACCGCAAACGCACGGTCGCCAATGCTGGTCACGGAGTTGGGGATGTTGACAGACTGCAAGGAGTCGCAACTTGAAAACGCACTGTTGCCAATGCTGGTCACGGAGTCGGGGATGGTGACGGACTGCAAGGATGTGCACCATGAAAACGCACCGTTGCAAATGCTCCTTGTTCCTTGCCTAATCGTATAATTCGTTAAGTAGCTATTAGTGCTTTTTAATAGCTTCTTCCCATCTTTGGAATATTTCACGCCAAACTCATCTGTCCATGCGTCCTTCTTATCTTCTTCCGTAACTTCCGTGCTGATGATTTCAATCTCCGGTTCTTTCGGTCGCTCCAACGACAGCAGGCGGAAGGAGACATTCGACAAATCGGATTGAGTAAGGGCGATGATGAACAGTCCCACAAGGGTGTTCACCTCTGGGCACTCAGAAGGGAAGATGTCCTTTAAAAGTTGACAGTCATGAATGGCCCTATAGTCTTTTTCTGAGAAGAGAAGACGGTCGGCAGCGCCGTACTTCTCAAGCAAGGCAGGCTCTTCGGCGATCACCCTGAGAGAAAGCAGAATGGAGGCAAGTGAGAAGTCGTCAATATGCTCGTTGAAGGTTTCTTCCGTGCGTGCGGGGTGGCGGAAGTCCGGACTGCCCATCTCCCGCGCCTTCTGTCCCTTCATTGCCGGAACGAACATGCCGTCATAATCAATCAGCACCAACGTACCGTCCTCTCTCACCATGATGTTGTCTGGCTTTAAGTCGCCGTGGGCAAATGGCTGCGGCATCAGCCACAGGGCGAGACGGCTGAACTGGTAGGCAAGCAGATGCAACTGATAGCTGTCGTGGAGATGCTGACGGATATACAGGTCGAGGTTGGTGCCCTCCACCCAGTCCATCAGCAGGACGGGGAACTCCTCGCCATCAGCATGGGCAGCGTCGACGAACAGCTCATTGTCCAAATACTGAAACTTGGTGAGGAAACTCGAAGAGACATATTCCAGTTCCTCAGCTATCATCCGGTAGTTTTCCGCACGGTTCGGCTGGTCTTTGAGAAAGCACTTCACGGCATAGAGCTTGTCATTCTTCTCATCCCGCATCTTGAACACCACGGCAAAGTTACCGCCGGTCATCACAGGATCGCCATTGTCATCGGTCACAGGCCGGAGATTGCGCAGCTTATCGAAGTTGTCCTCCGCATTCCTCACCGCCTCTACATATTCTGATATTAAAGGGTATGTCATGTATTATTTTTTACAAGCTAAGCATTTTACAGCCCCCCAACTCAACCCATGTCCTTTGAATAGTTGTCATGCCATTGGAAAATTTATAGAGAAGACTTCTTTCGCTTTAGTTATTCAACGAATATCATAAAATATAACTATATCTGGAAAAACTGTAGAGTCAAGTGGCAAGTGCAAAATTAGCTAATTTTTCCGAAGAACACAATTTTGGGAGTTGAAAAGCCTAATTTCTTCCTTGGTCTTTCGTTGATTTGATATTGTGCTCTATTGAGTTGTTCTTGAGTGACAGGTCTTGAAGTCAGTGCCTTTAGGGAAGTATTCTCTGAGCATCTTGTTTGCGTTTTCAATCGCGCCCTTTTGTCCTGAGCAGTAAGGACCAGCGAAATATACAGTGCATTCCAGGGCCTTGCAAATCTTAGCCATGACCGCCTTCTAAAATCATAAAAACGGAGCTGCCTTACGGCATCCCCGTCTGTTTCCACGATTTCATCATGGCGGTTGAATCTATTGCTTGGTCGAGTCGCTCCTCAGCCAGTGCTCGTCTCCTCTTCGATTCACGGGGCAAAGTCAACGCTTTGCATTGAATCTACACTAATGTAGCCTCCTCAATGTTGCACTTCGTTTTGGAATCTACAGAAATATTATAGATGCACAGGTATGCCGTTGATCTCGAAGATGCAGACATCCCGCACATGGCGGATCTGCCGGCTGTCAAGCAATTTCATCTGGCGTGTGCCTTGATAGAAATTATAGCGAAGCGGCACGCAGTTCCGCCATTCCTGGATTTCACCGCTTTTTGTCCACAGCTTGATGTCGACGGGGTCACCTGCCTTGAGCATCTTTCGCAGGGTGGTTATGTGGATGGATTGTGCCATGTCAGTTATATGTGGGGTTGAAAGGAGCGGTGAAAATTCTGTCGTGGTCGACCGAGAGGTAATCAGTAGGAAGATAGGTTCGCCTGTCTTGGTACTGGTAGGTGAACTTAACAGTGTTGAGCTCACCTTCCTCGTCGTGGATTTCGCAGGTGAAGTCGGTGATGAGGACAATTGGCATGTACTGCGGATTGTAGTTTTCGAAATCATCCTCCGAGAAGTCAGTGCGCCTGGTCGCTATGCGCACATCGTGGGAGTAGAACAGCTGCTCAATCCACCGGGCTTGCTCCATGGTAAGTCCAGCGGTCTCGACCTCGTACTGCTTCTCGTTCTGCTGGTTGTAGAACGTGGAGAGCCGATGTGTGACGGCTATTGAGCGGTCAGATTTCGGCTTGTGCGTGGTGACTGCTTGCAGGTCGCAACGCTCATAGACATTGAAGGCATTGCGGAAGTAGAGCGAGAGCGGCGGCTCGTGATCCTGCACATAGAATGTGAAGGCACGTTGCCCGGCATGCACGCTGTAGGCGTGCAGGGTGATGGCCTCGCGTGGTCTGCCGTGGGCAGGACTCTCGACAATGCCAGTCAGCATCTCGCAGGTCAGCTGCACCGTCTTGATGCGGTTGGAGCCGCTGACCCCGCATTCCTCACGCAAGGTGTAGATGCGCGGTTCACCGCCATACACACTTGCCACCACCTGGTAGGTGATCTCTTCCTGGGCATTCGCTTCGATGAAGAAATGCAGGAACTCCGTAGCCTTTGGCGAGGTGAGTTTCGCCGCCATGGTGGTGAGGAAATTGTTCCTCAGGAACTCCCCGATGTCGCCAGTGAAGTGCTGCTCGAGATAAAGCACTTGGAAGGTGGCGAGAATCTGTTGCGTTCCGTTCGTGGCGGATCGCAACTGAAACTCATCGAGCGAGATGCTGCGGTCGCGTAGGTAATACTCGATTACCAAGTGCAGGTCGTGTATCTTCACGCTGCGTTCGTATGGGAAATGCAGTGCCGAGAAAATGGTGTGGTCCCGGCAGTCGAGACACACCTCGACCTCGTTGTCGTCACTGGTGCCGATCACGATGTCGGGAATTTGCGAGGAAAACATCAAGCTCTCCAGTTGTGATTGTAGGGTTGCTGCCATATTCGTTGCCGTTTGGTTTCTTGGTGCGAAGGTAAGCAGTTTCGGTTTCGTGGAAAAAGACAAGGCGAGCACACCTTTTTGGGGGTGCGCTCGCTCTCTCTCGGTGGGCGGTTTTTGCCCTTGCGTGTGGCTTTCTTGGCTGGTTCAACCTTTTCGGCTACTTTGCTAGGCTCATTGAATTGTCCTTAAATGAGTTTAGAATAAAGTAAACAAAAATCAGGACAAACTATTATGGCTTGCCTGATTTAGGTTGGCTGTTTTGTCAGTCTTATTCCTTTGAAAAGTTGACGGGGTAATTGAACCGTCTCACTATCACATTTATTGGTACCGCGGACAAATAGATTGTCAATGCTCAACTTTTAGCGAACAGCAATAATACAGGATTATTTAAACTTATATTTTTTGTGTTTTCGTTTAAATTCAGCATTGGATTCTTTCAAGAAATCACGCAATGAACCGTAGCAAAACATAGACAAATTTGGCACAATCATTATTGCTGTTTTTTCCCTTTGATCATTACGTATGTTTGCAGGAGTACCTTTGATTACAATCGTACCGAAGGGATTAAAAATAGTTTTATACCATATTACTTTCTCAATTTCCATTTTATTAAGAGCAGATACCCGAGTAGTCATACCGTAAAAATTCTTCATCTCTGATTTTAAACGTTTTGGATAGAAAATTAATCTTTCATCAACCTTAAGGATACGAGGAGCCCTGCCAAACCAGTTCTTGAAGAATAAGAAAGAAGCATGCCATGAACGACCTACAGCAGTATTAACATGATGTTCCTCCATCGCTTTTTTGATGGCAGAGACATTGGAACTAGAAAAAGAATATTTTGGAATGATATTTTGCTCCCCATACACTTCAAATTTCTTGGTTAACAAGCCTTTTGATGACAGGAAAACGGAGATACGCTTGAATGGAAGATAGATCATTTCGTTACGACGTAAAGTCTTTCTGGTATAAACCAAGGCTTCATCAGTAATAGATAATTGATCAGGATGAATCCAGCGGAACAGATTGAAAGGATTAGCTTTGACTGAAGACTGGTAGTTATCACCTTTAGAGGTTAGACGTGGGGCACGTTTACGGCACCATTCCCGAAATTCATTAATTACAGATTTTGATATGCCCGTGATATTTATCTGTCGATGATAACCGCAATACAAACCATTTTCTCCTATGAACGGTAGGAACGGTTTTTTCTCTAAAAAGAATGTCATGTGGTGAATTGGAGTGCTGTCTATTTTTGAACGATTCCTGACGTGTAGGGCCCAATCATCATCATAAGCCAAAAGCTGTTGATTGAGACTGAAGAATTTCGGTCCAACTTTAGCCGTATTCATTTCAATACTTGGCGAATCCTTTAAGAAAGACAAAATGCGTTCAATGTGCACATTTTTAAGACGTAACTGAATGATATCTGGCTTCAGATACAAGTCCGCGTCATAGTCAACATCTGTATCTTTAATAGAAGATTCTCCCACTTCAAGAGCCTCTGGCTCTTCATCTGGCTCAATATCTTCATTTGTATTATCTCCCAATTGCATGTATGTGAAGTCATCCTTGTCATCGCTTGAGAGTTCCTGTTCTGTAGTTGGCAAAGTCTCATATTTGTCTGAATGTAACAAATACAGCGTTTTCTTTCCCAAAATCTTCCCTGTATTCACAAAAAAGTGAAGATCTTTGTCAAAAATAACTTCACTATCTTCTTGAGCAATAAAACCTCTCCATCCGAAAGGAGAAAGTGAAATGGGAGATTGAAGTTTTTGGTGATGAAACTCTACTGAATGATCATCATATTGAATAATGTCTTTCAGTATCAAGCCTTTTGAAACTGTACATTTTTCCATAACCCGTTAGCTTAATTAGAAAGTTAATAAAATGATGTTTAAAAAGTTTCGCATATCGCTGATTCCTAGTAATCTATTGGTGGATAAATCATTAAACTCAAATCACAACATGTACAACTTGTTTACAAATTTCGTTAAAATTTTTGACATATGCAAGAGTTATCAACAAATCTCATTAGTGTAGAGTCAAGCGGCAAGTGCAAAATTCGGTAATCTTTCGGAAGAACACAATTTTGGGAGTTGAAAAGCCTAATTTCTTCCTTGGTCTTTCGTTGATTTGATATTGTGCGCTATTGAGTTGTTCTTGAGTGACAGGTCTTGAAGTCAGTGCCTTTAGGGAAGTATTCTCTGAGCATCTTGTTTGCGTTTTCAATCGCGCCCTTTTGTCCTGAGCAGTAAGGACCAGCGAAATAGACAGTGCATTCCAGGGCCTTGCAAATCTTAGCCATGACCGCCTTCTAAAATCATAAAAGCGGAGCTGCCTTACGACATCCCCGTCTGTTTCCACGATTTCAGCATGGCGGTTGAATCTATTGCTTGGTCGAGGTGCTCCTCAGCAGAGCTCGCCTCCTCTTCGATTCACGGGGCAAAGTCAACGCTTTCCATTGAATCTACACTAATGTAGCCTCCTCAATGTTGCACTTCGTTTTGGAATCTACAAAAAAACATTTGGTGGACATCAATAGCTACAGATTGAATTTTACACAGAAAAGAAATTCACGTCCACGCAGCGGAACTGAATAATATTGATAGTTGAGTCCTGTATAAGACGCTTCTATATATTGCCTCCGGTTGAAGGCGTTGGAGAGTATTGCTCCAAGTTCAAGACGCTTAGTTGGGGTATAAGTGATACGGGCATCAACAAAAGCATTGCGGTTATACTTTCCCTTTTTAGTCTCTATTGACGAGTATTCGCATCCCGCGCTAACTGAGATTTTCCTTAATGGATAGAGATATAAGTTGAACTCATCAAACCAACTCCTCAGAGGATGTCTGGCATGGTTTTGGTAATAGTCTTGCCATGAAAGATTAAAAGTAGCCTCATTGGATAGTTGAAGCCATGTCAATTTGTTCCATCTTAATTTCATTGATGGAGAAAGGATGTTTGATTTCACGGTCTGTTGCACGTTGTTTTGCGCGACAGGCAGTATGTTCCTTGTATAGTTAACAGTGCCTTTAGCAGAAAAGCCTATATGTGTGAAAGTCTTATCTACTGAGGTTTGGACCAACAACATATGCGAATGTGTGTCTGCCCAAATTGGCGTTATGACAGTATACCGTTCTTCGTAGCTATATTGGTTGTGATGGTCGGTCTTCCTCCACGACGCTGAAGCCGTAAGATTCCAAGTAAACATTGTGATGAAGTTTGCATAATTCACTGAGAAAAGAAGAGAGGACAAGTGCTTCCAGCCAAATCTTTCTGAAGGATTCACCCAAGTACGGTAATTAGTCAGAATGCTATCGGAATACATGATGGAATTGTCCAAGTCGTCATCTAATGAACCGAGTATTTTTAGACGCCAGAACGGAGAAAGATCGTGCTTCCAGTGTATGGAAGGCGAGATATAGATTTTTGTGTCGCTTTTGTTAGTCTCGCTCCAGGATATTGAGGATGAAAAAACATTAAGGGGAAAATCAAATGCCACGAATCCTTTATGATACCGAATTGCATAGTCAACCCCCACTTTGTTGAGAAAATAATGGGTCTGTTTGAAATCGCTGGAGCCAGCCTTTAATCTGTCAACCTTGTACTCCATTCCATATTTCAATTCAATGTTGTTGCCCAAAAGAGGAAGTGTTGTAAATAGGCTGTTACGCGTGAACAGCTGTTGGAGGATTAATCTCTCACGGCTATTGTATGTTGATGCTGAATCTTCAACACCCATTAGTTCACTTCTTCGCAAATACCTTGTTGATGAGTTAATGGTGTAAGCTAGTTTCCCCGCGTTTAGCGTCATTTGCAGCTTGTTCTGTGCGTATGATGTATGCCGTGCGACATGCTCTTGCAGCAAGTTCTCATTACTGTTTAAATGGTTGATATTGTTAGTATATGACAAGGATGCCGAAAGGTCGTCAACAAGATAGACCTTGGGCGCGTTAAGCTCGTATCGGAACTGTGGCACGAAAGTATGCTCATGCGAATTCCTTCTGTTGCTCTCGTTGAGCGACAGTGTTGGTGAGCCTCCATAAAGGCTGGAGGTGCTGTCCGCCAGCAAGTCACTTGTACCATAATAGATAAGATTAGTACGGAAATTCCCGTAACGTCCAATGCGATGTAGGTGGTTAATACCCATGGAGTATGACTTGTTCCTCAGGTATCTTTTAAGCTGTATTGGTAGATAAGTTGCTGAGGACGTCGTGATTATATTGTTAGGTAAGGGAATATAGTTGTCCAGATTGGCAACATCGATATGATCCAGTGTGTTCTCGCTGATATTGTCCCCTGTGTTGTTCATCTTTACAGTAATCAGAGTCTGATTCTTTTTGGCAATATTTATAAGGGTGATGTGATTGTCCCACAGGGTGTTGTCGGAAAAGCCTATACCGACTTGTGCCTCACCGAACGGCTTTAATTTGTATTCGCGCTTAAGTTTGATATTAAGCGTCGCACGCTCTGATGGTATTCTGTTTTTCAAGGCTCTGATTGGCTGATCATTCTCCATTATCTGAACTTGGGCCACGGCATCAACGGGCAGGTTTCGTGTGGCCTGATTGTAACGGTTTCCAAGCAGATCCTGCCCCTCGATATTGAAATGATTGATGGAATTGCCCTTATAGGAGATTGTCCCATTTTCACCCACTTCTATACCAGGCAGTTTCTTCAGTACATCCTCCAGGTAATGGTCTTCCTTGTCTTTAAAGGACAAAACGTTATATTTTATTGTGTCGCCGTTCTGTTCTATTGGTTTCACCTTGACGGTGACCTCTGGAAGTTTCACTTCGCGCCCGACAGAATCATTAGGGGTCTGCGCCCGGGAGAATAACGGTATGGCAGCTAATAGAAATATTATAAAGCGTTTCATTTATTCTATCTCAATGGGATTATATGGGCGACTGTGGATACCTTTCTGCATATCTTCGGAGAATCTTATGCCCGGTGAAGCCATCTCAAAGGCTTTAATGATGTCACGCTGTTCATTTTCAACCGCCCGGAGAGCATTCTGCCGAGTAGTTTTTATTATCTTAACATCTGCATGCAAGTATATTGCTGTTCCGATAGTAAGGTTTTCCAAACCATTCAGCGTAAAATGATAATTGTTTTTGGCATCTTTTATGTCGAAGATGAGCCCAGGCAGGCCAGAGAACAAGTATGGACCTGCTTTCAGATGGAAAGTTGGGGCATACCATGCGTTCCATTTTCTGCCTCCGTATACGCAAAATGCTTTCTTACATGGTACATTGCTTATTAAGGTGTCTCCATCTGTCAAATTCCAATTGATTACAGGCATCTGTTCTGTGTATTCATAATTGTTTATATTCTGTACTTGCACTATGGCTCTTCCTGTCCCCTTGTCAATGACAAGGGGATATTTGTACACAGCATTCTGGATCAAGCCCGATCCGTTGGTAATAAGCGACATGGGTGACTGCTTGGCATAGTATAGGGAATCGTTGGCCTTATCAAACTGCCACTGGTAATAGTCCATAAAACCAAGGCACTTTTTCCCAACCAATAAAATTGTTTGGCCATAGGTCCATTTACTCTTCATAGAATCTTTTCTGAAGGAGTATTCGTAATAAATTTCTGTGTAGGCAGTATCGAATACCGTCTTTTCTATTGGTTTCAATGGCGGCATATCAGAGCCCGACAGAGATTGCGCTTTTGATGTCTCCGTCCCCAATAGAGCTATAATAACAGCTAAGCTGTAGGCCAATAATAAATTCTTTGTCATGCGGTACGTTGTTCAACAATTATAATTTTATGCTTAATCCTCCTCGAGCAATAATCTAAGAGCACGCAAAGTTAGTGATTTTTCTACTAACAAACTTTTTTAGCTGGTATGAAGAATAAAAAATGCACATCGCAATGTGCATTTTTTACTAGGGATGAATCAGGCAACAGGTATCACCTGCCCAAGGCCTTGTTCACAGCGTTGGCTGCTTCTTGAGAGGCCTTGTTGACAGCATCGCTGGCCTTGTGATGAGCCTTATCGACAGCCTCGTTGGCTTTCTTTTTGCCTTCTTCGCTTGCAGCTTTCACTTTGCTTTTGGCCTTGTCGACGGTTTCCTTGGCCTTGTCGACGGTTTCCGATTTGGCCTTGCTGACAGCTTCGTCGGCAGTAGCTTTCACTGCATTGGCAGCAGCCTTGGCGACAGTGTCGCCAGCAGCCTGTGCAGCATTGACTGCATCCTCAGGGATCTGCTTGATTTTAGAAATCAGCGATGTTGCCTCGACGCCAGTTGCAGCCTTAATGTCGGCAGCCTTGGCCGTGATAGCATCCTGCACCTTCTTCAGATAGGCCTCGGCTGTGGCCTTGTCGGTGGCAGCAAGCTTGTTGTAGGTCGTCTGCGACTCGCCCACGAGTTGCTGGATTCTGGCCGCATCCTTTGCCTTGATAGCTTCGTCGAGCTGCGACTGGAAGTCCTCAGGACTAATTGATGTCTCGGCTGCAGCCGAAGTCTCGACCGATGCCTCGGCAGAGGCTTCGGCACTGTTCTCCCCGTTCTTGTTGCCATTGCAAGAGACAAGTGCAATCGATGAAATCACTACGCATAGTGACAATAAAAATTTTTTCATGTTGATGTTGGTTTAAAAAATGAGCTTAAAGCTTCGAATGCGTTAAAATTACAAACAATTCTGAAACTCGCAAAGATTGCGACGAAAAATATAACAATATTTACATTTTGCTTAGTCTCTTGCGCCAATGGGGGATAATGTGTAACTTTGGCTGAACAAAAGCAATGCGCCCAGGCAATGCTCATGAAGATTGCCACAGCAAATGGGGGATCTTTGTAGTACTGTCGTGCAAGGTGCATTGTTGCAAGAAATCGCATTTTAAGCATGGAGCAAAGTACTATTCTCAACAACATCAAGGAAAAACTGGGTATCGTGCAACTCAACGCAATGCAAACGACAATAGCTAAGCGCAGCGACCTATCTGGCGACTTGATCATCTACTCCCCTACCGGCTCAGGAAAAACATTGGCCTATAGTTTCAACCTGCTGAGTAGAATAAATGCTTCGTGCATAGGCCAGTTGCAGGCCATTGTTGTTGCCCCATCGCGCGAACTTGTGATGCAAATCTACGATGTGATGAGAGTGCTTGCCACAGGTTGCAAAGTCACGTGCTTGTATGGCGGGCATAGTGTGGTCGACGAGAAACGCTCGATCGAGGCTCTTCCCGATATTGTTGTAGCCACCCCAGGACGTCTGCTCGACCACGTGAAACGTGGTCATGTGAGCCTCAACGGCGTGAAGGTTGTGGTCATCGACGAGTTTGACAAATGCCTTGAACTGGGATTTGAGGGAGAGATGAGGCAATTGTGCCGCTGCATGCCTCCCTGTGCACAGCACATTCTCACCTCGGCAACTGTTCTTGACGAGATACCTGCCTACACAGGCATCAGTCATCCCAAAATCTTCGACTTCACCCACGACAGCAACGCACCGAGCAGCCGCATGAAGACCTATCAGGTGAAAAGCGCCAGCAAGGACAAGCTCGATACTCTACTGCAACTCTTGCAATCGTTGCCCAATGGCAGGACTATAGTATTTGTCAATTACCGTGAAGCTGTCGCCCGCGTGTATCAGCATCTCAAGTCACGCAATATGTCGGTGGGCTTGTATCATGGCGCACTCGACCAAATCGAGAGAGAAAAAGCCATAGCACTCTTTGCCAACGGCACATTTCAGATTCTTGTCACCACCGATTTAGGTGCAAGAGGTTTGGATATCGACGGCGTGAAGCACATCGTTCATTATCACATGCCCATTTCTCCAGAGGTCTTTGTACACCGCAACGGCCGTACCGCTCGTGTCGATGCACGCGGCAGCGTCTTTGTCGTCACAGGACCAGGAGAGGAGCCGCCCGGCTACATGCATCTCGATGGCGTGTATACCCCTATGGAACTCAACCCACCTACAACCAAGCGCGAAGAAGTCTTCCCAACAATAGCCACAATCTACTTCAAAGCTGGGAAAAAAGAGAAAATATCCAAAGGCGACATATTGGGCTTTCTTATTCATCAGGGAGGGCTCTCGGCAACCGACATTGGCACCATCAACGTCTTCGACCACTACTCGCTGGCAGCTGTGCCTCGCAATACCATTGAAAATCTCATCTCAAAATTGTCGCATTGCAAAATTAAAAGTAAAAAAGTGCTTGTGTCGAGGGCTGTACAACGTGTGTAAAACATGTGTAAAACATGGCCTTTTCCTGTGACGCGTAATGCATTCTGCACAATTAATACTAAAACGTGCAAAGTGTGTGTTAAAATTGGTGACAAAATGTTGAATAATTAATTTCTTATCCTTATATTTGCGAGGTCGATTGTGGCGAGACACTATCGGCAACACAATTTTACTTAACAAACAACTATCAACCACTTAACAAAACCCAATGAATTCCATTAAGAGCTTTTCCGACTTGATCAATCATCTCAATGAGCGTGAGTCAAGGAAACGAATAGTCGTGGTGTGGGCTGCCGATGACCACACCACACAAGCATGTGCACGTGCTTTGGACTGTGGCTTTGCCGACTTCATCTTCGTAGGCTGTAAGCAATATGTAGAAAGCCAGTTGCATGGTCATGCCGATGGTGCACATGTAAAATTTGTCGATGCCGAGAGCCCCGTCGATGCAGCTGTCAAGGCAGTTGCCATGGTACGTAACGACGAAGCCGATGCATTGATGAAAGGCTTGATCAATACCGACGACTTGCTCCATGCCGTGCTCAACAAGCAAACTGGAATACTGCCCAGCGGCAAGGTGCTCACTCACATCACAATAGCCGACATTCCGCAATACGACCGCCTGCTCTTGTTCAGTGATCCTGCTGTGATTCCCTACCCCACACAAGAGCAACGCATCGAGCAAATAAAATACATGGCAACAATATGCTCAGCGCTGGGCATCACTCAACCCAAAATTTCGCTCATACACTGCACCGAGAAGACCAACACCAAGATATTCCCCTTCACCGCTGATTATGCTGCAATCAAGGAGATGGCTGGTGAAGGAAAATTTGGCAATGTAATTGTCGACGGGCCTCTCGACCTGAAGACGTCGTGTGACCTGGAGAGCATGAAGGGAAAAAACATCAACTCGCCCATCGCCGGCAAAGCCGATGCGCTCATCTTCCCCGATATAGAGGCAGGCAATGTTTTTTACAAAACCATCACGCTATTCTGCGGCGCCCAAACTGCTGGTTTGTTGCAAGGTACAAAGGCTCCTGTGGTGCTGAGTTCACGAGCCGATACGCCAGAATCCAAGTTCTACAGCTTGGCAATTGCATCTATTTAAATTAATCACTCCATAAACCCCACATTCACATTATGCTTATTCTTGTCATCAATCCAGGCTCTACTTCAACAAAGCTGGCCGTGTATGAAGATGAAAAACCGATGTTGCTGCGCAGCATCAGCCACCGCCCCGAAGATCTTGAAAAATTTGAAGAAGTCACCGACGAGTTTGACTTCCGTCGACAACTCATCATCGATGAGCTCAAGAAATTGAATGTGCCCTTCACATTTTCGGCCGTAATAGGACGCGGCGGGCTGTCGAAGCCCATGGCTGGAGGCGTGTATGAAATCAATCAGAAAATGCTCGACGACACCCGCAATGCCATACACAAGCACGCCTGCGATCTGGGCTGCCTCATTGCTCACTCCATTGCCAAGAACATACCTGGTTGCCGTAGTTTTATTGCCGACCCTGGCGTGGTCGACGAGCTCAACGATTATGCCAGGATATGCGGCACACCGCTCATGCACCGCATATGTATATGGCATGCACTCAACCAGCGCGCTATAGCACGGCGGTTTGCCAACGAAATAGGCAAGAACTATGAAGACCTCAACCTCATCATTTGCCACCTGGGTGGAGGCATCTCGATCGCGGCCCATGACCACGGACGTGCCGTCGACGCCAACAATGCGCTCGATGGCGAAGGCCCGTTCTCGCCCGAGCGAGCTGGCTCGCTGCCAGCAGCCGACTTGGTGAGGCTGTGTTTCAGCGGCAGGTACACCGAGGAGGAACTGCTCAAGCGCATTGCAGGACAGGCAGGACTCATGGCACTTTTAGGCACCAAGGACATGAAAGAGATAGAATCCCGCATCGCTAATGGCGATGAACATGCCAAGTTGATACTTGATGCAATGATTTATCACACTGCCAAGTATATTGTGGCCGAGGCTGCTGTGCTCTATGGCAAAGTTGATGCCATTCTGTTGACTGGCGGAATTGCAAGAAGCGAATATGTGATTCCACGGTTGCGCAAGCGCATCGACTTTATCGCCCCCACCTATTGCTTCCCTGGAGAAGATGAAATGGAGGCACTGGCAGGCAATGCATTGTCGGTGCTCACTGGCAAGGTGAAGGTAAAGACCTACGTGTAACAAGGCACGCTTTCATTCATTCTAAATATATGCAGTCTTAGTCCTGAGCAACATCTCCAATTTTGGAATAAAATATTTGTTGCTCAGGATTTTTTTGTTTTACTTCTTGCAAGCCAGCTTCTATAATTCTCAGTTAAAAGGGGTAGCCTATGGCCAGATGGAAGGCCAGGCCGTCTTTGAACTTGGCGATGTTGTAGTATCCGCTCTTGCCTGTATCGTAGGGGGCATGGATGCCAATGCCCAAATCGGCACGAACCACGATCATGCTCATGTCAAATCGCAAACCCAGACCAGTGCCCACAGCCAGCTGGTCGAAGAATTTCTTCATAGTCAACTTGCCGCCCTCGCGCTCGGGGTCATTCTTGAGCAGCCACACATTGCCAGCGTCGAGAAATATGGCTCCGTGCAGGTAGCCCAGTATAGGGAAGCGGTACTCCCAGTTGTTTTCAAATTTAAAAGTGCCAGTTTGGTCATAGTAGCCGAAATTGTCTTCCTCTGAAGCGCGATAACTCCCAGGGCCTATAGAGCGTATGGTGAAAGCTCGCACCGAGTTGGCGCCACCCGAGTAGAATTGCTCGCTATAGGGTACCTCGGCCGAGTTGCCATAGGCATGGGCAGCCCCCACAAGCAAGCGCGACACCAGTTGTGACGACTGCGTGAATGAGAATTTCCACACCAGTTGGGTTTGAATCTTGAAGAATTGGGAGAAGGGGGTGCCAAATAGTTTCTTATCGTTTTTGCTTCCGCACATTTCCCATATGCCGGCAAAGATGTTGCCAGCCTCTTTTGCATCGATGTTACAAGTGATGCTGTTGCGTCCGAAGTCGTTGGTATAGGTAAACGAATACCCCATCGAGGGAATATAGGTATTGTTGAAACTGTTTTTAACTACGGGATTCATGCTCATGATTTCGTCCATGGCCTGAGTGGTCGAAAGCAGCTTGCTGTAGACCAGCCTAAAAGGAGTAAACTCATTAAGGGTGTGGCGATTGGAATGCCACTGCCACGTGAAGTCGATGCCCAATTGCAGCATTTTGAAATAGTCGGGACGATTAAGGATGCTTGCATATTGCGACACACGGGTCCAGTTCACATAGCGACGGCTGCGATCAACAAAGCGCGGGGCGAGCAACCGCGGCACGGAGAGCTCGACATTGTAGCCGAACTCGTAGGAATTGAACTCGCTGTTTTTGTAGGCTCCACCCTTGCCCGTTTGCCATTCATAGGAGGCGCGCACATCGGCACTGAATCGCTCGCCTCCACCAAAAAGGTTCTTGTGGGTCATGCCCACCTTAAGGCCTGGACCCAGGAAACTGTTTGACTTGTAGGCCCCCTGTACCTGCAAGTTAGCCTCGATGGGCTTGTCGAGCGTGCACGTCACGGCGAGGTCGAGCAGGCCGTTGCCTTCGGCATTGGTCGAGTCGAGCGGTGTTACCTTCATGTCGACATTGCTGAAGATACCCAGGTTGGAGAATTGCACCTGCATGCGGTCCATGTTGCCCACCTTGAAGGGGCGACCCTTGCGCCCTCTTATGCATGAGAGCAAAGATGCGTCGCGCAACCTGATAGGAACATACTTCACCAGTGTGCAACGTGGTGTCTCAAGAGTGTCGGGGGTGCCCGAATTGTCGTTGTTGAGCACTGTCACTGTCACATTGTTTACGTAGTAGCGCACCAACGCCGAGTTAGGAATATTGCTCGCTTTGGTCATCTGCATGTTGACAACGCCCTTGGTAGTCAAGCTATCGGCCACATACTGGATGTATTCGGGTCTGAAAAAATAGTAGCCGTTGTCGCGCAGTGCATTGGCGATGTCGATGCGCACCTGGTTGAGAGAGTCGAGGCAGTAACGGCTGCCCGTGCGGTAATAGTTGCTTGCTCGAGCGCATGAGTCGATGAAGTTGCTCACTGGCGTGCCAGTGCCTAATGGGGAGATTTTTCCTATCACATAGGGCTTGTGCACCCACACCTGGTAGCTTATGCTGGCTTTCTTGCGATTGCTCTTGCTGTAGTTGAGTGTGTACTTGGCACTGGAACCAAAGTAGCCGTTGTTGCGCAGCAAGGTGTTGATCATGTCGACACGCGTGGCAGGCCGTACATAGCTTATGAGTTTAGGTTCGGCAACCAGCTTCTTGTAGAGCCAGCCCTTGAGCCCTGTCGAATTCTCATCCCAATGGTTATACACCCACAACCCTATTGGGAACGGGGTGCGGTAGTAGGGCGAATACAATGGGTTGTTGGGCTTCACATTGATGGTGGTGAAGATGGCATCCTGCACATCAGTGGCAATCTTCACACTGTCGTCTTGCTTATATTTCAACTCCTTCACGCCTGTGTAGAGCGTCTCACCGCTACCCAAGCGCGAGGTAGTGGAGCAAGCGGCGAGCGTGAGCGTGGCCACTGCAATACACATGAGTTTCATCCAGTAATTTTTCATTCTTTCACTGTGCGTTTTACGGGTGATGCTACAGGAGCTTCGAGTCCGCTCGACTTGTCCTCGATCTGCAACTTTGGTGCCACCCTTATTGTGGTGTCGACCAGCGTTTGCTTGTTTTTGCGCCACCAGAAGAAATCTTTCATGTTGCCTATTTTACGTTTCATCACAAATGCGGCACCCGTCTGCGTGACGGTACCTTCAAGTATACTCTCAATGCCCGACGAGCGGAAGAGTTTCACCATCATGTTGCCACTGCGATTGAGGTTGTACTCTATCGAGATGTTGTTGAACAAGTTGTCGGCAAAGTTGTTTTGCTGTGTGGCATCGGTCGAGTACTCGCCGCCCACTACAACCTTGAGCCGGTCGTTGAACAGGGTCTTCGACAAGCGGTAGGAATAACTCATCTGGTCGCTTGTGCTGGAACCGCTTTGGCTCTCGTAGGAATTAATGCCAAACGAGAGATCGATGCCATGCAGGTTGTTGGCTGCCCAATTGTTGAGCTGTGATTGAATAAACGAGAAGAGTGCATTGTTGGCCGAGGCCAGCTCTGGATTGTTGGCGCTTGCCTCGCTCGAGTAGGTGTTGTATAGCAGCAGGTTGATGGCGGCGGCGCTGCGTTGGGCGGCCGTCATGCCTTGCAGTTCGTTTTCAATGTCGGCATCGTTGGTCGTAGCCAGGTCGAAGCTCACATTCATATGGTTCAAGTTGTCTTTGATCATCGCAGTCACGAGAAAATCGACAACGCGCGACGATCCACTGCTGGAGTTTACCGTGGCCCGCAACTTGTCGGTACCCTTCAAGTTCAGCAGGGGATTCATCATCTCGCCAGTCCACGATATTGAGCTGCCTTCGGCTATTTCAAACACCTTCTGCGATATCACTGGGGGCGTGTAGCGCACTTCACCGCTCTTGATAGTGTAGGAACCCACAAGATTGTCCTTGCCGGCGAAGTCGAGCGTGTAGCGTAATTTTCCTGTGCCTTTAGTAGTTACGCGGCTCTTGCCGTCTTGTGTGAGATACACGTTGAATTTGGCTCCCTGCAAAATGGCGATGTTGATATTGAGATCGAGCGACGAGGTGGCCTCGCCGGTGACGAGTTTACTCAATGCATGGGTTGTGTCGGCAGGATTTACAAAGGTCACCATGTTTTCATCTACCATCTTGCTGCTGCGCAAGGCATCTACCTCATCGAGCATCACATAGGTTATATCGCTTGTGGGCAGGATGTTGACCGAGGCGCCAACGCGCATGTTGCCGCTCTTGCTCACGATTGAGGCATCGAGGTCGCCATAGCAAGCACCAAACATTTCGGACCATCGCTGTTGCTTGGTGCCTATGAACTGCACGTTCTGGCCCGAGAACTTCAAGTTCATATCCATCGTGCTCAAGTCGACCTGACCACGGGCATAGATGGGGCTGTCGTTGAGACCGTAGAATTTCGTGCCATCGAGGCGCAACAGGCTGTTGTCAACCACTATTCTGCTCGTGTCGAGGCGCAACGAGCAGCCATAGGCAGGCAATGAGACGACTGCCGAATCGCCTTGCACATAACCATTGATTTCGGGCTTGGCAGTCGTGCCCGTCATGTGCATTTCTCCATCGATATAACCGTCGAGTGCCACATAGTAGCCAGGAATGAACGCCGAGGCCTTCTGCAACGGGAAGCGATCGAGCTGCACATTCATGTTCATGGGGCTGCGTGAAGTGGAGTCGTTGAGCACACCATAGGCAAGAGCCACCTTGGAGCCGTCGAGCGACAGGGTGGCATTGAGCTTGGTCGCCATTGTGGCGGGATCGACACTGAGCTTAGTGTCGATGGCCACATCGCCCTCGTGCGTGCCATTGTAGGCAAAGTCCTTGATTTCGACCAGGCCATCACCGTCCATGTTACGTCCGTCATAGAGCACATTCACATTGCCGTTCACCGTGCCGCTCATGACAGGCAGTGCAGGCACATAGGTTGTCCACTGGTCGAGCTTTAGGTTGCTGATGTTGAGTAAAATTTTTTCCTTGTTGGGGTCGTCGGTCTTTTCCGATTTCAAGGCCAGGCTGCTCGAGTCGTTCTTTATCAAGAAATCGACGTCGAGCATGCGTGTTTTATAATTGAAATTAAAATAGTTGTCGGGATTTATTTCCCAGGTGCGATACCCTATCACTGGCTGTGTGGGGAACAGCCGTGCCTTGATCTCATCCTTGTCGAGAGTGGCATTGGCACCAAACTGATAGCCCATCTCGCCCTTGAGGTTGTGTTGCACCACCATGAAGTCGAGAGTCGACCCGAGCGCACCGCCTGCGACATCGACTTGGGCAAAGTCGTCCCACGTGCCAGGAGCGTTGCCCATGTGCACGTCGAAGGTCAAGTACTTGTCGTCTTGCTCGTTGGCATGAAAACGCAAGGTGTCGATTGCTCGGTCGCCCACGCTGAGCTGGTGCACATAACCGTTCATGTAGATGGTGGAATCGTTGCGTATCTGGCAGTTGATGTCACGGAAGTCAACGTTGTAGCGCGCCACATAACGCGGGATGATGCCGTTGGGGCCGCATCGCAGGTCGAGCACAAATTTTGGCAAGGCTTCCTGCAAGCTGTTGATGTCAAGATAGCGGGCCTTGTATTGCTTTTGGGCAATTCCTAAAGTCTCATTTAGCCGCTTAGTGAACTGCTTGAGGTTGCACTGCGACACAAAGTCGAGGTGGGTGTCCTCGTTGTCGACATAAGCGCTCACGGTATCGGCATTGGAGGCAAACCTCACGTCGGTGTTTTTGCTCACGATCTTGTTGCCGTCGTAGTTCCAGTCGAGATCGGTCAGGTTGGCATTGAGGTCGCAATACTGTGTCGTAGCGTTGTAGTCGAACGAGCCATTTATTTTTCCGCCTCCGCGGCAAGGCACGTCGACCAAGCCAAACTTTTGGGCATCGAGATCATTCACAACACCGTTCACGGCCATCACATAGTGGTTGCCTTGTATTGTACCGTCGGCAGTAAGGTTCAAGTCACAGTCTTTGTTGTGCGACACCACTTGTGCCTTTACGATACCGCCGTTCATGTTCACTTGGGCCTGGATGTGCTCGTAGCGTTGCCCCTGATAGGTGACGCCGCCCAGGTCGACTTTGGCATTGACTGCTGTCGAGGCCTTCAAGAAATCAAAGCCGTGGCCGCTGGCTGTGACATGGGCCGTGAGATTGTCGGCAGGGGCAAGCGGCAAGATTTTCTTCACCGGGAATTGAACGAATGTGGCATCGACGTTGTAGCGCTGGCTGTTGGCGCTGAAGCTGCCCTGCCCCACTGCGCGGCCTCCAGCCAGCCGCATGGCTACGTTGCCTGCAACATTGCTCTTGGCATCGAAGTGCACCCGACCGTTGAGGGCCATGGGAGGTATGTTGAGTTGACGCTGCTGGGCCTTGTCGAGCAAAGTGGGCTTGATAAAGTCGGCATTGGTCACCGTGGCATCAAAGGCCACATTGCCGCTCAACCGTGCAGGCTCAAGTGGATTGCTCACGCCTCCGCTCACTGCCACGCGGGCATATTTTGGAATCTCGGCCGTCAAGGTCTTGATATTGATGCGACTCGGGGTGCCTGCGAGGCTGCCGCGCAGGGCCACTGGGTTGTATTGCGGCACCATCTTGAACATGGGCTTGAGTCGTGGTAGCATCATGGCAATCTCTTGCAGGGCAATCTGTGAGTTGGTGCTCACCCTGAACTGGCCTGTGGGCTTCTTGTTGAGCAACGTCATGGGGCCGTGAGCATCGAGATAGATGCGGCTCATGAAGGTTTTCAGGCCAAACTTGTCGATGTCGACCATGCCGTCATGCATGGCCAGGGTGCCGTGTGCATTTTCAATCTCGATGCCACATCGCTCCTTGGCCCTGAGGTATTGCAGCGGCACGCTCACCGTGGTGCCTCGGTTGTAGAGGTTGTGCACGGCAAGATTCACATTACTCACCTCGATATAGCTGGGATCAAGGCCTTTCACTGCCTTGTGGCGCGAGGTGGCATAGAGTGCATGGCTGCCCGAGAGTTGCAATGTGTCGCACGTCACCGTCCATGGTCCTGTATCGGGAGTAGGTGTTGGGGCGGCTTGCAAGGTCCAGGCTTGCGGGACAGCAGTTGCAGCTGCAACTTTCTCAGTGGGCGTGAAATAGCGGGCGTCTAAGCTGTCGACCGCGAGGCGCGACACAGTCACATTCTGGATTTCTGTGTTCACCTCCCCCTCCACCAGCAGGGCATTGACCACCGTGGCCTTGAGCACATCGATAGTGGGCAACATCTGCATGTTGTAGTCGAGACGGTGCACTCGCAGCGTGTCGGCCCTCACGGCCCAAGGTTGCGACTTGCTGGTGTCGACAGGGGTCGGATGCAGCCGCTCGTAGAGGGCCGCGTCGCGGGCGCTCATGGCATAGTAGCTGCACTTCACCTTGTCGACACTCAAGCTGCGCACATCGACGGTGCAGTCGCCTGTGTTCACCCTGCCGTCGAGCAGTCGGGCATAACCCACATGGGCATGCATCTTGTCGATTGTGGGCAACTGGCGCATGGTGAAGTCCACGTCGCGCAAGGTGAATTTGATGGCATTCACCCGCCACGGCTTGGCGGCCGCCGTGTCGCTGTCGGGCTTTTCCTTCTTGCGGTCGGGGTAGCCGGCATACTGAATGCGTCCCCCGCTCATCTCGCCGGCGACCACGTTCACCACACGATGATTGAGATCCAAATCGGTGCCCATGAGCACGCAGTGGTCGATATCGGCTGTGAGGCACATCGCCGAGTCTTCACTCACCATGCGGTAGTAGCCATGCGTGAGCCTGGCACTGCCTATCTTGAAGTCGCTGTGCAACATGGGCAGCACTTCGACCCCTGTGGTGAGGTTGGCCACCCGCAGCATCGTGTCGCGGGCCTGGTCCAGCACCGAGAAGCCGTCCATGCTCACGCTCAGCGGGAACTTGAGCAACACACGGTCCATTTTCACCGCGAGGCCTGTCTTCTTGCTGGCATAGTCGCACGCGTAGTCTTTGGCCACTCGTTGCACGGCAGGGATGTAGAGCGTCCACGGCAGCACCAACACGAGTACCACGACGACCCCCAAAGCCTTAAGAATGCGTCTTGCTGTTTTATTTTCTTTCAATCCCTGCAAAATTTATATTGCTCTTTCGACCAAATGCCGTCTTCCACAACATCAGTCCTGTTTTATTTCACAAAAATACAAAGATATTTTCAAAAAAACATCCCACTCCCCCTTGAATATTTGTAAGTAATAATCTCTTTATTTGAAAACCTGCGCAAGGCGATGGACCAGCTTAGCCTGAAGGAGGGACTCAAGGCGATGGCGGCAAGCAGGCCTTAGGCAGTGGCGGGGGCAGAAATAATAATGTGCGTCGTGATTATGACAAATACGGCGCAACTGCCGAGCGTCCCACACTTGTCGACCAGCAAGAAGGCTACAATAATACAAGCTGCATTTGCATTTGCCAGTTTAACCCGCCTATAGGAATCTGTATTATTTTTTTTAATGCACAGGTTAAAAATTTTTACTAATCTTGCACCACATGATGTGATTGTATGGTTACATCCTGGACGATCTTGTCAATTAATTTACTACTAAATTTATCTCCAAAAACAGCCTACATTTATTACTGAATAAGGCATGGGGTAATGCAATATTATTTGTACTTTTGTCATGGAGAGGCTGTTGAAACAAGTGGAACAACACTGTTTCTCACAGCAGCTGTGCAATATATAAGCCAATATAGCAGCAGACATATCATTGATTTTTGACTTATTATGGATGCCAAGAAGTGTATGATTGTAGATTTAGAGCCTCGAGGCGGACGGCAGAAGTTTATCACCGAAGCAGTCGCTTCGATAAGCGTGACGAGAAACAGAATGTGGGCAGTGCGTTTTTTGTCAGGGTCACGGGTGTTCAATTACAGTCGTTCACGATTGCTCTACCTGGTTAACCCCGAAGAAATAGACCTCAACGATAAAGGGGTGTATATAATGAATAAGCACATAACCGATGCGAAACATCTGTTGCGCTTTACCGATGGCACACACACATTCTACCACCTGACCCATGCTACCGGCTATCACGAAGACATAGAGGGCAACAAGGTGTATGTCACACGCACGCCCATCAACAAGACCAACGGGTCGCTGTGGAGCTATCTGTGCCAGCTGGCTGCCGAAACTGGGCTTGTAGGTGACAATGACGAGAACCTGCTTTCAAAGCAATATGAGCTGGTCGACTTGAATCGCGACGACGTGCCACTGGCACAGTACCTGGGCGACAAGTCACCACTCAAAACCCGCCACATGCCAAGGCAAGTGTACTACCCCTTCGGTTGCAACTCGAGTCAGAAATCGGCGGTAGAAGCCGCATTGACGCACCAGCTGAGTATCATCCAGGGACCTCCTGGCACAGGAAAGACGCAGACGATATTGAACATTGTCGCCAATGTGCTGATGGCTGGAAAAACCGTTTTGGTCGTGTCGAACAACAACTCGGCCATCGACAATATTGTCGAAAAACTCAGTAGCGAGGGTCTGGACTTCATTGCCGCTAAACTGGGGAGTGCCGAAAACAAGAAAGCCTTTATCGACAACCAGGTTGCATATCCCGACATGGACAGGTGGACAATCGATGAGGAACCTGCGAGAGCCAAAACGAAAAAGGCACTCGACATGATGAGCCGCGGCTTTGATGCCCAAACGCGGCAAGCGCAGCTGAATACCGAACGCGATGCACTGCTCAAGGAAGCAAAATACGAAAAAATGTTGCAAGCGAAACACGACGACAAGGTCGTGCGGTTGAGTGCTTGCAAATCGGCCAGGCTCATGCGGCTGCTTCACCGCTACCAGCTGTTGACCGAGAGCGGTCACAGGCCCGGTCTGTGGTTTCGCTTGAGATGGGCGTGCCAAGCAGGATGGAGAGCGTTCACTCTACTCAAGGAAAATCCCGGAATAGTAGTATCAAGTTTAGAAACATCCTACTACTACAGCCGAAAGACGGAGATAGAAGAAGAACTTGCCAGCACCGGCGCTACACTGCGCGACCTTGACATGACGCAAAGCACTCACGACCTGCGCGAATCCTCGCTGGCATTGCTGAGAAACGAAATAGCACGGCATTGCATAGCATCGACCAGAAGAATCTTTACGATTAAAGACCTGAAATCGCGCAGTGAGGAGTTCTTGAAAGAGTATCCTATCGTACTGAGTACTACCTACTCATCGAAGAATTGCATCGGCAAGGACATGGTTTTTGACTATGTGATCATGGACGAAGCCTCGCAGGTCGACATCACAACTGGCGCCTTGGCTTTGTCGTGTGGATTGAATGCTGTGATTGTGGGCGACGACAAGCAACTTCCCAATGTGGTGAGCCAAGAGGAGGCAATGGTATTGCGGGTCATCCAGCATGCCTACAATGTAGACGAACGCTACAATGCCGTCACCCACAGTTTTCTGCAATCGTGCGTCGAGGTTTTCGACGATGCCCCGGTCACACTATTACGTGAGCACTATCGTTGCCACCCTAAAATCATTGAGTTCTGCAACAGGCGTTTTTATGATGGGGAATTGATAACCATGACTGTTGATCATGGTGAAGACGATGTACTCAAGGTGATGCGCACAGTGGCAGGCAATCATGCTCGCGAGCACTTCAACCAGCGCGAAATCGATGTGATTGTGCGAGAAGTGATGCCTCAATATGGCGGCAAAGACAGTGTGGGCATCACCACGCCCTATCGACAACAGGCCGAAGAAATCAACAAGGCGTTGGGCTGCAACATTGCCAGCACGGTGCACAAGTACCAAGGCCGTGAATGCGACACCATTGTTATGAGCATGGTTGACAACTCGCCTACCCAATTTTCTGACGATGGCAACCTGTTGAACGTGGCTATATCACGAGCTAAAAAACGCCTGTGCATTGTTGCCAGCGGCAATGAGATGCCTCCCGACTCCAATTTGGCCCAACTCATAGCCTACGTGAAATACAACAACTTTGATGTGAGCGAGAGTAAACTACACTCGGTTTTTGACTTGCTCTACAAGCAATACACGGCCCAGCGGCTTGCCTATGAGAAGGCTCATCGCGGGGTGTCGAGTCAACTGTCAGAAAATCTTGTGTATGACATGCTCACCACGGCCATTTCTAAATTGGGCCTTACCAGCACCGAGGTCCTGTGCCACTATCCACTGTCAAATTTGATCGGCAGCAATATGAGGCTCGACGAGCGGGAGAAGGCTTATGTAGAGAGTCCCTTCTCTCATGTCGATTTCTTGATTTACAATTCTCTCACCAAGCAGCCGCTCAAGGCCATAGAGGTTGACGGCTGGCATTTTCACAAGGAAAGTGAAGCCCAGCAAGAGCGCGACAACATCAAAGACCGTCTTCTTGCAAAATGTGGAATGCAAGTTGAGCGTATCTCGACAACTGCAACAGTCAACCTCGATACGATAGAAAAAATGCTGAAGTTTTAATGCGGGCTGGTTCAGCATCGAGAAAGCGTGAAAAAAAGCTCATCATAACTGCCTCAGGGCCCATGTGATGCCGCGGGCTGTGCGCCATGCCGGCTGCTGGTAGTGGTTGCCGTTGTTGAGCTGAAACACTGTGTTGATCCCCATGCTGCTGTAGTGCTCGCACAACCAGCGCGTGCGCTCCTCTACTGTGTTGAGCACAGGATTTTTCAGGCGGGTTTCCTTGTCGCCCAATGAGAAATAGATGCACGATGGCAGTGTGACGAAATCGTGGGCCTGCACATAGCTGGTAAAATCGGGGTACCAAAACGAGCCCGAGCAAGCAACCACGCCCGCGAAAATGCCAGTGTTGTAGGCCGACCACAGTGCAAAAAGGCCGGCAAGTGAGTAGCCTGCAATGACACGATGCGTGACATGCAACTGCGCTTCGACAGCAGGGATAACTTCGCCCTCAAGCAGTCGCAGCCACTCGCCGGCTCGTCCCCGCATGGGGGGATTGTTCTTAAACAGCTGCTCGGTGGGCCACGGGGCGAGATAGTTGTCCCAATCGAGACCGTCGATTTCTACCAGCACGTGCTGCCTGGCCTGCATTTTGCAGCTCTCGTTCCATATCTCACGACCTTGGTTTTCAAAAGTGTGCACATATACCACAGGCAGGCATCGTGTCGTGTCGCCATACACATGAATTTTACATTCTATGCCGTGGGTTGAGTATACTTCTTCCATAGTGTCGCAAAGTTATCATGTTTTTTGTAATTTTGCAGACAAAACAAACAAAAATAGAAAATGACAACATTACTCTTGACACGACATGGCGAAACAGTCGACAACGCCAACAAAATCATGCAAGGCCAAACACAAGGTGAGCTCAACGCAACAGGCGTAGCCGAGGCCGAGCAACTGGCGCAGAAGATGAAAGATGAAAAAATCGACGCCTTTGTGTCGAGCGACTTGAAACGTTCGATCGATACTTGCCGCATTCTTGCCAAGCCTCACGACCAAGGTGTGAAGACCACTGCCCTGCTGCGCGAGCGCGACTGGGGCAGCTGGACGGGGAAATACATACCCTCGCTGCAATATCTCAACGAGTGGCCTGGCGACGTGGAGTCGCTGGCCCACTTGAAAGCCCGTGCCCAGGAGTTTCTCGACTGGATCGTGGCTCACTATGCAGGCAAAACCGTGATGGCTGTGGGGCATGGTATCGTGAACAAGGCCATTCAGAGTGTATACTACAAGAAACCGATGAATGAAATTGCCAAAATGGACAATTGTGAGGTAAGGAAGCTGATTTTAGAATAGTGTGGGCTGCTTGCACACGACGCAACCCTGGCCTCAGTCATGTTCAAGGCCTCACCACGGCATCGAAGTGCTCCTTGGCCCAGGCGATGAGCGTGTCGATGGCCGGGATGAGCGACTTGCCAGTATCGGTGAGCCCGTATTCCACGCGTGGAGGCACCTCGGGATACACCTTGCGATCCACGAGATGGCTGTCGAGCAGGGACTTTAGTGTCTTTGACAACATCTTTTGCGAGCAATCGTTCATGTGGGCATGGAGCTCGCTGAAGCGCATCACTCCTGTGCTGTTTTCGGCAAGCGTGTAGAGCACGAGCATCGACCACTTGTCGCCAAAACGGGCAATGACCTGCCTAATGGGGCATGTGAGATACTCTGGATTGATTTCTTTCTTTGGCATATCTGTTGTTGTTTCTGCTTGTTTTTCACAAAGGTAGCCAAAAGTGTGCAAATAGCAAATTGCAACCTTGGTAAACCGGGGTAAAAACATCAATTGGCCGGTGAAACGGCATCTTTTGCAACTGAGTTGCACTCAAGCTATGTTACCTTTGTGGCCAACATGAAAAAGCGACAGCACATAGCCGCCCTTTCACTGCTGCTTGCCGTCATGCTGGTGGTGACCTCGTTTCCCCATCATCATCATGCGCAGAGTGTGTGCATGGCAGCCAATGTACTCAGCATGGCCGGTGATTTGCACATCGGCCAACAGTCGCATTCAACCAAATCAATACAACATCATCTTGTGCTCACATCATGTGACTGCGCGCCACTGTTATGCAGCAAGTTGCGGCAGCCTTGCAAGCATCGCACGGCAACCCCTTGTCGAGGTTTCTGCGCGCAGGCTACACTTGAGGCATCAATCAACCTGTACTGCGCAGGCAGTGTCGCGGCCGCTCGCCACTATGGCTCGCCACATGTTGCCCTATGGGCTGACGAGGCATTCACTCTGCGACCGCCACCGCCAGCACAGTTGTAAAACACCATTTTTTATCTCTTCACTGCACAATTCCATCTTATTTTATTCGGCAACACTGAGCTGCCGCAAGTATGTGGTGCTATGCCTGGTCATGTGTATGGCACAGGAAGCAACTCTGCCAGACTTGCAGTAAAATAAATACGCAACAACATGATTGATAAGATTATACATTACTCCATCACACACAAGATCAACATTGGCATGATGGTGATAGCCATCATTGCTGGGGGGATATGGGCGATGAACTCGATAAATGTAGACTCAACGCCCGATATCACCAACAATCAGGTGCAAGTGATAACCGTATCACCAAACCTGTCGACTACCGACATCGAGCAATATGTGACCTACCCCGTGGAGATGGCCATGAGCAACCTTCCTGGTGTGGAAGACCTGCGCAGCATTTCGCGTTTCGGCCTCTCGGTGGTCACCGTCATTTTTAAAGAGAAAATGGGCACCTACTTGCCCCGACAGCTCGTGCAAGAGAAGCTCAATGAGGTGAAAGATAACATCCCCGAGGGCTTTGGCACACCCGAAATGGGCCCTATTAGCACAGGCCTGGGAGAAATTCTTCAATACACCCTCATTGCCGACACCGGCATTTATACTGCTCAGGAACTGCGTACACTGCAAGACTGGACGGTTAAACGCCAACTGATCATGATACCAGGTGTGGTCGAAGTAAACTCCTTCGGCGGAAGTGTGAAACAATATGAGATCGCATTCTCGCCAGCAAAGCTCAACGCCTTGCACGTGAGCATAAACGAGCTCTTCGAAGCCCTGCATAAAAACAATATCAATACTGGTGGGGCCTATATTGAGAAAGACCATAAGGCTAACTTCATACGCGGCGATGGCATTATAAAGAGTCTTGACGACATTAAAAACATTGTGGTGAAAAACACCAGTGGAGTCCCCATCACCATAGGAGATGCTGCCGACGAGGTGCACTATGGCTCGCCTATGCGTTACGGGGCTTTCACGCAAGATGGTCATGAGGCCGTGGGCGGCACCATACTCATGCTTAAGGGAGCCAATTCTGCCGAAGTCATAGGTAAAGTGAAATCAAGGCTGAGTGAGATACAGCGCACACTGCCGCCAGGTGTCCAGATCAAGCCGTTTCTCGACCGGTCTCAGCTCATCGAGCGCACTACGTCGACTATAGCCAGCAACCTTACCGAGGGGGCACTCATCGTTATCTTTGTGCTTGTTGTGTTGCTGGGAAGTCTGCGAGGCGGACTGGTCACAGCATCGGTTATTCCGTTGTCGCTCCTGTTTGCATTCATTCTCATGCGCATTTTCGGTGTAGGTGCCAACTTGATGAGCTTAGGCGCGATCGACTTTGGCATCATCGTTGACGGAGCCGTAATTATCGTTGAGGGCACCGTGCACGAGCTTACCAAACACTTGAAGGGGAAAGATTGCCGCATTGCCAGTCTCAGCCAGAACGAGATGAACCAGTTGACCAACAAGGCTGCCAGTACCATGATGCACTCTGCTTTTTTCGGTCAAATGATCATTCTTGTCGTCTTCGCTCCTATTCTCTTTCTGGAAGGGGTGAGTGGCAAGATGTTCCGTCCCATGGCGTTCACCTTCTCGTTTGCCCTGCTTGGCGCCATCTTGCTATGCCTCACCTATGTTCCTATGGTTACAACGCTTTCTATGCGGCCTCTTGGGCGCCGGTGGATGTGGCTGACACGTGTTGAGTTGTGTCTGGAACGTGCAAGCCACGGCGTTATGAGCATGCTCTACAGCATCTATCACCCCGTACTAAAGTGTGCAATGAAGCACAAGGTGTCGACTCTGGCTGTCTCAGCAATCCTTCTGGCTGGCAGCGGTATCATGCTGAGCCGCATGGGGAGCGAGTTCATCCCTAGCCTCGACGAGGGAGATATCGCGATGCAGACTTTTTTGCGTCCAGGCAGTTCACTCAGTGAAACGATAAAGCGTGAACAGGAAGTGGAACGTGTGCTTTTGGCATCGTTCCCCGAGATTAAGACGGTGTGTGCCCGAATAGGCGTAGCCGACATTCCTACCGACCCCATGGGTTTCGATTATACCGACAGCTTCATCATTCTGGAGAAAGACAGGCGCAGGTGGAAAAGCGCCAAAACCAAAAAGGAACTCATTGCCAAGATAGAGAAGCGTCTATCAAGTCTGCCTGGCCTCACATTCTCGTTCAGTCAGCCAGTAGAGTTGCGCTTCAACGAGTTGCTCACTGGCGTACGCGAGGATGTGGCCGTCGTGCTCTATGGCGAGAACCTCGACTCGCTCAATGCCATAGGCGAGCGCATGCAAGCCATCATTAGCCAAGTGCCTGGAGCCAAGGACGTGGCTCTGGAACGCGCCGCAGGCTTGCCCCAGATCACGATAAACTACGACCGCAAGAAACTTGCGCAATACGGGCTCGACATTGAAAAGATAAATCAGAGTGTGAGCACCGGTTTTGCAGGAGCCAAAGCCGGCGAGGTACAGGAAGGCGAGAAACGCTTTGACCTGGTTTTGAGACTGAGCCAGCCCTACCGGCAGAGTATCGACGACTTGAAACTGTTGTATGTCGACACGCCATCGGGACAGCAAATCCCACTGAACGAAATAGCCAACATAAGCTACGCCCCGGGGCCCATGCAGATATCGCGCGACAGGTCATCGCGCCGCACCTATGTGGGGCTCAACGTGCGTGGCCGCGACATTTCGACAGTGGTGGGCGACATCAAGAAGGCACTCGACAGCACACTCACTTTGCCCACCGGATACCGCATAAGCTACGGCGGTTCGTTTCAAAACCTACAAGAAGCCAAATCCCGACTCGGCATTGTGCTGCCTGTGGCATTAGTCATCATCTTTGTGATGCTGTACTCGGCGCTAAAGTCGGTGAAACAAGCTCTCATGATCTACATAGCCGTGCCGCTGTCGACAATGGGCGGCATCCTTGCCTTGTGGTTGCGAGGCATGCCATTCAGCATCTCGGCTGGTGTGGGCTTCATTGTTCTCTCGGGAGTAGCAGTGCTCAACGGGCTTGTGCTCATGAACCGCTTCAACACGCTCGAGGCCGCAGGCATCACCAGCATTGCACGGCGCATCTACTCGGGCACACGCGAGCGACTGCGCCCCATTATGCTCACAGCCCTGGCAGCAATGCTTGGTTTTCTACCCATGGCGGTGAGTGAGTCGGCAGGTGGCGAGGTGCAGCGTCCGCTGGCCACAGTGGTGATAGGAGGGCTCATATCGTCGACTATCCTTACCCTGATTATCTTGCCCGTAATCTACACATTGTTTAACAATAAAAAAACGAAGAAATGAAAATCATTGTTTCAATACTCTGTACCTTGTTGATGGCAGCATCACTGCAGGCGCAACCGAGCATAAGTCTGCAAGAAGCCATTGCCATGGCCATGAATCGCTATCCAGCTCTCAAAGCATCGCGCCTGCACACTCAAAGCACCCTTGCAATGCAACGCACGGCAAGAGACTTCGGCAACCTTGAGCTGTCGATGGGGGGCGAAGAGATAGGACGTGGCAACGATGCTGTGACAACACTGCTGGCAGCACGCCAGAATCTCGACATTTTTTCGGTCAAAGCCCGCTGGCAACGCCTGCAGCAAGAAACACGTGTGGCTCATGCTACGACCCGCGTGCTTGAACAACAGTTGCAACTGCAAGTGAGCTCAGCCTATGCCGCCGACCAAATGGCACGGCTGCGGCTGGAGCTGTATCGCAAGCAGGCTGAGCTGTATACACGCTTTGTCGAAGCTGCCCGCTTGCGCTACGACACACGTGCAGCCTCGTTGCTTGAGTACCAATCGGCCCAAAGCGAGCATCGGCGTGTGGAGCTGAATGTGATCGAAGCCGAGAAAGACGTCGAAAAGGCACACATCGACTTGAGCCGATGGCTGAGTCCCGACACCCTGTACCAGTCGGACACTGTGATTGTCGATGAGCAAGTAGCAACATCGGCTGCCATGCTTGGAGCTCACCCAGCCATTGTTCTTGCCAACGAGAAGGTGAAGCTGGCCAGCGACATCTCAAAAGAAATGCGAGCCAATGCCCTTCCCAAACTTTACGTTGAGCTGGGAAGCCAAATGATAGGGTCGCGCTTGGGCTACTGGTCGTGGAGCGTGGGGGTGAGTGTGCCTGTAGACATGGGGGCTAACAAGGCACGCCGGCAATCGGCTCTTGTTGAAATTGAGAAAGCTCATACCGAGCTCAACGACCAACAATGGCGCATCGATGTACACAACCGTCAACTGAACTGCGACTATAGCAAGTGGCAGCGCACTGTGGAGTATTACCGCAAGAGTGCCTTGCCCCTCGCCAACGAGCAGCGGCGCAATGCGCTTTTGTCTTACCGTGAGGGGCAGATAGGATATCTCGACTTCATACAAGCTTTGAAGACGACAATGGACGTGGAATTCAGCTACATCGACGCCTATCAAAAACTATTGGAAACAAAATTTAATATTGAATATTACCGAAACAAATGAAAATAGCAACAATGAACAATATAGCATGTGCAGTGATACTGCTCGCGTTGCTGGCGGCCTGCACAAGGACTAACGATAGCGACCAGAGTGAAGAACAGGAAAACGATAGCGCTGTGGTCACACTCACACCTTCACAATTCAAACTTTCGGGGGTAGCAGTCGAGACAATGCCCTACTACACCTTTACTGGAAGTCTCAATGTCAACGGGCAACTCAAGACAGAGCCGCAAGACAGGGCCGAGGTGAGTGCTCCCATGGGAGCTAATGTAAAACGCATACTGGTGACCGAGGGCCAGCGAGTGAGTAGAGGACAAGTATTGGCACTGTTATCCCACGCCGATCTCATCGACATGCAGCGGCGTCTTGTGCAGGCCAAGGAGAAACTCGTCTATCTCGGTGAGGAATATGAGCGGCAAAAGACGCTCTACAGCCACAAGGTGAACGCAGGCAAAGACTACCAGCAAGTTGCCTCAGAGTATCGTGCCATGCAGGCCGAGGTGCGCACCACAGCCCGCCAGTTGCAGCTACTGGGCATCAGCCCGCAGGCTGCAGTACGGGGACAACTCGCGACCGAAATTGCTGTGAGAAGCCCTATCGATGGCACTGTCGAGCATGTAGCCGCAGCCTTGGGGCAATATGCCGATCCCACTGCCAAATTATTCTCGATCGTTAACAACAACCGCCTTTATGCCGACGTTCTCGTGTATGAACGCGATTTGGGCAAGCTGCGCGTCGGCCAGAAGGCTAAAGTCACAATAGGAGACACACGCTTGGCTGGAAGAGTGAAATCGATAGGAGGCATCCTCGACGACAGCAGCAAGGCCGTGCATGCCCGCATTGCAATCGACGGCAACAAGAGCGGCCTGGTGGCAGGCATGTATGTCAGGGCCAGTATTGTCACGATCACACGCAAGTCACCCGCTGTGCCCGACGATGGCATCGCCACCGACGAGTCTCGCAGTTTCGTTTTCATTTACAAGCCTGGCAAAGGCAAGAAAATATTTGTGCCGCGTGTCGTGAGGACCGGACGCAAAGAGAATGGCATGACCGAGATACTCTCGGGCTTGAACCAGGGCGAGCTCGTTGTCGTGCAGGGGGCCTACACGCTCATGTCGGAGTGGAAGAAGCACGAAGTGGGCGAAGAGTAGCGGTACTGCACAGCGCTGTCGTGTTAAAGGGAGTTAAAGCTGCTATGCCTGTTATCTTTATCTATCCAATTCCTACTTTTTGGTTAGTAAGAGAAGCCAATGTACTATAATCGCAAAAACGAAATGAGCACGAATTAAAAACGAAACGAGCAAATCTTCTCTTTTTTTCGCTTCCTTTTTTCTCAGTCCTCAGAATTGATTAAACGCCGATTAAAAGCCTTTTCAATGGCCTTTAATCGGCGTTCTTGTTGTCTCTTTCGCTGCCTCTGTTCAAACGTTCAGGTCAAATCTTACAGCTTCATTTCCGGCCAAAAGTTCGCGCGTTCTCTCTACGTTGTTAGCGTAAATGTGAACGTTTCCCAAATTCAACGTGATAGATTTTAACGGCGCGTCTATTTGTCGCGCTATCAAATACAAATGGTAAATGTCAGCTGGTAAACCTAAGTTCGCGTCGCTGCTTCTCTGATAGGCTGACAAAACTAATTCGCCGTCTTCGAGCTGGAACTGAATCAGGCTTAAACAAGGCGCCTGATTTGTTTCTGCTCCTGTTGAGCCTAAGAACAGCACATAATTTTTACTGTTCCGCTTCTCTCGATTGATTTGCTCGATTAAACCGGGCAACTTCTCAAAATAGGTCGGATAACTGTTAATGAGAATTTGCCCGCAATAATCCCACCAATTTATCCCGACTTCTCGGTACTTTGTCAAGTCTCTTTCACCGGCCATAAACAGGCTGAGTTCATTGCGCAACTTCTTGCGCGCAATATTGTGGCTCTCGAATATGTCCAGCAAATCAGCAGGCGACAAATGCAGCTGCTCATTGAGCAAATAGATTATGTCGCCTTTTTTATTGCTCTGTCGTTTGCCGTGCTGCAATATCTTGTCGAGCATGGCGTAATACTTGTTTGTTGTCATTCGGTGCGAAATTAGGCCGTTTCTGTGAGTTCCCGGGCATCTTACAGCCGCATTACAGTGAAGCACTTTTGCAGTCGCTTCCCAGGCGTTTCACAACCTCATAAACATTGCGCTCGCTCATATTGTAACGCTGAGCCAGGCAAAGAACAATATAACTGATTTTCTCACCTCGCTGCTTCGCTCTCCGGTAGTCATCAAACAAGGCGACATATTTATGATCCGTGGGCTTTACTCCGGCTTTCTCCAGTTTCTCAATAACTCCGCCGCACAATTTTAATGCTTCATACACTGTCATTCAGTAATTTTTGCTAACTTTGCAACTCCTACGACATTCAACATTACGCCAATGCGCAGTCGAAAGGCTTTTGCCCCCGGCTTATGCGCATTGGCGTTTTGTATTTGTATGTCGTAGGAAAACTGCAAATCAAGCCGGGGGCTTTTTCTATGCCTCCGTGCTGAATGGGTCAGAGCTTTGTTATCATCATATCATTAAATTTTGCCTGATAATTCAGGTGGTTTGTCCTCATGCGGACTGTTGCACCATACATTGGTGCTGCCTCTCCGTACTCGTCAGCCATGAACTGGCAAAGCTCCACAATCTGCGATTTATCAGACGTGAAATAAATGTATTTCGTTCCGTGCAGCAAGCGCAGCACATTGAGGTAGTCGGTCAGCTTCCAATAATTCTCATACATTCCGCACTCCGTCGTAAGATACGGCGGGTCCAGCACAAACAGCGCCCGCATGTTGCCGCGCTCGCGCTCGAACAGTTCCCGGTAGTCCATGTGTACGACCTCCAGCCCGTCCAGATAGCTGGCACTTTCATAAGCGCCGGGTCTTACCCTGTTATACATCGTATGTTTGCGCAGTTCCTCCAGACTTGTAACCCATTTGCCGGAGAAAAGCACCGACCTGCCAATCGTCATAATGTCGACCCAGCCGAGCCGGTTCTGTGCTTCCTCCACAATGCGCAGCACATCGGCACGCTGCTTCTGCGTTAGTCGCTGGTTTGCCTGAACGCCGGATAAACGCTGTTTAATCGTCGTTAAAATGGCGTTTGTATCCTCTACTGCTGCCAGTCGTCGGTCGTAATGGTCGAAGTCGTTGTATATCACCCTGCACCCCGGCAGCACCTTTTTAGCCGTGTACGACAGCAGCCCGGAGCCTCCGAAAAGGTCGACCACCGTATCAATTTGTCCTGCCACTTGCTTCAGGACTTCGGAAAAGTCCCTGATAAAATAGCGCTTTTGTCCCATAAAAGGCAGTGGCGCACATTTGTAGTTCCTACACATTCAGCATAATTCTCAGTCTTTTGCTTTTTCTCTGACTTGTTTATAAATCTCATAGGCCGCAGCACGTTGCTCATCGGTAAGCTCAAAAGAGCCGTTCTGCTTAACGGCGTTGAAAATGGCCGCTACATATTCGTGCTTTTTGTCCAGCTTCGGCAACAGTGCCTCAAGGGGCATAATGTCGGCCACAGTTGCGCCGATAGTCTCGGCGACCTCGGACACAAGGAATTTGCCAACGAGCAGCGCGTCGCCGCTCTCCAGCGTGCGCCGCACCATGTCGGCCACCGGTTCCAGCTTATAGCTGAATGTGCATACACCACGAAGCGACTGCTCACGTCGCCATTTGAAGCCTGTTGGGTTCTCCACTAACTCCAGATAGTCGCGGTCTTTGCTTCTGAAGCCCTCGCAGCCGTCGAAAAATGCCCGGCTGCCTACTAAAATTTTCTTATTCATCACTTTTATTTTTGCGTTTTCGCCCTTTTTTAAGGTCATTAGTTATTGCCTTGCGGTCCACTTCACTGTAAATTTGCGTGGTCTGCAATTTTTGGTGTCCGAGCAGTTTTTGAATGGTCGTAAGCTGGACCCCGGACTGTCCTAAAAGCGTCGCGAAAGTATGCCGCGACGAATGAAACGTAATTTTTGAGTCCGCGCCAACCGTGTTAAGCAGCTGCCTCAAAACTTTATTGACAGCGGCGTTAGAGCCGAGAACTTTTGTAACCCGTTCCACATTGCCGTTATATTTTGCTATCAGTTCCGCCATTTTGCCACCGAACAGCTCACCGATAGGGAGCTCCACCATAAAGCCCGTTTTCACCATTTTCTTTGTTAGCCAGCCGCCTTTTATATGCTCGTTGCGGAGTGTTACAATGTCGGAAAAGCGCAGCCCTGTATAACAACCTATCAGGAACGCATCGCGTACCTTTTCCTCTTTGCCTTTGAGCTCCAGCCTTTCAAGTTTGCGCAGTTGCCCGGTAGTTAAAAATCCCTTTTTAGAGACCATTTGCTGTATGCGGAAACGGTCAAACGGGTTAGCCTGAATTATGTCGCGCTTTATTGCCTCATTGAGCAACGCACGCAGCAGCCTCAGCCTGCTTATTCGTGTATTGTGGGCGATTCCGCTCTCCCGTAGCCACTTGTCATAATTTACGAGGAATTGATAGTCCACATCACTGACAAGCGCGTTTTTGCGGAACTTTTCTATATTGTTCAGCAACGTTTGATAGTTCAGCTTTGTAAGTTCTTTGCGCTCGCTCTGCTCAACTACCTGGAGCCCGAAGTCGTGCAGCTTTGCCGCAGGCGATATGTGCGACCGCACAGCCTCCCGAAGCATCGGCAAACTGACCTCAACGCCTTTTTTAATATATTCCAGTTCTACACGTTCCACGTCTTGTATCATCAGGCAAAGTGCATAATTCAGCCCTGTGGCGTTCGGTGTGCCTGTTACCATTCCGTCCGCAAAATTTTCGGGCTTAACGTAGGTGTGGGTCGTGAAATATATGCGCCGTTTCTGTTGCGTACATTCTATTTCTATCAGACCCTCGCCGCGCTTATTCAGCCGGCGTGCTCGGTTATAAACCAGCTTGTAACGAATTTTTCTAAGCATATCGATTGTTGTTTTTGTTTTATTGCTCCCTTAAATATATTAGGAATAGTTCGGGAACAACTAATGCAACCCACAACATTTCGACTGCCTAATTCTTTCATTCTCGACCGTTTACCGCAGCGCTCTCGCCCCGGAACTGTTCAGGGTGTTTGCGCTTTATTGCTTTATTACTGCAACATTGCGCAAACACCTCTGTTTTACACCAGGTCTGCCGGCACCCAAATTTTTAGTACACCGGCCGTATTTTGCCCGACATATCGGCACACTGTCGACATTTCAGGAAGCCCCACCGTCAGCAGGTTTTTGCTGTCCTTGCCGCTCGTACCGTTCAATATATGAGCGTTCTGCACAAAGTGTTTAACGTCGCTTCCGCCAGTCACATTCAGATATTTAACGCCCTCACCGGCCGTTATATATTGCAAGTAGTTCCCGAACGTGTTACCGGCAACTGTTCCCGAACGTGTTACCGGCAACTGTTCCCGAACGTTTACCGGAAGTCGTTCCCGAACGTTTATCGCAACTGTTCCCGAACGTTTATCCGAACTGTTCCCGAACGTGTTATTCGCAATCGTTCCCGAACGTGTTATCGCAATCGTTCCCGAACGTGTTATCGCAATGTTCCCGAACGTTTACCGCAACGTTCCCGAACGTGTTACCGGCAACGTTCCCGAACGTGTTACCGGCAACTGTTCCCGAACGTATTGCCGGCAGTCGTTCCCGAACGTGTTACCGCAACGTTCCCGAACGTTTATCGCAATCGTTCCCGAACGTGTTATTGTAACACTCGTTCCCGAATGTGTTGTAATAGAGTTTAAAGCCTATGAGACAATAGCAATTCACTCCGAAGCTATTCCCATAGCAGTGCTCATGAAACGTCATATTAAAGCACCCGGCGCCCCATTTGTTGCCGTACATCTTTACAGCAGCCCCGTTTTCTTCGTCATACGAACTTAATACGATATTGTTCAGCGCTTGCGTCGCAAACGTTGTATCATCTATAAATTCGCCTATGTAATACGCCTGCATTTCATTGCAGTTGCAAGCCTTATTATAATAGGCGGATTCAAAGTCCGCATTTACTTCGTTAATAAGGCTGGCATCCCTTACATCCTGCATCTGCTCCAGATATGTAAAAGTGTACAGCCATTTATAGTCTGTTTCATCTGCCGTCATATCAGCCTGGCCGTTCATGCTTGGGCTCAGAATATAATGTGTGTTCGGCCAATCTGCATCGTCCACAACATTATCCACAAAATCGCCTGTCGTATTGCAGCGCTTGAACTGCACATTCTTGAAGTCATACGGGCAGTCGTTACCCCACTCGTCGATAAGCCGGTATATTACACCCTTGCCTCGGGTCGTGTCTGCCCATTGGAAGCGCGTATCGTCATTATCCAGGCAATACCATACCTGCCATGCCTCCAACTTCGATTTCCCGAAGTAGCCGGCAGCATCGCGCGCGCTGTGCATCGCCCATGCCCGCTCCGATAGGGTATGCTCATCCAGAGCCATTACAACCACGTCAAACGGGTGCCCCGCACTCCGTGCCTCCGGGTCGTTCGCCACCATTGTCTCGTAGTCCGTTATGCGGTATAAGGTGCCGGGCAACATCCCCCCGCGCGCTCTCCGTTCTACAAGCTCCGCATAAGTCGCCGGAATACCGCTCAGCTCATCCGCCGTTTTTCTAAGGTCGTTCAAATAAGCAGTCCCGATTTCCTGCTTCATCGTTTCAAGCAGCCCGGTCAGGCTGTCAGTGTCGGTTATTCCCTGCAAAAACGATTCAAGTTCCTGCCACCGGTTGATGGTCGCGTCCGAGGTGTCGCTTGCTTCTAAGAATGTTTTTACGGTGTTCGCCAGAGCCCACAGGCTGCTGTAATTGCCGCCCAGCACGTCAAACGCCGCCTTTACCGTCGTCCAGCTCGCCCCGCTGTGCAGCAGCTTCCGCACCGTCTCCAGTTGCCCGGTAGCCGTGTTAATCTGCGCCTGTTGTGCGTCAATTTCTCCCTGCTGACGCTCGTCCTCGGCAACAAGTGCCTGCCGGTTGTTCTCTATCTTCTCGAACTCGTCATCGGCATCCTCTTTGTGTCGGTCAAACTTCAGGCGCAATGCCGCCGCCTCTCTCTCCACCGATTCGCCTCGCGAAGTGCTGAATTTGCCGTTCAGCAGCCGTGGCAGGTCCTCAACTTGCGACACCGGCACTGTCTCGTCCTTGTGCACGTAGCTCTCCAGCCAGTCCCGGAATTGGCTCTCTGTCGGGTATTTGCCCCTGCGGAACCATTCTTTCAGTTGCGCTATGCTTCTTTTCATTGTCTTGTTATGTTTGCTGTTATTTTACTTTTATGATATACGCCAGCACATAATAGGGTGGCCGGTTCTCGTGCGCCGCTCCGCCACCGGCTGTGCTGGTGCTCGCTGTGTAGCTGTCGGTGCCGCCGGCGTCAGGAAACGGGCGCCTGTTGGCGTTGTCCCCCCACTTCTCACTCCTGAATTTCAGCCCGTGGCTGTGGCTCGGCATCTCATCCACGCTCAGCATGTGCTTCTTCTCACCACCGCCGTTGCCATACTGTTTATAATCGTTGTCGACATCGCTGTAACCCACCACAAAACGGCCCCGCAGGTCCGGAAGCCTGAAAAATCCGCTTTGCGTCGTGTTCTGGCTGCCGTTGTAGTTCACAGCGCTGTTAAACGCTGTTCCTATCGCTGCATATAGTTCCGGGTAGTCGCTTGCTCTGAGGGCTGCACCGTCGCACAGCGCATAACCCTCAGGCACTTTCACACCGGCCCACATCTTTACCACTCCCAGCGGTTCACTCTGGGCGCGGCTCTCTGCCGCTGTCAGCTTCTTTTCAAGGTCGCCGATAAGTGTTTCCAGTTCTGCCGGTGTCTTGGGCTTTTTGAAGTCCTCCCAGCGGTAATTTTCCGCACCAACACCGGGCGCAAGTGTTCGGCGTGTGTATGCTTTCGGGTAGTCTACGCCCATAGCACTGACCGGCATGTCCTCGGCCTTTACATACATTCCGCCGGTAGTGTCGCCGCCACTCCATTTCAGCACTTCCCCATTAGGGTAGGCTTTCGTCCGGACAAACACAAGCCCGGCGCTTCTGCGGCTGCCGTTGGCACTCGCCTCGCAGCCGCTTAATATCACTTTGTCCCCGGCTATATTGCCCAGAGCTGCCACAAGTGCAGCGTTTGCCTGCAACATCTCCAGCGTCTCGCAGTCCAGCGGAAAATCCTTATTTGGCTGCGTCAGAAAATTACCTGTTGTTTCCATATTATTTAATGCTGTTTAATCGGTTTTTAATGCTCCTTTATTCGTAATTTATTGTCCACCGTTTTGAAGCAAGTTTATAACGGTTTACGGTCGCTGTCAACCTCGTTTCGTCTATATCCCCGCGCAGTGCCCGGGGCAGAGTAACCCAAAAGTCATAACCGCTCACGCCCCCATAACCGCGCCCGTTTATTATCACGGCGCGCCCGGTGCTGCGCTCCGGCACGGGTAGCTCTCGCTCTTCGCTACGCAGATATACGCGCGCCCCCTCTGTTCCGCCGCTGTCCTCGTCCTCTACCTTTATGCGACGCTCTTTCGCATCGAAAGCATCATTAAGGGCACCGCGTAGCTTACACACTTGCCCGTTATGATTCACCCGGTAACTGGTCTCCTCCCTCAGCGTTCGCAGTTCCTGGAGCAGTCGGTTCAGTGGTGTAACACCGGCATATATCAGCGCGCCCACTATCGGCCGCCGCAGCCATGTCGGAAGCGTCAGCAGAGCCAGACGCTTTATATTTACTTTATACGTTCTGCGTGTCATAAGCCTGCATATTTACTGTTATTTTACCGGGCTTAAAATATCCTGCTGCCGGTGTCTGTCGGGCGTTTATGGCAGTCGGCGTCTGTTCATTGGCCGCCTGTGCCGTGCTCCCTTTGAGCTCGGCTATCTTCACGCCCTCCACAGCTTGCAGCGCGTCGATTAGTGCCATATTTGTATATTCGCCGTTAAATGGCAAATTCTCTATATAGCTTTGTATGGTGGCCTCACAGTCGGCTTTCACTCGTTCCGGCTCCAGTAGCGCGTTATAATACACGTCCACCGTGCAGCTGAATGTGTCCGCCTCCATATTCACAAGCGCCACGCGCACCCCGGCATCTTTTATCTCGGCTATGTAGCTGCGCAGCTTACCCTCCTGGGCTTCGCTCAGCGGTTGGCGCTTGCCGCCGCTCTCTCCGGCTACCTTTATTGTCAGCAGACTGGCGTCCCGGCTCTCGGTAGCAACAGCGTGTTTTACCACTCGTGCCGCTGATATTTCGCTCTCGCTCATCCTGCTTAGGTCGTACCGGTCTGTGTCGTCTATCAGTTCCCGGTCCTCCATAAACTCCAGCACCTTGTCGCGGTACCATTTCGGGCGGTGCGGCATCAGCTCCTCAAGCTCTGCCGTCACCTCCTCGCGGTGTCGCGCCACAAGCTGCTCCACGGCCCACGCGCACACCGCCCACACATAAAGCAGTATATTTTCCACACTCGCGGCCCCGAAGTAGTCGCCGAACGGCGCACCCACAGCAAAACCGTAGCGCTCCGCAGCCCACTCGTTTTTCATAAATTCGCGTGCCGCTTCCTCTTTTATCTCGTTTATGCTCCTTGCCATTGTTGTATATTTTTGTTTTATGAAACTTCAAAATCAATCTCTATTCCCATAAAATTTATGCCGCCGTAGGCGCACAATCCCAGGTCGTCAGCGCTCGCTTCTGTTGCCGGTTCCACACCCTGCGCGCGGTAGCGCCTCACAATCTGTGCCTCTCGCGCGCTCGTCGGTTCCGGAACTTCAAGCACCTGCCCGTCGCTCAGCTCATCGGTCAGGCTCAACCCGTTGGCCTCGGCTATTTCTATCGCCGCCGCTACGGTCCCGGCTGTCATCAGCGCTATGTCGAGCAGCGTCTGCCGCTCTTTTACGGTTATTTTCATCGCTCTATCGTTATTATGCCGTTGTCGTTCACCACCCGTTCACACTCCACGCCACAGCCGCGAAGCATCTCCCGGACTTCTCCGGACCACATCCGGTCCTCGGTGCCTCCCTCCAGTTTACGGGCTTCACCGCCTAACAATGGGTGTTCTTTAATCTCTCCGCGCATCGTTACCACTACCGCCTCAGCCGTCTGGCTCTCGGTGTCGCCTATTGCCACACGTCCACGCTCCAGCAGCAGGTCGCCGCTCTCTATGTCGATTAATATTCCTTTCATTGCCTCTCTCCTCATTCCGCCCCTTTCGGTGCCTCGTAGTCGTTTGAAAATATTTCGTAGTCCTCATCGCTCACAGCGCTTATGCTCATGGTCTGATAATTGCTGTCGGTCTGCTGTGTGGCGCTTATGCTTTTTACCACCATACGGCTTATGCCCCACACATCCAGGAACGAACTCTGCACCCTTAGCGCCTCTTTCGTCTCCAGCAGTTTCCGAAGCTCGCGCACCTGTGCATCAGGCCACACGTCCGCCATTACTCCGTCCTGCACGCCCTGCAGCCCCACAACTATGCTTATAGCCCAGTCCCCCTCGTTTATATACTCTTTCACGGTGCCGTCACGCCCTACAAGCGCAGTGCTCACTATCCGGCGCTCCCGGCTCACGCTTACTACTGCATCCGCAAGCGTTACCCCCTCGCCGGCTTCGTTCTCTATCCGAAGTTCACACAGCACATAACGGCCCTCCCAGTACGCCCGGTCCGTCAACGGCTGACCGGCTGTGTGGGTCGTTATATCTTCGCCGTGTCCCTCCCAGCTCGGCGGCTGACCGGTACGGCCTTTTTTGAAACGCACAAGGCGTTTGGCCTCATGCTGTGCCCAGCTCATCGCGGCCAGGTTTATGCTTATTGGTAGTTTCATTCCGTAGCTATTTGGGTATCGTTAAGCGCCCCCATAAGGGCCTCAAAAACACGTTCTCTGATTTGTTCCGTGCCCTCGGTCAGTGTTGTTGTATGCAGTTCCAGTTTTTCGACCAACTTTTCAATGTTGATTGTTATATTTTTGATTTTCCCACCGTCGCCACCGGCCGACGCTGCCGCGCTACTGCCTCCGGCACTTTTGAGGCTTCCGCCCACCGGGTCAACTTTCGGGGTTCCGCCTACCGGGGCACCAACTGCACCGCCTCCACTGTTTACGCTGGGGACGGCCTTTGCTACTGCGCCGGAAGCCTTTTTGCCCTCGGCCGCAGCATCCTTTTCGCCTCCGGCTTTTAGTTCAGCCTGGTATGCTTCATTAAACGCTTTGCCTATTTCGCTGCCGTAGGTGGAGTAAGCGTTTTTCAGTTTTCCTAATGCGTTACTAATACCTTGCCCGTCAAATTTGAAGCAGGCAAGAATGAGGTCGCCGATAGCTGAAAAAACCTTACTTGCAAGGTCTTTCAAACCTGTAAAAAACGCCTTAAATCCAGCCCAGAGACCTTTAATCACGGCGCGAAACTTTACTGACGTATTCCAAAAATAAACACCGATTGCGACCAGCGCAGTAATGCCGGCAATAACCCAGCCAACGACAGGTATATTCATAATTGCAACACTCACAGCACGGCACGCGACACGTGCGGAAGTCGCGAACGCTCCGAATGAAGCCGACGCAATACCGGAGAACGTGGCCGAAGCGGTGCCGGTTGTTACAAAAGACAAAACAAGTGCGCCCAGTCCTTTAAGCGCGTTGAAAATTCCAACAGTGGCAAAACGCACAACGGCAAGCGTAGCGCGTGTAATGTTGATTAAAAAACCGTTTGACACAAATTGCCCAGTTACTAATTCACGGTTCATTAACGCCATTTGTATGCGTGAGGTATAAACGGCACCACGGATCCAATTCCACATACTGGCCCAATTTAGATTTTTCACCCATAGCATAAGGTTGCCAACACCCATAATTAACGGACAAAGTTGGGCTAACGGCACCAGAGCTGTGCCGATTGTACCGACCCACAGCGAAAAATCGCCGGTAGCTTGGAACAGTGTAATTTTGAAGTCCTCGATTTTTTGGTTAACTCGTGCTTGACGCTCGGCGTAGCTGTCCATTACGATAGCTGCTTGGTCTGTCGCGCTGGTGGTGCCCGTTACTTTTTCCGTAAAATCGCCTAACGCATCAGTGCCCTGTATAAGCGCACGTGCGGCATTGGCATTTTCAACGCCAAAGAATTTTGACAGCAGGGCGGAGTCGTTCAGCATCGGTTTCAACATTTCGAGGCGTTCTTTGAGGCTTTTGCTGCTGTCCCCGAGTGCCACCACATCAATGCCGGCGGCTTTCAGTTCATCAGCTGCTTGCTTCTCAATAAACCGGCCTTTGCTTAGTTGGCCCAGCACATTGCGCAGGGCAACACCTCCCTCGCTCGCCTTTTTACCTGATTTGTCAAGCACCTGAATTGCTGCGTTAGTTTCCTCGAAGCTCACGCCGGCTGCCTTGGCCGCCATTCCGCATTGATTCAACGCCGCCGCTATGCTCGGAAGCTCTGCCGAGCCGGCCTGACCTGCTGCCGCCATTGTGTTCATCATCTCGGCCATTGTTGCCGCTGCTGCCGTCGGGTCCTCCATACTTACGCCAAACTGATTCATTGCCGTTGTCAGTACCTCAGCGGCGGCCGCACCGTCATTCCCCATCAGCTTGCTGGTCGTCTGTATGCAGTCGCCCATTTCGCGCAAAGCATCCGGGTATTTACCCAGTTCCGGCGATAATTGCGAGAGCAACAGTTTGTACCCCTCAACGGCAACACTGGCATCAGTGCCAAATGTTTTTGCCGACTCCCTCGCAAATCCTTCGATTTGTTTCAAACTATCGCCGGTAACACCCGCAACCGCGCTGAGGTCGTGCATCTGGCTGTCAAGTTTTGTTCCTGCACCTGTCAACTGGCTTATACCGTCCGTTACATTCTGCGCTACATCTTTTAAGTATGAGAATGTCGCAAGCGACGCGGCAAAGCTACGGCCCCGGCTCTCTGCAACCTCAGCTTTTGCCGAAAAGTCGCCGGCCGCAGCGCTCATTCCGTTTATTTGGGCTGTGAAATTTCCGCCTATGTTGAAAATATAGTCAAATACGCTTGCCATATCAATTTTATTTATTATATTTGTAGCACGATAACCTAAGTAACAAGCACATGATTACCGCAATGCTCACATCTTTTTTAGGAGTGCTGGTAAAAATCCTTTTTACAGCTGGCTTCCTCGGCTTTATCATTTGGCTTGGCCGTGGTTTTTGGGATATGTTAAAAGGCAAAGGCCCCGGGTCGCTTCCTTGGCTTTAACGCCGTTTCTCTCCGAAAAGCTCCGCTATAAGTTCCGCCCTGTTCCTGTTGCGCCACCGCTCCAGCCACAGGGCCTCATTATATAGCCGCGCCCATTCTTCCGCTGTCTCAATCTCATCAGCATCAACGTGCAGGTTCGACCGTATCAGGGCGCACCCCTTGGCGAATGTGTCCTCATCGTCCGCATCCGCCAGGGCGTACGCCTCTACAAGTTTTTTAGTGAGCCGACGCAGCCGTTAAGCACCTTGCCGAGCTGTATCTGAACGGCCATAAACAGCACGGCATCGGTTTTAAGGTCATCGCTGCCGCCCAGCCAGCAATTCATAAACATTACCCGGCCGGCTTCCACTTCGTCGGTCTTGCTCAGCTTTGTTACTGCCTTGATTGTTGCAAAGTCCGGTCGCTTGAAATAGCCGATATGCACATCGTCGCCGTCCTTAATGTCTATGCGGAACGCCTTGCGGTGCTGCTGTTTCCATGCTTCTACCTGTTCGGGGGTTACGCCGCCGTCGTATGTCTGCGCCTCAGGCGCCTGCTTGCTTATTGTTTCCATATCTTTTAATGCTGTTTAATTGGTATTTAATCGGTTTGTTATTGTGGCCGGGAATTGCCCCGGCTTGACTGACAGTGGCCGCCGGAATGTATCGCCGGCGGCCGCTGCTTGGGTTGTGGGTCAGCCTATTTTGCCCCATTCAATGTGCGAGGGCACGATTGGCACCTCAACCTCCTGGCCGGTGTCGCCCTCTTTCCACTTGCGGGCGTTCTCGCTGATTGATATATTACGAATTTTATCCGTTACAACTATGCCGCTGTTAGGCAGGTACTGCACAATTACATCGAACAGGGGCAAATCTTGCAGTCGCCCCGTCGGGCTTTGAGCGCACAGCGCCTGCACTTCCTCCTGGTATAATACCAGTTTTCCGCTGCAAGTTATTCGCCCTTTCCCCAGGCCGACGGGGTAACGTCCGGCCCCGTATTTCGGCTCTGTTACCTGGGAGTCGCTGTATTCCGCGCCGGTTATGCCCGTAATTGGCACACCGCCAATCAGCACAACTATGTCAGCCCAGCCGCATAACTCCCCGTTCACGTAGGGCACGCCGTTGTTTATTACTTTCATTATTCTGGCTTTTTCAAGTTAGGTTATACGCTTTTTGCAAAGCCGATTTTAATTCTCACGTGGCGCATTACAGGCACTGCCACCTGCTTGATTACAATGTCTACCGTCGACGTGGCAGCAACATCCTGGGCAGGGTCAATTTCGGCCTTGTAGCCGCTCAGTTCCCCGGCGCGCTCCATATCCTCGAGGGCATGGTTCGCCACCGTCTCCAGATAAGCCACCGTATAACTTGCAAGCTGGCCGCTGTCTGCATCCACATACACATTACCGCCCAGCTCGGGGATAATATAGGCGCGCACTCCGCGCACGGCCTTGTCCATGGTGCGCACGCTTTCAATGCTCGCGTAGTCGCTCTGCGCCGAGTCCATGGTGTGGCTGTCGTTCATATAGCTGCCGGCTTGTCCCGTCTTGGTGTCAAAGAATAGGTAACGCGCAGTGTCCAGTTGCTCCACCATGGCGCGGTCCATATCGCGCAGCAACGTGCCGTCGCCAAAAGCCGGAACGCTTACGCCTGTGGGGAACTCTTTCACCCACGCAATGCACTGGTGCACTTTGGCGCTGCTCACAAGGCCCAGCACCACGCCCAGACCGCTTACGCTCGCTTTCGCGCTGTTCTTTGCGTCCTTATACAGTTCGGCACCCATACCGCTGCCGGCCTGTCCGATTACCACGCTCACACGGTTTTTGCCGCCGCCGGCTATATCAGTGGGAAGTGTCTGCACGCTGTCCACTTTCGGCGCGTAGATTATCGACAATTCCCCGGCACTCTCGGCCAGATTATCGCCAATGCCCTGTAATGTTACGAGGTCATCTTCTGACAATGCACGGTCGCCGCACCATACACCCATTTGCCGGATTCTGCTGCCGGCATAATTCTGCACGGTCTTTATTTCGGCAAATGTCATATTGCTGCCTGTCGGTTTCTCGAAGATTCCCACATACAGGCTCACACCGGGGTTAAGCCTGTAAATTTCGCTCAGGTGGTAATGTATTACCCGCAGGCCCCAGGCTGCCGGGGTTTCCTCTCCGTCGGCGCCGGTCGTATGGTCGATAATTCCGGCTGCCTCCGCAGCTTCTATGCTGCTCAGGGCCTGCACATGCTCACTTTTGAAGCCCGCAGGAATATCACCGGTGGCTAAATATGCCATAAAGCCGGTTATATGGTCCTCACCGGGCAACGCCTTAACGACATTGCCGTTCTGACGCTCTATTTTAAGGCTGGTGCTCATTTCGCTGTTACTTTAAGGATTTTATTATTTGGCAGGTTCAGGGCGTGTGCCTTGGCATCACTTTCCCGGGGGAAAGCCTGACCGTCAGCCGTTACCCATACTTGCTCCAGATTGTGGCACTTGCACGCCGCCAGCCCAACGGATTTCAGGGCATTTGTGCCGCCGGCTGGCTCCGCTTTGGACTTGGCACCGGGCTTTGATTTTCCCTTGGGCTTCGGGGTCTGTCCCTCGGCACTCTCGGGCTGCTGCACGTTCTGGGGTTCTGCTGCGGTGGCTTCCGCGGTCTCTTTATTCTCTTTGCTCATGTCGTTTTTGCTTTTTAAGTTTGTAAATAATCCACCCGGCTGCTGCCAGGATCACTAATGCCGTGGCCCAGCCCGCACCCTGCTTTATTCTTTCCCACAGGCTCGGGGGGCGGCTTGCCGTTACCGTTACCTCATCAAGCGTTTTCCCGTTGGTCGCGCTTTCCAGGCTCTCGGCTTTTGTCTCGCGCCTCTCTGTGGCTTCGGTGGCTTTTGACGTCCCTTTGTTGTCGGTCCGTTTCCTTACCCTCGCTTTCACAGGGTGCGCCCCGGTTTCCGGGTCGGCGGCTGCTTCGGTGTCGTAGACTTCAATCTCCGTCACCGTCACACCCTCCGTCTGTGTTTCCAGGGTCGCCGCGCGCTGTTCCTCGGTCCGGTCGTCGGTCCGTACTGTGGCCGCTGTCTGTGCCGTCGCCTCTGTCCGGCTCGCTTCCGTCGCCTTTCGGGTGGAGCAGCAGCTCGAATTTGACAGGGCAACGGTCAACATGAGGGCAGCCCCAAATGCGCTCCAATGCCGTGTTAAGTCTTTGAACATCATTCCGCAGGTTGTCTATTTCGGTTTTGAGCGGCGGGACAATGCTCTCCATAAGTATGTCCGAAGCCTTGCGCACGTTCTCCAGTTCGTGGCTCTTGACCTCTGCGAGCTTGTCTTTCATCTCTGCCCGCAGCTTCTCCAGCTCTATCCGGTATTTGTCGCGTTCCAGCTTGCGGCCAACCCATGCACCTATTGGCGCAGATACCGCCGCTACAAGCGCCGATATTATGATTGTTATTATCTCGCCGCTCATTCACGTTATTTCTGTTTTATGCCCACTTCCATGAGCCATTTTTTTACATCGAAGCTCGGGCACGCCTTGTTCGCAAATTCATCATGCCCGTGCACCGTTGCCCCGGGATAACGCCGGAGCAGGTCTTTTACTACTCTTTCCAGCGTCGACCTCTGGGCCACCGTGCGCGTGTCCTTACCCTTTTTATTCCAGTTCGGCACTGTACGGGGCGGGCATCCACCGACGTAGCACACACCGACTGACCGCGTATTGTGCCCTGTGCAGTGGGCGCCGGCGATTGCTTCGGAACGCCCCGGGCGCAACTCGCCGTTAAGTCCGATAACATAGTGGTAGCCTATGTCCGAAAATCCTCGCGCAAGGTGCCCGGCTTTTATTTGGGCGTTGGAAAATTCCTCACCCTCAGGCGTGGCCGTGCAGTGGAGTATGATTTGGTCAATCTTTCGTTTGACCGAAACAACCCCCAGGGCTGCCCATGTCCGTGGCCCGACTATGCCGTCAGCCGCCAGACCTTTGGCCTTTTGCAGCTCTTTGACTGCTTCCTCGGTGTTTGGCCCGAAAATGCCGTCAGCCATAAGGTGCAATTTCCTTTGCAGGGTCTTGACCTCTGCGCCTCGGCTTCCGCGTTTTAGTGTCGTCATTCAGCTATATTGTTATGCCTTGGGCGCGCTCACTATTGCCGCACGGCATTTGGTGGTTGTCAGCGGCAAGCAGATTCCCCACTGGCGGAAGTTCACCAGGTTGCGGTGATAAAGCGGGTCCTTGCTCGATTCACTGTAATAAAAATTGGTGCTGCCGTAGGCTTTCATCATACGGCCTGCATAGAACGCAACCGAAGCCTTTGCATCGGTGGATGCCGGCACTGCTCCCCACGCCAGTTTCTTGCCGGTGCTCATCGTGTAGTATGGGGTGCCGTCATACTCGTAAATGTCGAAACCGTACATGCGGCAAATCTTGCCGTCGGTCTGGTTGATATTATAGTGCTCTTTGAACTTCTGTTCGGTCTCGAGCAGGTCGTTCACATGGTCGGAGCACAGCACAAGTATGCGGTCCTGCATCGGTACACCCATTTTGTCAAACTCGCGTTTAAGGGCTAAAATGTCCGCAAATGTCATTTTCAGACGTGTGCCGTCGCTTGCGCCGGTGGTCTTGATTACGGGAATGCCTGTTGCCTTTTCGTCCGGGGCAATTCCGTGGATTGCTTTCTGGGCGATTTTTTCACGCAGGGCATCGCGGTGGCGTTCCTGAACGCTCGCCATTTTGTCGTAACTGCAAGCGTGCAGCTCATCATCTGTTACCGGGGTCGCCTCAGTATCGAATTTGTCCAGGCTGATAGGCTTGTCGGCATCGGTCAGAGCCGTAATGTTCAGCGGATAGGTGGTGTTATTCACCAGCACGGCCGGGTCGCCGCCTATCTCGGTAAAGTGGATAACATCATTTTCCACATACTGGTTATAAGCGCGGATTCTATCCATCCAGCCCAGTGCCTCGGGCGCCGTGCGGAACGCCTTAATCATTTCGCCGGTCCAGATTTCGCGCAGAACTCCGGCACGCAGTGCGCCACCGGGGGCAAAGTTGCCGGCTGCAAGGGCTACGGCATTGCCCGCTACGGCTCCCACTGCCGGGGCGCAGCCAATTGCGTATGCCACGGTCGCGCCTGCGGCGGCATTAAATGCTACGGCCGTGAGCATCATGCAAACAAGGCCGAAAACTCTCTTGATAAATTTTCTTTTCATTGCTGTTTAATTGTCGTTTATTCTGTTATTTGTCGTCCTTTTAAGCTCTTATTCGTCGCCCAGCTCGGGACATTCCATGCCATATTCCGCCTTAAACAGACGCATATATTCCGGCTTGTTGCTCTTGCGCAGCTCCAGCCTTTCGGCTTCCGGCACTTCGCTGAGCTTGGTGTAGCTCTTGGGGGCTTTGCCCGCACCGGCGGCACTGTCTTTGCTGAGGTTGATTGTTTCGGTAGGCTTCTGCTGTGGGTGCATGGTCGCAAGGGTTGCGGTCAGCATATCCAGCCCGGCCGTCTTGCCTAAGTTGATAAAATGGTCGCGCTGGTCGGCCAGAATTTTGCGTTCAGCAACGGCGTGGTCTACTGCCTGAGTTACTGCCGACAGTTGGAGCGCTTCGGCTCCGTCGGCTCGCTGCTTCATCAGGGCCAGCGCAGCGGTTGCCTGTTCCTCGGTTGCCGTTTCTGGCAGTCCGAGCATCTGTAACTGTTCTTTAATCATTTTTGAAAAATTATTTGTTGGTTTATTTTTATGTCTGCCGGACTCCGGCTCCTCCCCCTCGCCCGGTTCGCTTTCGGGCGCGGGATTGGCTTTTTCTCCCTCTTTATGGTTGTGTAGTAACGGAAGTTCCGGGGCATCCTCCCCGGCGCCCAGATTCAGCAGCTTGCCGTCTCCCCCCAACAGTTGCAGCGCTTCATCATTTCCCCCTATATCCACAATGCTGACCTCGATTAGTTTGCTGCGCGTTACTGTCTCACGGCTCTGCCCGGGCAATATCAATGAGGCGTCGGCACTGGTCTCTAATGGCTCAAGGCTTGCCGACACCATGCGCAAAAAACCGTTTTCCCACTTGCTCTCTATCTGTTTGGCAAATGGGTCGTTCTGGTCAAATACCGGTGTGCCGATTAGCTTGTCTTGCTCTATTCTGAGCCCCTCCACACGACCAATCGGCATCGCTCCGGGCTCCCAGCTCCGGCGGTGCATCCACAACAGTACGGGGTTTTTCTCATACTGCGTCAGGTCTATGCCCTCGGTAAGTACGCGACTGCCGTAACAATTTACTGCGCCCGTAGATATTACAACTTCTTTCATTCGTTTTGTCGTTTGAAAAATCCCGGGACCGGCGACGTGAGGGGGTGGGCTGGTGGGGCATCTTCGGCCCCGGGACTTGTTTTATTATTTCAATCTTTTTTACCTGGTTGCGGAGGCGGGATTCGGACCCGCGACCTCCGGGGAATGAGCCCGGCGAGCTGACCTCTGCTCCACTCCGCGATATGTTTTATAGCGCAAAATTGGGCAATGTCGGCTACCCTAACAAAAAGAGTGTAAAAGATTTACACTCTTTTTTACCATGGCGCATTTTTAGGCCAATTTTGCACTGTGAAAGCGCGCCCGTAGTGGGTGCGCTGCATCTAATTCTGTAATTTATTATGAATGGCAACTAAAAAGGAACGCGAACAGCAGCGCGAACATGCGCGCCTGCTATTTATGCAGGGGGAGCCGCAAAAGTCTATTGCGGAAAAAGTCGGGGTATCAGCCCAGACGATAACTAAATGGGTAGCCGACGGCGGCTGGGAACAGTCCCGCGCTGCCTCAAACATCACACGCCCGGAACTGGTTAACAAGCTCCTGAACTCTATTAACGTACTGCTCGAAGATTTGGCCGCCGACCCCTCGCCGGAAAAAACGGCCGCCGCTGCCGATAAGCTCGTAAAAATGTCCGCAACTATTGAACGACTTGACAAAAAAACTTCGGTCGTTGACGTGATCGAGGTATTTATGGCTTTCAGTAAGTGGCTGCAATATCGCATGAGCTTCGACCCGAATGTTACCCCGGAACTGCTCAGAACTATAAATCATTACCACGACCTTTTCATCTCTGAAAAGCTAAAAGAAAGTTTCTAACTTATGGCTACAAAAGCGGAAATATTAAAAGCACAGGAAAAATGGAAACAGCACTGCGAAACGGTGCAGGCTGCCACGGCTGTAAACATCAGTGAAACCGCAGCGCAGCGCCTTGCCCGTATTCGCCGCCTCCGCTCTGATTATGCCGCTTTTGTCGATTACTACTTTCCGCACTGGACTGTCAACCCCGAAACAGGCAAGGCGACACCATGCGCCCAGTTTCATATCGACGCGGCTAATAAGATATTGAAAAACCGAAACCTCAAGGCCGGCTTTATGTGGCACCGCGGCGCCGCTAAATCTACCAACATGGACGTATTTGTCCCCATGTGGCTTATGATACAGGAACACCGCGAAATTAATGTTATGGTGCTCGTCGGTAAGTCTGAGGACAATGCCAAAACACTGCTCGGCGACATTCAGGCTGAATTACAGTACAATCAACGTTATATTGCCGATTTCGGCGAACAGTACAACGCCGGTTCATGGGAAGAGGGCGAATTTGTTACACGCTCCGAAGTTGCATTTTTTGCACGCGGTCGCGGGCAGTCGCCCCGTGGTCTGCGCTACCGCTCACACCGCCCGGATTATGTAGTTATTGACGACCTCGATGACGACGAACTGGTCGAAAGCCCCGCCCGTGTCTCCAAACTGTTCGACTGGGTCCGCTCCGCTCTGTTCGGTACTCTCGACGGCGGACGCGGCCGCTTTTTTATGGTCGGCAACCTCATCGCCAAAAATTCCGTACTGGCTAAGTGGTGCGAAATTAAGACTGTCCACGTTACCCGTGTCAATATCTACGACCGCGCCGGCCGTATCTCATGGGCTGCAAAATGGGCCCACGACGAAGTTAAACAGCTCGAAGCTGTCGCCGGTTATCGCGCCTTTCAAAAGGAATATATGAACAACCCCATTATTGAGGGTGCTGTGTTCAAAAATGAGTGGATCCGCTGGGGCAAACGTCCGGCATGGTCCAAATTTTCCGAAATTGTCCTATACATCGACCCCTCATTCCGTGGCTCTACAAAAAACGACTACAAGGCTGCGAAGCTCTGGGGTAAGGTAGGCACAACGCTTTACCACCTCCGTGCTTTTGTCCGTCAGTGCTCTGTTGCTGAAATGGTCCGCTGGTGTTACGACCTATACGAATGGGCACGCGCCCAGGGTATTGCCGTGCGCTGGTATATGGAAGCCAATTTTATGCAGGACACCATCCTCGACGAGTTCCGCCGTGAGGGGGAACTGCGCGGTTATCAGCTGCCGATTACAGGCGACAAACGTAAAAAGCCCGACAAGTTCCAGCGTGTCGAAGCTATTAGCCCGCTGTGGGAACGTGGCTTTGTCATCTACGACGAAAGCCAGCGCGACGACCCCGATATGCTTGCCGGCATCGACCAGACTCTTGCTTTTGAAAAAGGTATGCGCGGCCACGACGACGCCCCCGACGCCGACGAGGGCGCTATCTGGATTCTCCAGCGTGACACGCGCGTACAATCATTTACCCCCTCTTTCGGCATGAGGAAAAACGCTAAATCTCAACTATGGTAATTATTGATTATTTCCGCGCCCGCCTCTTTGACTGGCGACGCAAACAGGCTATCAAAAAGGCTCAGGCTTCCGCCGACCTTTACCGTAAAAAATTCCTTGTCCTCGTTCATCACGGACGCCCCGTGGTGGTGTCTATGCAGGGCGTTAAGGATATGATCCGCCGCAAACGCTTCAACGGTCTTACCGCTGAAAAGGCGCGCCGCATCGCTATTTTTGAGGCTAACCCCCGTAAAACTTCCGCCCATGTTTCTGACCGTTGACGATTACCGCTCGGTCTGCGACGACTACGAGTTTGAGCAGATAACCGAGAATGACGACACCCGCGCCGTTGCCGAAGCTGCCGCCCTGGAGCAAATTGCCTCCTACCTCCGCAGCCGCTACGACATCGCCCGGGCGTTTAATGCTGCCGGCGCAGACCGCAACCCTATGCTTGTGCAATGCGCCGTTAATATCTCCCTGTGGCTAATGGTCCACCGCCTCCCCCAGAATATGGGCCACGAGCGCCGCGAATGCCTCTACAACGACGCCATTAAATGGCTCCGCGACGTTCAGGCTTCCAAATCGTCACCCGACCTCCCTATCTATGAGTCCGACACCGGCGAAGATACCCACAACCCCGTGCGCTTCGGCTCTATGACCCCAAACCGCTACGACTATTAAACACCGATTAAACACCGTTTACCAATGTATAAATTATGCGCACAGGTCGATATTACAGGCGAGCGCTCATGGTCGTTAAACTTTGTTACGGCCGTGGAAATAACGCGCGACACTGAAAAGCTGACCGCCGAAGCTACTATAACACTGCCTAAAAAATTAAAGTGGAACGGAGCCTCCGAAATTCCGGTGCGCCGTGGCGACCGCGTGCGCATTTCTTTTGGCTATAACGACAAATTACAGTTGGCGTTTTCCGGGTATGTGCGTGACGTGGGCTTCAAAACGCCCGTTGTTATTACTTGTGAGGACGATATGTTCAAGCTGAAACAACAGCCGGCTGTAAAAAAGGCTTACCGCTCTGTAAATCTCGAAACGCTGCTTAAAGACCAGGGCATAACTTACCGACTCAACATTATGGGGGAGCAGTCGCTGGGCGCATACCGCGTTACCGCCGACACCGTGGCTTCTCTCCTGGGCAAACTATCTGAACAGGGCGTCCGCTCATTCTTTCGGTATGAGGACGGCGAGCCGGTGCTTTATTGCGGTGTGCTCTTTGAGCGCGACAATACCCCCTCACAGACTTTCAAAACAGGGCTAAACATCATTTCAGACCAGAGCCTGAAACAGCAAAAAGCTGAAAATATGCGCCTGCGTGTTAAGGCTGTCAGCCTTATGCCCAACAACAAAAAAATTAAAGTGGAAGTCGGAGACAGCGACGGCGAACACCGCACGCTGCACACTTACAATAAGAACGAAACCGAATTAAAAGCATGGGCCGAACAGGAATTAAAGCGCCTTAAACGCGACGGTCTGACCGGCTCGTTTACTTCTTTCGGTTATAAGCTCGTTGACCCTCTCGATTCTATCGGGATAATCATCGACGGCAAAAAAATGGGAATTTATCAGGTCAAAAAAGTGGTAATAAAATATGGCGATAACGGTTTCCGTCAGGAAATAACCCTCGGGCTTCGCGTCGCTTGAAAATATACTTATATGGCAGATTTAAGAAACATAATAAGGCAACTGGCACAACCCGACGGCGAAGCTATTCCCCTGGTCTGTGTCGTCGATTCTGTCGACAAAGACACCCGGACAATAGACTGCACCCCGCTCAATGAGGGCGCGCCGCTGCTTGGGGTCAATCTCCAGGCAAATCAGGGGTCTAAATTCGGGGTATGCTTTTTCCCGGCTGTCGGCTCGTTTGTCGTGGTTGGGTTTGTCGCCGACGGCTCCGCCGGCGTTGTGCTTGGTACCGACGAAATAGACAGCGCCGAAATTATCATCGGCAATTATTCTGCCGTTATTGACCGCGACGGCTGCCGATTTGACGCCGGCAACATTTCCGCGCACATCACTACCGACGCCGTTGTTTTCAATGGTGGCGAACTCGGCGGCCTCCCTGTTGTCGGAGACCTTGCAAAGCGCCTTAACATCATTGAAAAGGACATTAACACCCTCAAAACGGTGTTCGCGTCCTGGGTACCCGTGGCGCAGGACGGTGGCGCCGCTCTATCAACTGCCGCGACTTCCTGGGCTGAATCGCAGCTCTCTTTGACGAAGGCTGCTGACTACGAAAATACGAAAGTGAAACATTAAAATTTTTCCCAATGAGCAATATTATTACAAGCATACGCGACTGGCTTAACCGTCCCACACGTGCCGAAGTCCTCAGCCTCGCACGTCGTGCCGGTTCCGGCCGTGGTCTGAAAATTACCGCGCAGCTGCTCCAGCAGACCGACACCCTGACAAAAAAAGATATTCAGGACTGGCGCAGCGCTCACCAAATGGCCCTCGATTATCTCAACCCCAACCGTCTGCGCCTGTACGATATTTATGCCGATTGTGCCCTCGACGCTCATCTCTCCGGCTGTATTGCACAGCGAAAAGGTAAGGTCGCCGCCAAAGACTTCCGGCTTGTCGGAAAAGACGGCAAAGAAAATACCGAAGCAACCGAATTGCTGCAACAGGAATGGTTCGCCGATTTCCTGGGGCTTGTCCTTGATTCCACCTACTGGGGGCACTCTCTTATCCAGCTCGGCGACGTCATAACCGACGACAACGGGCGTATGCGGTACGACGCTGTGGAACTCGTTCCCCGTAAACACGTCATACCCGAATATGCCCGCGTGGTAATTAACCCCGGCGACGACTGGCACTCCGGCATACCTTACCGCGAGGGCGACTTCGCTAACTGGTGTATTGAGGTAGGCAAGCCCCACGACCTCGGGCTGCTGCTTAAATGCGCCTGCTCCTGCATCAGCAAAAAAAATATGTTGGCGTTCTGGGATATGTTCGGCGAAATTTTCGGCCAGCCTATGCGCATCGCCACCACCAACAGCCCCGACGCTGCCGAACGCAAGCGCGTCGAGGACGCCCTGGAAAATATGGGCGCAGCGTTCTGGGGTCTGTTCCCTGAGGGCACCAACATTGAAATTAAGGAAAGCAGCCGCGGCGACGCTTATAACGTCTATGATAAGCGCGTTGACCGTTGTAACTCCGAACTGTCAAAGGTCGTGCTTAATCAGACTATGACCATTGATTCCGGTTCCTCGCTGTCCCAGTCCGAAGTCCACCTCGAAATTTTTGAGCGGACCACCGAAGCGGACGCAACTATGGCCGCCTACGTTATCAACGGCCGACTGCTCCCGCTCATGGCTCGCCACGGCTTCCCCGTCGACGGGCTCCGTTTCGTCTGGAATAACGCCGCCAGCTACACACCGGCCGAACAGCGCGAAATTGAACGCCTGCTCCTGGAGTATTACAATATTCCGGCAGAATATTTTACAGACAAATACGGCGTGGCTATCGACTCACCGCGTGAGGCTAAAACTCAGCCTGACCGTTTTTTCGACTAAGCCCCGCCCTGCGACTGGCTGACACGGCGGGGCTGCGAAGCTCATATCTCGCGTTTAACGCCGCTTTGGGCTCGTTGTATGAAAATGATTTGCTGCAACTCGCGGACGCGCCAGATAAGCCCGATTTTGACGATACGGCCTTTTTTGACGCTGCCGGTATGGTTTATCGCGCCGGGGCGTTCGACGCTTCACAACTTGCAACCCCGGAAGCTCGCCGGCTCATCGCTGAAACGCTTCGGCATCTGGATACGGCTATCGCTGCCGGCATACCAAACGAAACGCCCGAAGTGGTCCGCTATGCTTTGGAAAATAATGCTTTTATTTTCTCAGGGTTTAAGGCTTTCCACACTCTCCGCGAAGTGGGGCTATCCCTGACAACCGACAAAGGCGACATTAAACCTTTTGAGCAGTTCCGCAAGGACGTGGAAACGGTCAATAACCGCTATAATCATAACTACCTCTATGCGGAATATAATCACGCGGTCGGCGCGTCTCTTATGGCATCACGCTGGCAGCAGATTGAAAAGGACGGCGACCGTTACGACCTCCAGTATCGCACAGCCCAGGACGACCGCGTCCGTGAGGATCACGCTATTTTGCACGGCACAACGCTGCCACCCTCCGACCCGTTCTGGTCGCTGTATCTTCCGCCCAACGGCTGGAACTGCCGCTGCACTGCCGTACAGGTACGCAAGGGGAAATATCCCCAGAGCGACCCCGGCCTCGCTATGTTGCGCGGTAATAACTGCACCGACGCCGCCAAACAGCAGATTTTCCGGTATAATCCCGGCAAGGACCTGCAACTGTTCCCGCCTAAACACCCGTATTACAAGGCCCCCAAAGCGGCCAAACAGGTAATTGACCAGCTAAGTGAGGAACAAAAGCGGGAGCAGCGCATCGCCGAAATTATAGCGGAGCTGCCCGATACTTTGACTGAAGCGGAGAAAAAGCCTATTGCAGAACACTGTCTGGAAATAGAAAAAGCCCTCGGCATTACAAAAGGCAAGCCTATGAGCGTAGACGACGCTGACAAGCAGCACGCGAACCCGAATTATGGGAAAGAGCGTGGCTATGGTATAAACTGCCAAACCTGTTCGCCAGCCTATGCTCTGCGGCTTATGGGCTTCAATGTAACAGCAAAGTCTAACACTCCAGGCACAAAATTGGAATATCTTAGCCGGGGCAACCAACTGTGGGAACAGTGGCAAAATCTCGACGGAACACCGGCAAAACATACCAGCCTTAACGACTGGATGGACGGTAAAAAGTTCAAACGTATGACACAAAAAAGGTATGTGGAATTTTTCAACGAGATTTGCAAAGAGCCAGGTGTTTATATGCTTTCAATCGGATGGAAAGGCGGGGGCGGTCATGCTACCATTTTACAGCGTTTTGCCGATGGTACTCTGCGCTATATTGAGCCGCAGCTCGACAACTCAAAAGGTTCTGGACGTGAAAGCCACGATTTGAATTGGCTCGGTAAAAACGGCGCGGCAACCAATCACGGCTGCCGCGGTATAATGCGAGTTGATAACAAACTATTTAATGTCGCTTTCGCTGAGATTTTCGACAAATGACCCGATTATTTCTAAGGCTTCAAATTCGTTCACCTCCCGGATTTCATCGTCTTTTATGAGGTACACCGGGGGGAACCCCGCCGTTACATCATCAGGGAAATGGTAATAAAAAGCCTCTGCACCATGGTACTGTCCGAGGTGCTCTAAGTGGTCGCCGTACATCTTAACGAGATACTGAGCCGCTTGCCTGACTTTTACTGGTATTTCCATAATGCGCAAATTTACGACTTTTATTTTATATAACAACAATTAAACACCCATTAAATGCTCGACCCCAACAAATTAAAAGCCGACATTCTCGAAGATATGCGCGTGGAACTCTCCGACGAGTTCGACCGCAACTTTGAACGTAAGGGCTTTTTCTCTGACAAGTGGAAGCCCAGAGCCCACGACTACCCGCGTGGCTCACTCCTTATGGTAACGGGCGCTATGCGACGGTCTACCCAGGGCGAAGTCTCCGGCAACGGTGTGCGCTTCACATCCTCGGAGCCTTACACCTCGCTACACAATGAGGGCGGCACAGGTTTCAAACAGGTTAAGGCTCACACCAGGCGCTCGAAAAAGGGAAAAATCTACACTGTCCGCGCTCATCAGCGACGGTTCAACATGCCGCAGCGTCAGTTTATCGGCGACGGCCCGGACACGCAGCGCATCATCCGCACCGTTATAGACGACAACCTGAAACAGTTCAATTTGTCATTAACTCAATTACTACGAAAATGAGAAAACAAGTATTTAAGGCCATTGCTGACACGCTGGCAGCGCTCCCGGCCGTTTCGTTTGTTGACCTGTGGAATAATCAGGTCCAAACCCTGAACGGCGGCACAGCGTTCCCGCTCCCGGCTGTATTTGTAGAGTTTGAAGCACTCGAATGGCGGCAGCAGGGGAACGGTGCCCGCCGGGGTAAACTCGCTGTCCGCCTCCACGTCGTTACCAGGGCTGTGGCTACCCACGGCCACACCGACCCCAATATTTCCCGCGCCCTCGAAGTGTTCGACATTCTCGACGGCATCAATGCCGCTATGCAGGATTTGCGGGGCGAAAACTTTTCAGGCTTTATGCTTACAACCTCCGCCACTAATCACGACCACGCCGAAATTATCGAAAATGTGGAGCGCTACATCTGCGACGTGCAGGACATAACCGCAATGCGCCAGTTTCGGTGCGTTTCCGGGCTCTCTGTGGCCGTTTCTCAGCCTGACTAATACAACACGCCCCTGCCGGCTCTTGCGTCCGACAGGGGCGTTTTTCAGTCCATGCCGTCAAATAACGACGGCTCTGCTTGTGTCCGGCGGGGTTCCTCGGCTTCGGGGTCAATTCCTAATAAATCCAGATAGGTGCGATAGCAAATGCCAAATTCCGGATATATCCACACCCGCCAGACTGCTTTGTAACATTTGGCCTGATTTCCGGCCTCATAGTGTAGCGCTGTCAGTCTTTTCACCTGTGTTGCGCGCGCCAATGTACTTTTGTGCCGCTTTTTCTTTGCCATTCACCGATTTATTTGTATTTTTGCACTGTCCTTTTACACAAGGCTCAGCGTCGGCGTCCGGCTATTCATTTAGCACGTCGGCGCGGCTTTTTTTATTCGGCTACTTCCGCCTCGATTTCCTCCGCATCTGCGCCAGGTTCCGGGGCCGTTTCATTGTCCGGCAGCTGGTCCACGTCGGTAATGCCCAGCGGTATGCTCACCCACGCCCCGGTCTTCGGGTCTTTGCGCTTGGCACTGATATAGCGGCGTGTAATGCTCGGCTGATAGCTTTCCTCGATTATTTTCACGCCCTCCAGGAATTGCTCGTCGTGGCTTTCCTCCGCCATTTTGCGGAGTTGCAGCACACGGCTTGCCTTGAGGTTCCCTTGTCCGTCGCGGCTCAGCAGACGCAGAACTGCCGACACAAGTGCCTTGCTCTTTTCGTCGGTTGCCAAACTCTCGATATAGGCGCGCACCATTGCAATACCGTCCTCCACGGTGTCCCGGTAGCCGTCCACCGTATTAACGCCCAGGGTAAGGCGCAGGGTGCTGTCACGGTTTGTGAATGTGTGGCTGTATTGGCCGCCGTCCTTGGTGCCGAATAACTCGGCTTTCATGTCAAGTATGGTCGCAAAATTACCGAAAACCGTATCTTTTACGGTCTTGATTTCCCCGCTTAGGTTCAACAGCTCGGGGATTGCCTGGCTCAGCTCGTCATCGACCATTTGCGCGTAAGTCTCACGCTGCTGTTTGCGTGCTTCTGCGGCCTCTTTTTTGGCCTTTTCTGCCTTGAACGCTTCCCATTCGGCGCGTTCGGCGGCACTCATTGTTACTTGCTCACTCATTGTTAAATGGGTTTTAAGTGGTTATTAAATTGTGTTTAACTGTTTCGGTGTGTGTCCTTTTACACCGCTCAGCGTTATTCATCGTAATTCTCAACGTCCGGGCTCTCAAAATTGAGTGATCCGGCTTCCTCGCTCGCCCACCATGCCAGGGCGTCCAGCAACTCGATTTTGGCGTTCTCAGCCATTCCCTCGGTCTGCTCCAGCACGTAGGCTTTAATTCTTTCCAGTTCTTTGCTCATTGTCAATCTTAGTTTAGTGTGGGGTCAAATTCACGCCCTGCCGTATAGTGCTGCATCAGCATCGCATCTGTCAGTTCATCGACCGCCCGGGCGTCCTTGACCTTGTTGTTAAATGTCGCTATGAGGTTGCGCAGCCGCTCCCTCGGTATCTTGTTAAATTCGACGTAGCCGCTGGCGCGCATCGCTATGCCCTTAATGATTGATATGTTCTGCGTCTGCCCGGTTTCCCTGAGCCAGCTGCCTATTGCTGCAATTACCTGCTTGCGCAGTTTGTCAAGTCGCGCAGTTCCCTGCTTGTGGTCCACCTGCTCGCTCAGCTTCGCGCAAATATCGATTAACTGGTGCTGTGTCAGGTCGCGGCTGCTTTCAACGCCCCAGCTTGACAGGATCGCCCGCTTGGCATCGGCATCAAGTCCCAGGACCGTGCAAAGGGTGTGGTACTTTTTTACGAGCCCGCGGTGTATTTCGTCCATTGTTTTATTTTCTTTTGCCATTTTAATTACTGTAAGAGTTGTTATTATTGGCTGCCGGCCTCCGGCTTAGATTTGTCCGGCCCAGTAGTCAGCTGCGCCCTGTTCCCAAATAATGAAGTCTGCACCGCCTTCGCCGTTGGCCGGGTCCTCGTACCGTGTGGTTACAAATGCTTTGAAGCCCTCGACCTTGATTTTTATCTCTGCATCGTAGCGTATGAATGTCGCCAGTTTGCCGTCCGGGTTCCCGTTTTTGTCATGGCATATAAACACGAACAGTTTGTCCTGGTAGTCGTTTTTCAGCTTCTGGAAACTCCGCTTATTGAAGCCGTCCAGATATTGCAGACTGTCAATTATGATTATTTCAGGGCTGCGCCGTTTGTCCAGACGCTCGCGCAATTCCGGGAGCTGCTCTTTATTCAGCAATACTATGTTGCTGCCTGCTTCTGCCATTTCAACTCGTTCCCATGCCTTTTGCAGCGATAGGCTCAGCCCTTGCTCGAGGCTGTCGTAGGCTACGCGACGGAAGCCGGCCAGATACTTGCAGAGCTGGAGCGTGAATGTCGTTTTACCGCTGCCACTGCCGCCCCAGACTATCCACACACCGCGGAGTTCCGGACGCCCGAAGCTCGCCAGAAACGGGCCGTCAAAGTCTGCGGTCTCAAACTGCGCCGCCAGCACGTTTTTATTGCTTATCGCTCTGCTCATCTCTCTGTTATTTGTTGGCATCAGGGCCGTAGCCCTGTGCCTCAATCATCGCGTTAAATGCTTTGCGCTTCGCCTCCAGGTCCTCTCTGGTACTTGCTTTGATTTCCACACGCACCATTTTTGCGCCGTGGCGGCCTTTTATACGCTTCACGGTAATGTCTACCGCCCAGCCCTCCTCGAGCCAGTCCTGGAGCACCTGAGGCACCCAGAACGGCACGAGGTCAAACTGTGCAAGGTATCTTTTATTTACAGCCTGTTTCATTTCTTTGCTCTCTTGGGGTTCTCATAAGCCCAGCCGATAAGTCTGGCAAACGGCAAGCCAATGCCCAGCGTCCCGGGTATGGTCGAACGGTCTGTTTTTAGGCAAAAATCGCCGTCCTCGTCAACCTCCCCGTCTGTCGTTCCTCTATACACCTGGAAATTATTGAACACAAAAAGGGCGGTGCGTCGTGCGTCTATGTTTTCTATCTCGTCGGGGCTTTTTAACACTCGGCGTTTACCGTCCGAAAATGTTACTGTTATTTTTTCGCTCATGCCGCACCCCCTTTCAGCATCGCCCACACGCTGCGTTTAACGCGTCGCAGGTCGCCGTCGCTTTCGTCGATTACTTTGTTTATTGCCTTGGTGTCGCTCACACCGTTGGCAACGCATACAGCGGCCACGTCCTCGCTGTTTGGCAGGGGCAGTTCTACAAACTTACGCCCTATGCGGCTATATATTTCCGCATAGCCTTTGCGGTTCAGGCGCAGCCCCTTTTCAATCCGCGCTTTCAGGTTGCTGGTCGCGGTCAATATTATGCCGCACTGGTCCTCGAGCTGATTATACAGGCTTATGAAAAAATACAGCACCTGGTCGCTCAGCTTGTCGGCTTCGTCCAGCACTATCAGCGGCGACTCTTTGCGCTTCAATGTGTCTACGATATTGTCCATCATGTCGCTTACGGTCGTGCCGGCTACGGTCGCGCCCATATTCTGCAACAGTTTCGCCATGAACGTGCGCCGGTTCCAATACTCGGAGCAGACCATGTGATACACGTTGCGCCCTGCCGCCGTGTAGTTCTTTATTGCCTCGGTCTTGCCGCTCCCGGCGCCCCCGATTACGGCGGCGGTCAGGCTGTCCGTCTGAACGCTCCGCAGCGTGAATGTCATTACCTCGTATGCGCGGGTCTTCACTACCTGCCACCCTTTGGCCTCATGGCTCCCGGTCTGCGCGGCTATGCTGCGCCACATGTCGTCGGCTATGGTGTCCCAGTTGCCCGCAAGCACCTTGCTGATTGTTGCGCTGCTCACACCGTTAAGGCTGTTGGCCGCTTTGTTCTGACTCCCTTTTTGCCCGCAATAGGCCCGGAGCTGTTCGGTGATCTGTTTTTTCTGTTCTGTTGTCATGTCCTTTTACGTCTTAAAAAATTGAATAATCATTTACTGTTACATTCTCCACCTCATCGCCCTGGCGTGTTACCGGTATTTCCACGGTCTCCACCTCTAAGGCTTCAATGTCGGCGGCAGCAAGCCGTTTGCGGCTGCGGTTATCTTTGTGCTGTCCTCGGCTGTCGGTCAGCAACAGCCTGTCCTCTATGCAAGCACCCAGCGCCGGGGTCCCGTGTATCGGCAGTTCGGCCGCACGTTCAATTACGCGCCGGGCGTCCTCGAAGTGGTCGGCAAGTCTCCGCCCTGTTTCCGCTTCCAGTGCTTTGTTATAGTCGTGCACTCGCTGGAGCTGCTCTGCATCGCCCGGCTTGCGGTCGGCAAGCGCCATGGGCTGCACATATTTTTCCTCAAGCATATAGCGCCGGGTGCCGTCCTCACTGACTGCCAGAACTTCGTGCAGGTCGTCAGGGTCATATTTCACCGTCCAACGCTCTGAGGCGTGATCTCTGAATGTGAGGTCGAAGCAGTCATAATCACGCTTCATGCCTAAAATGGTCGGGCGCAGACCGCAGCCCTCGAGCACGTTCTTAAAGCCGGTTTCAGCACCGAAATTCAACAGGTACATTTCCCTGCTCATCGGCAGCCGGTGTTCCGGTTTCAGGTTAGCAAGTTTTTCCATGAGCTTGCCGATTTTCTGCTGCCGCTCCAACCTCATCATTTCATCTATCTGCGCCCGCAGTCCGGCTTCATCAGGGAAGCTATGGCGGCGCTTGTTCAGTGCCTCACTGTTCGGCTGACGTTTCGGGTTTGTCGTTACACCGAAGCCCGACCAGTTCGGGCACAGCTGGCAATATGTCGTGTTGAGGTGGTTAAAATATGGCTCTACCGGCTTCGCTTTCGCATTGTGGGCCTGTGCCGGTATTACCTTGTCGCCTAACACAGCATATAGCTCGGTCATGCTCTTTATTGCGTAGCGGTCGCTCTGCACCTGGTTATATCTCAGCATTTCGCCGGTTATCTCCCGGCTGTGGATCGCGGCGTTCCTTAATGCCGCTTTTATAAGTTCCGGGCACTCGTGGTCGCCCACTGCGTAGCCCATGGGATAATCAACACAAGGGTCAAGCACCACCACGATTGTAAGGCGGTTGGTGTAGGTCGTTACGTTGTGCCCCTTTTTGTCCGTTCTCGTCTTTTGGTACAGCAGCTCTACAGTCCAGCCGTCAAGTGAACACATCAGGAACGGGGCGGTCGGACGGCTGCGCTTTACCTGCATAGTCTTATTGGCTCGGAAACTCGTAACGCCTAAGCGCCCGGCTGCCGCCTCTAATTGCAGTTTTTCACGCCATACACCCACGGCTGCCGCCGTTATCTCTTTCCACCCCAACATCCGGGCTTTGGCGTTGTAGAACTTAGCCACAACTGTGTCCTGAACGTTGTTGGGATTGCTTATCAGGGTCGCCAAATAACCGGTCTGTTCATCAGTCAGCACCTTACCGGCGTTGCCGTTCAGGAATTTTCCGGAAATAAAGCACTCATAACCGCTGCTGACATACTCCGCGAATTTCATTTGCAGGCGGCGCGGGCTGCCGGGCAGTGAGTGGGGGAAGTGGTCGGCCAGACGGGGTAATGCTGCCGCTGCCCGGCTCCAAAATTCTTTTGCCAGTGTCGTGCGCTTGCCGCTGCGCTGTCGCTTGCTCACATGAGCTTCCCAACGACGGCGAAATGCGTTCATTATGGCTGCGTTGCTTGCGTACTCCAGCACTTTGTCATCGGGTAGGTTACGCCCGTCGCTCAGCTTATAGTCCTGGTAAAAACTCAGTGCCTTGCCGTCCGGCTCCACGGTGTCTATAAATTCCCGGCTGTCGGCCTGCTCCTGTAAATCAGGGTAACGCTTGTAAACCTCGGTCCGCCATTTCAGCGGCAGACTTTCAACGGCATACAGCGCAGTCCGCCCATTGCCGCCCTTGCGCATTTGCTTGACCTGATTTTTACGCACCAGTGCGTTAAGGTTCGCGGTCGTGATTATGCGCCCGGTTAGTTCGGCGTGGCTTATGCAGATTGTTCCGTTAATTGTCTCCATACTCAAAGGCTTTCAGCATACAGTTGCAGTTCCGAAAGTTCCGGAATCTCTTTTATTCTCTTGGTCTGGAGTACGTCGCCCCGGCGGTCGTAGATAACTACGTCGCCCGTGCTCTTATCAATCTCCAGCTTTACGCCATTGTTGAAGTTCTGCACCATGAGCTGGCGGTCGCCCTCTTTTATCTCGTGAAGCGTTTCACACTCCGGGCAGTGGCACATAGGCACCCCGCCACAATCGCGCACTGCGATATATCTAATTTTGCGGGCTTTGTCAGAGTTCCTGCGGTATGTCAGTGCCAGATATACCGTTTTCTCTTCTACTTGAAACAGACGCGCCAATTTCGTTTTGGCCTCATCGCTCACTTTAATGTAGCTGCTTGTTGTTCTCATATCCTTTTACTTTACGATTGTCGTGTAATAATCCTCAAACCACTGTGCAGCCTGTGCCTCTATCCAGGCAAGGCCACATTCGCCGGCGGCTACAAGCAGGGCCGTGGTGTTGTCTATCTGATAGGCCACCATTTCGTCCTCCTCGTTAATTGTTTCCACGAAGTCGGCCAGCTTCGACCACTCGCGGAATCCGATTGTTAATTTTGTTGCTTTCATTGTCCGTTTACGTTGGTTTCTAACTGATTTAGTTCTGTGCTTTCCTTGCTTACCTGCGCTTTTTTTTGTACCTTTGGCGCTTGTAACCTCAGTAACACGCTGCAAAGTTAATACGCATTTGCGGAAAATAAAAATTTTTCAGCGATAAAATTACGCATTTGAGGAAAAATAATTTTTAGGGCATGACTATAAACGAGCGCTTCGGCAAGATAATCAGGATTTTATATGGAGGCAATAAAAGTGCCTTTGCTTCTGCAATTGGCGTTACTCCGTCCGTTGTTGATAATATAACCGGCAAACGACAGGGCAACCCCTCGTTTGAAGTGATTGAAAAGGTTTCCGCACTTGCGGAAGTAAATATCGAATGGCTCATTACCGGTAAGGGGGAAGCATTTGACTTTCGGAGTGAGGAAGAACGCCGTGCACAGGATATTCGGCGCACATCTGAAGTGGAAATAAAACTGATTGAAATGCTTTCGACAAAAGACGATACAATTAGACAACAAGCGGAAGATATTGGTCGTCTCAAAGAACGCATTAATCAGCTTGAACGTAGGTTGGAAAAAACTGCTGGCGGTGCCAACATCGAACATACTGCGAATGCTGGTTAGGTGGTTATCGCGTGTTCCCCAACGTGTCCCCATATACACCCATTAAACCCCGTTAAATGGCTGTTTCCACTGTTTTTTATAGCCTTTTATGGCGTATAAACGAATTTAATAGTGATTATCAGTTAGTTAAACGATTTTTTACCGGGTTGTTTAACGGGGCAAATTTGGGATTAAAGGGGGTGTTAAAGGCTCAAAAATGCCGATTTTCGCGTTTTTTTTGACCTTAAAGGGGGTAGTTACATATATGCCACGGTGTACCCAACTGTATGTCCAACTGTATATCCAACCCCATTTCAAAAACGAAACGTACACAATTTTTGCCACTCTCTGCACCCGGTTCCAGCACTCCGGAGCAGGCGGCAGCCACCGAAATTTAACAACGTATTTAACGACCTGTAAACAGAGCATGCCCCACGTCCACACTTACGCGCACGGGCGCGTTGCCCCTGCCGTCCTCTTATCCTGCCAATCTACTGCAACAAGCCCCAGAAACGCCGTAAACGCTTGGATTTCGCGACCTCTGTGCATTTTCGCACCATTCTACCGGCTACACGCAGAAGCGGCCACACAGCCGGCGAAACCCAGCCATGCAGCCGCACAATATTAAAGCCAATTAAAGCCCGGTTAAAGCCCGATTAAAGGGTCATTAAACAGGTTGCCCCCAAAATTAAACCCCGATTAAAGCAAATTCAAGTTTTTGCACGTTTCGTTTTTCCCGTCGGTCCACCTCTTTAATCCACAAACGCACTGAATATCAACGCTTTTCACGACCAACCGACATTCACACCGTTGCTCGCTTCGTTTTTATGCCCGTAGTACCCTCTTGCATGAGGTGCAAAGTGGTTATAACTTTGCGTTGCAAAACAAAATGATAACTCATAGAAAAAGAAAGGACGACAGAAATGAAAAATGTAGTGTTAATCGGTGCAACAGGATTTGTAGGGTCGGCCATCTTGAGCGAGTTGCTCAATCGTGGCCACAAGGTGACAGCAGTGGTGCGCAATGCCTCCAAGCTGCCCAAGCACGACAACCTTACGGCAGTAGAAGAGGATGTGGCCAACGTTGATGCCATTGCCAGCATAGCCAGTGGCAAGGATGCCGTAATCTCGGCCTACAACCCAGGTTGGGCCAATCCCGACATCAAGCGTCTCATCGAGGAGAACTATCCTAAAATCGTGGTGGCTGCCAAGAAGAGCGGCGTCGAGCGCCTGCTCATCGTGGGCGGTGCCGGCACCCTATTTGTGAAGCCTGGCCTGCGCGTGGTCGATTCGGGTGCCATTCCTGCCGAAATCATTGACGGCGTGCGCCCGTTGGGCGACTTCTACCTCAACCAGCTCACCAAGGAAAACGACATCGACTGGGTGTTCTTCTCCCCTGCCGGCGAGTTTGACGCCCAGGGCGAGCGCACGGGCAAGTACCGCCTGGGCAAGGACGACCTCATCGTCGACAAGACCACTGGCACAAGCCACATCTCGGTGAAGGACTATGCTGCAGCCATGGTCGACGAGCTGGAGAAGCCTGCTCACCACAAGGAGCGCTTCACCATAGGCTACTAAAACACTCAGGGGTTTTCAGTATTGCACCAAATTGAAACAAGGCACATGGCGGTTTGCACACACCGCTTCATGTGCCTTGTTTTCTTCGTCATACATAACTGCTGTTGTTAAATCTTGATTTGAATGATGAAATACAGTTGCTTACTCGGCACAACGCCCACAACTTCATGAATTCCTATCACTGGCCTATCACTGGATGGCCAGCAGCTCCATCCCCAAAATGCAACCCTATCTTGACTTTTTACAGAAAAGCAAAATGTGATGATTGGAAAATAAAAAGAGAAGTTTTGTTGTGGAATTAAACTAATATTGCTACTTTAGTTTCAATTTTTATTAACTATAATCAAACAAATCATGTTATGAAAAAAAACTACATCTTAAACTACATCTTTTTGTTTGTCTTGTTCATGCACATGTTTGCAGTCCAAGCAACTACCATCTATGCCTATCGCTCGTTTCAGCGCGATGCAGGCTCGACAGCAAGTGTCAGGGGCCCTGTCAAATTTGACACATCCAATCCCCGGGCAATTTCGTTGATTGCCGACCAAAGCAAAATGGGTATATGCTATGCAGGCACTTATTACAACTACAAGTGGTATGCCCAAGTCACTCAAGCTGGAACTCAGAGTACAGTCGACGGTCTTTATACAATTGACATGGAAACAGGCCAGCGCTCCCTCATTGCCAGCAGTGGTTTACAACTTACCGACATGACCTATGACTACAGCACCAACACAATGTATGGCATAAGAAACGGCGCTCAGAAACTTGCCACGATCAACCTTGCAACTGGAGAAGTGACCGATATTGCCAGTTTCCATGACAATGCTGGAAGCAATAATGTTTATATGCTTGCCTTAGCTGCCAGCTTCTCTCGAAGTTGTTTTTGTTTTACCTGAAAGATTTGAAAGGGCAAGAAGAAATGGGAGATAGAGGTTCTTATTCAGCTATTTATGGCAAATCGGGAGGCATTCCTCCCGAGAAACGTGAATATTCTTGTGTTGGTGTTATTGGTCATATTAAAGTGATACAAAGCGAAATACCTCCAACAACCATACTCCGAGGTATTCGAATACAAAGAACACTACTTACTTTGCATATTCAAAAGAACGTCATCGCATTGAGGCAATTCATTACTACCGAAATCACCGGCTTGTGAAAAGCGTAGACTTTGGCAAAGGTCGGGAGAAACCTCACGTTCATTATTGGAGCCCTTCTGGTATGGTTGGGCGGAAACGTCACGACAAAAAGAACAGTTTTGAGCTTTCTGCACGGGACAAACGCCTCATGGCATTAGCAAAAACTTTCAAAATATAACAACATAAAGATATGGAAAAGAAAATATTAATTAAAAATTTCTGGAAAGTAGGGAACAATGGAGACCGAAATTTGTATGAAGATGATTTGGGGTGGGGAGATAGCCTGAAAAGAGCGGCAAAAAGCGACTACCCAGAATACATTTTTCGCTATTGTGTGGAAGATGTGGGCTACAATATCCTCTTTTATTGGTTGCAAGACAGGAACTTCTACACAATAGAAACCGAGTTAACCCCTATTGAAGTTCGCCGCATCTATCCCAACCCGAATTGGGACGGGAAATGTGAATGGCAGAAAGCGGACTCGGATGTAGGGCCTTCAACTGCATCCGCTGGTGAAGTTATCGCCACATTTGACAATCCGACCCAAATTTGGAATGGGCTAAAGATAAATGGAGTCCCAATAAGTGATGTGCTCGACAACTCTGTAATCATCGATTTGGACTGATCCAATCCGTTTTCTTTTATAATCACTAACCATTCTTGGCTTTTTGGCTGAATAAGTCATTGAGCGGAACGGAATGGTTGGTGATTAAATCTTGTATTTCAGCGTGAAGCGTACTGAACACGGCACGGTCGGTAGTGACCACGGCACACTCCGAGTGGTTGCCGCGGGTCAGGTTCTATTCTGTCGCTGTAAGCTTTATCGTAACCAATATTCAGCCCAGACCATATAGTTTTGAATAATCCCATTCTGTTTTATACTTTTCATAAGAATAGAAAATTGGCGAAATATCAGTTGATTGTATGGCTGGGGTTGGAAGATATTTGTATCTTTACGGTCTAAAAACTAATAAAACAATAAAGAAATGCAAATCAATGTAACACAAGATAGTGCTGGAGAGTCAATCAAATTCAACATTGACATTCCAGATGGGCTTATAAACATTAAGCGTGTTAAGCCATTAAAAATCATTCAAATTACGGATGGCACGTTTCATCTAACAGGCGATACGGAATTGTTGGAAGATGAATTAAAATCTCTTGGCTGTGTGCTTCTGGAAACAAAAGATAATAATTCAGTATGGTACTTTACTAAAAACAAACAAAAAGCTGTTGAGGCTTTGGTAAGTGTTGTTAATAAATTGAGATAATTAAATAATGGAGAATTTTTGTTCAAAATGTGGCAACCAGCTATCAATTGGGGATAAGTTTTGTAATAAATGAGGAAACCCTATTTGCAAAACAAATAATAATACCTAAAATCCGCAACTATCATCCAATACACGATTAAGGGTAGATTTATGAGTCGTTAGTAGCAGCTTTCAGTAAAAAGCAACAGCACAACATCAATATGTAGCCACCATCCCCTTACCCCACGATGCGACTTGAGGTAATACGCAGATTCAAACCGGAAAGAAAGGATTCTTATCCGAATTCTGTTTTGAAGGGTTTTGCATAAGCTCGGTTCTCTGTGTAGATATTCAGCACGTATTGCCTTGCAGTCATGATCCACTTGGCAGGTACGGAGATGAATCTGAAGACAAAAGCCTTTATGCGACTCGTTTTCTTGAGCCCAAAAGCCTTGGTGTCAAGCCTGCTCATGATGGTCTTGTAGAAATTGTGTATCAATGCAGTAAGCAGAAGAAAGACAGTATTCTCCGCCATGAATGACTTGGGGAGCCTGCTCCAACCGAATCCGTTGTTCATGTCGTCAAAGATACGTTCCTTGCCGCCACGCAGATTGTAGAATTCAACAATGTCCCTTGTCGATGACTTGTAATCGTTGGTCAGAATACAACGGTAAGTGTATTCGCCTTCCCACAGGTCAAGGTCGCCACTGTTGCGTCTTTGTCTCTGGATGACAAGACGATAGCACTTGCCTTCCCATTTCTCAACGAGAATGGAATTGAGTTCGAACTGGATGCCGTTAATCTCCTCCGTCTTCCATCCTCTCAGAGCAAAGATGTCATTGTAGAGCGAACTGCATCGGTTGGCACGGATGTAGAAATGTTTGCAATGCTTCTCTATCTCACTGACGATTTCCTTCGAGCAGGAACCGCAGTCTGCCCTGAAGCGATTTACACGGATGTTCTGGGATTCCAGAAGAGCGAAGAATCTCTTATGGGTGTCTGCCTGATGAAAACGCACATTCGTGTTACCATCGCTGTTCTCGATATAGACTATCTTGTCACCGATAACATATACGCCAGGCCTGTAGCCGAGGAACTTTTTGTAGGTCGGTTTTGCATCATACTTCTCCGTTTCAAGGAACTGATGGTCAAAGTCAACATCGTATTCCTCAATTTCCTTCAACTCGCCTGTAGAAACCAAAGCGTTTATAAGCAATGTGTTGAGTTTGTCTGCAGTATTGAAATCATAGGTCTTGCCTTGGTCGGAAGTATAGGAGATGTTTTCCTGTGTCAGTTCCTTGATGGCTCTGAGGATGGTATCAGAGCTGCATGTACGAAGGGTAGGATGATACGAGAGATGGCGCATCAGTTGTGACGTTACGTCTTCCACGCATGAGCCGCCACAGAAATAAACGCTCATCAGCGAACGGACTATCTCGCTGAACTGATATCCGAAGATACTGCTGCATCTCTGACCCAGTGTTGAGTCGATAACGGGTGAAAGCATGGAGTCAAATTTCTCCATGATTGAAAAAATTCCTCCAAAAGGTGTGAGTTTTTCGAATTTTATTTGTACCTTTCCTAATTTGACAGTTTGTTGTATTAACGTGTTACTACACAATACTTTACATAGTAAAGTAATGTAGCTAATTTTTCGGTGCTGCAAGGATTAACCTTTGTTAACCTTTCGGTAGAACGCGTTCATCGCTGCTTTTGTGATTATCTGTTTGTTAACTTCCACACCGGCAAGCTCTTGCAGTTGGTCGGTGAGGCTGGTGCGCTGGAACATGGGCACGTATCCCAGTCCCTGGATTTGTCCGAAGCGCAGGTTCTGGAGAGTGTCGATCAGCTGGTCGACGGTCAGGGGGTGCTCCTTGTAGGCCTCGGGGAACGAGTCGGCCAGCTGCTTTTGCAGGAGCTTGAGCAGCAGCAGTGCGAGGAAGCAGACGAGGAAGTGGGAGCGGATGCGGTCCTGCCTGGAGAGGTAGACGGGTCTGGCCTCGAGGTGGGTCTTGGTGGTGCGGAACAGGTGCTCTATCTCGTGATGGAAGGAGCGTGCCTTGAGCACGAACGCGGCCTCGTCGTCGAGCGAGGTGGCGTAGGCGTAGAAGCCGTCGAGCTTCTCCTCCTGCCCTAGGATGTCGTCATTGATGACCATCTCGGTCTTGACGGCCGTCTGTCCGTCGTCGGTCTTGTGTATGGTCTCTATGTAGTTGAGCGGTGACTGCTGCGAGCGGCGCGGGTTGGCCTGCCCCCTGGCCACTATCTTCCTGGCCGCCGCGAGGCGCTCGGCGCGCTTGTGCCTGAGGAAGAGGGCGAAGTCGTGGCTGTAGGTGATGATGACCCTCTCGGCCCTGGAGGAGCTTTGCCATTGCCTGATGCGTCGCCCCCGGGCGTCGACGGGCGTTGCGCCGGGGTTCTCCCTGCGGGCCTCGAGCCACTGCGGGTTGAGGCATTTCACGGTTTTGTCGACAAGTATCTCCTTGTAGAATGTGGTCTGGCGCAGCAGGGAGCTGTCAGCCTGGCCGCCCTCGCGCAGCACGTCCAGGTTGTAGAGGCCGCCGTCGGAGTACTTCTCGTGCAGCAGCCTGGCCTTTTCCCCGTCGGCGCAGTAGCCCAGCCTCCAGCCCCTGGGGTCGACGGCGGCCCGGCGGTCGGCGGCGGGCAGCGAGGGGATCGACTGGACGCAGATGTAGTCGCGGCCCTGGTCCATGTTGTAGCGCCGGTTGCCCTCCGAGGCCAGGCCGGCGTCGGTGGAGACGACGAACTCGGTCAGGCCGAACTTGCGCCTCAGCACATCCTCGAGCGGCTGGAGCGTGGCCTGCTCCGACTCGTTGCCCGGGAAGACCACAAAGGCCAGCGGGATGCCGTCCATGTCCATGAACATGCCCATCTGCACGATGGGGCTGGGCCGGTTCTCTTTCGACTTGCCGCGCTTGCGCAGCCCGGCCACGAGCTCGCCGGTCTCTATGTTCACCGTGTCCCTGTCGTTGTCCTCGATCTCGAAGTAGTAGTTGGTGCAGTCGTAGTAGATCACCCTGTCCCTGCGTTCCATGAACCTGGCCGAGCAGGCGTAGACGCCGGCCTGGATGTCGTCGATGTGGCCCGAGAGCAGGCTCAGGGCCCGGTACATGTCGGCCTCGCCGAACTTCGGGGGCCGCACCAGCCCCTGCGCCTTTCGCAGCGTCCTCTGCTTGGAGCAGGGGAAGAGCAGACGGCCCGTGACCAGCGTCCTCAATATCCCGTCGAGGTCGAACTTCGCCTTGCTCGCCTTCTTGATCTCGGCGCACATGCGGGGCAGGCCGAGCCTGTTGTAGAGCGGCAGCAGCATCAGGTCGCCGCCCGCCCGCAGAGGCAGGTCGCCCATCCCCACGGTCTGGCCCGGGTAGAAGTCAACCGAAATGCGCTCCCTGCCGGCCTTCTCCTCCTCGGTCATGCGGGCCGCCAGGTCCCTGACCCACTGGCGCGGGTCCTGGCAGCCGTACTTGCGCCTGATGTCCTCAAGCAGCCCCAGCCGCCTGACAGTCTTTGTGGTAGACTTGCCGTCGATGCGCACCGACTTCTGGATGTAAGCCCACGTGCCCTTCTTTGTAGTGCCGAATGTCGCCTTCATATCGATAATCCTTTAATGTAATAACTACTATTAGCTACAAATATACAAATAAAAAATGAACTGTGCAACAATTCATTAGAAAAAATTTTACACTCTAACTGTCAAAGTCCCGCTGTTGCGTCTTTGTCTCTGGATGACAAGACGATAGCACTTGCCTTCCCATTTCTCAACGAGAATGGAATTGAGTTCGAACTGGATGCCGTTAATCTCCTCCGTCTTCCATCCTCTCAGAGCAAAGATGTCATTGTAGAGCGAACTGCATCGGTTGGCACGGATGTAGAAATGTTTGCAATGCTTCTCTATCTCACTGACGATTTCCTTCGAGCAGGAACCGCAGTCTGCCCTGAAGCGATTTACACGGATGTTCTGGGATTCCAGAAGAGCGAAGAATCTCTTATGGGTGTCTGCCTGATGAAAACGCACATTCGTGTTACCATCGCTGTTCTCGATATAGACTATCTTGTCACCGATAACATATACGCCAGGCCTGTAGCCGAGGAACTTTTTGTAGGTCGGTTTTGCATCATACTTCTCCGTTTCAAGAAACTGATGGTCAAAGTCAACATCGTATTCCTCAATTTCCTTCAACTCGCCTGTAGAAACCAAAGCGTTTATAAGCAATGTGTTGAGTTTGTCTGCAGTATTGAAATCATAGGTCTTGCCTTGGTCGGAAGTATAGGAGATGTTTTCCTGTGTCAGTTCCTTGATGGCTCTGAGGATGGTATCAGAGCTGCATGTACGAAGGGTAGGATGATACGAGAGATGGCGCATCAGTTGTGACGTTACATCTTCCACGCATGAGCCGCCACAGAAATAAACGCTCATCAGCGAACGGACTATCTCGCTGAACTGATATCCGAAGATACTGCGGCATCTCTGACCCAGTGTTGAGTCGATAACGGGTGAAAGCATGGAGTCAAATTTCTCCATGATTGAAAAAATTCCTCCAAAAGGTGTGAGTTTTTCGAATTTTATTTGTACCTTTGCAGCGCCTTGTTACGATTTTCGCTTGTTTTCTAATTGCAACACTAAGATAAGTGAAAAATCTGACACGGCAAAATCCTAGGCAACTTATTGTTGCTCAGGAACTTATAAATAAAGTTAAATTATAGTGTTGCGGAATTAAGGTAATACTCAATTAGATAAAACTCTATTGCAACGTGTCCTACATTCATAGGACGCTTATCATTATATGCGTAATCCTCTTGTAAATTATCAGTATTATTCATATACCTATCAAATGACTCAAATACATAAGACTGTCTGCTGCCAATATTATAATATTTCCCCCATAGATTATGATACAGGAACGAGTCATGACTTTCTCCCTTGGCTCGTTCCTTAACTTTTGCACGGCACTTTGCAATTCTGAAAAAATACTTATCTTTGTGTACAAATTATAAAACAACACATTGACATGAACAAAATCATTAGAGTTCTCACACTGGTGGTCGCATTGCTTGTCGCGATACCGGTATTTTCCCAGAAATTTGCAATCTTGAGCGACATCCATGTCACTCCCGGCAACGCCAACGAGCAACAGCTTAAAGCTGCGGTTGCCGAAATCAACAAGAGTGACGTGGATGTTGTGGTCTTGACTGGCGACTTGACCAACGAGGGCAGCGATGCACAGTTGCGAAATGTGAAATCGATTCTCGACAGCCTCACCAAGCCCTTATATGTGATACCAGGCAATCATGAAAACACTTGGAGCCAAAGCGCGTGCAAGACCTTCAACGACCTGTGGGGCGCCGACCGCTTCGTCTTCAACATCGACTCTCTCGTGGTTGTGGGCATGAACTGTGGCCCCTTCATGAAAATGGGCGACGGTCACATCAAGCAGGAAGACCTCTTGTGGCTCGACAAGACCCTGGCCGAGCGGGTAAAACCGGGCATGAAGGTGTTCAGTTTCAATCACTACCCCATCAATGCCGATCTCGACAACTTCCGCGACTATGTGAAGGTGTTGAAGAAATATCCCGTCATCACCCACCTGGGCGGCCACTACCATGCATGGAAACAGTATGAAACCGATGGCATTATGGGCATTGTGGTGAGGGCCCTCGACATGCACAACCACGACTATGGCTACACACTCATGGATGTGGACTTGAAACGTGATTGGATACAAGTCTACAACAAGCGCATCGGCAACGAGCCAGAACTCATGTATGTGTATAAGCCTAATCTCGATTATTACGACACGCCTAAGCCCAAATTCCAAAACCTGGTTTCGGCTGGCTTCAACGTTCAAAAGGTATATGCCGACAATGCGTCCATTTTCACGCGTCTGGCCGTCGATAGCCGCAACATCTATTTCGGCAACTCGCTGGGCTATTGCAAGGCTGTAGACAAGGCTTCTCGTCAAGTGCGGTGGGGCTACAAGACCGACGCCATGCTGTTTTCACGCCCGGTTGTAGGCCAGAAATATGTGATTGTACCCACGGCCGACAAGCGCCTTGTGTGGCTAAACAAGACAACTGGCAAAATGGTATGGCAGTATAAAGCTGCAGGTCCCTATGTGGCCGATGGTCTCATTGCCGATGGCATCTTGTATCAAGGCGGATACAAGATATTCCAGGCATGGAATGTCGACCGCCACAAGCTCAAGTGGCAATACGACAGCATTGGCAATTATTGCCAGGCCGAACCAGTGGTGAAAGACGGCGATGTGATATTTGGAGCTTGGGATACCCGCCTGCGTTGCCTCGACAAGAAAACTGGCCGCCTCGAGTGGTCGTGGAGCAACGGAAAATCGCAAAACCTGCTGAGCCCTGGCAACGTGGTGCCTGTGGTCACGAGCGACCGCGTGCTCATCGTTGCCCCCGACCGTGCCGCTACAGCCATCGACCGCAAAACCGGCACCCAATTGTGGCGTGAAACTCAGGCACGCAAGGTGCGCGAGAGCCTTGGGGCGAGCGAAGACGGCAAGGTGGCCTATGCCAAGACTATGGAAGGCATGCTCGTGGCCATGAGCACCGAGGACAGTGCTTTCAACCTGCTGTGGTCAGTTGACCTGGGCATGGGCTACGAGCATGCTCCCTGCCCCATCCTTGTGCACAACGGCTACATCTACACGGGCAGCCGTCAGGGCATGCTGGCCATCGTCGACGAGAAAACCCACCAGGTGGTGGTGAAGTATGAAATGGGCAGCAGCGAGGTGAACGGCTTTGCTGTTGACCCTGGCACTGGCGATGTGTATTGCTCGCTCATCGAGGGCACAATCTACAAAATATCGAGGTAGACCACAAATCACATGATATACTGCAAGTCCTGAACAGCGGGTAAAACACTGTCCAGGACTTGCTTTTTTTATAATAGAGAGCCTTAACCCTCGGTGTGATGCCTGCTCCCGAGCTTTTTCTCGTCGTCCTCGGTCCACAAGGGATTCTCATCGTCCCAGTCGTCAAAACCAAAGAAAGCCTCTTCGGTGAACTCTTTCATTTCTCGCCCATCCTTCTTGGTAGGGCGTCCCAAGCCCTTCTGTCGCTTGACAAAACCGCCTATGCGTGCCATTTCAAGCAACTCATACTGGTCGGGCGTAGTCACATTTTTCAAGTAGTTGGGCACCAACTTGGCCCCTACCCTGTTGTCGAGCAGCGCAAGCACCTCGAAGGTGAACGTGATGGGCGGCTTGCGCACCGATATCTTGTCGCCCACTTTGATAATGTGCGAAGGCTTCACGTTCATGCCCGCTATTGTCACACGGCCCAGTTTGCAAGCCTCGGTAGCCATCGAACGCGTCTTGAACACGCGCACAGCCCAGAGCCATTTGTCAATTCTCACGTCCTTCATCATGCACTCACTTGTTGTTGAAATTGGTCATTGCAAAACTCAGGCCCGAGAGGCAAAAGGCCTTGATGGCTTCGATGGCTACATCGATGCGCTGGGGCAGTATGGCCAGCTCATCATCAGTGGGGTGGCCCAGCACATAGTCGATCTGCATGCCGCGGGGAAAATCATTGCCCATGCCGAAACGCAGCCGGGCAAAGGCGTTCGAACCCAGCATGGCTGTGATGTTTTTCAACCCATTGTGGCCGCCGTCGGCCCCCTTGCCACGCAGGCGTATCACGCCAAAGGGCAATGCGATGTCGTCGACAACCACGAGAATGTGGTCGAGATCGATATTTTCTTTATTTTTCCAGTATCTCACGGCCTCACCGCTCAGGTTCATGTAGGTCGACGGTTTCAAGAGCAGCAATTGCTGGTTCTTGAGGCGCATTTCGGCCACATCACCGTAACGCTGGGTTGTGAAAACAATATTGGACGCCTTGGCAAAGGCATCCAATACTGTAAAACCTATGTTGTGGCGGGTGCCTTGGTATTCTTCACCAATGTTACCCAAGCCGACAATTAAATACTTCATTCAGCGTAATTTGATATTGAATTACTCGGCTGCAGCGCCGGTAGCAGCTGCGCCCTCTTCACCCTCGGCACCTTCGGCTGTTGCTGTGGCATCGTCGGTGGCAGCATTGCGCGTTGCACGCACACCGGTGATCACAAGATCCTTGGCGCTTACAAGCTCGAAGTTGTCAAACTTGAGGTCGCCCACCTTGATAGCCTTGCCAATCGTGAGTGCATCGACATTGACGTCGAGCGACTCGGGAATGTTGGTGTAGATGCCCTTCACCTTCACACGCTTCATGTTGAGGTAGAGCTTGCCACCTGCCTTCACACCAGCAGCGTGGCCAGTGACGTGCACAGGCACCTCTACTACCACAGGCTTCTGGTCGTTCACCTCGAGGAAGTCCATGTGCAGGATGTCGTCGGTGAGTGGGTGGAATTGAATATCTTTGAGAACTGCCTTGTGCGTCTCGCCGTTGAAGGTAAGGTCGACGACATAAATCTCGGGCGTGTAGACCAACTTGCGCACGTCGTTGAATTTCACGACCAGGTCGGTAGTTATCACACCCTTGCCAGCTGCAGTGGTCATCACCGCTTTCTCGCCAGCTTCGAGCTTGCCATTGTAAACCCACTCGCCCTTTTCGTTTTGCTCAAACTGGATGAGCTTGCCGCCATTGAGCACTACGGGGATTTTTTTCTCGTTGCGAAGGGCCTTGGCGGCCTTCTTGCCAAGATCAGTTCTTGGTTCTGCGTTTAATTGAAAAGTTTTCATTGTTTGTAATTGATTGTGTTACTAAAAATTAAGTGTATTGCCTTAATTTCCCATCACACGGAAACTTTAAAGCGGTGCAAAGGTACAACTTTTTTGCCTCTTCACCAAATAAATATGAGACTCGTCTGTAATCATTTTTTTGCTCTTATTATGAGCCAATTGCTTTGGAATCGGGTGTTGTCGTAGCGCTTGGCAAGCTCGGTCGTCGTGCCACCTGCCATAGTGCGATACCACCCATAGGCCCAAGTGCCCATGTCGAGATACAGAGCATCGCGCGCTCCCAGTTGCACAATGCCTGCAACAAACTCCTCGGGATATTGCTCGTCGGCACCTTGCACGATAGCGAAGCTGCCATCGGCCATGAGCACTGCAGCTCTGAAAATGATGTGCGGCCTGCGGTCGATGATGGCTTGCGGGATGCGATCGACGTGTGCGACACCGTTTTCTACAATATAGCATTGCTGAAATAGGTAGCCACGATGTGCTGTGGCCGATTTTATGGATTGGTCTATGATGTCGCTGGGCAAAATTTTCACCTTACCATCCACGATGAGCATGTGCCCGGTCGTTGTCACATCGGCATATCCCTTGTGCAGTGTTCCTGCCACGACATGGTCGCCACACACTGTCGTGAGGTCGTCGCCGGTGAAAGCTGCAGCCACACTGAGCAGCAAGCTGCCGTCGTTCACATCGGGAGCGGTGCCGCTCTGCGTGAGCACTTCAGTCCCAGCTTTTGGTTTCATTACAATGTATCGATGCCCCAGTGCCGCGACAGTGTCGACTGCGAGCAGTTGCTGGTTGTTGAGAGTTGAGTCCATGTTTTTTAGTGTATTGCAGGCTGTGGTGCACATGGCTGCCAGCAGCATGATGAGAAAAATAATACGCATTTCTTTATTTTCCAAACAGTATGGCGCGGTCGCGTTGGGCAGCTGGCTTCACCCACTGCTCGGGCACGAAGCGCCAGTTGTTGTTAGGTTTGGGCGCAATTGTTCCCTCTCGCTTGATTTCTTGCATCAAGTAGAATCGCTGGTCGCGTGCACTCTTGTATATCACGCGGCTTTCCAGCTCATCCTTGGCTATGCCTGCGCCCTTGGTCAGGAGCTGCCCGCCGCCGTTGGCACGGTAGCTGTTGAGTGCCACCTTGTAGGTCTTGTGCAAGTCGAAGGGCTTGCCATTGCTCATCCTCAATATCTTCACCTTGCTGCCTTTGGGCTTGGACACGTCGACCACATAGTCGATGCCCGCGGCGCTGTCAAAGTTGTAGGTGGGGTTAGCAAACCATAATCCCTTGTTGCCGTTGCTTGCCGAAAGGTTGAAAAGGTGATCGCTTGGACTGGTCATGGTGTTTACCCACAGGTCGTAGCTCATCTCCAAGTGCTTCCTTATTTCTTCACCTGTGAGTTTCATCACATAGAGCTGGTTTTCAAACCGGTAAAGGTTGAACATGTCACCCACTGTGATGGTGCCCTTGTGTAGCACAGCATGAGCCGAGAGTGGTGCATTGAAAGCCACATCGGCTCCGGTGAGCTTGAGCTGAAGGTTCAGAATCAAATCGGTAAAGGCGCTGTTGCCAAAGAAGCAGTCCTCGCTACTCAAGTCGCTCTCGAGTGTACCAATGGGCTGGTTTACCCATGACTTCACGCTGTCGAGCTGGGGCTTGAAATGTGCCATATACTGGCTGTCGGGCTTGATGGTGGTATAGTCGACCAACGAGCCCTTTTTCATGTCGAGCCTCCAGCTGCAGTCGCCTTCGCGATGCAGGGTGACGTCGGCTCTGGCCACCTGCATGGCATTGTTGGCCGAGTTGAGCAGCAACACCCCGTTTTCCACGCTGTTGTGCTTCACGTGGTCGTGACCAAAGAAGATGATGTCGATGCCCTCGACCTGCCTGGCAACGGCCAGAGCTTCGTTTTCGCAATAAGACGACGTGACAATGCCGCCCTCAAGGCCACTGTGAAACAATCCCACGACGAGGTCGGGGTTCTCGTTGTCGTGGATGTATTTTATCCAATACTTGCAGCTCTCAACGATGTCGTCGATGCGCAGGCCGCTGTAGATGCGCGGTGCAAGCCAGTTGGGGATGGCAGGCGTCAACATGCCCAGCACAGCAATTTTCACGCCTTTCTTGTGCAATATCGTGTAGGGTTTCACATAGGGGGAGCCCGTTGCAGTGTTCACAATGTTGGCACCCAGCACGGGGCATTTCACCTCGCCCATCCACTTGTCGTACACGGCGTGTCCTGGCTCAACGTCGTGGTTGCCCACCGCTTGGGCATCATAGCCCAGGTAATTCACGACCTGCGCCGCAATATTTTGCTGGGTGGTGTCCACATAGTTGTAGTAGTAGCTGATGGGCTGCCCTTGCAGAATATCGCCATTGTCGAGCAATACAAGGCCGTCGCCCAGTGTGGCGCGCAGCGAGTCGACATAGGTGCTAAGTCGGGCTATCGAGCCTGCCCGTGGCTTGCCAGTGATGAAGTCATATGGGAAAAAACACCCGTGCACGTCACTTGTCTCGAGCAGAGTGATGCGCACCTCGCCATTGTTGTCATTCGCTCCTTGAGCATGTTGCACCGTCATGACCAGTGCAATGCACATGGCCATGAACGGCAATATCAACTGTTTCTTCTTCATAGTTGCTGTAATTGTTTCTTTTACTGTGCAAAGTTACAAAAAACTGCATCATGCACAACTCAATTGTGTTGTGCAGGCGGTGCATTATCGCGATGGAGCGATGTGCGACAAAATAAATTGCACCCCAGGCTCGCGATTTAATGAAAATTTACAGCTGAAATTTGCAATTTTGAAAATACAGCGTTAAATTTGCCTTGAAAAAATGTGAAAGCTACCAAATATACCTTTCATGTGCGGAAACTCAAACGACATATACACTTTATATAATAAGATATTAATCTTTTAATTTAACTTAAACTAAAAATTATTATGAAGAAAGTTTTACTTTTAGCTGCTTGTGCAGCAATGTTTACCAGTGCCTTGGCCGATACTACAGCCGATGGTTACACCATCACCAAGGCTACCGATGTGGCTTGGCCTGCAGAGTTGCCAAGTCTTGAATGCCGTCAAGGCTTTGGCCTTAACAACCAGTTCTATATCCAAAACAAGGCAAAACAAGAGCTTCAAGTGTATGACCTCACGGGCAAGCTCGTGAAAACGATTCCATCGGGCAAAGCCACTGGTGTTTCCTATGACGAAGCGGGCAATATTGTCATCAGTCTTTGCACGTTCCCCAATGAATACCGCACCGACACCGTACAAATCAAGGTTGTGAGCGCCGATGGCAAAACGGTGAAAAATTACAACTTGCCTACCGAATCTATTGTTAAGGGTCGTTGCGACTTCTTGGGCTGCGCCGAAGGCAACATGCTCACCGATGGTTCACTCTATCTTGTGGGAGCTACCAACACAGGCGTAGGCATAATGCGAGTTGCTGATGACGAGCTCGATGTCGACAATTCTTATCAGGCAATTGCTGCAGGAACAACTCCAAGCACCTCTACTGTTGTCATGCCCTGGAAGCCTGTAGGCAGCGAAGACATGCACTATCTCTATGTGTCGCGCAGCGCCACTCCATGCGACATGGTGATGGATGGTGAGAACTTCAAGGTTACTCCTATTACCCTGCCCAACAAGGGTGCTTGCAATGGCGCTTATCCATTTGTGTACGAAGGCAAGAACTACATTGCATATCCCACTCCTACCAACTATTTTGACGGTTTTGCAGTGGCCGAGATTACCTTCAACGACGATGGCACCATCAGCGCTGGCGAGGCTCCTGTGATACAAGTTGACGCAGTGGCAACAGCCAATGCTAATGGTTTCCAGGCCGACTGGCTGACAGTTGACCCCAGCACCCAGACTATTTATCAAGTCTATCCTGGCGGTGGCCTGCGCACCTACAAGTTTACTACTCCCCAAAGCACGGGTGTAAACAATGTGACCGCAGCCAAGACTGTGAAGAACGTGACCTATGTGAACACTCTGGGCATGCAAAGTGCCGAACCGTTCCAAGGCATGAACATCGTTGTGACCAACTACACCGATGGCAGTCACACTGCAACCAAGGTGATGAAATAAAATGACCTGAGCATTAATTTAGACGTAAAAGGGCCTCGGTTTAAACAGCTGCCGAGGCCCTTTGTCAATTTGCTTCCTTAAATAGGAATGCACCCTGCAATTCCTCTCTACCTTTAAGACACGTCAAACATGAAGCCTTTTATATATTTAACTACTTAAAACAAATAAACGATGAAGAAAATCTTACTAACCTGCCTGTGTATGGCAGCACTCACTGCCAGTGCACAGAATCCATTTGCCTACGGCATCTCGGCCATCCTCCCCGAGGGCAATCAATTTGTCGAAGGCTACGCCGAAGCTCTGCCCATAAGCTACACGCTCAATGCCGCTGCAACCAAAGTTGCCATCAATTTCTATAAAGACGGTGCAACCACCCCTGTAAAAACTGTGGAGTTGACAGCTGCCGAGGCATTGACGGCAGGCACGCACACTGCCGATGTTGCAGTGAGCGACCTGAAAAACGGCGCCTACACCTGGAGCATAACAGCTACAGGCGCTGCAATCACGTCACCTGTCGAAATGGACAAGGCCATCCAGTTCTGGTCGCCCTATGGCATCGCCATCGACAACAATCCCGAGAGTGCTCACTTCGGCCGCGTGCTGTGCGGCGAGAGCCAAGCCTCGGCCCCCTCTACTTATTTCTCTCAGCAGCATGGCGGCATCGGGCTCTTCGAGTTTGACCCGCAGTTGAACTTCGTGGCACGCTACGACGGCGGCCTTTCGATGGCAAACTTCAAATATCCCAAGGGCGCTCAATCGACAGCATTCCATGTAAAGAAAGTGAGAATAAGCAAAGACGGCCGCGTGTTTGTGGGCATGCTCGACTGCGTGAACAACCCCATCTACGAGCTCGATCCCAACGACCTCAGCAAGTGGACTCCCATCTTCAATGGCACTCTGGCAGCCGACACAACGGGTATCGTGACCAACGCCGAGGGCAAAACTGTGGCAATCGCAAGTGCAGCCTTCGACATAGTGGGCAGCGGAAAAGACTTGAAGATTGTAAACCTGTCGTCGAAATACGGCATGTCATACTCTTATGAGAACTATAGCTGCAACGAGTATGCTCTGGGCACAGCCACAAGCTGGAGCGACCCCATCTCGGCCAGCACAATGGTGATGCCGCTCGACGGCCAGTACACCATCTCGGCCCAGTCGGTATCACTGGCCTACGACCAAGACGGCAACGGCATATGGTATGCCCAATATCGCGGCGAACCAACCGATGCCCAGCCGGCGCTAAAGCACGTGAGCCGTGGAGCCGACGGCAACTGGACCGAGGACTATAGCGACATCAAGACTGTGGTGCGTGGCGGCGGCATTGCCTACAACACCGACTACAGCCTGCTTGCTATACCGAAAGGCAACAACAAGCTTGGCATCTACAAGGTGGCTGCAGGCACAAGCAGCACAGCACAACAGGCAGCAGCACTGGCCAATCCCACCCTTACCGAGCTGTATACAATCACAACTACAAAGTTGCGTGGCTTCAACGATATAGCATTTGACTGCGCCAACAATCTCTATGCTTGCGACAACGGCAAGGAGACTTTGGTTGAAGTCCAGCTCCCGCGCGACAACAACGACTGCGAGGTGGCAGCACGCAGTGCCTTCAACTTCAAGGTTACCCTCTCGACGGGCGTTAACGACTTGACTGCTGCCAAGACGGTGAGTAGCGTGCGCTACTACAACGTGAGCGGTCAAGAAAGCGCCGAGCCCTTCCAGGGCGTAAACATCGTTGTGACCAATTACACCGATGGCAGCCACACGACAACCAAGGTCGTGAAATAAGTCAAGTAGCATATTACACTCCTAAACAAGCCGTCAGTCGATATCACGACTGGCGGCTTATTGCTGTTTATCATCAATCACATGAAAACGGGCTCACTTTTGATATTTGCCAGTAAGCCCGTCGCGTGAAAAATATGAGAATGATTTATTTCTTCAATTCAGCCTCGATTTTTTCAACTTCCTCTCTGAAAGACTTTTCTACCGACAGCCTTTGCTCAATTTGCTTGATGGCATGAAGCACAGTTGCATGGTTACGGTCGAGCCGCATGCCAATGTTGGTTGACGACAGCTGGGTCTCCTTGCGTGCAAAGTACATCACGAGTTGCCTGGCATCAGATATCTCACGCTTGCGGGTTTTGCCATAGATGAGCGACGAGTCGATGTTGTAATGTTTGGCTACCGTCTCGGCAATCATATCAAACGTAACTTGGCGCTTATTGATTTTCACCGAGTTGGATATCACCGACCGTGCCAGGTCGATGTTGATGTCTTGGTTGAGCATCGTGGCATGGGCCAGGAGTGAGACCACAATGCCCTCAAGCTCACGTATGCTGTCGGTAACGTTGCTTGCAATGTAGTCGAGCACCTCGGCGGGTATTACAAGTCCATCTTGCGATGCCTTGAGCTCCAGTACGTTGCGACGCAGCGCGTAGTCGGGCTTAGACAATTCGACAGTCATGCCCCACTTGAAACGCGATATGAGGCGTGGCACCATGCCGTCGAGCTCACTGGGGCGGCAGTCGCTTGAGAGTATCAACTGCTTGCCATGGCTGTGAAGCTGGTTGAAAATGTGGTAGAATGTGTTTTGTGTCTTTTGCTTGCCGGCAAACTCCTGTATGTCGTCAAGAATAAGCACATCCATGCTTTGATAAAAGTTGATGAAGTCGTTCACCTTGTTGTCGCGCACAGCAGTTGTGTACTGACTTTCAAAAATGCGAGCCGTGAGGTAAAGGACGCGCGCGCGCGGGTTGTTCTCTTTTATCTTGATGCCTATGGCTTGAATGAGATGGGTCTTGCCCACGCCCGTTGGGCCGAAAATGAACAAGGGGTTAAATGTCTTGCAATTGGGGTCGGTAGCTATAGCCATGCCAATGCTCACTGCAAGTTTGTTGCTATTGCTGTCGCAATAGTTCTCAAAGGTGTTGCGAGGATTGAGCTGCGGGTCAACGTCGGCATACTGCACAGGCTCAAAGGGGTTGCCTGGCTGGCGCGACTGCGACAAGTAGCGGTTGTTGATGACCGTGCTCGAGTTATCGTTTTCCTCGGTCACCGACTGCTCGTGGCTCACAACATCGTAGTTGTAGTAAAGCTTGACCTTACCAAAAACACGCATTATCACAGCTTTGAGCAAGTTGAGGTACCTTGACTCAATTTGCTCAACAAAGTATTGCGTGGGTGCGTGCAAAACAAGCTTGCCGTCGTCAAACTTCAAAGCAGTAATGGGGGCAAACCAAGCATTATACTGCTCTACGGGCAGATTGTCCTTGATGATTGCAAGGCATTCATTCCATTTCTCGATATGTTGACTTGATGCTGTCATTAATAATGATAAAAACAAAAAGAGGCACTTTTTGTAGTACAA